>JAAFKA010000022.1 GCA_013299115.1 Cytophagales bacterium
ACTTACAAAACAATACAGCCCAGAGCAAATTGTAGGCGTATTGAAAAAAGAAAATAAGAAAACAATGAGTCATGAATGGATTTATCAACATATTTATAAAGATAAGAAAAATGGTGGCAAATTGTAAGAAAATCTAAGACAAAAGAGGAAATATCGTAAAAAAAGGTTGCTAACAAAGGAAAAAAGAGGAGTTATCCCCAATAAAGTGATGATAGCTGGGGGATGCCTAATCATAGGCCGTCAGTCGTTGAAACAAAGGAAAGATACGGTGATTGGGAGGGTGATACAATTATTGACGGAGTGCCGCCCAGAGCTAATCATCAGGGAGCAATTTTAACATTAGTTGATAGAAAATCAAAATTTACTTACATTGAAAAATTAGATGAAAAAACTGCAAAAAGTGTTGAAAATGCAGTAATAAATTTCTTTAAAAGAACAGGTATGCCTTGTAAAACCATCACTTTTGACAATGGCAAAGACTGGGGTGGCACTCCACTTTACAAACCATCAAGAAGTTACTGGGCGGCATTCCGCAAAAGAAATTGGTGTCAAAATTTATTTTGCAAATCCGTATCATTTTTGGGAAAGAGGATTGAACGAAAATACAAATGGTTTAATACGCCAATATATTCCAAAAAAATCAAATAGGGCTGCCACCAGCTTTAATGATTTTTCTGTTGAAAATATTGCCGAAATTCAGCGGGGCTGCCTAAGCAAAAACTTAATAATAGACCAAGAAAAACATTAGAATTTGACAGTCCAATACAAAATTTAATCAAAAATAAAATTGCATTTCAAAGTTGAATCTGCGTTATTAAAATAAAAAAAATATATTTTATTGCAATTAGTATGTAGAACGGACTTTAGTCCGTTTATTGCACCTTTGCGATGAGGCTGTCCGAAAAGGCAAAAAAATGAAAAAACTTAAAATGTAACTACTTAATTATCAATTAGTTACATTTTGTAATATTCCAAAATTTTGCCTTTTCGGACAGCCTCATTGCACCTTTGCGATAAACGGACTAAAGTCCGTTCTACAGTTTTTCCACAATTTTCATTGTTTCCACACTCACCCAACACACTTTTTGCAATAATTCTATTACTTCTTCCTTATAATCTGCAAAATCGTAATTGTTAAAATGCTCTTGAATGGTTTTGTCGTCAGATTTATAGGGCTTGTATTGGTCTAAAATCCACTCAATAGCACTTCGGTTACCCAACTTATACGCCAAAGCCTGTGCAGGAACTCCCGATAGAGTAGTGAGTTCGTCTATAAAGATTATATCATCTTTTATTCGCAAAATGGGAGATATAAGCCCCCTACCCCCCGAAGGAGGAACTGACGTGAGTTCGTCAAAAACTCCCCCTTCGGGGGCTGGGGGGCTTACATTTGGGCTTTTCTTTTTCCCTTGCACTTTTTCCAAAAACTCTGCCAACTCAATATCTTTCCTTTCCAAAAGTGGCGAATATTTATCGGGTGGCTTCGAGCCACCCGATAAATCGTAATTCGTAATTTCTAATTCGTAATTCAAATGCAACTCCATCAACCTTTTCCCTGCCACTGCATATTTCCAAAAATCTGCGTACAAAGGAATACGAGGAAATTCACGTTTTAAATCTAATTCGTAAGTCTTGCGATAGTCTGGCGAATGTAAAACAGCGTAGATATAATGAAAGATATCTAACTTACAAAGCCCCCCAGCCCCCGAAGGGGGATGGTTCGGCACTCCGATTTTTGACGAACTCACGTCAGTTCCCCCTTCGGGGGTTAGGGGGCTATACGTTTGCTGAAAAACCGCCAAACCCCAATCCGTAATATTCTCTACTCTTTCGCCATTTTCGTAACGGTAAAAAGGAATAGACTGAGAAGCATCTAAAACATAAAAAGAATAACTTGGAATTTGACGAGTAACCAAAGCTGCTAACTTAAGCCTGCCCCCTTCGTTTATTGTTATTATCAGGTTATCTTGGTCTAAATCTTTGCCCGAAATTTTATAGTGATTGTCAGTTAATCTATCACTTAACATTTTTTCGGTATGGTAAAAGCAATTTACAAAAGGTCGCAAGGGAACTTCTATGATTTTAGTTTTATCAAAATTTATTTTTCGCCTTTTATACAAATACTCTTTTAATGTACTACTCCATTTTATAGAATAGTCTAATTCTTCGTTAGCTATTTTTCCACTATCTACTTGTGCGTTGTATTTTTCTATAAGATGTTGCACTTTTTTAGCCAAATTTTCTTTGTCAAAATCAAAAACCCATTCATCTCTGTTGGTTTTATAGCCTCCTGTATAGAGTTCAAAAATAGCTTCTTTGCTTCTGCCGAATTTCACGTCTTTTGAGCAGAGGGGAATGAGAGTTTGGAAGTCGTTGTCGGTTTGGTTTATCCAGTTTCCTTTTTCGTCAGGTGTTATTCTCTCAAAAGGAATGTCCTCAAATTTAGTATCTTTGATAAGTTGCAGTTTTTCTGCCTTGCTGGGCATGGTGGGAAAACGAAAGTAGTAGATTTTTGCTTTTTTGGACATATATTTTTTTTGCATTTTTTTTGCATATTCAATCCACTGTTCGGGAAAATAGGTTGCAAATTGCAAACTGCTCAATTCTTGTTTGAGTTGTGCTACTGCTTTTTGTGGCGAGGCACTTGTTAGCCATAAATCTATTGTTAGCTTATGAGTTGCCTGAGCCAAAAGAGTTTGTTCTTCGGCTATTTTTTGAACTTTTTTTAATCCATTAGCTGTGTCTAAGTTAATAAACCATATCACGTTTTTTGTGTTTGCCTCTCCTATTGCTCTGTCTGCTATTAGTGTAGTTCCTGCCAATGGTTCGTTGGTGCTAAGGAGGTGTTCGTTGCCATTTTGGATAAAGGGTTGCATTACCAATACCTCAAATTTATTTTTCATGGCATTGGTATCATGTTCGGTTAGCAAATACGTTTTTCGGTATTTTTCCCATTCTTTTGCACCACTTTGCGTAATTTTCCCCCAACGCAAAGCCCCATCATCAGGTGTAAGAATATTAGTATCGAGATAATTTTTAAGATTTTCGGCTACCCAGTTTTTTTGGGCGGGGTGCTTGCTAAGTTTTTGCTGAATTAATGTAAAATAGGGGTCTAAAATTCTAAACTGCACATTTGGAAAATAAGACAATAATAGTTCATTTGCCTGCTTTTTGTCTATTTCCCACGTTATATTTCCTGTCATTGTGTCATAGCAAACCAATGCCAAAATCAGGGTTTTATCGTCTGCTTGCGAATGGTGATATTCCAATGGGCAATATAAAGCTGTTGTTTTCATCAGATAGTCTTTTGTAGTAAGGCAATAAATTTAGCAATATTTTTTTTCATATAAAATAAATATTCTGTCAATAAATCTTCTTTTGTATCAAATCCCCATTGTTCTAATTGCCTAAAAATTGGCTCTAATTTTTTTAGGTTCAATGTATTTACATATTCTTCAAATTCATAAAAAGTTGGCGAGGGCTGTTGTTGCAAATAGTTATACGCAAAATGATAAGTAGTAAACATCACTTCCCATTGTCCTTTTTCAAAATTTTGCGTAGTTTGTGGCGTAATGTCAAATGCCATTTCATGGTCTATCAAAAAGATTTCCGAATTTTCTGTATGCCTAATCATATTTGTTTTTCGTTCTCCTCTATCGCCATTTCTAATAAAATTATCAAAAGCATACAGATTTTCAAGACTAATATTTTCTGCCAAATAATCAATCGGCAAACCCCACTCTACTTTTACTGTGGGAAATACATAGACAGAGGCAAATTTAAATCTTTCATCGGCTTGCAATAGCTGTTTTCTAACTATTTCGTCAGGGATAGTTTCAAAAAAAATTCCTGTCGTTTCCACTCTACATCCAAGTCTAAGTTTGTCATAATGGTTTCTAAATAGTTTTGGTTGGTATATTCATTCTTGATGTCATAGAGAGAAAAGTTTTTGTTCCCTGCCAATTTACCTTTGCCTTCTGTGGTTTATGGAATAAATGAAACAGATAAAACTTAACTTGGCTACCAATATGAAGTCCGCAATAGAATTGACCTAAAGGGACAAAAAACAATTTCTTAGCTTAATAGCATTGGACTAAATCCCGTTCTACAGTTTTTCCACAATCTTCATTGTTTCTACACTCACCCAACAAACTTGTTGCAACAACTCAATCACTTGTTCTTTATAGTCTGCAAAATCGTAGTTGTTAAATTGTTCTTGTATCGTTTTGTCATCAGATTTATAGGGCTTGTATTGGTCTAAAATCCACTCAATAGCACTACGATTGCCTAACTTATATGCCACAGCCTGTGCAGGAACTCCCGATAAAGTAGTGAGTTCGTCTATCAAAATAGTGTCGTCTTTTATTCGCAAAATAGGATTTATTTTAATTTCGGGTTCTTTAGCTTCTTCCTCAAAAAGTGCCGTTTTTTCTTTGCTAAATAACTCTTTTTCCTTTTTCTTCCCACGCAGTTTTTCTAAGAACTTAGCTAAATCAATATCTTTACGTTCTAAAAGTGGCGTAAAGATGTCATCTTTTTTTAAAGATGACATCTTTTGTGGGCTTTCATAATTCAAATGCAATTCCATCAACTTTTTCCCTGCCTCTGCATATTTCCAAAAATCTGCATACAAAGGAATACGAGGAAATTCACGTTTTAAATCTAATTCATATTTTTTGCGATAGTCTGGCGAATGTAAAACGGCATAGATATAATGAAAAATATCAAGTTTACATAACCCCACCCCCTGCCCCTCCCCTTCTGGGAGGGGAGTTTCACTCCCAGACATCGAAGATGTCAAAAACTCCCCTCCCAATAGGGGAGGGGCAGGGGGTGGGGTAAGGCTTGCATAATGATTTTGAAAAACCGCCAACCCCCAATCCGTAATATTCTCCACTCTTTCGCCATTTGCAAGATAGGTGTAAAAAGGAATGGAAAAAGCCCCTGTTGCTGGACTTGTAAAGTGCAAATCCATAATTTTATCTACAACCAAAGCCATAAAGGATTTTTGAGAGTTTGGGCTTGTAAAACAAATTACTTTATTTTCTTTGTCTAAATTTTCCCCAAACATAGCATAATGATTTTGAGTAAAAACATCACTCAAATTTTTCTCGGAATACCAAAATTGTTTAGTAAAAGGTCTGTAATTAGCTATTCTTATTAAATTTTCGTCAAA
The DNA here is from genome assembly GCA_013299115.1 of Cytophagales bacterium. Taxonomy (GTDB): domain Bacteria; phylum Bacteroidota; class Bacteroidia; order Cytophagales; family Thermoflexibacteraceae; genus JAAFKA01. The sequence continues at coordinate 5,177 of JAAFKA010000022.1, forward strand.
AACAATACTTTGATTTCGCATAAATTTGGCTTTCAAATCTCTACTCCATTTGATTTCTTCCCCCCAAATTTCAGGTTCGTCGACAAGTTGCGGTTTTTGCGGTTTTTTTTCTTTTACTATGGCTTTTTTATATTTTTCTAAGGCAATTTGATATTCTTGCTGTAATTTGGCTGCATTAGGTTTAGTTTGTTTTTTTAGTAATTCATTGTAAAGTGTAGCAAATGTTTTTATTTTGTTCAATAAATTTTCTTTGCTAAAATCATAAACCCATTGGTCTCTGTTGGTGGCAACGCCAAGCGTAGAAAGATGAAATAATTTTTCATCTTCTTGCTTATTTTCGTTATCACTTTCTGCCAAAGGCAAAAGATTTTGAAAATCAGAAACAGAAAGATTTATCCAATTATGGTTTTTGTCGGGGTTAATTTTTTCTTGTGGCAAGTTTTTGAGTTTGGTATCTTTTAGAATCTCCAATTTTTCTGCCCCCGAAAGTCCATCGCCTACATTGTAATAATAAATTCGATGACTGTCTAATTCCTGATTTTTCACCAAAAACATCATAGCCACACCTGTCATAATATTAAACACATTTCCGCCTTGTGTGGTGTCGCCTGATGCTCGTACATCACCTTTTAAATCTATAATATGAATTTCGTTAAAATCTTCTTTCATACACTTGCGAAAACCGTCATACGTTGTGCTATTGATAAAACTGCGGTTCGTAATAAAAGCCACAATTCCTGCATTATTCATTCTGTCTGTTGCCCAACGATAAAAACGTGCATACATATCATAAACCTTTGTTTTAGTAGCGTTGCTTTCTTGCACATAAGTTTCCTTTATTCTGCCATCAACGCCACCTTTTTTTTGGTCATAATGTGTGTAATATTCCCTATTTTTGTTATTATCATTTTCGTTTTGTTGGTTGGCATTATAAGGCGGATTGCCAATAATTACCGTTAAAGGTTTGCTATTTTGGTTAGCAATTCTTTTGTTATTTTCTGCCAAAATATCAGCCTCTTTAAACATATTCATAGCTTTTTTGCCATAATTTAAAGCTGCCAAACTATCCAAAGTGTCCACCCAACAAATATTTTTAAACTCTACATAATCTCCCATCTTTTGCTTATAAACATATTCTATGTTGAGATTTGCAATATAATAAGGCAAAATAGAAACTTCGTTTGCGTGTAATTCGTGTTCGTATTTATGTTTTAGCGAATGTGGATTTAGTTTTTTTATGAGGTGCGTAATAAAAGTTCCTGTACCTGTGGCGGGGTCGAGAATATGCACATTTTTGTCGGAAAGTGTCTTTTCAAAATGTTTTTCGAGCAAATATTCCGTAGTGTCCAACATAAAATTGACAATTTCCGAAGGCGTATAGACTATGCCCAACTTGTCGGCAGCTTTGGGGTTGTAAGCCTGATAAAAGTTTTCGTAAATGGTTTTCAAAAAATCTTGCTTTTCTTCGTGTGCCAACAAAGATTTAGCCTGTGCTTCAATTACTTTGTAATAGGGTTCAATCTCTTGGCGGGTGTTGCGTTTCAATTCGCCTGTAAAAAATGTTTTTTCTACTTTATTGAGTGCCATCGCAATATTATTTTCGTCTAAATATTGGTCTGCATCAAACACTTTACGGAAAATATCACCTGTCAAGATATGCTGCACAATAATCTCATTCACATCAGCTTTTGTAACATCAGGGTTAATGGAGTTTTTACAAATCTCAAAAAGCTCTTGGTGGGCTTTTACAAAATTTTGGTTAAAATCTTTGTCATTATCTATCAAGTTTTGTTCTGTTCCCACAAAACCATCAATCATTTTTTTAAGAATATTCGCCACTTTTCCCACTTCTTTTCTAAATAATTCAACGGCTATTTTAAAATCAGTTGCCTCTTTTCTCTCAAAACTTACAAATTTTTCAAGCAAGGCTTTCAGTGCTTTTGCATCAGTCATGTCGCAAGTTTCACGCACATCTCCACGAATAAGCATAGCTTTTTGTGAATTTTCAAAAAGCAAATTGTCCGTTGGGTAGCCAATTTTTATTTTTTGGTTCAGTTCTTTCTCAAAGTCATCTTTTAAATCCTTTGCCTCCCAATAGCCATACCGAAACCGAAACCTGTCTATCAGCACGCCATCAGGTTGTTTAGGAGAATTTGGTATTTTCACTTCATCAACCAATCGCAAATTTCTATCTTTTGCAAAATAACTAAGCAACTCCGCAAAAGGTCTGCGGAGAGAAGTTTCTTTTACTTCGCCCGAAAATTGCTTGATTTCGTATAGTTCGTTATAATATTGGTGTATGCGGGCAATAGACATGATGAAATTATTTTTTTGCCAAGATAAGAAAAAATCTTAAACAAAAAAATCTTACCAAGTTTCAAAAACTTGGTAAGGCTTATTGACTATTTCAACCCCTCCCACAAAATCTCCACCAACTATTTTGCTATTTACTCATTTTTATACAAAGACAAGATATGATGCCATACGCCCAAAATTTCTTTGAGGTCTGTATAAACCTTGCTATCTATGTAAAACATATTATTATCAAAACGTATAAATTGCCATTCTATTCCATCTGTAGCACATCCGAATAAGACTGAGAAGTTTTTACCTTCCATCTCGTTATACAGTTTAGTTCCATAGAGTTGTGCTGCACACTGGGCTCTACCATACTCCATATCTTCGTCTTTAGCTTCTACTATAGAAATAATAGGTGCTTCAAAAACAGTAGAAGGTCTTTGTAATGTAATAAAAAAATCACACTCACCCGATAAGTTATCCTCCGAATTAACAGGTAGCTCCTCTCCAGAAAACAGCGTAAACCTATTTTCAAAATGCAGCACTGTTTCTAACAAAATGGGGGAAACAATCCGTTCTGATTTTGTTTTTTCGTTGGTTAGTGGCATCATACGAGCTAATTTGAGGGTTTGCACCAACCAATCAGAAGGCTGAACTTCCTTAATAGCAAACGGAAACAAATCTATCATTTCAGATTTAAGGGCAAATTTTTGTAAAACTTGCCTCAATTTCTTGTAATGGCTGTAGCCCATAATTTTTTGATTTTATTTCATACAAAGATACAAAACTTTGGCAATAGTTGAAACTACTACAAAAGTTTTGTCTATGTTTAGCTCGTTTACTTTGGTGTCTGCAACTTGTGCCATTGGCTGCAATTACTTAGCAAACTTCTCTATTTCTGATTTGATAAAAACCCTATTCATATAAATTAGTAAGTCCAATAAATATAAATTTCTTGATTTATATTTATTGGACTTACTCTAAATACGCAACAATATTTATTCACTATCAGAAAAGTTTTTGTAAACTTCTAAGAATAAATCAATAGTTGCTTTATCAATACCCATATTTTGCAAAACAAAATAAGCAGTCCAAGAGGCTGCTAAGGTAATCCCAGAAGAAGCTAATTTTTCTACTATTTTACCCAAAATTGCTTTTGCTTTACTTGTATTTTCGCTGCCTTTAACTTCTTTAATTGTAGCAATGCTTTCTACAATTTCTTGCTTAGTTATAGTTGGCAATTTTTGTATATTTTCTTGTAATGTTGTTTCTACTTCTTCTTGTTGATTAAGATGTTTTAATAGTCTTTTGGCAAAGGTTTCAAGTTCCTCGTAAAATTCAAACCCTTTATCACCACTAATAAATCTTTTCTCAAATCTATTTAAAGATGTTTTGTCTTCCCTACGCACTTTTGGATTAGAAATAACCTCATTCATTGCGTCAAAATAAACAGCAATAGAAGCATTTTCTATTGCGGTAAGTGCTTTCTTAATATGTTGCGAAAAGTGCATATTGGTAGTATTTTTTTGTTTACCAAATAAAAACCAAAAATCTTTCATTTGCAAAATTTCTCCTTGCAAAGATTTAATTTCCTTTGCTTTTCTTTCAAAATTATCTTTACACTCTGTATAAACAACAAAGTCTTTTTGATTTACAGAAATTTCTGTTTTTGCATTTTTGCCAAATTCTACAAAAGCATTACAAACTTCTTGTAATAACTTGTTATTATCTTGATTTATAAATGCATAAACATATAAATCTGTTGCATTTTCACGAACTACAATACAATTACTATAATATTTAGTAAAGTAAATTCCATTTTTCCAATATTCATCTTTGGCAAAAGAACCATAACGACTAAGAAAGTTAATCATTACATTGTCAGGCATAAAAGTAGCAAAACGAAATATTAATTTTAAACTTGCCATATCAAACTGGCTTTGAAAAACTTTATTATTTTCTAAATTTTCGGGCAAATATTGTGGAGAAATCCAAAAAGTTTCATTTCTATCTTGTACTTCAAATAGCAATTCAAACTTTTTAAATAATTCTATTAACTCAAATTTTTCATAATTTGGTAAATTTTCTTTCAAATAATCAAGGCTAATTTTGCCTTTTATTTTATCATCGTCTAACTTGTTGTTTATCAAGCTATAAACTTGTTTTGTTAGCCATTCTGGATTTATATAAATTTTGTCTTGTAATTTTTCGTATTTTTCATAATGTACCACTAAACCCGTGCTATCCAAATAAGATAACAAACTATTTTCGCCTCCTTCGCTGATATTTGCATTGCGACAAATCGTATTTACAAATTCAGAATAAGAAATTACATTTTCATTTTTGCGATTTTCTATTTCTAAAATTACATTTTCGTAAGTTTTAGGAAATTCCTGACCATACATAGTTAAGCTATTCAAATGCTGCGTAATAGCATTTTTCAGTTCCTCCAAACCAAAACTTTTTGAAGCACTAAAATTTAAAAATTCGGTTACGTTGTAGTCTTTTTTTAACAAAGTTTCGTTAATAGCTGTTTTAGTGCAATCTGTATGTGTTTGTACCATCAAAATAGGGCTATTTTTTGCATACCTGCGAATGGTATCTAACCAATATTCGCAAGACTGCCATTTTTCGGGTTCGTTATTTGGCAAAACATCAGTATCTTTTTCTCTGTATACAAGCACATTTTTTTCGTCTGTCCACGCCAAAATATAAAGTACATCATCACGCATAAAAAACTGGTGTGTAGCATAAAATACTTCTTGTCCGCCAAAATCCCAAACATTTAATTTTAGCTTTTCTGTTTTGGCTTCGGGCAAATTTTCTTTTTCTAAAATGCCTATGTTAATACCGTGTGTGTAATTTTCGTTTTCATCAAATGCTAATCCTTTCAGTTTTTTGAACATCGAAGTTTTGCCAACTCTGCCATTACCTACAATAATTAATTTTACGGTTTCGTTGATAATAGAACCTTTTTCGAGTTCTGTGAAGTAGTTTTTAAGGTCTTGAAGGCAATTTTCTTCTTTATCAAAAACCTCTTTGGGTATGTTTTTTATTGGATTACCTCTTAAATTTAAAAATTCTAAGTAAAAAAAAGAGTTAAGAAAATTTTGTTGAATAATTGAAATTTGATTGTGTTTTAAATCTAAACTTGTTAAATTTTTTAATCTTGTTAAAAATGATATATCAGAAATCTTATTATAACATAAATTTAAATCTTTCAAATTAATCAAGTTTTGCAAAAAGGAAATATCAGAAATTTTATTTGACAATAAACGTAAATACTCCAAATTAAGTAAGTCTTGCAAAAAGGAAGTATCAGAAATTTGATTACCACCTAAATGTAATGCTTTCAAATTAGTCAAGCCTTGCAAAAAGGAAATATCAGAAATTAAATGATTATTAAATAAATTTAAACTTATTAAATCAGTAAAACCTCGTAAAAATGAAACATCTTCTATAATACAAAAATATAGATTTAATCCAATAATTTTTTTGTTTGTATCAAGTAGATAAACTCTTGGTGTTTTCCAACCCAAAATATCATCAGGATTTTTCGTTTCCACCAATTTAAACCACGATTTTTTTTCCAATTCTATAATCTCCTTTGGCTTCATCTTTTAATCTAATTTGTGTAATATTTTGAAAATTTTATCAAATGTAGTAAAGTTGTAATCTTTTCGCAAGATTACAACTTTCAATATATTTTTACTTCAACCCCTCCCACAAAATCTCCACCAAATGCTTTGCCACCCGACCAGTTCCGTCTTTAATTTGGTGTCTGCAACTTGTGCCGTTGGCTGCAATAATCACGTTTTCAGGTTGTTGCCTCACCGTTGGAAACAAGACTAATTCGCCGACTTGCATCGACACCTCATAATGTTCTTTTTCGTAGCCAAAACTTCCCGCCATTCCGCAGCAACCAGAACGGATAAGATGCACCTCATAATTTTGCGGAAATTCCAACACTTTTTTAGTGGGTGTCAAACTTGCTAAGGCTTTTTGGTGGCAATGTCCGTGCAGTTTTATCAACCTTTTTTCAGTCGTAAACTGTGCTTTTGTGATATTTCCTTTGTCAATTTCACGAGCCAAAAACTCATCAATCAGCAACGCATTTTTTGCAATTCGTTGAGCATCAGGCTTTTGATAATCATTCACCAAATCCAAATATTCATCTCTAAACGTCAAAATTGCCGAAGGTTCTAAACCAATCAAAGGAGTTTCCTCTGTAATTTTATCTTTCAATAACTCAACATTTTCTATCGCAAGTTTCTTTGCATCTTTCAATAAACCCTTAGACAAATAAGTACGCCCACTTTCCACGTGAGTAGGAATAATGACTTCATAACCCAATTTCTGCAATAGTTTCATGGCAGTAATTCCCATTTCCACATCATTGTAATTGGTAAATTCGTCTGCAAAAAGGTAAACAGTGCCAAGCCCCGAAGCCGAAGCCCCCCAACCCCCGAAGGGGGAGTTTGACGCATTTACGTCAGCACCCCCTTTGGGGGCGGGGGGGGCTACTTCGGGGGTTAGGTGGCTATTTTTTTCATACCACTTTTTCAAAGTCGTTTTATAGACTTTTGGCATACTTCTTTTGGCAGCAAAACCCGAAATTCCTTTAATTAGAGTTGACGTGAAACTGTTGGTTATCAAGAAGTTATACAAACGTGGCGTAGTCATTGCCAATTCTTGTGAGGCTGTAAAATTCGCAATTAATTGGCTACGCAAAGGCACGCCATTTTTTTCGTAATAATGGTGCATAAATTCGGCTTTCAATTTCGCCAAATCTACATTACTCGGACATTCAGATTTACAACCTTTGCAACTCAAACACAAATCCATAACTTCTTTTACTTCGTCTGCGGTTGTCCCTAACCCCGCAAGGGCTTCAAGCCCTTGCGGGGTTTCCTGTTGTTTAGTTAAATATTCTCTTAAAATATTTGCCCTTGCCCGTGTGGTATCTTTTTCGTTGCGAGTTGCCATAAAACTTGGACACATTGTGCCACCCGATAATTCCGTTTTGCGACAATCTCCCGAACCATTACAAAGTTCAGTAGCACGCAAAATGCCATCGTCAAAATTGAAAACGGTAGCCCCAACGCCAAGCCCCGAAGCCCCCAAACCCCCAAAGGGGGCTTTTGACGTAATTTCGTCAGCACCCCCTTCGGGGGCGGGGGGGGCTTGATACCTTAGGCTTTCATTCATTGGTGGCGTATCCACAATTTTATTTGGGTTAAAAATATTGTCTTTATCCCAAGTTCGTTTGATTTCCTTAATCAGTTCATAATTTTTTGCACCAATCATTAGCGGAATAAACTCACCACGCAACCGACCATCTCCATGCTCTCCACTCAAAGAACCCTTATATTTTTTGACCAAATGGGCAACTTCGGTAGCAATAGTTCTAAACTGTTGGTTGCCCTCTGCGGTTTTGAGGTTAATGATAGGTCGCAAATGCAATTCGCCACTTCCTGCGTGTGCATAGTGTACGGAATACATATCGTGCTTTTTCAAAATCTCGTTAAACTCTCTAATATATTCAGGCAAATCTTGCACATCTACCGCCGTATCTTCAACCACACAAACAGGTTTTGCATCACCTTTGATATTTGACAACAAACCCAAACCTGCCTTCCGCAAAGTCCACACTTTTTTGCAATCCTCACCCCACAAAATAGGATAATGAAACCCAAAATTATTCGTTTTAAGGTCTGCAATTAAGTCTGCCATAATTTTTTCTACTTCAACTTTGTCATCTTTTGCAATTTCTACCACCAACAAAGCCTGCGGGTCTCCTTCCACAAAGAACCTATTTTGCAACTGTTCACGATTGGTTTTGGTACATTCCAAAATATAATGGTCTATCAATTCGCAAGCCGAAGGATTATATTTCAAAGCCACCAAATTTGCCCTTAAACTTTCATCTATCGAATGGCAATGAATACACAACAAGGCTGCATTTTTTGGTGGTTTTGGCACAATATTCAACTTAATTTCAGTCAAAAACATCAGTGTTCCCTCCGAGCCACAAACCAATTTTGCTAAATTAAATTCCTCTGTACTTTCAGGCGTAAAAGGTTTCGTTTCAAGCAATAAATCAATAGCATAACCCGTATTTCTACGAGGAATAGAAGATTTTGGAAACTCTTTGCGAATTTCAGCTTGGTTTTCAGGGTTTGAGAGAATGGAAAACATTTGTTGATAAATCTCAGACGTAAGCCCCGAACTAAGCCCCCCTACCCCCGAAGGGGGAGTTTTTGACGTAGAAATTCCCCCTTCGGGGGTTAGGGGGCTTGTTATTGCTTTGAATGTCGTTTTTGTTCCATCACTCAAAAAACCTGTAACCTCCAAAGTATGTTCCCTTGTGCTGCCATAAACCACAGAATTTGAGCCACAAGAATTATTGCCTACCATTCCGCCAATCATTGCCCGATTTGCGGTTGAGGTTTCGGGTCCAAAATACTTGTCAAATTGCGATAAATACATATTCAATTCATCACGAATTACCCCAGGTTGCACCTTTACCCAATTTTCTTTTTCGTTGATTTCCAATATTTTAGTGAAATATTTGGACACATCAACCACAATTCCTTTGCCTACAACCTGCCCAGCTAAGGAAGTTCCCGCAGTGCGAGGAATTAGCGAGGTTTTGTGTTCCCTTGCAAAGTTGATGAGTTTCAGAATATCGTCTTCCGTTTTTGGCAAAGCAACCGCCAAAGGCATTTCTCTGTATGCAGACGCATCTGTTGCGTAAAGTGTACGCATTGTTTGGTCATAATAAAATTCGCCTTGTAGAGAATTGGCGAGGTTTTGTAAAAGTTGTGTGTTCATATTTTTTAGCTTTAATTTCGTTACCACATAGAAACATAGCTTTTTTCTATGTGAACTATGTAGCTATGTGGTTATTTTTTTATTTGATAATTACACAGTAGCCTTTACCAACATAGATTTCCAAAGGTAAGGCAATCTTCCACAACCTTTAAACTCTTTAAATTGAAAATCAAACTCTTGTAAAACAGTAATAAGGGTTTTTTTAGACCAGAATTTAATATGTCCACCGTCCCACAAAACCGAAAAATGAGCATCCATTTTGCCTGTAATTGCCATTATTAAATTTTTCAAATAGCCATGATAAGGAGTAGAAACTATCAATTCTCCATGTTTGTTGCCTTGCATTAATATACCCTTACATAGTTGAAAGTAGCTACGTGGGTCATAAAGATGCTCAATAACCTCTATGGACAAAATAGTATCAAAAGGTATATTTCTAAACTCACTAGGAAGTTCTGTAGCAGATGGGTCTAAAAGAAAGAAACGATTGGTGTGTTTCTGCTTTGCAAGTGCTATACCTGAGGGGGTAACATCTGTCCCATAGACATCGTAGCCTTCTTTGATTAAAAAATCTACCAACCAGCCATTGCCGCAGCCTAAATCTAATATTTTTTTATTTTTACTTTTAGAAAGCATTGCTAAAATTGGCGTAGTAAGATACTCCGTATGGGTTGAAAATGAAGCCTCACTTTCTGTGTAAGCATATTCAATAAATTGAGCCATAAATGTGATTGTTTTATATTTTTTTATATCTTTTTATTAGGTTTCTTGCGAAAGTAATTTTGAAACATATTTTTCTAGGTCTTTAAGACTCCGAAAATATATCTTTTAGACCTTTGCAAAAAGTCTATTGAAAAATTGATTTTTCGCAACTGAAATTCTTTGACTAAGCATTGGTAATAGACAATTTTTAACAAGCCAACACAAATTCTTTGTGAACTCTTAGTGGGCATTTTATTAACGAATTGTAATTCAAATTTTGCTTTCAAAAAATAGCTAAATAATCTTGCAAAAAAACAAATTTTTCTATTAATTTTGCAACAAAACAGCAAAACATCTTAGTTATTGGCAGTTTTAGTATCAATTTTTTATCTTTCTTAGCATTATCAATCCGATTCATTTCCTTCTTCGGCTTTTTAAGCCTGTTTCTGCCAAAGATAAACAACTCTTGGCGGCTATCAAAAACATTACAGGCTATATGCCTCGCAATTTGCATTTGTTCAAATTGGCTTTGCTGCATAGCTCCTTAGCAAAGGAAAATTCACAAGGTTTCAAGGAATCTAACGAAAGATTAGAATATTTGGGCGACGCTATTTTGGGTGCTGTGGTGGCAGATTATCTTTTTCGCCGTTTCCCCTACAAAAACGAAGGGTTTATGACCGAAATTAGGTCGAGGTTAGTCAGCCGAGAAGCCTTAGACAAACTTTGTCGTAAAATGGGCTTAGACAAATTGGTGGAGTATGATGCCAAACGCAAAACGGCTTCCTCTTTCAAGTCTATTTATGGCGATGCAATGGAGGCTTTTGTTGGGGCTGTTTATTTGGACAGAGGTTTTGAGTTTTGCCAACAATTTATTATCAAAGAGATTTTGCAAAACCACATAGACGTGGAGGCAGTGATAGAAACAGATACCAATTACAAGTCGAAAATCATAGAATGGTCGCAAAAAAACAACAAATTAGTTCGTTTTGAAACTTTGGAGGAAAAAGCTGGTGGCTCAAACAAACAATTTAAAGTGCAAGTAATGATTAACGACAAGGTTATTTCGCAAGGTGCTGGTTATAGCAAAAAACACGCAGAACAAGATGCAGCCCGCAGAGCCTGTGAGGAATTGGAGATTGATTAAAAAAACAGGCTACACAGATTTATCCATAAGTTCTATTGGATTTTTGTAATAAAACTTTATTTTTGTGTAATCAAGTATTAGAGGTTATCACGATTTGTATCGTACCCTTTAGGGTGCAGAGTCAATTAGTTGAAAATCAAGAAGTTATTTTTCTATACAAAAATTATCGTAATAACCTCTATTGTAGCATATTTTTTGCAAAATACCTCTCGTTTTTGTTACCAGCTATAGCAAATGTTTGCACTTACCACCACTTATTCTCGTTTTTATAGCCAATTATTTTTTTGTTGCTTATTCTCTTTGCTTACCTTTTTTGCTTATGGGCAGAAAGATGTGGTAGATGAAACAGGCAAAAAAATGACTGTCGATGATTTTTTGGCTGCCTCTGAAAAGAAAAAACAAGCAGGAGATTACAAAGAGGCTTCGCGTTTTATGAACGAAGCAGCCACTTGGCATTGGGAAAGAAAAGAATATGAAAAAGCAGTTCAGTATTTTGAACAGTCTATCAAATTGAACGAAGTCATTGATAATCAGCAAGGTATCATTGGTATCAAAAACAATTTGGGCATGATTCACGCAGACCTCCGCCAATACGAAAAAGCCTACCAATATTTTGCTTTGGTCTTGGAGGAACGAAAAAAAGCAAAAGAGCCTGTAAGTATCATTGCCTCACTTATCAATATTTCGGTCATTACCAACAACTTGCAACGCTATGACCAATCTATTGCCTATATTCAAGAATCTCTAAATTTGGCTATCCAAATGAAAGACATAGAGCAGATGCGGAGTTGCTATGGTATGTTGGCAGAAACCTATGAAAAAAAAGGCGACCCTGTCAATACACTAAAATATTTTAATCTCTACCGCACCTTTCACGAGGAGTCGCAACGGACAAAATTGGAAAAAGTACAGATGACGGCACAAGAAGCAGAACTTCACGCCAAATTATTAGAATTAGAAAATCGCAACAAAGCATTGTCTTTAAATCAAAAAGATGCTGTCATTGGTGAGCAAGAAAAAGAATTGGCAGGCCTAACAGCCGAACAACAAACTTTGCTTGCGACCATGAGCAAAAAAGATATGCTACTGCTGATGGCAAACAATGAACTGAAAGTCAAGGAGTTGCAATTTAAAGAACAAGAAGCAAGAGAGGAGTTAGAAGATGTACGCCAATTTTGGCTGATTGCTGTTTTGGTTATCTGTTTGGTGGCAACAGTGCTTATTGTTGTTATTTTGGCACGCAGCAATGCAGAAAAAAGAAAGACCAATTGGCTACTAACCCAACAAAAACACCAGCTACAAGAGCAAACTGAAGCCCTGCACCTCCAAGCCGAAGAACTGCAAACACAAGCCGAATCTATTTTGGCAAAAAATGATAAATTAGACAAACTCAATTCAGTAAAGGACAAAATGCTCTCTATCATAGCCCATGATGTGCGTAGCCCATTGAGTATGATAGCTGGTTTTTTAGACCTTTTTGAAAGTGGAGATTTGAACAAAGCGGAGCAGCAAGAATTGTCCTCTCAACTCAAAGTTTCTACCCTCCACACCCTCGATATGCTCGAAGACCTGCTCAACTGGGCAAGGTCGCAAATGGGAGGTATCAAAACGCAACCAACCTTGTTTAACTTGACCGAATTGGCACAAGAAAAAACTAACTTTTTGGGCGAATTGGCACAAAAGAAACAAGTAGAAATTATTAATTCTTTAGACAAAGAATATTTGGTTTGGGCAGACAAAAATCAAATCAGCATTGTATTCCAAAATCTGTTGAGCAATGCCATTAAGTTTACCAATCCGCAAGGTTATGTTACGATTTTGCTACTCGACGAGCCAACCAATTACTTTACTGTGCAGGTGAGTGATACAGGTGTGGGCATAGGTGCAGACAAAATAGACCAACTTTTTAAGACCGACAGCCACTTTACAACCAAAGGAACTGCCAACGAAAAAGGTACAGGCTTGGGTTTGTTGCTTTGCAAAGAATTTATAGAAAAAAATGGAGGAAAAATTGGAGTAACAAGCAAAAGAGGAGAAGGTACCACGTTTGGTTTCACATTGCCGAAAGGAGAAACAGTAACTACAATATAAAAAAGGTTGTCCGACAATTTTCGTGAAAACGTAGAGGCTGTCCGAAAAGACAGCCTCATTAGTCATTAAATTTTTCAGGTTTACCCTTCTGTAGTTGTTGTTTAGCAACAATTTCCAGTTTATAGCCTTCTCTAAGTCGTTTTTGAAGTACAAAAAATAAAAAACAAGGTTTTTGGCTCCTTTCGCCACCATTTTTCTCAAATTTTGACAGGAAATAAGGCGAAATGTTTGCCCGATTCTTGTTTAAAGATTACTTTTGCCATTAAATAAAGTGCTTTTCCTTACAATTTATTTTCTAAGTCCGTTAGGACTTCAACCTTGGTAGAAAGTAGCAATCACGCCCAGCCAAAAAACTCCGTAGGAGTTTAACTAACTTCAAAAGTTAAACTCCTACGGAGTTTCTTGGCTGAGGTGTGCAGTTTCTACCAAGGTTACAGTCCTAACGGACTGGAAAAAATAACCATCAGCAAAAAACACCCAAAGGATTTTTAAAACTCTTCGGGTGTAAACCTACAAAACTCCTTTTCCAATTTCTCTTTCCAGCTTTGGGCAGCTTTGGTTAGGGTTTTGCCTGCCAAGAGAGCAAAAGTAGTTTGTTGGAGGGATTGGATTTGCTGTTTCTCTTTTTTGCCAAACCAACCACTTAGAAAACCTTTGGGAATGGTTTTGGATATTTCTTTGCAATGCTGTAATGGCAGTTGCTAAGAGAGTGCTTTTTTCTTTGAGAAAATAAATCAAAATATACTTTTATCTGTACTTTGCCTGACATCAAAAAAGTCAAGTAAAATAACATTCGGCTCTGCAACTTTGTAGAATAAAGTTATTTGCTTGCTTATCAATAACTTACGAACAGTTTTTTCTTTTTCTGAGGCAGTGCCAATAAAAGGTTGGGTTTCAAGCAAGCTAACTTTATGCAACGCTGTTTCTACAAATTTCTCAGCCACTGTATCAGACCAATTTGTTTTCAGGTAACTAACAATTTGCTGCAAATCCTCTCTGGCATTATCTGTCCAAACTATTGTGTAAGCCATTGCTGAATTTCGTGTTTTACGTTGTCGTGGGTGTGTAAGCTGGCAAGATTTTCACTTTGTTGTAAAGACTGTTGCAGTCTTTGCTGTTGTGGCAAAGTCAAGTCGTCAAGAATATCAGTTGCTTGCTCACGTTGAAAACTACTAACCAATTTATACAAAGTTTCTAACACTTGTATATCATTGAGGTTGTCTATCAACTGATGAAAATTATTTTTGAGTACAACAAGGTCTGTTTGCATAAATTTTAGGCTATTGTTTAACAAACTTACAAATTTATTTCTCCTTTTCCAACACCGCAACCGTATTTTGCAATGCTTATGTCCCTCAAAACTCCTTTTCCAATTTCTCTTTCCAGTTTTGGGCAGCTTTGGTTAGGGTTTTGCCTGCCAAGAGGGCAAAAGTATAAATTTTGAATTTAGGAAGTCATATTTCTTTTCTCCTCTTTTAATATCTCTTTTTGAGGTAATAAATTGCAACTTGACAATATTCCCGAAACACACCATCAGTTTTAGTTTCATAGATAGCAAGTTCTGCTTTTAAAACATCAAGTTTCTTTTTACTTTTAGATTTTATACTAATAGACATCACCACCGCTGCCCATTCATTTTTTCTGAAGTTTTTTAAAAGTCCAACATTCAAATTAAGAGTAGTTTTTAAGTCCTTATCAATGCTATCATCAAGGCAAGATATTACACCTGTTTCTGTAAAAATTAGTTGATTGATAATATTTTCATTAGTTGGATTAACTGTAAGTAAAGTATTACCTCGTGGAGTTCCTTCACAAAAAGTTTCACTTTTTACAGCTTTACCATCTACTCCTTTATCATAAATATACCCACTACAAACTCCTAAAAAATTCGCATACTCAATAGATAGTAATTTCCCTTTTATTGGGTCAATCTTACAATTTTGAGGATACCAATGCTCTATTCGTACTGCCTTTAATTTTCTCATACAATAGGCACAAATTCCTCCTTGCTCTCTATAAAGTGCATTTTCTATGATTTTTTTGGCTTTTTCACTCCCATTGAAAGAATAACTACCAAGTCCAGGGTATATTTTTTCATTTTCGCTAAGGTTTTTATCCTCCTTAAATTGCCTAAGAATAAGGGTTGCCTCGTTGTCTTTTTCTTTGTCTATAAATTTCATTGCTTTAACTTTTTAAGCTGAATAAAACTGTTTCTGCACGAAGGATATCAGGGTCTTCTTCAACTTGTGTTTTCAACGAATTAAGCAATATTTCAGCTTTTTTTAACTGCTCTGTTTCTAAAAATACAAATAAATTGTCAAGTTGTTCTTGAATTTTATTGTTTCTTAGGTGCATTAAACCAAATGCTTTTAATAATACAACACCTATTTCGTTGCCATATAATTTTAGATTGAGAGGTTGATAACTACCTCTTATCCAATAAACATTTGAAATATCATTGGGAATGCCACTGACTACCAAAGGCGAATGTGTGGTAACTACCCAACGAATATTTGGAAAACGACTAACCAAAACTGATAAGATTTTTGTCTGCCAACTTGGGTGTAAATACGTGTCTATTTCGTCAATAAAAACGGTTGCAAAGTCATTAAAAAGTTCTTTTGTTTTGTTTTTTGTATCTTTTTCTAAGTTTTGAGTTTTATCTTTTTTATTCCCCCCAATAGGTAGTTCTATTTTTCCAATTACAGTCAATTTTCCCATAACCTTTGGTATAATAGTCAAATCATACACCCTTTTTACTAATTGTGCTACCCAACCAAAAACATTTTTATAACCTTGACTAATCAAATCTAAGGGAATTGGTGTAGTTTCACTGTCTATCAAAACCCGAACACGGCTTTTCGGATTGTCCTCATTGATAAGGTCATAAAAAGTGATTTTCCTGCTCGTAACTTCCGAAATTATCTCAAAAACACTATCAATAATGGGTTGGTTTTGCATTGCTTCACCTTTTCTGTGTTTCACTGCATCACCTTTATACAAGTCAATTATCCAAGAATTTAAGGAATCTACCCAATCCGCAGGTTCATTATAAAGCAAATTTATTACATCTTTTGTGTGTGATTGCTTAATATCTTTGTGATTTGGTATCCATTCATTTAATTTTTCATTAGTTCCACCCTGCACTTGTGGAAACCCCATTACTAAAGTTCTAAACTCATCTGCCTCAAAAACTCCAAAGCTATTGATAGTTGTGTCAAAACTTTCTTCTGAAATATCAACAGCTATATTTTTTTCATTGTGTTGCAATTTTATACGATTGATGTATGAAGTGTTATCATATTCATAAGTCAATTCAATTTTTCCTTGCATAGCATAACTTATTTTACTTAACATTGTGCCTTCCATTTGCAACAAATTTTGCAGACTTGGGTGCTGCAAATTCAATATTTTTGTTTCATTTGTTCCAACCAATGCCAACACAATAGCACGCAAAATAGTAGATTTTCCTGTACCATTTTCGCCTATCAAAATTGTAACTCTTTTACTTAAATCAAGTTCCAAATTTTCAAAATGACCAATATAAGTAAGTCGGAGATTTTTAAGAATTAAATGTTTCTCAACACCATATCTTCTAATTTTTCTGCCTTCTACTCTATTGTTTTGATAATCTAATATTTTTTCTAAATCAGTGTGAAAGGTGTTTTTGTCTAATTTGCCTATTTTATTATTACCAACACCTAACGAAATAGGTTGCATAGCTTCAGAAAAGCTAACTAACTTATCTATTTCTACTTTATCTGTTTGTAAAAAATATTTTAAACTTGTGATGTAAACAGGTTCATTTTCTATTGGTGAAATTTGATATGATTTTTGCCAATGGTTAATCAGATTTCCATCTCTTTTGGTTTGTTTCATATTTAACACCTTAGCCAAACCATTTAAAAATTTAGCTTTATTTACTGCTTCCTCATCTGTTTTTAAACTTGAATTTGGTAATGCTGATAAATTTAAGGTAGTGCTACCATCTGTGGCTATGCTGAAATAAATATTAGGTGTTTTATTTATTACATCATTTCCATTCCAAAAAGAAAAAAACAAATTTTCACCATTACCAGTAAACCAATGCCCTGCTGATAGTTTACCCAATTTATCATTCTTACGAACTGTAAAAAAAAATGTATCAACCTTGATAAGATATTCAGCATATAAAAAATTAAATAGAGTTTGATGAATTTCCTTCACAACCCGATAAGTTGATGCCTGCACATTGTTTGAAAAATATTGGATTGCTAACTCATATTGCTGGTCTGAAATCTGAAAGTTTGGATTATTTTGAACTATATAGCCCAAAGAATCAAGATAGTCTGCAAGAGTTTTGATGCTTACATTCAAATTTTTAGCTACTTGAAGTAGCCGCCACATTTTGGGTTCACTTTGCATAATCAGATTATATTTTTTTGCAATTTACAAAAAAAATATTTTTGAATACTTTATTCATTGTAAAATATATTTTGTAATAAATTACAACAAAAAACACCCGAAGGATTTTTAAAAACCCTTCGGGTGTGTGGCTTACAAATCCAACTGTTGATTTACAAAAACAATCTCCTCATTTTCGTCAAGCACAATACCCACAGGACTATCTTTGTTGATTTTGCCCGATAAGATTTGCTTAGACAATTCATTCATCAGGTGTTTTTGCATCATCCGTTTCAGAGGTCTTGCCCCAAACTGCACATCATAGCCCATTTCGGCTAATTTGTCCAGCACATCAGGCGTAGCATCTATCAAAATTTCGTTTTGCACCTCCAACTGTTTTTTCAACTGCTCAAATTGGATTTTCACAATCTTACGCATTTGCTTTTTGCCCAAAGGTTCAAACATCACAATTTCGTCTATGCGGTTCAAAAATTCTGGTCTTACCACAGATTTTAACAGACTGAAAACCAACGTCTTAGCCTCATCGCCTAATTGGGCAAGGGTTTTATGCCCTTGTTCGGCTTCGTTAAATTTTTGCATTATCAAATCCGAACCCAAGTTAGAAGTCATGATGATAATGGTATTTTTGAAATTCGCCACCCTGCCCTTGTTGTCCGTTAGTCTGCCCTCGTCAAGCACCTGCAAGAGAATGTTAAACGTATCGGGGTGTGCTTTTTCAATCTCGTCGAGCAAGACCACGCTGTATGGTTTTCGACGAACTGCCTCCGTTAATTGCCCACCTTCGTCATAACCCACATACCCAGGCGGTGCCCCAATCAACCGACTAACGGCGTGCCTTTCCTGAAACTCCGACATATCTATCCGCACCAGTGCATTGTCGTCATTGAACAGAAACTCTGCCAATGCCTTAGCCAATTCGGTTTTTCCTACGCCTGTTGTGCCTAAGAAAATGAAACTGCCAATAGGTTTTTTCGGGTCTTGCAAGCCTGCACGACTTCTACGCACTGCATCGGCAATGGCTATGATTGCCTCCTCTTGCCCTGCCACTCTTTTGCCCAATTCTGCCTCCAAATGCAACAACTTTTCTTTTTCCGATTGCAACATTTTGGAAACAGGAATACCTGTCCATCGTGCCACGACTTCGGCTATGTTTTCGGCTGTTACCACTTCTTTCAAAATAGAATTTTCGCCCGCCACCTCTGCAAATTGCTTTTGAAAAGCTGCCAATTTTTGTTGCGTTTCTATCAGTGTGCCATACCTAATTTCGGCAACTTTGCCATAATCTCCCTCTCTTTCTGCCTTTTCTGCCTGCATTTTCAGGTTTTCTATTTCGGCTTTTGCTTGCTGAACCTGCGTGATTACGTCTTTTTCTTGTTGCCATTTTGCCTTTTTGCTATCCCTCACACCGTATAAATCAGCCAATTCTCTGGACAAAATATTTTCTTTTTCCACATCATTTTCTCGCCGAATTGCCTCACGTTCAATCTCCAACTGCATAATTTTGCGTTGAATTTCGTCCAATTCTTCGGGCAAACTATCAATTTCAATCCGCAATTTGGCTGCTGCTTCGTCCATCAAATCTATTGCCTTGTCGGGCAGATAACGGTCAGAAATATAGCGGTGCGACAGCGTAACGGCAGCAATCAAGGCATCATCTTTTATCTGTATGCCGTGGTGCAACTCGTATTTTTCCTTAATCCCTCGCAAGATAGAAATTGCATCTTCGGGACTTGGCTCATCTACTGTAATTGCCTGAAAACGTCTTTCTAATGCTTTGTCTTTTTCTATGTATTTTTGGTATTCTTTCAAAGTTGTAGCCCCTATTGCGTGCAATTCGCCACGTGCCAAGGCAGGTTTTAGCAAATTGGCTGCGTCCATAGCACTTTCGCCACCCGAACCCGCACCAATTAAGGTGTGAATTTCGTCTATAAACAACACAATTTGCCCCTCCGAGTCCACCACTTCCTTGATAACAGCCTTTAATCTTTCCTCAAATTCACCTTTATATTTTGCCCCTGCCACCAACAGCCCCATATCTAAGGCAAACAGGGTTACGCCACGCAAATTTTCAGGCACATCACCCTCAATAATTCGCTGTGCCAATCCCTCCACAATGGCGGTTTTACCAACTCCAGGCTGTCCAATCAGCATAGGGTTATTTTTAGTTCGGCGTGTCAAAATTTGCAATACTCTGCGAATTTCCTCATCACGACCAATTACAGGGTCAATTTTGCCTTTGCGAGCCAAATCATTCAAGTTTTTTGCATAACGGTCAAGAGAACGGTATTTGTCCTCTGCGGTTTGGTCTTTCACTGTTTCGCCTTTTCGCAATTCTTTGATGGTGGCAGTCAATATTTTTTCTGTAAAACCTGCATCTTTTAGCAAAGTTGTAACCTTGTCTTTGCCCGCCAACAAACCCAACAAAATGTGTTCTATGGTTACAAATTCGTCTTTGAAAGTCTGCAAAAACTGTTCGGCTTTGTTCAGGGCAGCGTGGGCATCGTTAGACAAATAAGGCGAAGTACCCGAAGATTTTGGGTAAGTATTCACAAATTCGTCTATTTTTTGGTTTACCAAGTTCAAATTTGCCCCTGCTTTTTTGAAAATATAGCTCGTGATGTTTTCGTCAGCCGTCAATACGCCTTTCAACAAATGCCCTGTTTCTACTATTTGTTGCTGCCTTGCAGTTGCCAAACTCGTTGCGGTTTGCACTGCCTCTTGTGCCTTGATGGTGTAGTTATCGAAGTTCATGGTTTTTTCAGTTTTCAGTTATCAGTAAACTGTTTCGCAAACCTTAAACCATTGCCTTCTTTCTGTCATTTTGGCGTTTTTTGGTGAGGTTTTGAGGGGGAAACGGAAATTTTGGCAGGTTGAAACTTACAATAAAAGCTAATTTTTCAACAATTTAAATCCGTCTACTTCATACTTAATTATTTGTGTGTTTATTGCGGTAATTCTTCATTAAAATTTGCTGGCACACTAAAAGTGCCTTTTGCTAAGAAGTTATTACGATTTGTACCGTACCCTTTGGCGGGGGGTGCCTCCAACTGCAAAGTCAATTAGCTGAAAATCAACAAGTTAATTTTCTATACAAAAATTATCGTAATAACCTTTAATGATAGATAGATAAAGTGCCTTTTCTTAACATTCATTTTCTAAGTCCGTTAGGACTTTAAAACAAAAACACTTTCCAAGTTTCAAAAACTTGGAAAGTATCACAAAATTCTCCTGCAATTTTTTACTCAAAAGCCTTACGCAAAATCACTTCTTGTTCGGCTGCGTGGATTTTGGCATAACCCGTAGCTGGCGAAGCCGAAGGTTTGCGAGCCACCACTTCTATATTCGTTTTGCGGAGATAACGCAAAATATAACTCCAATAACCCATATTTTCAGGTTCTTCTTGCACCCAAAGCAACTGAGGATTGTTGTATTTTTGAAGTTCTGCCTGTAACTGTTCGGCAGGGTAGGGGTGAAGTTGCTCCATACGTATAATGGCAACGTCTTTGCGGTTGTCCGTTTGTTGTCTTTCTGCCAAGTCGTAATAAACTTTACCACTACACAAAATTACCTTTTTCACTGCCTTGTCGTCTGCAAAAGCATCGCCTATCACTTCTCTGAAACCTCCTTTGGTAACTTCCTCCAATGGCGACACGCATTTGGGGTGGCGGAGCAAAGACTTAGGCGACATCACTACGCAAGGTTTGCGAAACTCCCACGCCAACTGTCTTCGCAAGAGGTGGAAATAATTGGCAGGGCTGGTTACGTTGGCAACTACCATATTGTATTCTGCACAAAGTTGCAAAAATCTTTCTGGTCGGGCGTTGCTGTGTTCGGGTCCTTGTCCTTCGTAGCCATGAGGCAAAAGCATAACTAAGCCATTCATTCTGTTCCATTTGCTTTCGCAACTCGAAATAAATTGGTCTATCATGGTTTGGGCGCCGTTTGCA
This sequence comes from Cytophagales bacterium, assembly GCA_013299115.1. Classification (GTDB taxonomy): domain Bacteria; phylum Bacteroidota; class Bacteroidia; order Cytophagales; family Thermoflexibacteraceae; genus JAAFKA01. Next base: position 26,597 of record JAAFKA010000022.1, read on the forward strand.
AAATCTCCAAATTGAGCCTCCCAAATCACTAAGGCGTTGGGATTTGCCAAGGTATAGCCAAACTCAAAACCTAAAACGGCAAACTCAGACAACAAAGAGTTGTGAATGGACAAATATTTTTGCTTGTCGCTAATAAAATTCAAACTGTTGTAAGGCTCACTCGTAACACTATCACGCAAAACGGCGTGGCGGTGGCTAAAAGTACCTCTTTGCACGTCTTGCCCCGAAATTCTCACCAATTTATTGTCTAACAAAATTGCACCATAAGCCAACAATTCGGCTGCTGCCCAGTTCAGTTCTTTGTCTTCGGTAAAGGCTTTTTTGCGGTCTTTCAACAGTTTTTCTATCTGTTTCAGTGGGCGGAAACCTTCGGGGACATTGGTTAGGGCATTAGCAACTTTGTCTATCACGTCTTGCAAAATATACGTGGCAGGAGATTTGTCAAAGTCTTCGGGCTTGCTTCTCCTCAACTCTTTCCAATCTTTTTCGAGTTTTTGTTGGGTGTAGGGCAATGGTTTTTGTTTCACTTGATTAAGCCTGTCCTGCAAAGTATTTCTGAACTCTGCGTCCATCGACTCTGCCAAATGCGAATCTACGTCCCCTCTTTCTATCAGTTTTTTGTTGTAAACTTCTCTTGGGTTGGGGTGTTTTGCAATGATGTTATACAAAGTCGGTTGCGTAAATTTAGGCTCATCACTTTCGTTGTGTCCATGTCTTCGATAGCAAACCATGTCGATAAACACATCTTTTCCAAATTTTTGGCGGTATTCTACTGCCAATTTTACAGAAAAAACTACGGCTTCGGGGTCATCGCCGTTTACGTGCAAAACAGGTGCGTCAACCAATTTGGCAACGTCTGTGCAGTAAATGGCAGTTCGAGCATCTTCAAAATCTGTTGTAAAACCGACTTGGTTGTTGATAACAAAGTGAATAGTACCGCCGACTCTGTAACCCGCCAATCCGCACATTTGCGTAGTTTCATAGACAATTCCCTGTCCTGCAACGGCTGCATCACCATGAATCAAAATAGGTATCATCGATTGAAAATTGTTGCCATACAAGGCATCAATTTTTGCTCTGGTGTAGCCAATGACTACAGGATTTACGGCTTCTAAGTGCGAAGGATTGGGCAACAATCGCAAAAAAGCACTGCCATCAGACGTTGGCACTTCGGAGGAGTAACCCATGTGGTATTTCACGTCGCCATCTCCCATTGTAGTATCAGGCAATACATTGCCTTCGAACTCATTGAAAATGTGTTCGTAAGTTTTGCCCATGATATTTGCCAATACATTTAACCGACCTCTGTGTGCCATACCAATCACAAATTCCTTAGCACCCAAAGCTGCCCCGTGTTGAATAATGGCATCGAGGGCAGGAATGGTGGACTCACCGCCTTCTAAGGAAAATCTTTTTTGCCCCAAATATTTGGTGTGCAAAAAGTTTTCGAAAACTACAGCCTCGTTGAGTTTAGTCAAAATACGTTTTTTCTCCGCTATGCTGGGTACAGTGTTTGGGTATTCTTTCTCTACTTTCTGAATAAACCAATCCTGTACTTCGGGTTCTCTGATGTATTGAAACTCAAAACCAATGCTACCTTCATAGATTTTTTGCAAGGTTTCGATAATTTTTCGCAACGAGGCAGCCCCTATGCCCAGTGTATTGCCTGTTTGGAAAACTGTATCCAAATCTTGGTCATTCAAACCAAAATCGGCTACATCGAGCCTTGCTTTGCGGTCTTTGCGTGGGCGGACAGGATTGGTCTTAGACCTTAAATGCCCCCGTGAACGGTAAGCCCTGATGAGTTGATATACTTTCAACTCTTTTTCCACATTCAGGTCGGCAGAGCTGTGAGCAACCGCATGGGCTACTGCACCATTGCCATTTCCGTTTGCGTGTTCGCCATAAGCCAGCGAAAACTCAAAGCCATGAAAAAACTGTTGCCAAGTCGCATCGACAGATGCAGGGCTGGCTTTGTACGCCTGATACATTTCGTCTATCACGACTGTATCCGCATTGGCGATATAGGTGAATTTGTCCATTGAGGAGTAGATATATTTAAGATTTTATTTTTTTGTTAAACCTTGCAAGGTCTTAAAGACCTTGTAAGATTTTTTTAGTTTAAATTTTTAAAAATCAAACGGATTTTCAGATAATAAATCCCAGAGCCATTTTCCAGCCATTTTTATATAATCAAATAGCAATTCTTTTAAAAAGTCTATTGTAAACCACTTTGCTATTTTCTTTAATGTTAAGTTCTTTATTTTAGAAATAACAAATTGTTTAATTTTGCAGTATTGCAATTTTATACTTTTTGCTATTGCTTTTACCTTTGTGGCAATTTTTTGGGAGTTGCTATTAAATCTCGAAACAAGCTTCCTGCTATATGACTTTATACTTTTCATAATTTTGAAGTGAGTTTTTTAATTTCTCACAACAAAATTGCACAGAAATAAACATTAGGCATAGGACAAAAAAGTATTGTATTTTTTATCTAATTATTATAAATTAATTATGTTTTAAATTTAATAATATTTTTAGTTTTAAAACAACTAATAAAATGCTTTAAAATAACTAAAAGCTATATTTTTTTGTCCTTTGGTAAGGACAAAAAAGGGTAAACATTTTTTATGGCTAATTTCAAAATCTGTAATTAAAATTTGTACCTCATAACCTATTGCCTTAACTTTGTACTATGAGCATTTGAAACAACTATTAAACAAGTAGGCTAAAAACCCAATACAGCCCAAGTGTGGTTTTAGAGATGTTACCTCGTTTGTTAGTTGTTTCTTTAATAAAATCATAACGTCTTAGCACGCAGATAACACTGATTTTACAGATAAAAACGCAGATTTTTTAATTTTTTTATCCGCAAAAATCTGCCTAATCTGCGTTATCTGTGTGCTTAATTTATTGCAACAATACTGAATTGTATTTTTTCAAACAATTACCCAACATCACCAAAAAATCCAATGCTTTGCTGTAATCCAACTGTTCATAAAATACGCCTAATTTGTTGAGATTTTTGTAATATTCATTCACTCGTTGATAATAATTTAGTTCACTTTCAATAAACCATGCCTTTTCGCCTAATTTTTCGGCAATAAACCACTTTTCTAATAGCCTGCCTGCTCTGCCGTTGCCGTCTTCAAAAGGGTGAATATTGACAAAAACTAAGTGAATAAAAGAGGCAAAATAAAAAACTTCTGCATAAGTTAGCTTGCGTTTTTTCAAAATTCCAATATCTGCCCAGAGCAAATTAAATAAATTTTGCACTTCATTGGCAGGTGCAGCTTCATATTGTATGCGAAAAGTTTTGTGTTCCATCACCACCATATTGCCTGTTCTGCAAATTCCTTGTTTTGCTTTTGGCAACAAATGAACAGCCAATAATTTGTGTGCTTTCAAAAAATTTTGTTTCGTCAATTTGTTTTGTTGAGCATACAAATACGCATCATATAAATCATTTGGTTTTTGCACCAATTCCTCTAAATAATTGGTTTTCAACAATTTATGTTTCACATAACTATCAATTTCCATTGCCGCACCCTCTATGCGTGAAGAAGCCATAGCAGCCACCGAAGTATAAAAACTAAAAGTTTCTGACGATATTTCAGCATCTTTCAAAGCAGTAAAAGCTAATTCTAATTTGTCATTAGCAAACAAGTTTTGATAAGTTGCCAATAAATCTGTTTTGACAAGTTGCAAAGGCATTGTGTAATTTTTAATTGAGAAAGTCATCACGTCTTAGCACGCAGATAACACTGATTTTACGGATAGAAACGCAGATTTTTTAATTTTTTTTATCCGCAAAATCTGCCTAATCTGTGTTATCTGTGTGCTTACTTAATTTAAACTTTGCTTGCTATCAGCACATGATTACTACTTCTGCACCTATTTTTTGGTTTATTTTTTCACTCCCACACATTTGCATACACCTCAGCCACATTCAAGCTAATATTGATAGCCCGAATATTTATCATTTCATTTGCTGCCATAAAAACCTCTTCTGTCCATTCGTTTTCGTTTAGTCTATCATATTGCACTATTTTCATTTCCTTTTGCTCTACCACCAAATAACTTTGCAGCGTAGCCACCGTTTTATACTCTTTCAATTTGTCTATGTAGTCTGTTTTGGTAGAACTTGGCGACACGACTTCAAAAACCACAACAGGATTTAGTGCTTCGCCCAATTCATTAAACTCTGTTTTTTGGGGCGTAACAGTTGCATCAGGTATTCGGGCTTTTAGTCTTTTGCCATTTATCATAATGCAAATGCAAGGGTCTTGAATAAAGAGTCTAAACTGAGATTTATCCAAACCTCTCAAATCTTGGTTGAGATTAGAAATTATCAATGCGTGTTCTTTGGTTGTCATATATGCTATGGTTACTTCTTGGTGATTGAAAATAGCCTCCAAAATTTCTTCTTCCACCGCCTGTCCTGTTTGTCGCCATACGATTTGCCCTTCGATTTGCTCGAAGAAATTGCCCGCTAAGTCCCTTACCAAATGAAACTGCTCGGCTGTATAAATAGGAGATTTGTCTGTATTTTGCATGGTTTTATTCTTTACGTTTCAACACATAAGTTACCTCATTTTTATGCACAAACTCTTTTGCTATCAAGCTACTAACCAAATCTGCTACCGTTAATTTGTCTTGTTGCCAATCTTTTTTAGCAACCAATGTTATTTGTTTTGGTAACGAAAAATAATCTACAACAGCCAAAATAGCCATTAAACCCAATATTGCTAAACAGATTGCTAAAAACTTCAAAAATTCAGTAACAATACAGTAAGCCAAACCAACCAAAAAGAAGCAAGCAAAGACTTTAAAAGACCATTCTGCCCATTTAGATTGTTTTTCGGTTGCAAAACCAAATTTTTTAGCAAAATCTTCAAAAAAGAATCCTAAATCTTCTCCAAATATTTCTAAATCTTCCTCTATCGTAGAATAAAGCCCAATTTCTTTATCCTCACAACCCGTTTTTTCTTTCACAAACTCCCGCACCTGCACATAAGCCCTGCGAAGTTCGCCAAAACCAATTTCCTGTGTTTGCATCGTCTTACCTATTTATAATTTCTACCAAATAACTTGTCATAAAATTGAAAATCAAATCTAATTGCTGTATCGTATAAGTGTTGCTACATTGCAAAAAAACTTGCCCCTCCAAAAATGCAAATTGCCACACATCACCATTAGACACAACGCCCATAATTTTCATAACTTTGTCATCATTAAGTTGTTGCAAAGCATACATTTCCGCACTGCACTGCCCCCAACCTGCCGAAAAATCATCTTTTTTGGCTTCCACAACTGCCAAGTAAGGCTGTTCCAAAAATATTTTCCCTCTTGCAGATTTCTTAGCCAACACATAATCGGGATAACCTGTAAGAACTTCGTCAAATTCGAGCATCGGATGGCTGAAAATAGCAAAAACATCTTTGTATTGTAGCCAAACTGCTTTCAAAATCGGGAACAAAATACTTTCACCAATAGCATTTTCAGAAACTTTGTAGTGAATTTCGGCAGTATTAAAATTTATCTCCTCGTGCAAACTTTTTGGGGCTGCATACTGCAAAGCATAACCACAAACTTGTTCTGCATAAGACAAATTGTAAGCTGTCAATACTTGTTCTAAGTTCTTAAATGTTGTAAAAGCCATAAGAATAAAGTGAAATATGAACTGAATAAATTTAAAACACCACAACGTAAAGTATTTGCCACAAAACTAAAAGTATTTTTTACATTTCAAAATTGCGTAAGCAATTAAGCAAATAAAATTGATTAATAAGCCAATAGAAAACTCTTGCAGCTATTTGGAAATTTACAGTTTTTTATTTGTATTTTTGGCACAAAATTGTTAGGTTTAAGTTGATTACAGTTTTATAAAGTAAAAAGTGAGAGTGTAAGCGTAATTTGTATTTTCTGATAAATTACTATGAAATTCGCAGACATAAAAAATGACATTGCTTTTCGCAAAATTTTTGGTAATGAAAACAAAACAGAAATTTTGATTTCATTTCTAAATGCTGTTTTAAAATTGGAAAATCATCGAAAAATTACTTGGGTTGAAATTCTCAATCCTTACCAATTACCTATTGTATTGGGTGCAAAATCTACCATTTTAGATGTGAAAGCAAAAGACAAGGCAGGCCATGAGTACATTGTAGAAATGCAGGTTACAGACAAGATTGGTTTTGCTAAAAGAGTAGTGTATTACAGTGCCAAAAGTTACTCTGCACAACTCAATGTAGGTGAGGATTATTATAAACTCAAACCGACTATTTTTATTGGTATCTTAAACTTTGAGTTTTTAGACACCCCGCACTACTTATCAAGGCACTTGATTTTAGATGCAGAAACCAAAGAACACAAACTAAAAGATTTGGAATTCAATTTTATAGAATTACCTAAGTTTGATAAAACAGAAGAAGAATTACAAAATTTAGTAGAAAAATGGGTGTATTTTATCAAAAATGCAGAAAATTTAACTGTAATTCCTGCTGGTTTAGGTGATGAGGGCTTACAGTCAGCTTATACAGAAGCAAACCGCCATAATTGGAAAAAAGAGGATTTAGATGCTTATGAGTATGCACGTATGCGTGAAACAGATGACAAAGCAGAAAAAATGCTTGTTATTGAGAAACGAAATATAGAAATTGCTAGAAAGATGCTCAAACGTGGAATCTCGATAGACATCATAGCAGAAGATACAGATTTAACTGTTGAACAAATTGAAATACTGCATAACGACACAAAATAATAATTGTGCCTAAATGCTTTTGGGTAGCATAGGTTTACCTATGTTTTTTTGAACTAAAACACTTGTTTTATGAGTAGTGCTAACATAATAAAAAAATCATTTCTTGTTGCCTTGTTCTCTGTAGGTTGTTGGTTGCCCTTGCAAGCCCAAACTTCGCAAGAAACCTCTACGGCAGAAACCAATGCTACCAAACAGGCAGCCAAAGACAGCACTGAAAAGGTCTATCAAAATGCAAAAATTTCGTTAGATTCTTTGCTGATAGAAAAAAACTACCAACAGGCGTTGAACTTGTTTTTAGACTATTGCGACTACCTACACCCCCTCCAATTTGACCAACTCCAAGAAATTGCCGTTGCAGAAGCACAAGAGGAATTGCTCAAAGACAGCCACCTCTACACACCCGACTCTACTTCGCTGCTGCTCAACGACCACGACATCGCCTACGATTTTGCACCTTACGTAACAGATGAGGTGATTGCAGAAAGATTGGCAGCCATGAACACCACCATTCCCATGACTTTTAACCGTGATATTCGCGGGTTTATAGACTATTTTACAGTACGGAGGCGGAGTTATACACAAACCATGTTGGCTCGCAAAAACTTGTATTTTCCTATTTTTGAGAAATATTTAACCGAATTTAATCTGCCCGACGAACTAAAATATTTGTCTATTGTAGAGTCTGCCCTCAAACCTACTGCCGTTTCACGTGCAGGGGCTTGCGGTCTGTGGCAATTTATGCCCGCCACAGGCAAACATTTGGGCTTGCGACAAGACCAATACATAGACGAAAGAATGAACCCTGAAAAAGCTACCATTGCAGCCTGCAAATACCTTACTTGGCTTTATAATTTCTTTGGGCAAGACTGGGAATTGGCTTTGGCTGCTTACAACTGCGGCCCTGGCACCGTGCAACGTGCCATTCGCAAGGCTGGAGGTAGAACCAATTTTTGGGAAATTTATAGATTTTTGCCTGCCGAAACAAGGGCTTATGTGCCTATGTTTGTGGCGGTTACGTATAGCATGACCCATGCAGAAGAACATAATATTATTCAAAATCAACCCAACTACCCAATAGAATACGAAACAGTCATCATAAACAAGTACGTCAATTTGAAAGAGTTGGCAGACAAACTGCAAGTGTGCTTAGACGATTTGATGGAACTCAACCCTGAGTTTAAAAAGAAAATAATTCCCTCAAATTATAAAAGTTATGCCCTGAAAATTCCTGCTGAAAGAAGTCAATATTTTTGGGAAAATCAAGAATATGTCTTGGCGTCCTCCAAAAATGATTGGAAGTATGAGGCAAAAATGGTCTTGAAAGAAAAAAACAGGAAAGACCGTTATGCTAAAATGAAGGCACTGAAAGAGAAGAAAGAAAAATTGCAGGCACAAGAGGAAAATAACAAAATAGCCAAACGCCACACCATTCAAAGAGGAGAATCGTTGAGTGAAATAGCCGACCAATATAGCGTATCTGTAGCCCAATTGATGGCTTGGAACAAACTAAAAAGCCACCAAATCAAGAGTGGAAAGGCGTTGGTAGTGAAACCCGCAGGGCATCACAAACCTGTAACTGTTTTGCATGGCGATGGGCAAATAGCTGGCAAAGAAAAAATAAACTTGCACCCCGAAACGTCTGGCAAAAGCAAAAAAGAAGCAATGACCGACGAAGTTGCTACAACCAAAAGCAAAAAAGGCAAGCAAAAAAATAGGCGAAACGCAGAAAATCAAACCTCTGCACAAACCACAACACAAACGACTGTACCGACTGTGCAGCCCACCGCAACAGGTACTACGCACACGATTAAGTCGGGTGAGTCGTTGTGGATAATTGCAAATAAATACAAGACAACCATTGCCACTATTCGCCAACTCAACGGACTGAAATCAGATAAATTGAGTGTGGGGCAAAGATTAGTGGTAAAATAAAAACCAAAAATTTATGCAAGCAACCAAAATCTATACAGCCGAACAGTTCCACTTTGCGAGAGAAGTGGCAGGCAACTTCTTTGAGCAAAACGAGGGTTATATTGTGTGGAGGCAAACAGGGCAAGCAGTGGAGGAGGAAATTTTGGAAGCAATTTTTAACAACAAAGAAGTAAACATAGCCTACATGACAACCAAAGAACACGCAGATATTATTTTGAACCTTAATGACAATTTATCAAGCATCGATAAAAAACAGTTTTGCGTTTATATACAAGACCCTTGCATCTGTATTATGATTGATGGCATGAGGTTGCGAGCAAGAATACCAGACGTAACAGTTACGCCACGCCAGAGGTTGCGAAACGACTTTGGAGAAGTGCTTAATCCTTTGGTAATTTTTGAAGTTATTTCGCCAACTTCGGTAAAAACAGATTATGTAGAAAAATTAACGGAATACAAATATTTGGAAAGTTTACAAGATTATATAGTAGTGGAGCAAAAAGAAGTAAAGGTTACGCACCACCAACGCCTAACCGCAAACGAATGGATAGCAAAAACTTATACCAATAGGAATGACGTAATGAGTATTGCAACAGTGCAGGCTACTTTGCATCTGGCTGCAATTTATGAAAATGTGCTGTAATTTAGACTTAGCACACAGATAATACTGATTAAGCTGATTTTACGGATAGAAAATTTAAAAATCAGTGTTTTATCTATAAAATCTGCGTTAGCTGCGTGCATTCTACATATAGTTTTCTAATTAAATAAGACAATTCAAAACTAAACATTCAAAATTCAAAATTAAACTGTGTCAATAACAAAAAAAATTGTCCACGTAGGCAATATTCCTTGCGGGGCAGATAAACTGTTTTTAATTTCAGGTCCCTGCGTAATAGAGGACGAAACGACGATGATGAAAACTGCCGAAATGCTAAAAGAAATTTCGCAGCGAATGAAAATAGATATTATTTTCAAATCATCTTTTCAGAAAGACAACCGCAGCACCTTGCAATTTTATCAAGGACCTGGCTTAGAAGAAGGTTTGAAACTATTGCAAAAGATAAAAAAAGACTTTGGTTTCACTATTTTGTCCGACATTCACTATCCTGAACAGGCAAAACCTGCTGCCGAAGTGCTTGACGTGATACAAATTCCTGCCTACCTCTGTATGCAAACCGTCTTGGTAACAGAAGCAGCCAAAACGGGCAAAGTTATCAATATCAAACATGGTCAGTTTCTTGCTCCTGAAAATATGGCAAAACCAGCCCAGAAATGCAAAGATGTGGGCAATGACCAAATTATTTTGACCGAAAGAGGTTATACAATGGGGTACAACGACCTTATAGTCGACCCTCGCAGTTTTTATCACCTCAACCAAACAGGCTACCCTGTTGTGTTTGACGTTACGCACTCCATTCGCAAGTATGGTATTCCCAGTGCTGACCCCAATGGCGGGGCAAGGCAATTTTTGCCTGTGCTTTCGCGTGCAGGTGTGGCAGCAGGTGTAGATGGTTTGTTTGTAGAAACTCACCCCGAACCTGCCAGAGCTTTGTGTGATGCAGCCAGCCAACTTTGTGTCTATGATTTGGAGGAGTTTTTGAAACCTCTGTTAGAGTTGCACGCAGTAGAGGTAAAGTATAGACAAAAGTAAATTATTGGTAGGGTAGGAGAGGGGAGGTATGAGATATAAAATTAAGTAATTGACTACCAGTTATTTAATTTTGTATTTTAAACATAATCTTTCCTATCTTACACTTACAACAGTGGGTTAAAATTTTATATAAGTTTTTAACCAATCGCCAGCCCAATAGACAGTTAGGGTAAGTACAAAACCCCATAAGCAAGCACTAAGTAGCATAAAAAGCAAAATTCGTTTGGTTTTTTCGCCTATACTTACTGTAATCAAACTACCACCTATTGGTGTGAGAATCAGGGGTGTAAGGAAAGCAATGCCTGCCAAGCCATATTTTTTCCAAACCCGTACTATCATACGTTTGCGAGGAGTAAATCTTTTTTGGTCTTTGCCAAAAGTTTCAATTAGAAAATTTCGCATGGGTGTACCTAAACCCAATACAATGCTTACTGACAACATCATGCCTACCACTGTGCAGCCAAAAGTTTCCCATACCGCTAGTCCTTGCAAAAAACCAGTAGTAGGTCCCAGAATAAACTTTACCATTGCACCTCCCACTACTGCAAGGTATTTGAAAAAAATATGAGCTAGCATAGGCAAATTATTTTTGAGTCGTTGTATATTCGCAAACCCTACCACTTGCAAAGTAAACATTTATAATTTTACCAAATACTTTTTAATCAATAATTTTGATGAAAATAGCTCTCATTGGTTATGGCAAAATGGGCAAAGCCATAGAAACCATAGCCCTTAGTCGCCAGCACAGCATCAGTAACCGTATTAGCCAAGCCAATTTGCCTGAAATGGAAGGATTGAATCCGCAAAATACAGATGTAGCTATAGAGTTTACTCAACCTGAAGCTGCTTTTTACAATAGTAAAGTTTTGATTGCTAATAAAGTACCTGTGGTTTGTGGTACAACAGGCTGGTTAGACAATTTGCCTACTATCGAGCAGTTGTGCTTGCAACAGCAAACGGCTTTTCTCCATGCCTCTAATTTTAGTATTGGGGTCAATATTTTGTTTAAAGTCAATCAAATATTAGCAAAACTGATGGCTAACCAACCGCAATATGCTGTAACAATGGAGGAAATTCATCATACACAAAAGAAAGACGCCCCAAGTGGCACAGCCTTAGTGCTTGCCCAAAGTATTTTGGCAGAATTACCACACAAAAAAAATTGGATTTTAGCAACCGACCAAGCAGCAAAACCAGAAGACCTGCCGATAACTGCCTTGCGTCTGCCCGATGTACCAGGTACACATACCATTAGCTACACTTCACCCCAAGATACTATCATTCTGACTCACGAGGCACATAACCGAATAGGTTTTGCATTGGGGGCTGTGTTAGCAGCTGAATGGTTGGCTACCAAAAAGGGCGTATTTACTATGGCAGATGTATTGGGGTTAGGTAAGTAGTAGTATTACTTATAGTTGTGTTTTGAGCCAATTTGCAACAGCTTGGTTAAATAATATAAAACCATTGTCCCATAAATGACAATCATCACCAAAAGCATTGCTTGCATTAAGTTCGTTGCCTATGGCAGCCGAAACATCGTAAGAAGGCATTTGTGGAGTTTTCCATTGAGCCAATAAAGTACGTTTTTCCTAAATTTCGTTTCAAACTTGATTCCAAGGTTTGTTTCGGCTCTTAGTTTTTCAATTTGTTCAAGAGTTAGACTTGTGTATTTTGCTATTTTTTATAGAAAATAATATAAATTGCACACAGATAACGCAGATGATACGGATTTTATACAGATTTTTTATCCGTTTTTTATCTGCAAAATCAGTGTTATCTGTATGCCAAAAAGTTTTTTTTACACCAAAATCCTAATAGGGTCTTCGAGCAAAGATTTGAGGGTTTGCAAGAAAGCTGCCCCTGTTGCCCCGTCCACCACGCGGTGGTCGCAAGAGAGGGTTACTTTCATCACATTGCCCACTACAATTTGTCCGTTTTTGACGATTGGCGTTTCTTTTATTGCCCCTACTGCCAAAATACAAGCATCAGGTGGATTGATAATTGCCGTAAATTCTTCTATGCCGAACATACCTAAGTTGCTGATAGAGAAGGTATTACCTTCCCAGTCAGAAGGTTGCAATTTTTTGGATTTTGCCTTGCCTCCCAATTCTTTTACTTCGGCTGCTATCTGCGACAGAGATTTGGTATCTGCAAAACGAACAACAGGCACTAACAAACCTTCTTCTACGGCTACGGCTACGCCTATGTGTACGTGGTCGTTGTAACGGATTTTGTCGCCCAACCAAGACGAATTAACAGCAGGGTGTTTACGCAAAGCTACGGCAGATGCCTTTAATACCATGTCGTTGAAAGACAATTTGACAGGCGAAATTTCGTTCATACTTGTTCGGGCTGCTATTGCCTTGTCCATGTTTATCTCCATAGTCAAGAAAAAGTGCGGTGCCGTAAACAAACTTTCGCTAAGTCTGCGGGCTATCACTTTACGCATCTGCGAAACAGGCACTTCTGTATAGTGTTCTTTGCCCACTTGTGGTGCAGCAACCGAAACAGTCGGGCTTGTTGTGCTTGTTTTGGCTGTTTCTTTTGCAGGTTGGTAGGTTTCTATATCTCTTTTCACTATTCTACCAGCCTCGCCTGACCCTGCTATTTGGCTGATGTCTAAGCCTTTTGCCTTTGCCAAACTTTTGGCAAGGGGAGAGGCTTTTACTCTGCCCTCATGCGTGGTAGTAGGCGTATGGGTGCTGGCGTGAGTAGTAGCAGCCGTTGTTGCGGTAACGGGGGCTGAGGTTTGGTTAGTAGCTTTTTGCTCTGGTGTGGGAGTCTGTACTGTGGGGGCAGCAACTTGTGTAGTCGGTGCTTTGAGCAACTGCTGATAGTCTGCTCCTGCCTCGCCTATGATAGCAATGATGCCATCGATGGCTACGGCTTTGCCTGCCTCCGCACCTATGTATAACAAAACGCCATTTTCATAACTTTCGAGTTCCATAGTGGCTTTGTCCGTTTCCACCTCTGCCAATACATCGCCACTTTTTACTTTGTCGCCCACTTTTTTTAGCCATTTGGCTATAACCCCTTCGGTCATGGTATCACTCATTTTGGGCATCAAAACGGTGGTAGCTTTCACGTTGGGCAGGGCTGCAACAGGCGAAGTGCTACCAACCACCGCAGGAGTTTCTACTTTGGGGGTAGGAGATTCTACTGTGGGGGTAGCTACCGCAGCACCGCCACCATTGATAGTAGCCAATAAACTTTCTATATTTTCGCCAGCTTTGCCTATAATAGCCATTACGCCATCTACGGGTACGGCTTGTTTTTCGGCAACGCCTATGTGTAGCAATACGCCGTCTTGGTAAGACTCCAACTCCATAGTGGCTTTGTCGGTTTCGACCTCTGCCAATACATCTCCACTTTTTACTTTGTCGCCCACTTTTTTGAGCCATTTGGCAATGACACCTTCGGTCATGGTATCACTCATTTTGGGCATTCTGATGATTTCTGCCATTCTTCTATCTTATTTGTGTGGTTATGATTGTTCGCAACTGAAAATTTTGATTCTACCAAAGTAAAGAAATTATTGCTATAAAATCCTAATTTCTGAATAAATTCTTTTTTAAAGTCATTACGATTGTCAAGCTACAAAAGTACAGGGTTGCCTGAACCATTGCCAAAGAGTACGATTGTCAAGGTGAGAAAAAGTACCATTGCCAACGTAATAATCACAAAAAGAATGACCTTAATTAAATCTTAGAAACTCCAAAAACAACCTAATCACAATCTAAGTGCAAAAATTCAACTTTTGTTTTTTATCACGTTACCTTTGTAAAGTATTAGTACGGAATACAAGTTGTGTACTACTTACCGTAGAACGGACTTCAGTCCGTTTTTTGGGAGTTTGCAACAAAAAATACGTTTTTAGTTCAAACCTGATTTTGAGGCATAAAAAAACGGACTAAAGTCCGTACTTGCTGTAGAACAGACTTCAGTCCGTTTTTTGGGAGTTTGCAACAAAAAATACGTTTTTAGTTCAAACCTGATTGTGAGGCACAAAAAAAACGGACTAAAGTCCGTTCTACAGATAATATTTGTTCATTCTTAAAAACTTTAAATATAAAAATCGTCATGAAAACATTTGCTTTACTTTTCGCCTTCTGCCTTGCCCTTGGTTTCACAAGCTGCAAACACCACGAAGAAGAAAAAACAGTGAAAAATAATTTTTTGGCTACCAGCCCTGTAAAAATGGATACAGCCTTGATAAAAAATTATGTGTGTCAAATCCGTTCTATCAACCACATAGAAGTTAGGGCTCTGGAAAAAGGTTATTTGCAAGAATTTTTTGTGGACGAAGGACAACCTGTAAAAAAAGGACAAGTGTTGTTTCAAATTGTGCCTTTGTTGTACCAAGCCGAAGCAAACAAAGCAGCAGCCGAAGCCAAATTTGCCGAAATTGAGTACCGTAACACCAAAAGATTGGCAGACAGCGGCATTGTAGCCCCTAACGAATTGGCTTTGTCAAGTGCAAAACTCGAAAAAGCAAAAGCTGAATTACAACTTATGCAAGTGCATTTGGGTTTTACCAAAATTGTTGCACCTTTTGACGGCATCATGGGACGTTTGCACGTGAGAAAAGGTAGTTTGTTAGACGAGGGTGATTTATTGACTACCTTGTCGGACAACAGCACCATGTGGGTTTACTTCAATATGCCTGAACACGAATACATCACCTACCAAACCAACGCCAAAGGCACGAACCGCAGTACAGTGGGTTTGAGAATGGCAAACAACCAAATTTTTGACAACCCAGGCAAAATCGAGGTCATTGAGGCAGATTTTAACAACGAAACAGGTAACATTGCTTTCAGGGCTGCGTTTCCAAATCCCGACAGATTGCTTAGACACGGGGCAACAGGCAATATTATTATGACTGTTCCTGTTCCAAATGCTTTGCTTATTCCTCAAAAAGCTACTTTCGAAATCTTAGACAAAAAATTTGTGTTTGTGATAGACAAAAACAATGCAATCAAAACAAGAGAAATTACGATTGGTGCGGAGTTGGAAGACCTCTATGTAGTCAGTGAAGGATTGCAAAGCACCGACAACATTCTGCTCGAAGGATTGCGTAAAGTGAAAGAAAATGATGTGATAGCCTACACTCACGAAAAATCAAAAGACGTGATAGCCAACCTAAAAGTGTATGTAGAGTAACTTCTTGCTACGTTGTCAATGGTGCTTTTCGCACCTTGACAATCGTAGTTTTTTGCCTAATTCAATAAAGAAACATTCTAACCATTGCCATTTTCTCCCCAAAAAAGAGAAGTTGGCGGTGCTTTGCCAAAAAATATTACCCCACCCCCTGCCCCTCCCCTTCTGGGAGGGGAGTAAAAAACTCTCAAAGAGAGTTTTTTACGAAAGTTACCTGCGAAGCAAGTAAAAAAACTCCCCTCCCAGAAGGGGAGGGGCAGGGGGTGGGTTACAAATTCAAAATTAAAAAACTAACAAAATGCTAACTTTATTCATCAACAGACCTGTTTTTGCTATTGTCTTATCTCTGGTCATTATTTTTACAGGGGTGTTGGCAATCAATAGCTTGCCCATTTCGCAGTTCCCCGAAATATCGCCACCAATGGTTATTGTTCGGGCATCTTATCCTGGGGCAAGTGCAGTGGTTTTGACAGAGTCGGTGCTAATTCCCTTAGAACAGGCTATCAATGGCGTGCAGGGCGTAAAATATATGACCTCCGCAGCCACCAGTGCAGGCGAGGCAAACATACAAATTGTGTTTCACTTAGGCACAAATCCCGACCAAGCCGTGGTAAACGTAAACACCAGAATTGCCCAAGTGCTAAACAGATTACCTGTTTTGGTGCAACGAGAGGGGATTATTGTGAATAGAGTAGTGCCAAATATGCTGATGTATGTCAATTTGTATAGCAAAGACAGCAAGGCAGATATGAAATTTCTGTTCAACTTTGCAGGGGTGAATATGTTGCCCGAACTGCAAAGGATTACAGGCATTGGGCAGGCTACTATTTTGGGTAGTCGCCAATATGCGATGCGGATTTGGCTAAAACCCGACAGAATGAGGGCATACAATGTTTCTACCGAAGACGTAATGAAAGCCTTGTCCACCCAAAGTGTGATTGGTTCGCCAGGTCGTATTGGCAGGGGTGATGGCAAAACTTCGCAATCTTTGGAATATGTTTTGACTTATGAAGGTCGTTACAATGACGTAAAGCAATATGAAAAAGTGATTATCAAGGCAAATTCCGAAGGCGAAATTTTGTATTTACGAGATATTGCCAATGTGGAATTGGGCAGCGAATATTACGATATTTATTCTAACCTTAATGAATATCCATCGGCAGCTATTATGTTGAAACAGACTTATGGCAGCAATGCAAGTGATGTGATTAAGGCTGTAAAAGCAAAATTAGACGAGGTAAAGGCAAGTTCTTTTCCGCCCGGTATGGATTATGAAATTAGCTATGACGTTTCCAACTTCCTCGATGCCTCAACTGAAAATGTCATTCACACCTTGCGAGATGCCTTTTTCTTGGTTGCTTTGGTTGTGTTCCTGTTTTTGGGAGATTGGAGGTCGACTTTAATTCCTATTTTGGCTGTGCCTATTTCCTTAGTTGGTGCTTTTGCTTTTATGCAAATGTTTGGGCTTACGATAAATATGATTACGCTGTTTGCTTTGGTGTTGGCTATCGGGATTGTGGTCGATGATGCTATTGTGGTAGTGGAGGCTGTTCACGCCAAAATGGAAGAAGAACCGCAGCTGTCGCCTTACAATGCAGTGAAAAAAGTGCTTAACGAAATTAGCGGGGCTGTGATTGCCATTACCTTGCTGATGACTGCGGTGTTTATTCCTGTGGCTTTTATGACGGGTCCTGTGGGTATATTTTTTAGGCAATTTTCTATTACCATGACCTCCTCCATTATCATTTCGGGGTTCATTGCCCTTACGCTTACGCCTGTGTTGTGTGCCATGATTTTGCGAAATCACCACCACGGTGAACACAAACGGACTATGGTTGAGAGGTTTATTGGTGGTTTCAATAGATTGTTTGAAAAATTGACTAATGTATATGTAAAACTGTTGCAACTGATTGTAAAACGCAGATTGGTTACGTTTTTGTTTTTGGTAACTTTTGGTGTAGGTATTTTCTTTATCACCAAATCTTTGCCTTCGGGCTTTATTCCCAGCGAAGACCAAGGTATGATTTACGCCATTATTCAAACGCCGCCAGGTTCTACGTTAGAAAGAACCAATGACATCACTCGCAAATTGCAAAAACTTTCCGAAAAAGTGGAGGGTATTCAGTCCATTTCTGCCTTAGCGGGCTATGAAGTTTTGACCGAAGGCAGAGGGTCAAATGCAGGAACTTGCTTGATTAACCTCAAACCTTGGTCTGAACGTAAACAGTCTGTAACCGAAATTATCCACGAATTGGAAAAATTAGCCCACGAAAATATTGCGGGTGCAGTGATTGAGTTTTTTGACCCACCAGCAGTGCCTGGTTATGGGGCAGCAGGTGGTTTCTCTTTGCAACTTTTGGACAAAACCAATACAGGAGATTACAATGAATTGGACAGAGTAAGCACCGAATTTATGACACAACTGCACAAACGCAAAGAATTGACAGGTTTGTTTAGTTTTTACAGTGCCAATTATCCGCAATATGAATTGCAGATAGACAACCAATTAGCTATGCAAAAAGGTGTATCTATTGACAATGCCATGAGTACCTTGTCCATTTTCATTGGTAGTACTTATGAATTAGGGTTTATCAAATTTCAACGATTTTTCAAGGTTTTTGTGCAAGCCTCACCCGAATACCGAAAATTGCCCGAAGACCTGCTAAATATGTGGGTGAAAAACGACAAAGGAGAAATGGTGCCTTTCTCTGCCTTTATGAAAATTAAAAAATCGCAAGGGGCAAACGAAATTAACCGTTATAATATGTACACAACCTCGTCAATTCGCGGAAGTTCTGCCAAAGGTTACAGCAGTGGCGAGGCAATCAAGGCAGTGCAAGAAACTGCCAAAACCCTGCCCAAAGGCTTTGACATAGACTGGGCGGGGCTTTCCTTAGACGAAGTGGCAAGAGGAAACGAGGCTTTGTATATCTTTTTAATTGTATTGGCATTTGTTTATTTGGTTTTGGCAGCACAATACGAAAGTTTTATTATTCCTTTGGCTGTTATTTTCTCCTTACCTGCGGGTATTTTTGGCTCTTTTGCCCTCCTCAAAATGATGGGCTTGGCAAACGACATTTACGCACAAGTAGGCTTGGTGATGTTAGTAGGTTTGCTGGGCAAAAATGCGGTGTTGATAGTAGAGTTTGCAGTCCAGAAACAACAGCAAGGAGCAACCGTATTTGAGGCTGCGGTGGAGGGTGCAAAAGTCCGTTTCCGCCCCATCTTGATGACTTCCTTTGCTTTTATGGCAGGACTTATTCCGTTGGTATTGGCTACGGGACCTGGTGCTATTGGCAACCGTACCATCGGTGCATCTTCGCTGGGTGGTATGCTTTTCGGTACTGTTTTCGGCGTGATTATCGTACCTGGATTGTATTATATTTTTGGGAAAATAGCCGAAGGAAAAGAGTTGATAAAACACGAAGATGAAACACCGCTAACAGAAAACGAACATCATCACCATTAATAATTTTAGCACACAGATAACACAGATTGAACGGATAAAACACTGATTTTAAAAATTTTATCCGTAAAAATCTGCTAAATCTGCGTTATCTGTGTGCCAAAAATTTACAAATTGTCTGACACTTTTAAAGTGTCAGACAAATACAATTACTAACAAAAAAATGATATGAAACTCAAAAAAACCTTCTATAAAATCATTGGCATTTTTGCCCTTGTTTCAGCTTTTATGTCCTGTTCCATTCCTGCCTTAATCACGAGAAAGGAAAACACCAAAACGCCGAACAGCTACCAAATTGCTGCCGACTCTGCCAAAAACATAGCCAAAATAAAGTGGAGAGAATATTTTACAGACCACAATCTGGTTGCTTTGATAGACACTGCACTCAAAAATAACCAAGAGTTGAATATTGTTTTGCAAGAAATAATGATAGCCAACAACGAAGTGCGGGCAAGAAAAGGGGACTATTTGCCTTTTGTGGATATAGGCGTGGGCTATGGCGTAAACAGGCAAGGGAGATACACCGCAGGCGGGGCTGCTGACGAAAACGTACCTATCATAGAGGGACAAAAAAATCCTGCCCCTTTGCAAAACTACAACTTAGGCTTGTATGCAACGTGGGAGGTGGATATTTGGAAAAAACTTCGCAATGCCAAAAAATCTGCCTATTTGAAATATTTGTCCAGCGTGGAAGGTAGAAATTTTATGGTTACAAATTTGGTAGCCGAAATTGCCAATAGCTACTATGAATTGGTAGCCTTAGACAATGAATTGGGCGTATTGAACCAAAACATAGAAATTCAGAGCAATGCCTTGCGGACAGTGAAACTGCAAAAAGAATCTGCCAAAGTTACCGAATTGGCTGTTCGTAGATTTGAGGCACAGGTGCTGCACATCAGAAGCCTTGCTTTCAAAATATCGCAAAAAATCATAGAAACCGAAAACAGAATTAACTTTTTGTTGGGTAGATATGCCCAGCCCATTCCGCGTGATTCGCAAAGTTTCAACACTTTTGTTCCTCCGACTATTCTTGACGGTATTCCAGCCCAATTATTGGCAAACAGACCCGACATTAAACAAGCCGAATTGGAGTTGGCAGCCACCAAACTCAATGTGCAGATAGCAAGGGCAAATTTTTATCCTTCCTTGCGATTGACCGCAGGCTTAGGTTTAGAGGCTTTTCAGGCAGATTATTTGATAAAAGCCCCCGAATCCATTTTGTATGGCATAGCAGGAGGGTTGGCAAGTCCGTTTGTGAACAGAAATGCTATCAAAGCCATGTATCTTAACGCCAATTCCAAACAAATACAGGCAGTTTACAACTATGAAAGGCGGATTTTAAATGCTTATTTTGAGGTGTTGAACCAACTCAACAACAGCAAAAACCTGAAAAGTAGCTACGATTTGCAAGCAAAGCAGGTGGAAGAACTCAACAGGTCTGTCAATATCTCCAATGATTTGTTTTTGGCTGCTCGTGCAGATTATATGGAGGTGCTGCTCACGCAAAGAGATGCCTTAGACTCCAAATTTGACCTCATAGAAACCAAAGCCCAGCAGTTGCACGTCTTTGTGAATGTGTATCGGGCATTGGGCGGTGGGTGGAATTAAGGTGTAAGGCTATTTAAGGTCTTTAAAAATTCAATAATTGCTTTTTTTTCATGTATTGTCAAAGCTATACCCAGCTGCCCATTTCGTTTTTTTAAGAATGGAGATAAAGTTTTTGACAATTTCACACCTTCTTGGTAGTGTTGCAAAACCTCTTCGATAGACTGAAAACGACCGTCATGCATATAAGGTGGGGTTTTCAATACATTTCTCAAGGTAGGGGTGCGAAACTTGCCGTAATCTTGCAGTTGATTGGTAACTCTCCCACGACCTTGATAAATGCCTTCGTATATGGTAAGTTGGTTTATAGAGTCCGTATTTAAGCCGTTGTTATGAAAACTGTGGTCTGTAAACAAGACCGAAGCATGGCAGGGCGTACATTTGGTTTGCACAATCTCCAACCCTTGCAAAGCTAAAGTAGGCAAAGAATTTCTGGTAGAATCTTGTAAATAAAGGTCGTAAGCTGTTTCGGTAGCAAATAAAGTTCGTTGAAATTGAGCTAAGGCACGCAAAATATTTTGGGAGTTGATAACAGGTTGCTGGGGAAAAGCAGTCTGAAACAAAGGCAAATAGGCTGGGTCATCAGCCAATTCTTGGGGCAATTCTTTCAGATTTTGATTCATTTCATCTACGTTTGTTAGTGGAGCAACCGATAAAGATTCTAAGTTAGTTGCCCCTCCATCCCAAAATAAATTGGTTGCCCACGCCACATAAAACAAGGAAGGTGTATGTCTAAACAACGTTTTGCCTGAATGACCAGCAGCAGTAAGAGCCAAGCCATCAGTAAAAGCACGCTGGGGTTGGTGGCAGGAGGCACAAGCTAATTGGTTATTTCCTGATAGTTTAGTATCGAAAAACAACTTTTTTCCTAATACAATACCTTCCACTGTAGTTGGATTGGCTGAGTTGACAGGCAAAGGCGGAAAATGAGAGGGTAGGGTAGGGGGGGAGTAGGGGGTGGGAGAGTATTGGCAACTACCCAAATACAAGGCAAAAAGAATGTAAGAAGAAGATTTGGAGATTTGCATTTGTTTTTGTTTGGTCATTTTCTTATTTTTTTAGCTTTTACTCTTTAAACAAAGCTGTCTTACAAAAGTACATAAAGAATCGGAGGCTTTGGCATAATAATGTAGTTTATGGTTTAATTTTTGCAAGGTAATTTTGGCAAAGAAATTTGCAAATAGTGAAAAAATAATTAGCCAAATACTTTTTTTTAAAAAAAAAATTCTATCTTAACGGCACGAAAGCAAGGAAGTATCAAAAACTTTCTTAGCTTTGCAACTCAAAATGATTTTAAAATATCTTTTTTCATCACGATGAAGTACATCTATGATTTGCACAAGACCATGCTACGGCAGAGCTTAATATTGGTTTACGAAGGTGAATTTAACCAAGAAGTAACCAAATCTGTCCTTGCTATGGTTGAGCGGAATATGGATTCCTTTGGAGAGGAAGCTTCCATTAAACGCAAAGTTTTCAACGTGATGGTGGAGTGTCTTCAAAACATCTGCAAACACGCCGAAAGTTTTGATGTAGAAACCTACGGAAAAAATAATGCTATTTTTCTTATTGGTAAACACGAAGACGAATACATTATCACTTCTGGCAATGCAGTGCCTAATGACAAAGTACCCAGTATTTCAAAAAAATTGGAAAACATCAACGCCTTAGATAAAGAAGGGTTAAAAGAACTCTACAAAAGCATTATTAAAGGTAGTCCGGGCTTATCAGAAAAAGGCGGTGCAGGCTTAGGTTTTGTGGATATGGCACGAAAGTCAGGACAAAAACTCCGTTTCGACTTCGAACCCATAGACGAACACCTCACTTTCTTTTCTTTGAAAAGCACAATCTCCCGTACTGCAAAAGGCGGAGATTAAAACGGAATTTGTATCAGGATTTATCCCACAGGACAAGAGGCACACACAAAGCACCTCAAAATCCAATGTGATTGTAAATAGAGCTTTGTATTTATTGTAAACACTTAATTTTGCTTGGTCTTTAAATTATACAGTATAGACAATGGAAATCATCAACAACGGTGGAACTGAGGATACCCCCAAAGTAGTATTAGATAAAGGTAACAGTATTTTTGAAATTTCTGGTCGTTCTTTACCCGAAGACGCTGCCGAGTTTTATGAGCCTATTATCAATTGGATTGAGCAATATCAAAAACAGCCTAATCCTGCTACCAATTTCATGTTCAAACTCGAATACTTCAACACAGCTTCGTCTAAGTTGATACTCGATGTATTGTCTTCTTTGGAGGCTATTGATGGTATCAAAGTAATATGGTATTATCACGAAGATGACGAGGACATGGAAGAGGCTGGACAAGAATTTTCTGAATTAGTAGATGTTCCTTTTGAGTTCAAAACCTACTAACTCATTGCACTTACCAAAAAAGTAAGGTCAATCCTCTAAAAATATACAGCCTTGCAGTTAAACTGTAAGGCTATTTGTGTTTAAAAAATATTAAAATGAACAAAATAGAAGAATTTAACGAATATAGAGCCAAAATGAATGAACAAATTTTAGGCGCTGATAACTTAGTTATCAAAAGATTTTTTAACCTCGATACGCACACCTACTCCGAAGGAAAATTGGATACCCGTACCAAAGAAATGATTGGGCTGGCTTGTTCTATGGTCTTGCGGTGTGATGATTGTATCAAATACCACGTGGGCAAGTGCCACGACTTAGGGCTGTCAAAAGAGGAAATTCGCGAGGTATTTTCTATTGCCTTAGTGATTGGGGGCAGCATAGTCATTCCACACCTCCGCAGGGCTTGGGAGTATTTGGAGGAACATGGATAATTACATTTTTTAGCTAATAGAAGTTGTTTTTCACTTTCAACTATCAAATTTTCTATTACCTTCGTTTTCTGCTATTTGTTTCATGAACAAAAAAATTTGCTTACTTCTACTCTTGCTGTTCAAAACCTGTTTGCTTTTTGCCCAAAATTTATATCCTCTCACCAATAAAGATTTTAACTATTTAGAAAACTTTGAGGTGTTGCCAGACAAAAACTACACTTTTGAGCAAATTCTCAACGATACTTCTCTTGTTTTCAAAAAATATGACGATAGCAAATACAATTTTCAAGCTACAAACTATTATTGGTTGAGATTTTCGGTCAAAAATACTTCTGTTGATACAGAAAAAGCCTATTTGTTGCCTTCGCCTAACTTCCACAATGTTTTATACAGCTATAACGCAACAAAAAGGCAATGGACAACGGCAGCTGCAGGACTGGAAATTGACAATGGGCAACGGAGAAACCAGCTGATTCCTTGTCGGTTTGGGGCAAACAAAACAGACACTTTTTTCCTGAAAATAAAAGTTAGCCCTTTAGCCCAACAACCTCATAAAGTTGGATTTAGTATCAAAGTGGAGAAAGAAAGTTATGCTTTGGAAAGAGAACAATTTATGTTGGTTTTGTGGGTGGCAACTTTGCTAACAATGACTACTTTTTTTCTCTATAATTTGTATATCTACTTCATTTTCAAAGACTTAACTTATCTCTATTATTTGCTAATTGTCTTTGGTGGTATGCTTTACATCACAGCACAGAACTTCTATTTCAATGTTTTGCTGCCTTTGCGGTTGTTCAGTATAGACGTAAAAGACAATGGAAATATCTATTGGTTTGACATCAATCAAGCAATTTCGTATATAGGTGTCGTTTTGGTCATGATAGGATTTGTTCAGTTTGCCCGAATTTATCTACAACTTTCTTGGCATTTTCCGTTTTGGGACAAGGTTTTACGTGGTTTGCTTGCTATTTTTTGTGTGGTCGCATTGGTAAATATAGTGCTAACTTTAGGTGGCATTTATTACACCAATAACTTCGTTGCTTTGCCAAATAATCTACTCATTATTGGTATGGTTGTTTTGCTGTTTGGGCTGGGTTTTGCCAGTTGGCGAAGGGGCTACACACCTGCTCGTTATTTTTTGTTGGCAAACTCTGCTCCACTGCTCGCAATACTTTGTTTGGCTACTTACTTTGCGGTTTATAAATTTTATGGAAATGGGGCTGTTTTGCTACCTAACTTGGGTATGCTTGCACAAACTCTCACGTTTGCGGTGGCATTGGTGGCTCGTGTCAATGTGTTGAAAGAGGAGTTGCAGCAAAAAGAAATGGAAGCCCAGCTATTGAGAGGAGCAAATGAACAAATAGTTTCACGCAATCAGTTTATAGAACTTGAAAATGAGTATATTATGGCTGAAATTTTGCTGGAAAAGAACCAAAAAGAGGAGTTGCAGGCAAAATTGGAGGCAAACCAAAGAGAATTGGCTTCGAATACGCTGTATTTGTACCAAAAAAATGAGTTGCTTAGTAGCCTACAAAAGCAAATAGAAAATTTATCTCAAAAAAATCTGCCTCAACACAAAGAAGAATTGAAAGAAATTAAGGCAAGTATCAAAAATAGTCTGCAATTTGAAACAGATTGGGATAAATTTAAGCTGCATTTTGAGCAAGTTCACCCCGATTTTTTCAAAGACTTGCTGGAAAAACACCCCAACCTGACTAATAACGAAATTCGGCTCTGTGCTTATTTTCACCTGAATTTGTCGCCCAAAGAAATTGCAACTATGCTCAACATCAATCCCGAAAGTGTGCATAGGGCAAAGACAAGGCTGAATAAAAAATTGAATAATTAAATTCTTTCTATACAAACAGGCTGTAAAAGTGTTGCATTTAAGATAGTAATTGTTTAAACTCCTCAACGGTTAAAATATTGACTTTTGGAAATTCTATTCCTTTGAGAATTTGAAAATGTTTGTCGTTTGTAACAATATAATCTGCATTGGCAGCAATAGCACAATCTACAAATTTGTCATCATCGTGGTCGTGCAAGATGAGTTGCCATTTGTAATGTGGCGTTATCAAATGAACAGATGGAAAAAGCAACAGAAAATCAAGAGAACTATCAGCAGCTAACAAGCCAAACTTTTTTGTTATTTGTTCTTGATATTCTGTTAAAATTTCATTACTTACATACAATTCATATTCTCCTTGTTGCAACTTTTCATACACCCAAAAATATTTGAAATGCGAAGCAATCGACACCAAAAATACATTGGTATCCAAAACTATTTTGAGTTTATTGTTCATCAGTATTGAGCCAATTATCTAAGTCTTGTTCTGTAATTCCTTGTGTTGCAATAGCTTGATTAACAAGATTACTAAGCCTTTGGGCAAAAAAACTAGCTAATAATTGCTTGATTTGTAGTAATTCTTCTTCACTTGGCGTAAATGAATAAATTTTTAGTAACTCTAATTGCAGAGGACTAAAACGGTTATATGGCTGTGCTACGGTTTGCATAATTTCCTACGGTTTTATAAGAACAAAGATAGGGAAAAGAAATGAAAATCGTCTTAATTTTTTTGGAAATTAAGACGAAGAAACTAATATGAGATATGGCAAAAGTGTTGCATAGTCGTTACGGATAAATAACAGAAATGAGTTCTTTAATAGCCTGATAACTTATTTGGCAATAGGGCAAAAAATTATTATTATTATTATGTCGTCTGAATGTTTGGCTGGTTTGGTCAAAAAGGCTGTTAAGTTCTGCCTCCAACTCTGTTTTACTTTTCAAATTAGCATAATTTGGTTCTAAATCTGCATCTAAGGGGTTTTTGAGTATCAAAGTTAGTAATGCTTGATACCTATTAGCTTTTAGTTTGTCGATATTCAAATTTAGAATAGATAAAACATTAGCGGCATCATTTCCTATTGGACTAATTGAAATAGTTGTGGCAGTTGGATTAATAACAAAATCTAATTGATATTGAAAATAGCTATCACAATTTACTTGTAAAGGAGTTATATTTAACTCATTACTGCCTTTATTTTTACCACAATATTCTGGAAATGAAGGAGAGGAAGATTTATCTCTATTGGTATTGTCTATTTGTCCACCATCACAAGTTGCTAAAAAATTATCATAATCAAGTGTGTTAATAGGGTAATTTTCTCTTGATTTTAAATGTTCAATCTGTGATGAATCATCATTTGCTATTCTTTTTTGACAATAACAACAAATATAGCCTTGTTCTTTTAGCAAGGATATTTTTATAGCTTCTTTCTCAGGTGTTCCATTAAGTTTTTTCCACAACCTTTTAGCTTCACTGGAAAGATTTTGTGTATTTCTACTTCTTAAATCAGCATTGTTACGACCTTTCCACGTTAAAAAACTTTGTGGTTCTTGCTGTTTATCAATATATTTCATAGGTTTTATATTGCAATTTTATTCAACAAAGTATTGATACGTATCCAAATAGGGTGGTCAAGGGTGGTGTATTGCAAAAGTTCTTGTTTCTTATTTTCCAATAAGTCAAAATCTTTTTTAGTAAGAGCCTCTACGATTTGATTGGCTATTTGCTGAATGGCTAATTCATTTTTGCTTGCATTTAGTCCCATAACTTCTTTCTTTACAGAATTAGCATCACGACCAATAGGATTAGTAGAAGGAATAAAAGCCAAAGCATCTTTAATAAGATAGATACTTATTTCAGAAAAATTAAATGTATCTGTAACTTCCCAATTTCGCAATACTTCATCAGAATGTGTCGTAACTACAAACTGCAACTTCGGAAACTCCTCTACCAAGACTTTCAAAATATTGCGTTGCCATTTTGGGTGCAAATACGTATCTATTTCGTCTATAAGCACAATGCCCGAAATTTCTGCTAAGTTTTTTTCGGGAAAAAAGTTTTGTTGATAATCATAGACTTTCATCAAAATACCACTCACCCAACGAAAAATATTTTTATAACCTTGACTAACTAAGGACAAGTTGATGCCATCAGGCATATCGGGCGTACATACAATAATATCTTTTTTGCCCGAAGGAGAACCAATTACACCCTCCGTTTTATAAGGTTTTTTGAGTGTAAC
The DNA here is from genome assembly GCA_013299115.1 of Cytophagales bacterium. Classification (GTDB taxonomy): domain Bacteria; phylum Bacteroidota; class Bacteroidia; order Cytophagales; family Thermoflexibacteraceae; genus JAAFKA01. The sequence continues at coordinate 54,082 of JAAFKA010000022.1, forward strand.
AGCTTCATTATCATTATTATCTGCAACAATTTTTGAGAAAATAACAAATAATTTATCAATAGGCTCGGTGTTTTCGCTGTCGTGAACATAATAATAAATCCACTCTACCAAATCATTCATTCCATCTTTTCCTGCATTGCTGATTAGCGGAAATAAATCTATTACGCTGGGTTTGGTTTCTCCTTTTACATAAAAATCTTTGCTAACTATTTTTGCTTCGCTTTGTGAAAAACCTAATACTAATGTTTTTATATATTTGCCTTCGTGCAAAATAATTTCTCTATTCGTTTTAATTTCTTCTATTTCTACTTTTGTTGCAATGAGTTTTGAAGGACTTAATTGTAAGGTTAATTCCTTATCATTTATTGACAAAACAATGCTACCTTCTTGGGCATATTTAGGAATAGCTTTTTGATATTCATAGATTTTTAAAAAACCATTAAATATTTCACTTTTTTCTCTCTGTAAATCTTTGTCTAAGTCGAAAAAATCTGTTCCTGTAATGCCCAAAGCAATAGCACGCAAAACAGTAGATTTTCCGCTACCATTTTCGCCAATTAAAACCGTAACTTGTTTGCTTAAATCTAAACTGATGTTTTCAAAATGACCTATGTTGTTTAAAGTTAAATTTTGCAGACAAAGCAAAGGATTGGGAACATAATAAGATTTGCCTGTTTGGTTTTTAATTGGGTTGTATTGGGTGTTTAAATAAGGCAAATATATTTTTGCTTGGGCTATTTGGTAATCAAAACTACTTTTAGGTAATAGTTTTATATCTCTTTTAAGACATTCAGTGATAATATCAAAATCACTCATAAAAAAGAAATTTAACCCTTTTGTCCATTCTTTATAATTTTTAGTGTAAACAGGAAAATCTCCTTCATATCGAAATTTAATAGAGCTATTCAGTTGCTCTTCAAGTTTACTTGCAATAACAACAGCAATGTTATTGAAACTTAAAACTAACTCTTGAGTATTTTTATTGATAGAAAAGTGGCAAATATTTAGAGGTTGCCAAAAAGTAAATTCAATAATAGCTGTACCTCCCTCAAAGATAAATCCTTTTTCCAAATCAACAGGGTTTGTATTCATAGAAAAATACAAATCAGGCATAGTTTTCCTTTTCTCCATTAGATACTCAAAAACCTCTTCGTGCAGTTGTGTTATTGGCGTTGTATCTTGAATCATTTTTATTTTTCAAATTTTGGGAATGGACAAACAAAGATAGAAAAGAAAATGCAAAACATCTTATTTTTTTCTGAAAAACAGCCTTTTTTTACCTTGTCTATATTTTGTCTATATGCTTTTTTAGGAAAATAAGGGCTATTGAAACACTTTTGTATAGTTGTTTCGGCACAAGAGCAAGAAACAATAGCAGAAAATAACTCAAACTTTAAAAAACTAAAAAATGGATCATTTATCAAACAAAAGTCTATTTGCAGGCTTGTTCTTTGTCCTCGTTGCCTTGTCATGTTCAGAAAGTCCTAAGCCAGCCGCCGCCATTACTGTATTGCATACAGATTTTGCAGCTACACAAAAACCTAATACCTCCTCAAAATATATAGGTTTTGAGAAAGGTAAATTTGCTACTGCACCCACAGAGGGAGAAAACCAAACATGGGATTTTAGTGCTTATAAATCAAGCACTGCTACGGCAAGTACCACCAACTACTTAGTTCCCGAAGCCAATACCATGTTCAAAACGGCTACCTACGGACTAAAATATGTGTCGAGAGTATTGGGTTTAAATCTCAATATTACAAATCATTATGAGATTTCCAGTACAGGTTATTACAATTTAGGTGCGCAAATTCAACAATCTTCCTCTTCGCTGGGCAATGGTATTGTCTTATCAACGGTTGGTAACGAAACTGAATGGACACCGAAAGCCTTACTTTGGAAATTTCCAATAGTTTATAAGGATAATTATACAAGTGAAAGTGCTATAAAAGAAAGTTTTAGGCTCACTGCCCCACCTTTTGGGCTTACTAATGCACCAACAGATAGGATTAATACTATAAAGCAACAAGTGCAGGTAGTAGGTTGGGGCAAATTGATTTTGCCTACTGATGGCAAAATGGTTACAAGTGAGGTGCTATTGCTCAAATATACAAGCACTTCTACACTTACCTATCTTTTAAACAACAATCCTGCACCTGCTGCCTTGTTGGGTGGTTTGGGCTTGACGCAAGGGTCATCAACAACAAGTGTTTCCTATTATTTTATTTCAAAAAATGGTGGAGATATTGCTACTGTAATTTTTGATACAGATGCAACAGGAAATCTAAAATTCCCTGCTGTAGGTTCGTATTACTCGACAAACTAATTTTTTTTGTTAAGTGAACCCATTTATCCGACACCTTTGAGGTGTCGGATAAATATATCTATAATTTGTAAACAACTAAATTTAAAAAATTATGAAAACTAAATTTTTGACAATCCTCATCAGCACTTTGCTTTTTGGCTCTTTGTCTTGCAAAAAAGACTCGGTTGGCACAGACCCACAAGATGAAACATTTAAGATAAATGCCAAAAAAGAACTCGACGACAAAATTCGAGCAGAAGTAACAAGCAAAAATCTGCCTTCTGTTTCCTATTGTGTTGTAAAAAACGACAAAATATTACATAGCAACGGACAAGGTTTTGCAGACAAAGCCAATAATAGATTAGCCACCGACTCCACACGATATTTGGTAGCCTCTGTTTCTAAACCAGTTACGGCTGTTGCAGCGATGAAATTGGTAGAGCAAAATCTAATCAAATTAGATGACGATATTAACCAATATTTGCCATTTTCAGTCAAAAATCCAAATTTCGCAAATGACAAAATAACACTAAGAATGTTATTGGCTCATACGTCCAGTATTTCAGACGACCCCGTAGAACTATTAGATTTGAATTGTTATGGGACAGACTGTGCCATGTCTTTGGAGGAATATTTACGAGAGGTTCTTTTAAGTACAGGCAAATATTTCTCTGCGGGTATGTTTCTAAACAAAAAACCGGGTACAGTTAGGGAATATAGCAATGTAGGTTCAGCATTAGTAGGTTATTTGGTAGAAAGAGTAGCCAAAACTCCTTTTGATGTCTATTGCAAGAACAATATATTTATACCATTGAATATGAAAAAAACAGAATGGCGACTTGCTAATATTCCTGTTGCTGAATTAGCAATTCCTTATTCTAAAAAAATCACAAATACCAGCCCTCACTATACTGCCCCAGATTATCCAAATGGAGGATTGCGAACTACGGTCTTGGATTTGTCTATTTTTCTGAGAATGATTATGCAAAAAGGCACTTTTAATGGCAAACAAATATTGTCGCAGGCAACAATAGCTGAAATGGAAACTTTGCAATTTGGAACTCCTACACAAGGTTTATCTTTCTTCTATGAAACAGGCAGTGGCAGAAAATTGTTGGGTCATACGGGCGGCGAACAAGGTGTTACTACCGAAATGTTCTATGATGTAAATACCAGAGTGGGCGTAATGATTTTTAGCAATGAAGAAGATGCAAGATTAGGCACAATTTCTTCACTTTTGTATGAGTATGGTGAAAAATAGGTAAAGAGATAAAATAAAAGTAAGTTTTTATTTTTGTAACTCCTTGAAAACCAATTATCGGACACTTTGAAAGTGTCCGATAAATTTGTCCACTTACTAATCAATAACCTACAAAAAATAATACTTAACAACTTAAACCTCACCACTTCCTACTCCCCCCAGCTATACGGATAATTTTTGTCTAAAAACCGCAAAGCCTCCTCCGTTACGGACAAAGGTCTGAAAGTATCTATCATTACCGCATATTCGTGGGTTTCTTTAGCCCCCAAACTTGCCTCTACTGTACCTGGGTGGGGGCCATGAGGCAAACCGCCAGGGTGCAGCGTAAACGAACCTTTGTCTATGCCTCGTCTGCTCATAAAATTGCCCGCCACATAAAATAAAACTTCGTCGGAGTCTATATTCGAGTGGTTGTAAGGGGCAGGAACAGCCAAGGGGTGGTAGTCAAACAAACGAGGCACAAAAGAGCAAATGACAAAGGCGTGTTGTGCCTGAAAAGTTTGGTGTACGGGTGGTGGCAAATGTATTCTGCCCGTAACAGGCTCAAAATCGTAGATAGAAAACGTATAAGGATACAAAAATCCGTCCCAACCTACTACATTCAGGGGGCTGAAAGCATACAAATATTCGTGCAGCAAGCCCTGTTTGCGTATTTTGACTATGGTTTCTTTTTCTCCCAACTCGTGGACAAGCTCCACAGGTGGGTGTATATCTCTTTCGCAATACGGAGAATGTTCGAGCAACTGTCCCAAATCATTTCGATAATAATCTACAGTTTCTATGGGTGCTTTCGATTCTATTATCAGCAGCCGAACTTCGCCACTATCAAAAACAGGTTTGAAAATAGTGGTACGTGGAATGACTACATAGTCTCCTTTTTTGAAGGGTAATCTACCAAATTGGGTGAGCAAATTGCCACTGCCCTCATGCACAAACATCACTTCATCTGCCTCACCATTTTTGTAGAAATAGTCGGTGGTGCTGCCCGAAGGATTGCAGATAGAAATAGTAACATCTGAATTGGTGAGCATGGGAATACGAGCCTCCAAAAAGTCCTCGCCTGTGATAGTAGCTTCGCAGGTTTTGAGGTGGGTCATCTGTAGGTGGTGATTGTGGGCTATATTGACCACAGCAGGCTTGGGTGCAAGCACTTTTTTCACCTTCGTAGGCTGATAGGTATGGTACAAATTGGAGTAAATACCCGAAAATCCTCTCGAACTTACCAACTCCTCCTTATACAAAGTGCCATCAGGCTGTCTAAATTGCGTATGTCTTTTGGGCGGAATATTGCCCAGACGATAATAATAAGTCATGTTTGTTGTTCAAATTGGTGTGAAACAAAGATAATAAATAAGTTGGTAAAATAGACAAAGAGAAAGTTTTTTTAATTTTTCTACTCTCACAAAGGAAATAATGATAGAAAACAAGTTTGCTATTTCTTTTAATACTTTGCAACCATTTAATTTTTTATTTTTTGATAAATTCTTTACCTTTGTTCTAATCTTTTATTTAATTCTATTACAGGGTATTAATTATTATTTTAACAAAAAAATGAAAAAGGATAACAATTTAATAAGTATTTCCAAAGTCAAAATTGAGCTAACAAAACAACAGAGATTGTTTAATAGCAGGATAGAAAAAATTGATATATTGGAAAAAAAATTGAAACTTACCCAAGAACTGGTGCATTTTGCTCATACGGAATTAGCAAGGGTCATGCCACCTATAGAAGCTGAAGATGCAAGGCTGGAAGAAGGCTTGGTTCTGTTACTCGACAGTCGGTACAATGACAAAGGGTTTACCAAGAAGGAAAAAGAAAAAATGGCTTTCATCATAGAGAATACTGTTTTACATCTGATAGAAACCCAGAGTAGAGAAGACCTGATACCTCTCCATAATCGGTATGCAACAGAAACTTATGGTGAAAAACAAGAGAAAGATATGCGAAACAGTATGGATTTTTTCAAAAATATGTTTGGCTTAGACTTAGATAAAGACGATTTAGATTTTTCGTCAGAGGAAAACACTGCCAGATTTTATGAAAAGATGAGCAACCAATTAGACGAAAAAATACAGCAAAAGCAGGAGGAACTTGCTAAGGAAACTACGCAACGTAGGAAAACCAAAAAACAGATAGAAAAAGAGGAAATAGAAAAGTTTGAGAAGGCAAGTATTCGCAAAATCAGTCGAACTATTTACCTTAATTTAGTAAAACACCTGCACCCCGACAAAGAACAAGACGAGGCACAAAAAGCATGGAAAACTGCAATGATGGCACAAGTTACGACTGCTTACGAGGGGAACAATTTTTTTGAGCTATTGAAACTACAATCTCAATTTTTGCATACAGAACAAGACCATTATGCCCAACTAAAAGAGGAGGACTTGGTCTATTACAACCAAATTTTGCAGGAGCAAATCAAGGAAATAGAAAGGCAAATAGAGGTAATTAAAATGAGAGACCCTTTTAGTGATGGAGCAAACAATGTAACCGAGTACATTAATCAAGCTCCTAATATCCAAAAGGTGGCTCAGCGTATCAAAAAAGAAGCTAAGGAAAGGATAAGAATAAATGAAGAGAAGGCAGAAGAATTGGAAATGTTTACAAAAGACAATAAGACTCTTAAATATTTTCTCAAAAATTTCCAAATGCCTTCTAATAATCCTTTGGATATGATAGATGACAACTTATTAGCAATGTTGCAAAATATTGCTTTTAAGGATAAAAGATAATTGTAAATTGTAGGCTTCAAATGCTGTGAGTTGTAACATTTTTAGAACATTTTCTTTTCTTACAAAGACAAAACCACCTTACTGGGGCAACCCCATTTAAAAGAAAAAAAGGTATTGACCCAACTCAAACAAAAATTGGGCTTGGTAAATTTGGAGATTGAGTAAGTTGTTTTCAGTTGCCAAAAATAGAAAATAAGGTTGTTTTTGTTAAAAAGCACCAACCTTATTTTTCCTTGCTACCGCACATAATCATAAAACAATTTCTTTTTTGTTCGCAACCGCCAAGTCAAACCCAAACTAAGACTAAAATTGTTGATAGTTGGTAGCTTGTATTCGTCTAAAATATTGGTGTCTATGTTGTATTTTACATTGCCAACTAAATTTATTTTTTCGCCTAATTCATAGACAAAGCCTGCGGTGGGTACAAAACTTACCAAAGTGTTGATTTTGGGTGCATTTGCTCCGCTTAGTGCTGCGGGTGGTGTGCCGCCACCAAAACCACCTTGCATATTGGCAGAGGAAATGGTCATGGTCGTGTCTATGGTCATACGCATACCCATAAGCATACTACCCGATAAGCCCAACCCCACGTAGGGTCGAAAAGTGCTTTGTGGTTGCCAAAAACGTATAATTTCTGTTCCTAACCGAAGAAAGACATGGCTACTTAAAGTGGTTTTTACGTGGATTTTTTGACTTTCACCACTCATTATTTTAGTTATATCTAACTTCGATTGCATTTCTTTTTGCATTCCTTCACGGTCGGGGGTGCTGTAACCAAAACTTAGTTCTCCTTGTGCCTGCCATTGTTTGTCTATTCGATAATAACCCAACAAACTGTAAGAGGAGAAAAAATCTGGCACATAGTCTTTGCTGTTTGCTTGTTGGGTAAGGTGCAAGTTGTAAGTTAGCCCAACGCCACCTTCTTGTTTGTTTCGTGCAATGTCGCTGGCGTGATTTTGCTCTATGTTTTCAATCGCAATTTTCCACGTGTAATGGCGAGAATAACTTGTCAAAAGGTCTGTTAAGTCTATCTTCTGCCATTCAATCAGTGTAAAATTTTCGTGTTGGGCTATAAAATCTTTGCCCAATTTTGCAAACTTTTCATCTGTTTCGCCTACTGTTACCAAATATACTTTTTGCAAAAGAATAGTAGGTTTTTCGTTTAGCACTTGATTAAGGCTGTCTTTTGCCGCCGCCACGTGCATAGACGACTGGATAAGCAAGCCATAGGCTTGGCTAACATAAGCCGAAGTTTGCATTTTTTGGGCGGTGGTAGCCCATGCTTCTTGGGGCAAAACCACTACCAACAAAGGTTTGTGCTGGTCGGTTGCATCGCCAATCCATTGGGTTTGTTGGGCAAAACTATTGGCACACCAAACGAATAAGAAACAGAAAAAGATAAAGTTTTTCATTGGATAAATGATGATTTTAAGGTGGCAACTATTTAGGCAGTACGTTAGCAATGGTCGAAGACCTTGACAATCGTACTATCGTACCACGTTTTTTATACGATTGTCAAGGTCTGCGACCATTGCCAACGTATAAAAAGTAGAGTACCTAAATAGTTTCACAAAGAAGTTTAAAATTGTATCTAATAATTGGTCTTTATTGTGGGTTAAAACCCGCAGTTATAGTTTTACTCTTTTACAATTACCTCTCTCCGTTGCACCGAATAAGCACTGAAATAGCCCAATGCTTTGGGACTACCTTTGATATTGCTTACAGGATTGGCGGGGCTGGCACTTTGGTTGGGTCCCGAATCTAATTGGTTAAGGCTGAAAAAGTAGAGATAAGATGCAGCATCTATACATTGCATTTCTACTTTTACTGTATCATTTACTTCCATTTTGGTGTTGTCATTGACAAATAAAGACCTCGACAAGGTTTGCCCATTGCTAATGTTGTCGTTAAAGAGAAAAAGGTTTGAAAATCTGCCTTGATTTAGTCCCAATTTGAAACGGTAATTATTTCCTATTTCTATGGGGTCTTTCAATTTAACGGAAGCAACTTTTGTTTTGCCTATAAAAGTATTTTGCTCTGTTATCCAAAGGCTGTCAAAGTTCACTTTTTTGGGTAGTTGGCTTACTGCGGTGTAGTTGTTGCCCTCTGCCAAAATAGTCAAAGTGTAGGTATTGCCTTGCACCCCTTTGATTTGGGTACTTTCGTACAAGCCTTTGCCTTTGTGCTGCAAAACAGTGCTGTTGCCCTTGTCATCGGCTAAGGTGATGGTGGCATTTTCGACTGCGGGGTAGTTGTTTGGCTCACTGAAATTGACTGTTTTGGTCAATCTCACTTGGGCTGGTTCTCCACTGTCGTTTAGCGTAGCCTCTACCACTAAGGCGGGGCTGCTACTGTTCAGGTCTATTTCTATCACTCTTTCGCAAGCTGTAAAAAGTAGCAAGGCGGAGGAAATGGCTAATAATTTCAATTTCATAAGATTTAAGCCCCCCACCCCAAAGGGGAGTAAAGTAATAGTGTGAAGTTCCCCTTTGGGGCAGGGGCTTTTTTAAAATTTAAAATTTAAAATTATAGGTAACAGCAGGCACAAACCGAAATAGTGCAGTGCGTACAGCTTCGGTTTTGGTTCTGTCATCTTTGTTTTCTCTGAATGTGATGGTGTAAGCATTTTCACGACCGTAGGCATTGTAGATGGAGAAATTCCAACTTGATTCAAATTTTGCGGTCTTTTTGCGTATCCACGTTAGCCCGATGTCCAAACGGTGGTAGTCGGGCATTCGGTAGCCGTTTCTTTCGGTGTAAACGAAGGTGGTTTTGTCTGCCACTGTATATTTGCCACTTGGAAACGTAACGGCATTGCCTGTGTTGAAGACCCACGCTGCTGAAAGGCTGACTTTTTTGCTCAAATCGTACATTGCCACCACCGAAATATCGTGTGTACGGTCTTGGCGTGCTGCATACCAATTTCCTCCGTTTATTCCTTCAATTTGTCTTTCGGTGCGTGATAAGGTATAGCCTACCCAACCTGTTAGTCTGCCCTGTTTTTTGCGGAATAAAAACTCTATGCCATAAGCCCTGCCAATGCCTGTTAGCAATTCGCCTTCAATTTTATCATTTGCTCTGGTATTTGCCCCATCTTTGTAGTCTATTTGGTTGCTCATTGTTTTGTAATAAGCCTCCACATTAAACTCAAATTGGTTATCTTTTATGTTTTTAAACAAGCCTAATGCCCATTGGTCTGCGGTTTCAGGTTTGATATTTTTGCTGCTTGGTATCCACAAATCCGTTGGTGTGCCTGCATTAGAGTTAGAAATGAGGTGCAAATTCTGCACATTGCGTGTGTAAGAGGCTTTGACCGAAGTGTTTAGATTGACCGTATAGCTCAATCCCAAACGAGGTTCAGGGTTGATATAGGTCTGTACAAATTCACCACTTCCGTAGTTGGTGGTATTGGTAACTTTTCCTTCACTGTTGTAACTATAAAATTTGCCTTCGCCTAACAAGCTAAACGTGGTCAAACGCAAGCCATAATTGAGGTTTAAGCGGGGGCTAATTTTCCATTCGTCATTGACAAACAAAGCATTTTCCCATGCATAACGGTCTTGCAGTTCTACGTTAATCACATTGCTGCCGCGAGATTCTACCTGTCCTGGCACAATGTTGTGATAAGTAGAGTGAACCCCAAACGTAATGGTATGTTTGGGATTGGGCAAATATAAAAACTCTTGCTTAATGGCGTAATCTCTGATTCGTGAAAGAATATCAAACTCATTGCCTGCTGCATTGATAGAAATTCGGTAGCTATAATTGCTGTAAATCAACGAAGTATTGGAAAACATTTTAGGGCTGATGACCCTGTTCCAACGCAAAGTGCCTGTAGTGTTTCCCCAATCTATGCCAAAGGTATTGCCTACACCTAATTTATCTCTGCCAAAATAACCCGACAAGAAAATTCGGTTTTTTTCATTGATTTTGTAGTTTGCTTTGGCGTTAAAATCGTAAAAATACAGCGTATTGTCGTTATCGGCTGCCTTCAAAAACAAATCTAAGTAAGTTCGTCTGCCACTCAAAAACAAAGAACCTTTATCTTTCACGATGGGTGTTTCTACATTTAATCGAGAGGAAATCAAGCCAATACCGCCGCCCATACCAAACTTTTTATCGTTGCCGTCTTTCATACGAATATCTAAAACCGAAGACAATCGACTGCCATATTGTGCGGGCATTCCGCCTTTGTAAACCGTTGCATCTTTAATGGCATCGGAGTTGAAAGTGGAGAAAAAGCCCAATAAGTGCGAAGCATTATAGACTAATGCCTCGTCTAAAAAAATGGCGTTTTGGTCAGACGTACCTCCTCGCACATTGAAACCACTGTTGCCTTCGCCTGCCGACTTGATACCGGGGAGGAGTTGTATGGTTTTCAAAATGTCCCTTTCACCTAAAAGAACAGGGATTTTGTTCATCTCCTTCATTTCCAATTTTTCCATGCCCATTTGAGCATTTTGCACCTTGTCTTGCGGGGCATCAGAAGTTACGACAATTTCGGTTAGTTCATTAGTATTTTCGGCAATTTCGAAGGTCAGCGTAGTGTTTTGTTGCAAATCCACCGACTTTTTGAGGTTTTGATAGCCTATAAAAGAAACCAACAAAGTATAGTTTCCCTTGGGCAAAGTCAAGGAATAAAAACCATAGACATTGGTAACAGTACCCACAATAGGCTTAGAATTTTCTACTGCCACCGTAGCCCCTATCAATACTTCGCCTGTTTTGCTGTCTTTGATAGTGCCACTCAATGTTGCGTTTTGGGCAAAGGTGGTGGTGGCAAAGACGAAAAATGATAGCAAAAAAGCAAGACGAAAAAAGTTTTGCAGGTTTAAAACACTTTCCAAGTCTGGTAGGCTTGGAAAGTATAAATTATGTTTTGATTTTAAGTTAGCAAACATATATTATCAAATGAATGTATTTGCAAATATAAATACATTCATTTGATAATAACAAAATAAAATTGGGTTTTAACAAAATTTGACAAAAGTTTTGGTTTTTTGAGAACTTAAAGTTTCTTTACTGTAATTCTAATTATCAAACTTAAGTAAGGGACAAAGGCGAAAATGTAGAAGTTTTAGTAATGAATTAAAAATTTAAAACCTTGTTTGATTAGTATTTATTTTGTAGCTTTCACTAAAATGTACAAATTATGAAATTCGACCAATTCAAAAAAATCTTTTTTAATGGAAAAACAGATAAAAAAGATTTGATAAACAAAATTAAATTCTTGCATCAGGATTTTACAAGTTTACAGAAATTTGTAAGGCAAATTGAAAAAGAAATAAGCACATTTAGAGGTGTTTTAAACGAAGTTGTTTTGGGTAAGCATTACTTACCTAAATCTTATGGTGATTTACATACTGTTAAACCAATCTATTTTACTAATTCATTAGAACAAGAAATGAATTGGCAGGTTTTGGCATTTTTAAGATGTCATGATGTTATCAATAAGTTTATAATATTGCGTGAGGAATTTGAACACCATTTGTTGTTGGCTAATTATGAAAAAGCACGTACAATCTTGGAAGAAATAGAAACAGATATTTGCGTTTCCTATTGGAGTATAGAAAATAGATTTATTATTGATGAATATGAATTTGGGACAGAAAAAAACTGGGAAACAAGAAATATAATTTTAGGCGAAAAAAACCAGAATTTTGTAAAAATTTTTGGGGAATTTTATAGTCTTAAATCGGAGATTAAACATTCTTTTTCTCAATACAATCAAGATTTTAATGGATGGGAAAAGCAGCAATCAGAACATAAAAACGGTGGCTTAACCCCTGAATTTCGTGAGTATATGCGGTTTAAAGCAAATTATTTATCTTGGGCGAAATATAATTTCTTTGATATAATGACTTATTATGAAAGCAAAGCCTCTATTATTGATAGATATATTATGTTCATTCGTGTTGCAGGGCATATTGTTGCTGAACAAGACAAATCGCAAAGTTTTATAGAAAATTTACTGCAAACACTTTCTGTTTCTATTAATGATATAAACATAAAGCAAATGCTATTGAGTATAGGCAACTATTCTTTACAGCAGAATGATTGTAACTTTGAAACCATAAGTATTATTGATGAATACACACAAGGCAATTATGTGAATAGTAAAAACCGTGCAAAGTATTATCTTGCCTCAGAAAATAGTAATTATATTGAGTTGTATGAAATCTATGCAAAATCACTAATTGAAGCTAATTTAGCTTACGAATCAATAACAGAAAGTGATAGTTTTGCTAATAAAATTAGTGAAAATTTTTATCATATTTTAAGCAAAAATGAAAAAATAAATGATGCTTTGGTAAACTTAATAAAAATAGCTTATATTTTTAATAACTCTCACCTAGCTATTCACTTGTACAATTTTATAAAAAATGAATTAGGTTGGCAAACCGAAATCAATTATTCCTTTTTAGCAGGTTTAAATTCCAAATTTATAAACCCCAAGTTATTTAATAGCATTTTTAAACAAAAAGAAATTGCTCAAAATTATAAAACTAACATTTATAAATATTTTGAGAACAGCATAGCTGTAAAATTATTTGCAAATGCTTACAATAATTACTGGTCTGATACTGTAACAATAGATTTTGAAAATGTAGATGCTACTAAAAAACAACTGTATTTTATTCGTGGATTATTGTTAAAAGAGCAGTTTGTTAATAGTATTGAAAGCTACGAGCTTCTTTTAAAACAGCCAATTTCTATTGTATCTGAATATGAAATTGTGAGTTCTTTATTCCTCTGCTATTTAATGGAAAAGCAATACAGAAACTGTGTACTATTGAATGTAAATAGTTATCTAAAAAACTCTAACCTAACAGCTAAAATGAATGTGGGGGTAGTGACGGAGAGTATTATAAAAAGCAAATTTAAGAACGTAGGGAATAAGTCAGATTTAATTGAACTACCTATTTTTTTTAAATTAGTTTGCAACGAAAAAATAGCCATAAAACAAGCCTACGAATTATTTTTAAATGCAAACAAATGTACCAAACCAAGTGAATTAATAGCTTTCAAAGAAAATTTTACAACTGACAAATTTATTTATTTCTTAAAAAACGTCTGTATAACAGAAATTATGTTACTATCTCCTATATTCAGCAGCACACATGGCGTACATGACGAGAGAATAAATATATGTAAGTTTTTGTCCAATTTTGATGCTAAAAATGAACTTGTTTACAAGGAAGAGATAGCAGAACTTACACAAAAAAATACGATAAGCAAAGTAATTGGGCATATAGACGACGGAAAAATATATGTTAATGAATTTAAGATTAAACAAATATTCTTGAAGTCAGAGGGCAAGACTGATGTTACAAAATTAAATCAAAGCATTGGAGATGAAAACTATCTAACCAGAGAATTTTTTGATAGAACTGTATCATTAAAGAAATTTGTTGAGAACAATGAGCATAAGAATTTAAAGCAGTTATTTTTATTGGGAATTGATAAAGATGGTAATGTAAAAACAGAAAACAATCCTGTGTTTAACGACTTTAAAAAAATGTTTTTAGAGATAAGGGAGTACTTTGTTGCTAATAAAGAATATGGACTTGATGTATATTTAAGTACAAGAATAAGACATGGAACACTTACTAATCATATTAGAAGTGTTTTTGAAAAGTATTATTTAATCACAACACAAACGAATGGGGTTTATAAAACTAATGATTTTTGGACAAGAAAAATAATTGCTAACGAAGGCACTAATGATAAAATACAATTATTGTTGGCTGAGTTTTCTAAACAAGTAGATAATATAGCCTTGATGTTGAAAGAAAATTTGGTACAATACAAAACAGAAAAACGTATGGATAAACCAGATGCTTTGTTTGACTATTCATACAAAGATGATTTAGAATTGGTATTGTTATATTTTGTAAAAACAGAAAAATATGAAGACTTTATAGATTTATGTTTTACTGAACTATGGAAAAAAACAGATGTGTGTCTTGCTATTATTCAACAAAAATTGAATAATGAAATAAAAGAAATGTTTGTTTTGTCTATTAATAATTTAGAAAAAAACTTAGAAGAACTTGTAGATAGACATTCTATTGCTGAACTTTTAAATAACATAAACCTTTGTCGCACTGAAACACAAACGAAGTTGAGCAATATTTCTAAGTGGTTTAGAAGGTCAGAAAGCAGTTTTGATGGTGAATATGAACTACAAATGTTAGCAGAAACAAGCATACAAATCACAAAAAATATAAATCCAAACTATCAGTTTGAGATAGAAAAAGAAATTTGTGAAAACTTCAACATCAAAGGAGAATATCATCAGCATTTTATTGATTTAATGAATAACTTTTTATTCAATATGATAAAACACGCAAGTCCTAATGAAGACTTAAAAGCAAAAATAAGTATTATTGAATTGGAAAATAATCTTTTACTAAGTTTTAAAAACTATGTGTTAAATCCTGAACAACATAATCATAAACTACAACAAATTAAAAATAATTGGAAAAATATTGATACCAATATTAGTCAAGAAGGTGGTACAGGTTTTTCCAAAATCAAAAAAATTATACACTTTGATTTGGGTAGGAAAGTAAGTAATTTTGATTTTTACTTTGAAGAAAATATACTCACAATTTCAATTTCTTTTGAAACTAACGAATTAAAAATATGAAAATTTTAATTATTGAAGATGATGAACTCAAACATCAGCACTTGGACAGGTTTGTAAGTTTACTATTACCTAATGCCTTATTAACTTGGAAAAAGTCTTATCAAAGTGGTTTGCAAGAACTTATGGCTAACCCTTATGATTTGATTTTGCTTGATATGAGTATGGACATTTACGAAAAAACGGCACAAGAAACAGGTGGCAGCTTTGAAACTTATGCAGGCAGAATGTTATTGAACGAAATGGATATGAATGAAATTCAAACAAAAGTAATTGTTGTTACTGGGTTTGATGTCTATGGTGATGGTAAAACCTTAGAAACTCTAAAAAAAGAATTGAGAGATGATTTCGGAGATTTTTATTTAGATACAGTATATTTTATTGCTTCCGAAGATAAATGGAAAACAGAAATCACGCAGTTAATAAAAAAAAACTTTCCAGATTATTTTATGAGCCAACCCATAACAATGGTATTGTCTATTCTTTTAGTAGAAGATAGTGAGTATAAAATAGAAAAAGTTAGAAATTTTATAAATCAAGTAGCCCCTAAAAGCAAAATTTTAGTAGCCAAAGACCAGATAGCTGCCCAAAAATATTTATTGCAGGAAAAATTTGATTTAATGCTTTTAGATATGCAACTGCCCAATAGATTTGGAGAGGGTGAACTTGACGCAGATGGAGGTGAAAATATTTTGCGAGAGTTAGAAATAAATGATAACTATAAACAACCTGATAAGATTGTTGCTTTAACCGAATTTGAAAATTTAAAAGAAAAATTTAACCATAATTTTGATAATTTTAGTTCTATAAAATTTGACACAATGTCAGACAAATGGAAAGAAAGTATATCAAAACACCTCAATAATATTCAAAGAGCTAAAACATCTAAAATAATTACAATTTATTGTGAAAATCAAAATGACTTCCTATACAATGCCATAGGTTTGCCAAATGTAACATTTATAGGTATAAAAGATAGTCGTGCTGTTTTTTTGACAGTCAAAAATGAAAAAGATAAATTTGGATTGAGGGATAAAGATTTACTCACTTTATTTGAAGTTGGCAGACTAAAAGAACAGTTTAAAAACTATCTCATTTTGGATTACTATTGTTTTGAGAATTATCTCTATCACCCAGATAATTTGGCAGAATTACAACTTGCTAATTTTAATAAAGAGGATTACGTCCAGCAAATAACTAAGCAAAAAAATGAGAAGCTACATAAAATACTATATGACCTTAAAGAAACAAGAAAAGGCTATGCAGAAATGAATGATACTGATTTTAAAAATCAGGATAGAAACCCTGAGTTAATTGTAGAAAATTTAATGAGTAATGATTTTGATATTTTTTATCCTTTTTTTGACATGAAGGGAGAAAATAAAAGTAAAGGTTTTGATAGAACTTGTTTAAATGAATATAATTTAGATAAAAAAGAATTGGTTAAAACAAAGTGGTTTGAGGAAAGAATTAGTAAGGTGTTGTCAAAAATACTTAATCACCAAAAAATAGTTTGCTGGTAATAAAAAATTCATTCCATTCGCACCACTCCACCATGCACAAAGTCGTAGAATTAGTCAAACAGTGGGAAACCTTTGACCAGCAACAGCCCGAAGGTAGTCTGGCTGATTTTTGTAGTTGGTATCTGCAAGCCCAACCTCTTTCTCCTTTGCCCTTAGTGCCACCCTCTTTTGATTTGCCTACAGATATGGCTGAAAAACTGCAAGTCGGCATATTAATAGGGCGTATAGAATTGCTTTTGCAGTTTTATGCACGCAAAATAATGCAAGACTTGCCCATCAAGAATTTTGAGGAGTTTCGTTATATGGGTATGTTGGTATTTATGGGCGAAGTCCGCAAAAGTGAATTGATTTATCACAGCCTATTAGATTTTTCTACAGGTACTCACCTCATTAACAGACTAATTAAAAATGGTTGGGTGGAAGAAATAGCAGACCCAACTGATGGTAGAGCCAAAATAGTGAAACTATCAGCAGAAGGTAGAAAAATGCAAGAAAAGTTACGCCCTAAGATTTTTGAAATTTTTAACCTATTATTCGCACAAACTACTACCGAACAACGTCAAGTGATAATTGAAACCTTACAACAAATAGACCAACTACATACAAAATTATTGGTTGGTTCTCGCCAGCATGGAGTTGATGAGTTGTTAGACAAAATAAAAGAGGAGAAAGAAAAGCAAGCATAAAAGCATTGACAACCCAGCTACTTTCCAATACAAAACTTGCTAAAAATATTGGCGAGCAAATCGTCATTGGTAATTTCGCCTGTAATTTCGCCAAGATAATGCAAAGCAGTTCTGATGTCCAGAGCAAGCAAATCACTTGTTAGACTTTGAGAAATCCCTTGTTGCACAGCTTTTATGCTTTGCAAAGCTCCCTGCAAAGCCTCATAATGGCGTGCATTGGTAACAAGAGTCTGGTCGGCTTGGTAGTCATAAGCCACAGTTTGCCACAAGGTTTGTTTGAGGTTTTCTATATCGGCAGGATTGTTGGCAGTTAGTCGCAATTCGGGGTTATTCATCGTTTGGGGCAACACAAAACCTTGACTATCAGGGCGTAAATCTATTTTATTTGCCACCACCACCAAATCCATCGTAGGCGTAAGCAAAGTCAATACATCTTGTTGAGCTTCTGCCAAAGTGGTTTCCGCCACGTCATACACATACACGAGGAGGGCTGCCTCTTTCACTTTTTCCAAAGTCCGTTTCACGCCAATAGCCTCTATGGTATCAGTAGCCTCCCTGATTCCTGCGGTGTCTATGAGCCTAAACGCAATACCATTTATCAACAGAGTTTCCTCTATGGTGTCCCTCGTTGTGCCAGCAATGGGAGATACAATAGCCCTTTCCTCATTGAGCAAAGCATTGAGCAAGGTGGATTTGCCTGCATTGGGTCTGCCTGCAATCACCGTTGTTACGCCTTTTTTCAGCACATTGCCCAAACGAAAAGAGTCTAACAGGCGTTGCAAAACCTTTGTTAAGTTGGCAAGCAAAGCCTTTAACTGTTCACGATTGGCAAATTCTACATCTTCTTCGCCAAAATCCAATTCTAATTCTATCAGCGAAGCAAAATTTATCAATTCTTGGCGTAGGGCTTGAATTTCCTTAGAAAAGCCGCCTCGCATCTGTTTGAGGGCAGTTTGCAAAGAGGCTTCGGAGTCGGCTGCTATGAGGTCAGCCACTGCTTCGGCTTGGCTCAAATCCATTCTCCCATTCAGAAAAGCACGCAAGGTAAATTCTCCAGCTTTGGCAGGTCTTACGCCATAGTCTATAAACAGTTGAAAAATTTTTTGAACTATGTAAGGTGAGCCATGTGTAGAAATCTCGACTACGTTTTCGCCTGTAAAAGATTTTGGTGCTACAAACAAAGTAACCAAAACTTCATCTATAATTTCGCTGTTTCTGTCTGCACTGTTTCTTATTGTACCGAAATGAACTGTATGCGAAGGCTGTTTTTCGAGGTCTTTGCCACGAAAAAAGAGGTTAGTGATTCGGATACTTTCGCTGCCCGAAATTCGCAAAACGGCTATTGCCCCTGTGCCTTGCGGAGTGGCTAAGGCGATGATGGTGTCGGTGTGGTGGTGCATATTGGGTTGGGAATAGTTGCAAAATTGTATAGACTACCTAATTTTCAAATACAGAAGGCAAGCTGTGGAGAATGTAACATACGCTTTAGCGTGTGATGGTTTATCCGATTTATCGGTATTTTTCACTGAATTTGCAAAGCAAATTCAGTGAAAATCACACGCTAAAGCGTATGTTACCTTTCTAAACTTACTTATTTTTCCCCACCACCAAATTATCACCTTCTTTTACCACATCACTTTTCAGGTTGTTCCACTCTCTTAGTTGGTAAATGCTGATGTTAAATTTGCGAGCCACAGCATACAAAGTTTCATTTTTGCCTACTGTATAGCGTTGCAAATTGGCTGTTGTGGTTGCTTTATTTGGATTTACAGTTGGATTTACGTTTGTATTTGCGTTGCCCGCAGGTGCAGACTTAACTACAGGCGGCGCAACCAAATAATATTTTCTGCCTTCCTCCAATTTGTCTGCATTGTAGGGCAACTGATTCCAGAGTTTAAAATCTATGGTACTGATTCCAAAACGTCTGCAAACATCTGTTATACTTTCTCCCATTTGGGCGAAGTAGCCGTTTTGTAAGTTTTGCGGAATAGCAACAGGTTGCACTTCTTCTTTGGGTGCAGTAGGTGGCAAAGGTTGTTCCTCTATTTTTGGAGGTAACACCGCCGACTGCGATACAATAATAGTTTCGCCTTGTTTCAACACATAGTTGGCAGGAAAATTATTCCAACTGTAAATGTCTTGGGTCGTAATTTCATACAATTCGGCAATGATAGCAATGGTTTCGCCTTGCCAAACTTTATGAAAAGCTGGGCGAGGTTTTATCCACAATTTTTGCCCCTCTTTCAAAGCTGATTTGGAAGTTAAATTGTTCATTTCCAATAAATTAGCTAATGAAATATTGTGAAATTTTGCAATTTCTGTCAAAGTTTCACCATCTTGGGCTATGTGGTAGGTGTCGGTGTAAAACTTGCTGTATTGCGGTACTTCGGTTTGCATATTGCCCTGCACTATCAAAACCTGTCCAGATTTCAATGGCGTGTCGTCATCTACTTTGTTCCAAACTTCCAAATATTTTTTGTCTATGTTGTATTGTTTGGCAATGGTATATAAAGTTTCGTTTGCCTGTACGGTGTGTGTGCCATTGCCCGCCGTAGGTGGAAAACTGCTTTGCAAGGCTGCAACGTCCTCTGCCGAAGGCAATACGGCTGTATCAGTCAATCTTACAGCTTTTCCAAGAGGCAAGGCTTCGTTGGTACTGGTTGCATTATTCCACGTTTGCATATACAAAGCATAATCATGTCCGCCAATAGGTTGAAATTTATACTTTTCGGCTATGGTTTGCAAAGTTTCATTTGGCAAACGGACAATATGCACATCTTTGAAAGGCTGCGAAGACGTATATTTTTTTGGTGCTTTGGTTTGCGGTGCAGTCAATAAAGCATCTTTGTTCAAGTTTTGCGTAGTTTGATTGCCAACAGCATTGGTGTTTAAACCTGTATTTTGTTGGTTTGGGTTGCTTGCCGTTTGGTTTTGCTGCATAGCTGCCTGAATTTGCTCTGCCGCAGGCATTACTGCATTTTCGGCTATTTTAACGGCTGTTCCTTTGGGCAAGGCTTGGTTTTCCTCTACATTGTTCCACTGTTTCATATAGGTAGAAAACGGACTATCTGCCACATCGGGCAATTTCAGTTTTTCGGCTATGCTTTTCAGGGTTTCGCCATCGTTATAGACCAAATAAATGTTTTGGAAAGGCTGGGCTGCTGCCGTTGTTTGCACAGGGTCTTTGCCACTTGCCGTTAAATAATTGGGTTGGGAAGTAGCAAAAATTGGTGTCTCTACCAATAATTTTTGGTTGATTGCCAATTTATCATGCACACCCATTTTGTTGAGTTTTGCAAAATCCTCTACGCTCATATTATAGGCTTTGGCTATGCTCACCAAATTTTCGCCTTTCTGCACAGTGTGAAAAGAGGAATTGCTGACTATCAAATCTTTGCCCAGTGGCAATACGCTGTCCACTTGCAAGCCATTCCACTTCGCCAAACTATCTGCCGAAGTATTGTAAAATTTGGCAATGCTATAAATGTTTTCGCCTAATTGCGTGTGGTGAACTTTGCCGTTTCGCATAGGCGTATTTTCTATGGGAACAGACAAATCTCCCTTCACTATCAATCTATCGCCGATGTCTAACTTTGGATTTTCGGTTTTGTAACCATTCCAACGCAACAAATAACGATAGTCTGGCAAACCTGTTTTTTTGGCAATGAGGTACAAATATTCACCACTCTGCACCATGTAGGTACTGTCTTTGTAGTCTTCATACCGCACCGCAACCACTGTATTGGCTGTTACCAAATCAGGCGTATTGGTAGCAATACCTGTATTTGTATTTGGCGTTGCATTAGTTGGGGCTGTACCTTCACCCATTGCAGCTTTTATAGCCTCTTGCGAAATGGTAAGGGGCTTGTCTGCCAAACGAACTACAAAACCTTTAGGCAAAATTTCAGTCGTTGTAACTTCCCTGTCAATAGCCGTTGGATTCCACATTTTGAGGTATAACGAATAATCATATTCGCCTTTTTTGGGCAAATTCAATTTTTTGGCTATACTTTCAAAATTTTCATTGTCATTGCGTACCAAATACACACTATCTTTCAAAAACGGCTGTTCTACAAAAGGTTGTGTAGGATTGGTTGTTGTTTTGGTCATTTCAAAAGTAGCCGTACTTTGGGTATTGGGCGGTGTTGTGTTTTGGGTAGTATTTTGCGTTGTATTTGGTTGCGTAGTATTTTGGGTATTGGTTGCAACAGCCGTATTGTTTGCAGGTGTACCTGTGCCAGCTTGTGGCAAAGTAGCCCCGTTAGTTGTATTTGGGGTTGCATTTGGCGTTGCATTTTGGGTAGTTGTGGTGTTAGTTGGTGGCAATAGCGTAGGATTGTTTACCACCAATTTGTCGCCAGCTTTTACCTTGTTGGGGTCTGCAATTTTGTTGTCGGCAATCAAAGTTTTGAGAGCAACCCCGTATTTTCGTGCCACCGCAGCCAATCCTTCTTTGCTCTGGACTGTATGCGTAAGTTGTTTAGGCAAATTTTTGACTGCATTTTCTTTAATCACATTTTCGGCTGTTTTGCTTATTTCAGTCGAAGGATTGGTAGTGCCGTTGGTTTGTGTAGCTGTTTGATTAGTTTGGTTAGTTGCAACGGTGTTGTCTATGGTTGGTTTTATCGCAGGTTTGCGACCTACAATTAGCCTTCTTCCTTTGTCTATTCCAATCTCGTCTTTTAGGTTGTTCCATTTACGCAAGGAGTCCACACGCACACCCAAACGCCAAGAAACGTCATAAATATTTTCGGTATCTATGGCGGTGTAGTAGTTAAAATTAGGGTCTTCGGGTGCAGCATTGGCAGCCAATACGCCTGTGGAGTTGTTCGTTTGATTTTTCAGGTTAGTAGGCTCACTTTCAATGGGTGCAGCAATGGTGCGAATTTCGACTTGCGTATTTTTGTCCCTTTTGCTTTGCAACCACAACAACCGACCTACTTGTGCGGGGTCTTTTTCGGTCATTCGGTTAAAATCCAACAAAGATTCATATTGCATACCATATTTTTGGGCTACCAACCAATAGGTTTCTTTGGCTGCTAAGTCGTGAAAAGGCACTTCGGCAGTTTTGCGTTTTTCCTCCAAATAATAAGGTAGGTTGGCAAACAAAGTATCTGTTTCTTTGATGTCATTGTAACGAACAAACTTAGACAAACTCAAATCTTTAGTCATTTTTATCAAATTGGCAGGCGTATCTTTGGTGTCCACCATAATTGCCTTTAAACCATTGGCACTCACAAAGGTATAAATCTTGTCATTGATATTCACACTTTGCTGTTTGATAACCAAAGGAAAATCTGTTTGTTGATACTGCTCGATGGGCAACATCGTGTTTTGCTTGTTGAGAATAGTCCGCATTTCCTCTTTTTGGGCTTCGGTGGCAGGAAAATAGACTGTATAAGATTTGTCATCAGGCACAGATTTGGCAGCCAACCAAGGATTGTAGGCACGCAACTGCATTTCGGACAAACCCACCATTTTTGCCAACAAGTTCAGGCTTTTGTCTTTGCTGTCGCTGTATTCCAACAAGGTAAGAGATTTTGGCGAGGGTTTAAAATCTGTATCTTTGAACACCACCATATACGCCAAGAGGTCGATGAGGTAAGGGTTGGTTTGCCCATGTAACTGCATGGTGGTAGCCCCTTTGTCTTGCGGGTTTGCCGTTTGCGACACTTCCATATAGCCAAAACCATAGGCAAGCACCGTATTCAACCAATTTCTTAGGCTATAATTGTCGTTTTTCATTTTTCGAGCCAAAGCAGCTGTAGCCAAACCTAAGTGTTTTCTTTCGTCTATTTTGCTGTTAATGACAAGTCGCAATTTCCAATCGTCATTTTGATTGGGCGTAATTTTCCACACACCTGCGGGCATTTTCCTTTCGTCCACGTTTGCCTGCAAAAGGCTGGTTTCTTTCAGGGCAACGTAAGCCATGTCTTCGGGCAAACCTTGTGCTTTGAGAGTACGCATGATGATGGGCAGGTAGGTATAGACCCTTTCTCGCAGATTGTTGTAATAGGCGGTGTCTTCGCGCAGTTGTTGGGCTTTTCGTTCTATCTGTTTGCGAGCATCTTCGTTGAGCGTAAGTTGCAAATCTGCAAATTTGATAGTAGTAGGCACATGGACGGATTGGGCAAGGAGCATGGGGCTGCTCAATAAACCTACCCACAAGAAGGCAAGTGATAGCCAATTAGTTTTTTTAGTGGTGAGCATATAATATAATCTGTTCTTAAAAATTAGTGAGTAGTAAACCTAATTTTATTTAGGTTGTTGTTGCAAGTAAAAATAATGCAAATATTTGATTATCAATTATTTACATTTTTTTAAATTTGTAAACTACCAATTAATAATGGTTTTGTAATTCGTAATTTACTAATTAATGATTGTTTAATAGCACCTTCAAATATTGTGCCTTAACAAATTTTGCTTTTTATATCAAAGCTATGCAAAAGATATGAAAAAACTACTTTTCAGCCCAATAATTTTGTTCCTATCTGTAAAAACGCCATATATAAAAAAGGCTGCCTTTTCAGACAGCCTTTTACAAAAAATTATGCTTCTACCACTTCTTTTTTCTCCATTCGTTTTCTCTCATTTTCGTCGAGATAAATCTTACGCATACGAATAGATTTTGGCGTAACCTCTACATATTCGTCTTTTTGGATATATTCCATTGCCTCTTCCAAAGAAAACAATTTTTTAGGTACAATTTTCACGTTGCCGTCTGTACCCGAAGCACGCATATTGGTTAATTGTTTGGCTTTCAAGACATTAATTACCAAATCATTTTGGCGAGTGTGTTCACCAATTACCTGCCCAGCATACATTTCTTCGCCTGGTTCTATGAAAAACGAACCTCTGTCTTGCATCTTGTCAATAGAGTAAGCCGTACCACTACCTGTTTCCATAGAAATCAACGAGCCGTTGATTCTTTCAGGAATTGCCCCTTTAAATGGTTCATACCCTTTGAAACGGTGAGTCATAATGGCTTCTCCGAAAGTTGCCGTAAGCACTTGGTTACGCAAACCAATGATGCCGCGTGCAGGAATGTTAAATTCCAAATGTTGCAAATCTCCTTTTGGCTCCATGATAAGCAATTCGCCTTTGCGTTGTGTTACCAACTCAATTACTTTGCCCGCCACAGGTTCTGGCACATCAACCACCAATAACTCGATTGGCTCATGTCTTTGCCCATCTATTTCTTTGTAAACCACTTGCGGTTGCCCTAATTGGAGTTCGTAACCTTCTCTACGCATCGTTTCCACCAAGATAGACAAGTGCAAAATGCCACGACCATAGACAATAAATCTGTCTTCTGAGTCGGTAGGTTGCAAACGCAAAGCTAAGTTTTTCTCAATTTCTTTGTATAGCCTATCTCTCAAATGGCGTGAAGTAACAAATTTGCCTTCTCTACCATAAAACGGCGAGTTGTTGATAGAAAACAACATACTCATCGTAGGTTCGTCAATGGCAATGCGTGGCAACATTTCTGGGCTTTCTGCATCGGCTATGGTGTCGCCAATTTCAAAACCTTCTATGCCCACAATAGCACAAATTTCACCTGCCTGCACTTCTTGCACCCGCAACCTGCCCATGCCCTCAAATACGTGCAATTCTTTGATTTTTACTTTCTGAAAAGTACCATCTTTTTTGCCAAGCACCACTTGAGAATTTTCTTTCAACGTGCCACGATACACCCTGCCAATGGCAATACGACCCACAAAAGATGAATAATCTAACGAGGTAACTTGCATTTGCACAGGTCCCTCCACATAAGGCGAAGGTTTTACTACGTCAAGCACCACGTCTAACAAAGGCGTAATGCTGTCTGTTTTTTGTTTCCAATCGAGGCTCATCCAGTTGTGTTTAGACGAACCATAGAGAGTTTGAAAATCTAATTGGTCTTCTGTTCCGCCCAAGTTAAACATCAAATCAAAAACAGCTTCGTGAACTTCGTCTGGTCGGCAATTTTCTTTGTCCACTTTATTGACAACCAAAATAGGTTTTAAGCCTAAGCTCAATGCCTTGCCCAACACAAAACGAGTTTGGGGCATAGGCCCCTCAAAAGCATCGACAAGCAACAAAACAGCATCAGCCATTTTGAGTACCCTTTCTACTTCGCCACCGAAGTCGGCGTGACCCGGTGTGTCGATAATATTGATTTTTGAACCTTTATAACGAACAGACACATTTTTAGCTAAAATGGTAATTCCTCGTTCACGTTCCAAGTCATTGTTGTCCAAAATGAGTTCCCCTGTCTGCTGATTTTCTCTGAACAGTTGGCAAGTGTGGATAATTTTGTCGACAAGCGTGGTCTTCCCGTGGTCAACGTGAGCAATGATGGCGATATTTCTGATACTTTCCATTGAGTTATATTTTTCGAGGTGCAAAGGTAAACAAAAAAAATGATAATTCATATTAAATTATCGAAAACTCTTTCAATATCTCCTCCTTTATCAATAATTGGGCTTGTCCTGCCGAAATTTCTTGCTTTCAAGTGTTTTGCCTCACACCAAAAAGAACTTATTGGTTTGGTCGTCAAATCGCAAATATTGACTGCCAAAAATCTGTTGAAACAATTCACTTTGTTTAATTTCAGTAGGTTTGCAAACTTCCAACTTGCCGTTGTGCAGCAGCCATAATGAGTTAGTTACATCGACGGCAAATTCTACATCATGCGTAGCTACTACAATAGTTTTTTGCTCTTTTTGGGCTATTTGTTGCAATAATTTCCAAATTTGAGCTTTGTTTGGGAGGTCAAGATGAGCTGTAGGCTCGTCGAGCAGGATTAACTGTCCATCTTGAGCTAAGGCACGTGCCAATAAGGTCTTTTGTAACTGCCCATCACTCAATGTGGTTACAAGACGGTGGCTTAGGTCTTGGAGTTGCATCAGAGCTATTGCTTGTTCTATTTGCTTTTGGTCTTGGGCTGTGTGCTGCCCCGCCCAATTCGTGTGCGGATAACGACCCAAAGCAACTAATTCAGCCACAGTAAGCCGATTGGCTTGTGGTTTTTCCGTATTGACTATGCTAATGAGTTTGGCTTTTTCTATCAGAGCATAACTGCCCAAAGGTTGGCTTGCCAGCCAAATTTCTCCTGATAAAGGTTTTTGCAACCCTGCCATTACCCGCAATAACGAAGATTTGCCCATGCCATTTGCACCCAACAAAGCTGTCAAAGTACCTACATTTAGCTGCAAATTAAGGTCTTGACACACTATTTTTGGGGTTTGCTTGGACTGTAAATAACCTACGGTTAAGTTTTTGGTTTTGAATAGTAGTTTAATTTAAATTTTGATTTAGAATATAAAATAGTCTTAAAAAATATGTTTTCAATTTGTCAAAATTAAGAAAAAATTTGGTTAAATAATACAATATAATTTTGCTATTCACAAATTTATAGCAATTAATTCAAACTGAGCTTATAAGCTAATATAATTTGTTTCTAAACTCTCTTGCGGATTATATAAAACTTTGTAGCTTTGCCCATAACCAATAGAGTTTATGAATAATTACCCAAAGATGTCGTTTTTTTTGAAAAATGACATCTTTTGCCAAGCCTCTTAACAAAAAATTATTCATAAACTCTAATAAACACCAATTTATTCATTTATTTTTTTTCTAACCATGACACAACTCACAGAATTACTTGAAAAGTTTGAGAACAAAAAGCCCGAAATTGTCTTCGAGTGGCACGACTCCGAAACCGAAGCCGAAGGTTGGGTAGTTATCAACTCCCTAAGAGGTGGGGCAGCAGGCGGCGGCACGCGGATGCGACTCGGCTTAGACCGCAGAGAAGTAGAGTCCTTAGCCAAGACAATGGAAGTGAAATTCACTGTTTCGGGACCTGCCATTGGCGGTGCAAAATCAGGTATCAACTTCGACCCACGCGACCCACGCAAGAAAGAAGTGCTAAAAAGATGGTACAGGGCTGTTGCTCCCTTGCTCAAAAATTACTATGGCACAGGTGGCGACATGAACGTGGACGAAATAGAGGAAGTTATCCCGATGACCGAAGAATACGGTTTGTGGCATCCGCAAGAGGGCATTGTCAATGGACATTTTAGGGCAAACGACGCACAAAAGATTAAAAAATTGGGGCAGTTGCGCCATGGGGTAGCCAAAATTATAGAAGATGCCCAATACACGCCAGCTTTGCACAAAAAATACAGAATAGCCGACATGATTACAGGTTATGGCGTAGCCCAATCCGTCATGCACTATTACGAACTATGGGGTGGCAATTTGTCAGAAAAAAAAGCAATTATTCAAGGTTGGGGCAATGTGGGTGGTGCAGCAGGATTTTATTTGGCACAGGCAGGAGTCAAAATCGTGGGAATTATAGACAGAGATGGCGGATTGATAAATACCAACGGATTGAGTTATGACGAAGTTATCAACTTAGTTTTGACCAGAGATGGCAACAAATTGGTGGCAGACAACCTGATTCCTTACGACCAACTCATGGCAAAAGTATGGGATTTGGGAGCAGAAATTTTTATTCCCGCAGCAGCCTCGCGTTTAGTAACAAAAGAACAAGTAGAAAGATTGATAGCAGCCAAATTGGAAGTGATAGCCTGCGGCGCCAATGTGCCTTTTAACGACAAGGAAATATTTTTTGGGGCAACGGCAGAAATAGCTGATAATCAGGTATCTCTCCTTCCTGACTTCATAGCCAACTGCGGCATGGCAAGAGTTTTTGCCTATCTTATGAACAGCGAAGTGGAGGTTACAGACAAAGCTGTTTTCAAAGATACTTCTACTGTTATTCGGGCTGCCTTAGAAAAAACATACACAACCAGCCATTCACGCACCCAAATAGCCAAAAGAAGTTTCGAAATTGCTTTGAAACAGTTGGTATAAAAATAATCAGTTTGGAAAAGTCTAAAAAGACTATAAGATAGACTGTTCAGAAGAAACGGACTGTTTTAGACATCATTCAGTCCGTTTTTGTAACTTTGCAACTTTATTTGTAAATCTTCGTATTTGATGATTATTTTCTAATTGCTATATTTTAACTTTCTAATTCTTTCTGATAAAATTCTCCCACCCATTGCAGCGTATCGTCTATGCTACGGAAAGTGAATTTCAGACGGTTTTGCACTTTTTGGTTGCTATAGACTGTTTTGCGTTTCGAGTTGCGAATAATCTCTAAGGTTATCGGGTTGCGTTGGCGGGTAAAAAGGCTTGCCAATTCGCCACCTGCCCATGCAAGGTAGAGATGCCACTTTTGGGCTTTGTATTTTGGGGCTTTTTTGCCTAAATGTTGGGCTATTTTTTCAAAAAATAGTTGGTAAGGTAATTGGTGAGCATCGAGTATAAACCTCTCATTTTCAATAGGTTGGGTTAGTAGCAAATAAGCAATTTCGGCTACATCTCTCACATCTACCACTGTTACGCTGCCCTGCGGATAAAACAAAGGTTCTTTCCACGCATAGCCAAAAAATTGGTTGCTCGACTTGTGGGCATCGCCCTGCCCCAGCACCACCGAAGGATTGATAATGCAAGCACTTAGCCCTTCTGCCACGCCACGCCAAACTTCTCTCTCCGCCTCAAACTTGGTTTGGGCATAAAAAGAAGGCACATCAGATTTGTCCCAAACGGTTTGTTCGGTTATCACTGTATCTTGGGCTGCCCCCAATGCTGCCACCGAACTCACGTGCAACAATTTTTTGATACCTATTTCTAAACATAAATTGACTATATTGGCTGTTCCTGCCACATTGACCTGACGCATGAGTGCAAAATCTTGTTGGTGAAACGACACAACGGCTGCTGCATGGATTACATACGTTACGCCTTGCAGGGCTTCACGCAACTGCATAAGGTCTAAAACATCTGCCTCCACCCATTGAATTTGGTCGGCTATATCTGCCACAAACCGCAAATCACTGTTTGCTCTGCGAATAGCCTTGACAGGTAGCCCCGCCTGCAAAAGTCGGCGGGCTATAAAACTTCCAATTAAGCCGTTACAGCCTGTGATGAGGTACATGGTTAGTTGTAAATTGTTAGTGGTAAATTGTTGATTTTGTAAAATAGTGAACTTTTATTTATTAGACCTCTTAGAGAGAGCTAATAAGCATTGCTGCATTTTAGGAAGTAATCTATTAACGAAATTCTCTATATTCATCACATTTAGACAACCAATTTTGGGTTTCGAAGGTTAAAAATTTTTTGGAATAAAGAAACGCAGAGTTTTCATTTTCCAACATCTTTTTTAGTTGTTGTTGGTGGGTTTTATTGGGCAGGTCTTGGCGAAGAAAAGCCACCAAAAGGTCGTGATGTAGCAAGATTTTCATATTAATCCATCAGTTGAAAAGCCAAATCGTAAGAAACATCATAAAAACCTTTGGGAAAGTTAGGTTTCAGTTTGCCTGTATTTTCGTCAATTTTATGGGCAGTTTTTACCATTTGTTTGCCTTCTTTGCGGAAATAATGAATACTAACATCAGTAGATTTGAGGTCAAATTTTTTGGTTTTTACCAATACTTGCAACATTCTGATGATATGCTCACTATGTGTTTCTATAAAATATACATTGTGATTGCCAATGCCTAACAAAGTTTCTATAAATTTTGCTTGCAAACGAGGGTGCAGATGCACTTCGGGCTGCTCAATCAACAAAGTTTTACCTTTTTGTTCATATTTGTTTAGGCTATAAATCTCCATTTCTGCAAGTAAAGCCTGAGCAAAAATGGGTAGTTGCAACGATACACCAAAACCTACATCTTTGATGTTATTGTCTAATTCGTGTAGTTTTATCCTAAATTCTTTGGCTATGCCTGCATTTTTTATCTCAAAATCCTCTGCCAAGCCAAAATCGGCAAGCAAAGTAAGTAATTTTGCCTTAAAATCTGGCGGAGAGTCGGGACTTTCTAAGAAATTTATTAAATCTCTGATGTTGTTGATATAATTTATTTTTTTGTTATCTTTTTGAATATAAAGCCTATCTGGTATGTGATACAATAAGGGATTAATATAGTCAATTTGCATTAATTGACGTGCTATGTAAAATTGCGAAAAAGATAAAAAGTGTATAAGGAAATATATATCCTGATTAAATTTTATTTGGTTAGCCAAAGAAGTATTATCTAAAATAGTCAAAAAACCGTCTTTGGTATAGTTTACGTCAGTGATATGAAAAGTTTGTTTTGTTATAAAATTTTCAAAAATTATATCACAAGTTGTAGAATTGCCAAGTACATGATAAGTTTTTGCATCTTTATTATTGGGTGTTTGGTTATCAAAATTAAAATGTAAAATGCCTACATTTGCATTAGAAATAGCCAAAGAAATATTGTTATGTTTACTTAAATCATTAGAAAATTCGTAGTTTACAATAGTTGGTGTATCAATTAGTTGTAATTTGCCTTCTACATATTGTTTTAATTGCTTATTGTTTGTAGAAAAATCAAAAGCTGCTTTGGTATAGTATTCTACATAATCTTTTCCAAATTCAAAGGAAAATCCTAATTTCCTATCTATTTCGTGGTTGTAAACAGTTTCATAATAATTTCCTAAATCTGCATAAAAATCGGATAAAGTTAAATTATACTCTCCTTTATTTGTTCTATACAAACTTTGTTTAAGAGCAAGCAAAAACTTCAACACACTACTTTTGCCTGCACTATTTTCGCCAATGAGAATATTGATACGAGAAAAATCAAATTCCTCATTTAAAAAACCTCTGTAATTTTGTAGTTTGAGTTTAAACATTGTGTATTTTTTTATTAGAGATAACCACGCAATACTAACATTTTTTTGATAAATGTTAAGGCTAAAGGACTTACAAATGTAAAGTTTTATTTTTTGATACCCAAAAAATCAATTCGTTACCACCGCATATTTTTCTCTCAATGCCAAAGAGTAGAAAATAGCCTGACAAACAGAGCCTAACTCTACGCCATGCGTGGAGATAAAAGTGGTTTCTATAATTCCAAAAGATTTGAGGGCTACTAACAAAATGCCTATCAAATACAAATAGCTGGCTGGCACTAAATAACGGGCTTGCAAGCCTCCCCGCAAACGACAAACAATGCTGGAAATGAAGGTAAATAAGGCAGCAGCCAAGCCATTGAGCAAGCCAAACTTGATAGAAAAGTTATAAGAAAACAAAAAAGGCGTAACCAAAGACAAAGCACCAATAAAACACAAACAAACCAACAAGACGTGCATAATGAGTGAGTATTTTTCTATGTCTAACATCAAAATAACAAAGACACAAGTAAATAAAGTGAGCAAGCCAATGGAAACAGGCAAGGCTTGATTGCCCCAAGTGGTGGCATCTGCCCAGAGGTATTTGAAAGCATAGCCGTTGAGCGTAGCCAAAAAAAGCATAGAACTCAAAATCATAGTAGAAAAGAGTAAATAAACCGTTTTTTGCGACATCCAAAACAAAAACACATTGTAGGCAATGATGACGAACAAAGTACCAAATAAAATTCCGAAAATCATATTTTCGTTAAACACCTCGTTGTAAAAATCCTTTGGTTGCCAAAGAAATACAGGAATTTGCATACTGCCTTCGGTCTGAAAACGGAGGTAAAACACCGAAGTTTTGTTTGGGGCTACCACTATCGAGTGGGCTATGTTGTGGTGGGCTATTTCTCTGGTGGCAAAGGGCTGGGCATCGCCTTCCGTATCACTTTCCCACGTGGAGTCGGTGGCTTGCCTGTAAATGGTCAGGTTGTCTATCAATGGATAGTTGATTTCTAAAATGTATTCTCTTTCTACCTTGACATCGCCTTTAATTTCGAGTTTTGTCCAAACTACAGCGTTGGTAAAGCCAAAATTGAGAATATCTTTATTTGAACGAATAAATTTATCGGCAAAAACAGGCGAAGCTACTTGGTCTATGGTTAGCTTGCCTGCTGTGTCCACATAAAAATCCAGCAATTTGCCTACCAAAAAGTGATTAGCTTTTGACATGGCTTTTTGTTTGGGCTGTGCAAAGACAGTCTGCGAACAAAATACCCAGAAAAAGAGTTGCCAGCAAAAAAAGAAAAACCTCATTTCCAACTTGTTACAAATTATTAGCAAAAATAGATAATTTTAATTTAATTTATAAGACAAAACTTAGTATCAGATTATTTTCGTCAGCAAAAATATAATTTATTTTGATAGTGCCACACAAATAATGCTGCAATGATGTTAGAGCTAACATTTCTTACTAACTTATTTTCTTCCTATTTTCATAAAAAGCACAGTTATTACTTCCTAACCTCAAAGCCTCTTATTATTTTTCCATACTTTTTACTACCGACAACGCAACATAATACACTAAAATCAAAGGAATTGCTGCGACTTGCAAAACGGCTAATAAAATTACTGAACCGACGAGCAATAAATAGGTGTATTGATTGGCTGCCCAAGTAAAGTTTTTAAATTTTAGGGCAATTAAAGGCAATTCTGCCATCATTAAGTAAGACATAAGCAAAGCCACGCCAACCAAAACGTAAATATTGGTAAGAAAAGGCTCATAAAAAGTTTTTTGCTCTATCAAGTAGGGAAAAGAGCCAATCAACAAGGCATCAGCAGGCGTAGGAACACCAATAAAAGAGTCGGTTTGGCGGGTATCTATGTTAAATTTGGCTAAACGCAAAGCCGAAAAAACAGCAATTAACAAAGCTGTATAAATCCAAAAGTTTCCTGCTGTAGCCAAGTTTTCAGTTTTTAGCATCAGTTGGTACAAAATAAAGGCAGGCAAAGCCCCAAAACTCACGCAATCTGCTAAAGAATCTAACTCTTTGCCCATTGCACTGTTTGCCTTGACAGCCCTTGCCACAAAACCATCGAAAAAATCGAAGATTGCAGCCACTACAATCAATAAACTTGCCGTAGTCAGGCTGCCCGAAAAACATTGAATAATACCCAAACAACCACAAAAAAGGTTGCCCGAAGTCAAGAGGTTTGGAAGTTGTTTTAGCATTTTTTTAGTGCTTAGTTTCTTGTTTCTAACTTTTAGTTTCAAAAGTAAGGATTTAAAATGATTTTAATAGCAAAGAGGCAACAAAAAAACAGCACCCCATTTCTCCACGAAACAAGATGCCGTTTTTTTAA
This sequence comes from Cytophagales bacterium, assembly GCA_013299115.1. GTDB lineage: Bacteria > Bacteroidota > Bacteroidia > Cytophagales > Thermoflexibacteraceae > JAAFKA01. The sequence goes on from JAAFKA010000022.1 coordinate 87,296, forward strand.
TTTTTAATGTTGAATTTTTACTGTTTCACCGTTTTCTTCGTAGCCGTTTTGCCATCAGTGCTTAGGCTGATAACATAAACCCCTGCGGCTACGTGCTGCAAATGCAATTTGTGTTCGTAAGCACCTGCGGTAGCTGTTTCAGTGAATTGGTACACCTCTTTGCCCACCACGTCTGTTACAGAGATTTTCACTAAGCCAGCTTTTG
>JAAFKA010000023.1 GCA_013299115.1 Cytophagales bacterium
CAAAAAACTAATCAAAAGAGGACATTTTAGCTCCAAAGAAGACCTCAAAGAAAAGCTAAACAAATTTATTGACTACTTCAATCAAACTATGGCAAAGCCTTTTAAATGGACATATGGGGGAAAGCCTTGCAAGGTATAAAGTAAACGGTTATTTATGAGATGTAACACTAGGGATTTCTCTAAATGAATAGTTTATACCCTAAAATTTTTCTTAGCTTAAAAACTTTCTACCAATTTTGCAACAACAAAACACAAGTAAGTTTTTTTGCTGTTTTGGAGTTCAAACTTAAACCTAAAAAAAAGTAACAAAATGAAAAAGTTATTGAAAAATTTGAGTGCTTTGCAAGAAAAAAACAGTGCTTTTGCACCCTTGCCAACCGAGCAAATGAGAAATTTGGTAGGTGGAACAGGTGAAGATGAAGGTGGTTTTGAAACAATGGGTAGCAAAACACTCGGCAAAAGTTGCAGAACTACAGGTTCTGGCACAACGCGTCAGTGTGTTGTTAGCTGCGCACTGTTTAATTTCTGTTGAAACAAACTTTTTAGGTTGTGATGTGTTTTTATCACAACCTAATTTTTTTCACAAAACAATAGACCTAATCTAAATCAATGAAATTATTATTACTATCTGTATTTGTTGCTTTGTTCACATTTCCTATATATGTTGTTTCCGCACAAGACAGCACCAAATTGCACACCATAACCATAAGTCCACACATAGAATATGCCACAGATTCTGCAATTCATAGGGCGTCGAATATACTAAAAGAATTTTTGCTCACAAAAAACACCGATTTGGTGCAAAAAACACCATTTGTTACAAAAGAACACATCATACAATTTTTTCATTTACTGTTTATGGATAGTCCAGACCATATTGGTTATACACCTATAGAATTGTTCCAATTCCAAATTTTTGATTATAAAAAAGACAAGGAAAATGTCTTATTCAAGTCCTTGGTTTGTTATGAATTTCTCGAAGATAAAACTTCTTTTACTATCGTTGCCATTTTCAATATTTGGGCTGTCAAAACGAAAAATGGCTACCAAATTAAGTTTGTAGCTGACGATTATATGAAAAAATTTGTGAAAACCGAAACTAAATGGGCTACTTATTATGCAGAAAAATCAAGTTATTTAGATAAAAAACTGCTCAAAAAAGCTGATGCTTATTGCGATTCTTTGGCTGCTGTTTTTGGAACTATAAAACCAAAAAAAATAAATTATGTTATCATGAGTCCAGACGCAAATGCTATGCAGTATTTTGGTTTGGAATATTACTGGACTCTGACAGTTTTTATTGATGAAGAAATAGGTCTGATTATAGACAACATAACGGCAAGTCCTTATTTTACTCATGAACTTTCTCATTATGTATTACAGCAATTTACAGATAGGAAAATATTAAAAGAAGGCTTAGCTACTTATACAAGTGGTAAATCTGGACATGTTTCTACTTTTACAAGTAATGTAAATTCATTGAAAAAAGAAGCTGATTATAAAAATCCAAAAGTAATGTAAATTCATTGAAAAAAGAAGCTGATTATAAAAATCCAAAAGTAATGAAAAACCTCTTGTATGCTCGTGAGATGCCTTGGTTTATCTATCCTATTGGTGCTTTGCTTTGTAAAAAAGCCTACGACATGGGAGGAATAGAAAAACTAAAAGCCTTGCACAATACTGATGAAAAACAGGATATTTTGGAGTTAATTACCACATTTTTTGAACTCAAAAACCAAAGTGCGGAGGAGTTTGTGATACAACTGATAGACGACTATAAATAATTATGTTAAACACAAAACTTATTTGGCAAAGGGGCAATTATTTGAAATATGAAAATATTGCGTTGCCTTTCCACTGCATAGAAAGCACCTTGTTGGTTGGGCTTTTCAATAATTTCCCTGCAAAAGAAACCTTGCCAAATATTGTATAAACCTCATTCCATAGCCACAGATGCTTGTTTTTATGAGTTAGTTGAGCAGATTTTCCCTTCTTTGCTTACACCTATCCAATATCTAAGTAGAGCAAATTATGGTTACGCTGAATTTATTGAGGCTTTGCCTTTTTCAACAATAGAGGATGTTGCCACCCATTATTATAAATTTGGCAAAGTTACCAGCCTGTTTATGCTCTTAGGTACGATTGATGTGTTGGGTGAAAATGTCATAGCCGCTGCCCATCAGCCTTTTTTTATAGATTTAGAAATGTTGTTAGCTTCTGTAAAACGCAAGCAGACCACCCCAAATATTTATGAAAAAATATTTACATTTTTCAAAAACAGTCTATTAACGTCAAGTATTTTGCCCGATGAATTGACTTGGGGACGTTTTAAAACAAGTTCTTTACTCAAAACAGTGTTGAATGAAAGTGATATTTCTACTTACATTTTAGACAATTATACCTACGAAAAAATAGCAGAAATTCGCCAAAATATGGCAGTTCTCAACGCTAAATTTTCGGTAAACTTACATTTACCAAATTTTAATGGGCAGGAACAAGAGGTTTTTGCTTATCTGAATGATTTTATAAAAGGTTTTCAGGAAGGCTGCGAAGTATTGAAAAATTATACTATTGATTTGATTAGCAACAACTTACCAATTTTGCAGGTGCGTACTATGTTGCGTAGCACTTTTCATTATGATAGATTATTGAAAGAAAGTAACAAGCCCCACTATTTACAATCTGCTCGCAAATACTATCAGCTAATAAAAACGGGAATGTTTGTGAGTAATAGAAAAAGGCAGAAGCTAATCTACAAACAAGAAGTTTTGCAACTTTTGCAAGGCGACATACCTTATTTTTATTTCTACAGCAATGATAAAACACTTTGGACAGCAACCAAACCCTTAATTGCTAATTTCTATTTTGATACTGCACAAGAAAGCATACAAATTAGAAAAAATAATTTTGAGGAATTGCAATACAATAGTTTGCAATTAATCAAACAAACCTTACTTCATTCGCAAGATTGCACGAAAGTAAAGGACAAAATTTTTCATAATTTTTTGAATAAAAGTATAGCCAAAGACAATAATGCTCACAATATAGCAAACCATATTAGCCAAGAAATTTGCAATGCTGCCTTTAAATTATCAGACAAAAAACAAACTTATTTCCTTTTTGGAGATGTAGCTTTTAATAAAAATTCAGAGGAGTGTGTTTTTATACACCAAAGAGCAGAAAGTTATAATGGAATAACGGGAATGGCTGTTTATTTTTTGTGCCATTATCTTTGCACAAAAGATGAACAAAGTTTAGCTTTTTTTGAGAATCACTTAGCTTATAGTTACTTGATTTGCAAACAGATTTTGCGTAGTTCCGATACTGAAACACTGCCACCCACTTGGTTTGAAAATCCTACTGCCCATTTATATTTGCTATTGTTAGCACACAAATATTTAGGTAAAAAGTTAGACAATACTTTCATTAAAAAATACCAAAATTGGTTTCTAATCAATTTGCAACAAGATAAATTGGTAGATGTACTCGGTGGTGCTGGTGGTAGCATTTGCCTGATTTTACAAAATAAACATTGCTTTGATATAGATTTTATTAGCCAAATCATTACAATTTATACAGAAAATTTGCAAAAAGGTAAAATTATAGTAGAAAAGGGGCAAATAGCTTGGTTTTTTGACGAAAGACTATCAAATAAATTATTTAGCTTTTCACATGGGGCATCTGGTTTTCTTTTTATATTGAGTATTTTGTATGAACATACGCAAAATTTGGAGTACAAAAATTGGTTCTTAGGTACTTTTTCTTACATTCTCTCTTTGTATGATGTAGAAAGTAAAGCCTGGAAATCTGCTGTAAATGACGAAAATTTTGCTTATCCTGGTTATAATCACGGTTGCACAGGTTTTGCTTTAGCTTTGTTATATGCAGAAAATCTTTTAGATAAAACCATTATTGTAGAACAGTTAAATAGGTGTTTATGGGAAATAACAGAAAGGTCGCATTATAGAAATTACACCTTAGCAAATGGTATAATAGGTAATTTAGTAGTTGGCAAGCAAATTATAGACAAATATGGTGCATCATTAAATCAAGAATATGTAATAAATTTTGAAAAATATCTTGATAATATTACATTGGATGATATTTTTATTCGCACAGGTGGCATCAACGCCTTTTTAACTTACGATTTGTTTACTGGGCTGGCAGGCTTAGGCTATGGTTTGCTAAAATTATTTACCAAAGAAGAATTGCCAAATGTATTGGCTTTTGAAGTGTAAGCTATCACTTGTACTATAAAAACAAGCATAGGATAAAACAAAAAAACTAACATTTCTCTAAAAAATGTTAGTGCCAAGCATTTTTACCGCAAAGGTCGCAAAGTTTTACGCAAAGGTCGCAAAGATTGTTTCCTGAGATTATCTTTTCTTTGCGTACTTTGCGTAAAACTCTGCGACCCTTGCGGTAAAAAAACACACAAACAACCTATTCCTACCTTGTCGTTTCCCTCAACAAATTCACCACACCCGAAGTTTTGGTTTCCACCACCTCACCTTTTTTGTTTTTGCTCCAATAGGCGATGACACAACAGCCAAACACAACTATTATAATTATCTAACTGTTTTTAAAAGATGTTGCCATTGTTCGCAAAAGTATAAAAAATGATTGTTAAAAAATTTGGAAAGTGTTTGTTTGCAAATTTGCAACAACAAAACAAATCACTATTTTTACGAAGAAGCCTTATTTACACAAATTATTAGACTATGATAAGTTATAGAATGTGTTTTTTTGCTTTACTACTCATACACGCAGATATATAGACAAGTGGGAATTGGCTGTAAAAAATAAAGCTGCCCGTCCAGAATTGTTTGCTGATATAAAAGATAGAATTTCAATTTACGAAAATAAATGTCAATTATATGCTACCCAAAAAACAAAAAGACAAGGATTTGAGAAAGATAGTGTCTATTTAAAAATTTGTGATATAAACAAACTCAATGATAGGCGTAAATCATTGGGGCTTGCTCCGTTAAATATTGCGAGAATTAGACAAGCTAAATTTTAAATAAATAACAATAAATAGAGGTCATTATGGTTTTGTGCCTTACTTTTGAGGGTGCAAGGTCAAGTAGTTGAAAATCAATAAGTTATTTTCTTATACAAAAATTATCGTAATAATATCAATGTTCAAACAGTGATGAAAAAAATAATTTATTTGAACAACAATAGCCTGTTGCACAAGAATTTTAAGGATTTGTTAGTGCCAAGCATTTTTACCCCAAAGGTCGCAAAGTTTTACGCAAAGGTCGCAAAGATTGTTTCCTGAGATTATCTTTTCTTTGCGTACACTGCGTAAAACTCTGCGACCTTTGCGGTAAAAAAATACAAACAGCTTATTCCTACCTCGTCGTTTCCCTCAACAAATTCACCACCCCCGAAGTTTTGGTTTCCACCACCTCACCTTTTTTGTTTTTGCTCTATTGTCTAAGGTTTCTGTCGAGCCTTTCAACCGCCATTCGTAGTAGTAGGTTTCGCCTGCCTCTCTGTTCAGCAACTTGCCGACAATCGTATGCTTGAAACTGCGGTAAGGTTTGTCTTCCTGTTGATTGGCAATAGCAAAACACAAATATTGCAAAGTATAATACCTAACTGTTTTTCAAAAAAATCTACTTATTACGTATAAAAAAAATTAAAAATAATTGTTAAAAAATTTGGAAAGTGTTTTTTTTTTTTTTGCAAATTTGCACTAACAAAACAAATCACTATTTTTATGAATAGGTTGCGTTTTGGAGTTTAAACATGAATCTAAAAACAAATTAAAGCAATGCAGAAAAAAACAGAAAAAAAATTACAAAACTTAGATAAAACTAAGTTTCAACAACTTGAAACAGCACAAAGTCAAGAAATTAAAGGTGGTTATTCTCTTAATGGACATGAAACTTATGTAGCCATTCATGGCGATAATTATCGTGGTTGTGATAATGGTTGCTCTGGCGGACAATATACTTTTTATTAAAATTAGTAGTTACCAAATTAATCACTTTAAGGCTTTTCATACAACATTGAGAAGCCTTATTAGCACAAACATTATATGATGACAAATTATAGATTATATTTTTTGATTTTACTTTTGGTATATAGTTGTAAGTCCAAAGAGGAAAAATATTATGAAGTAGGTAGCAATGATTATCAAATTGACAAAAAAAGTCAAGAGATTTCTTATCAACCTTTGAAATTAGAAGATAGTTTAGATAATTTAGATATATCTAATTATTCTTTATTGGATATTAAAAAGTTATTATTATTTATCAAAGACAAAGACCAAGAAGAAAGAAAAAAATTTCATACTATCTACCTAAAAGAGGGTTGGGCAAAGGCAGAAGAAAGAATAAACTTTCAAAAGAATGACTCTGCTTGTCGGGCTGGATTTGACAAGATAGTTGAAAACTTTGGTTTTCCTGATAATAAAAGATTTGGAAAAGAAATAGACTCTGTTGTTTTTCTTCTTTTTGCTCATGCACCTTACACTTATACACGCAGATATATAGACAAGTGGGAATTGGCTGTAAAAAATAAAGCTGCCCGTCCAGAATTGTTTGCTGATATAAAAGATAGAATTTCAATTTACGAAAATAAATGTCAATTATATGCTACCCAAAAAACAAAAAGACAAGACTTTGAGAAAGATAGCGTCTATTTAAAAATTTGTGATATAAACAAACTCAATGATAGGCGTAAATCATTGGATCTTGCTCCTTTAAATATTTCGAAAATTATACAAGCTAAATTTTAATCCAAAATGGTTCTTGTCATCACTTCTCAACAAGATTTTACGACTACCATTCTTATTGATTGGTTGTTACATTCTCTTACAAGTTATTATGTACTTGCCGAAAATGATATTTTAAGCATTTTGAAAATAGATATAGAAAAAGCAGAATACATTGTTGAAACAAATAAAGGAATATTAAATCTACATGAAATAGAAGCAATCTTAATAAGAAAAGGGGAATTAATTATAGAAACAGATGGAAATACGGAACTTGATAGTCTTTTTTCGTATAGTTTACGAAATTATTTTAAGCAAGAGGTCAATGTGATAAAAATATTTTTGCAATTTATATTGAATAAAAAAAAATCCTTTAATTCATTTTTTACGCAAGGTATCAATAAACTAATAGCCTTGTCATTCGCAAAAGATGCAGGATTTTCTACTCCCAAAACAATTATTACCACCCAAAAAGACATATTACACAACTTTGGCAGAGACCAAGAAATTATCACAAAAGCAATATACGAGGCATTATTTATAACGGAGAAAGCCGTTAACCTCAAAAATTATACAAGTGTTGTAAAGAAAAAAGATTTAGATAGGATAGAAAATAGTTTTTTTCCTTCTTTATTCCAGCAAAAAATAGATAAAAAATACGAGTTACGAGTGTTTTATTTCGATAATACCTGCCATGCTATGGCTATTTTTTCACAACATGACCAGCAAACAGCAGTTGATTTTCGTTTTTATAATCATACAAAACCAAATAGAACAGTACCTTACAAATTGCCTAAACAGGTTCAAAATAAAATTAAAAAATTTATGAATTTTTGTCACCTTAGTACAGGCTCAATAGATATGGCTGTTGATAAAGATGATAACTATATCTTTTTTGAAGTAAATCCAGTGGGGCAGTTTGGTATGGTTTCAGAACCATGTAACTATATGTTAGAAAAAGAAATAGTCAATTTTTTAACTCTTAAATCTGATGCAAAAAAATAAACCAAATAACTTGCAAAAAATAGAAGACTTTATTAACAATCAAAAGTTAGGTAATTTACCCGTCTGTTTTCTTTATTTAAATAGTGAAGTTGCAAACAAACCAATAAAAATGGTTTATGCTAACAGTTACAGAAGTAATACTTTTGTAATGCCTTTTACCAAGCCTATTTCTAAATGTTTACTTACACCAAAACCTATAAGTAATGAATGATTATACTTATTTCCGCCTATTTGCTAATTGTATTTTGGTAAAAGGTGCTTTAAGGTCATCTATTTGTGATATACAAAGAGGACTAATTACACTTATCCCAAATGATTTACATGATTTATTGACACAAAATAAAAATAAGTCTATTGAAGGAATTAAAGAACAATACAACTTAGCTAATCAAGAAATTATAGAGGGTTATTTCAACTTTTTACTTGAAAAAGAACTTATTTTTTTGTGTAGTAAACAAGATTTAAAATTATTTCCTGACTTGAATTTAGCTTATGACAACCCTGCTCAAATAACAAATGCTATTTTAGATTTTGGAATAGAAACGCACTATGATTATTTGGCTACATTTTTACAATTAGAGAACTTGGGTTGTAAAAACCTACAAATGAGATTTTTCTCCGCTGTGAAAATGGATAAACTTTTTACAATTTTAGACTGTTTGGAAAATACTCGAATACTTAGTATTGAGTTGTATATTAAATACTACCAAAATATTACTGAGGAAACTTACTTAGATTTGGTAAAGAAATATTTTAGAATTACTAAACTTACTATTCATTCATCTGTTCAAAACAAAAATTTACTATCAGACTTTTGCAATATTTTTTTTACCACTGAAGTAATTTTAGATAGCAACCATTGTGGATTTATATCTCCTAATAACTTTACTGCAAATTTACCAACCTTCACCGAAGCCCAGCACCACAACACCTGCCTCAACCGCAAAATTTCTATTGACACAAACGGCGAGATAAAAAACTGCCCTTCGCTGCCCCAAAGTTTTGGAAACATAGCAAACACTTCGCTGCATGAAGCCCTGCTGCACAAGAATTTTAAGGATTTGTGGCTCATCAACAAAGACCAAATTAAAGTCTGCCAAGATTGCGAATTTCGCTATATTTGCACAGACTGTCGGGCTTTTATTACCAATCCAACTGATAAGTTTTCTAAGCCAAGCAAGTGTGGCTATAATCCTTATACGGCGGAGTGGGAGTAAAAAACAAAAAAACTAACATTTCTCTAAAAAATGTTAGTGCTAAGCATTTTTACCGCAAAGGTCGCAAAGTTTTACGCAAAGGTCGCAAAGATTGTTTCCTGAGATTATCTTTTCTTTGCGTACACTGCGTAAAACTCTGCGACCCTTGCGGTAAAAAAAACACAAACAGCCTATTCCTACCTCGTCGTTTCCCTCAACAAATTCACCACACCCGAAGTTTTGATTTCCACCACTTCACCTTTTTTGTTTTTGCTCCAATACGTGATGACACATTGGTACGTATCCGCAGGTACAGGAGTACCAGCGTAAGTGCCGTCCCAGCCGTCTTTTTCCTCAAAAATTCCGTTCCAGCCCTTGTTGTCGACAGGGTTTATGTATTTTTCGTAAATCACATCACCCCAGCGTTGGAAAATTTGCAGACGAATACCCAGCAAATCACTTGTCAAAGGTGCAAATTTGTCGTTTAGCTCATCACCATTTGGCGTGAAGGCAGTCGGCAATTTCATACGTGCCTCGCATACGGGTATGATGCGTATGTGGGCAGACGAATCGCAGATTTTGCCTGTGCCTGTGCGAATAAACAACGTATAGGTGGTATCTAATTTGCTGATGTCCAACCTTGCAAAGTTGTTGGCATCAACCACGCCATTGTCTAAGGTTTCTGTCGAGCCTTTCAACCGCCATTCGTAGTAGTAGGTTTCGCCTGCCTCTCTGTTTAGCAATTTGCCGACAATCGTATGCTTGAAACTGCGGTAAGGTTTGTCTTCTTGTTGGTTGGCAATAGCAAAACACAAATACTGCAAAGTATCTAAGGCAATACGAGGTTTCTGGCGGAAAATCACTTCGCAAGCTGTGCTATATTCGCAATTTTTTACTTTTACTGTAACAGTATAAATTCCGTTGCGTTTCACTTTCAAAACCGAAGTTTTGGAGGAGTTACTCGAGGAGTTACTCGAGGAGTTACTCCACAAATACGTAGCTGTTGGGTCGGGGTGTGTGGCGTTGAGTTCGGTACTGTCGCCTGCACACAACACAATTTTTTCGGGCAACAGCACTTTTGGCGTAACCCTCACCCACACCGAATCGTAGCCCGAAGGACAACCAAATTCATTGAAAGTGCGGACTCTGTATCGGGTATCTCTGCTTGGATTTACCACAATTCTGTCCGTTTTTTGCCCACTTTCCCACTCATACCGCAAACCTCCCGAAGCTGTTAAGGTGGCGTTGTTGCCTGCACAAATGTTAATTTCTTTTTCAGGCGTGATTTTGGCAACAGGCAACGGATTGACTGTCAATAAGATACTATCCAAACCTGCGGTGCAAGTGGTGTCAAAAACTGCACTCACCTTATAGACGTGCAGCCCAACTGTAAGAGGTTTTGCCATGATGCTTGCGGTGGTGTGTCCTGTATGCCAACGATAATTTGCACCTCCCGAAACTGTCAATCTTACGCTGTCGCCTAAGCAAAACGAAGTCCGCACATTGCGACTGATAACAGGCTGTGCCTTGCGGACAAACGTAACCGTTAGCGTATCTCTTGCCGAGCAACCTGTCCGCACATCTGTTACACTCACTTCGTACTGTATAGGTTCGTAAGTAGGGCGAGGCTTGGCGTTGTCAAAAGTAAACAAGTTTTCTGCCTCAGTTCCCACCACTTCGTTAGTTCTGATGGTTCTCCATTGGTAACGCAAGGCATTGCCACTACTTGCGTTTGCGTTGTTTGTTGCATTTACTTTTTGGCTGTTGTCTTGGCAAATTTTTATGTTTTTAGTTGGCAATTTCACAACAGGCAAAGCATTTACCCTTACGGTTACAGTGGCTGTGGTGGGCTTGCAATCTTTGCTGTCTGCTTGGCTCACCTTCACTTGGTACGTATAAACTCCTGCTTTTGAGGGTTTTAGCACCACTTTTGCCGTTGGCGTAAACTTGGCATCTTTGTCCGAACTTGTCCAATCGAACACATCGCCGCCTGTGGCTTCTAAGGCAAAAAACTCACCCAAACAAATTTGTGCAGGGAAGTTTGGCAAAATGGCTGCCACTGCCTTGCGTTGAAACTGTACGGTCATGTTGTCCGAAGTTTCGCAACCCGAAGGCGGAATTACCCGAACTATGAACCGCAAAGGGTCGTAAGTTTGGAAGTTGGCAAAATTGACTGCAAAAGTTGGTGTGGTTGCCAAAATTTGGTTGTTGGCTGCATTTCTCCACTCATAGCGGAACGTGGACAAGTGCGTAGCCTCCGAAGCATCGAGGGTCAATACGCTGTCTTGGCACACCGAAACAAACTTTTGCAAGGTGGCGGGTTTGATTTCCACTTTGGGGAAATCTCCCAAAAATACGTCTATCGTTGCCAATCCTTCGCAAGCATCGGGTTTGGTTTTGTCCTTTATTCGGGCTGTGTATCTGCCCGATTTGCCTACAATTACAGATAATTTGTCCGCACTTTGCGACAAAATACTTGCACCCGACCATGTAACGTCATAGTTCATCACATTGGTAGCCACTATATACAAAGTGTCTTTGTCTTGGCAGCCCCTGTTGTTTTCTATGCCAATAATGCTAAATGCGGGGCTGTTGTCAAACAAAACCTCGACTGTATCCGCAGCCGAACAACCTGCTGCGGTGGTGGTTTTGAGCCTATACAACCCTTGCGTATTGACCGAAAGGCTTGCATTCGTGCCAATTACGCTGTTTGGCGTAGCACCAAATAAATTGTACCATTCATACGTTACGTTGAGGGCAGCATTGCCTGCATCAAAACCATTTAACGTAGTTGGCACTTCTCTTGGGAAACAAACTTTGCGGTCTGCACCCAATTTTACAGTTGGATTTTTCAAGAAATTAATCACAATTTCGTCTTCTGTCGCACAATTTGTGGGGAAATTCGAGTTCGTAACTTTCACTTTGTAAGTTCTTGTGCCTGAAATGGTATCTGACAAAACCACCAAACTATCCGCAGTCCCTCCTGTGTTCCACAAATAAGTGAAATTACCCAAATTGCTGCCACTTGGATTGGCACGCAGCACCACCCGTTGCGAACCGCAGACTGACCTGTCTGCACCCAAATCAAGCGTAGGATTGGGATTAAACCTTATGTTTATGGTATCAAAAGCTGGCAAACAAGCACGTGAGTCCGTAACTCTTACCAAATAACTGCCTGATTGTGTGATAGTTAAGTTGGAAGTAGTTCCAATGACTGTATTCGTATTGAGGTTAGTCCAATGATAATTTATCGTATTTCCATGCGTGGGGTGCAGAGCCGAAACCGTAACACTGCCCACTGCGGTACACACTTGCCTGTCTGCCCCCAAATTTACCAAAGGTCTTGCCAAAATGTTCGTTACCAAACTGTCTGTTTGCGTGCAGCCATTGGGTGCTGTGTAGCTATATTTAATGGCAACATTGTTGCGAACCCCCACCAAAGTAGGACTAAAATTAACCGAATTGAGGGCAGAGTTTGTGCCTACATTCACATTGTTTATCGTAAAAATTCCTCCCAATGGCGTGGCGTTGAGGGCAAAAGTGCCGTCTGTTACACAATAATTGGGATTAATAGTAGTCGTAATTCTCACAATCGGTGCAGGTTTCACAATGAAAGTTCTGCTTACGGAGTCTATACAACCTGTATTGGTTTGGAAAGTATAACGCAACAAATGTGTGCCTACACCCAACGTGGCGGGGCTATACGGCGGCTGAAAAGCTGTGCCATTCATACGGAAAAAGCCTCCTGCGGGTGAGCCAACTGGCGTAAATCGAGGGGCATTTTCGCAATATTCGGCTTGCAAGTTGCTGATGCTCATCGGCGGAATTGTAACTACATTGATTACAAAAGGTGCTGGCGTGGTTCTTTGGCAACCATTCGAGGACGAAATTTGCACTGTATAACTTCCCGAAGTTGTTACCACTAATTGGCTGTTGGTTGCCCCTGGCATGGGTACGTTGTTGTTTAGCCATTGGTAAGTCCACGTTTCACCCGAAGTTGGTGCTGGCGTGGCTGCTTGCAAAGTTCGGCTGCTGCCAAAACACAAAGTGGTGCTGCCATTGGCACTAATCGTAGCATCGGGTTTTGGTTTTACCAATAAGGCAACAGGCAAAGACAAAGAGTCGCAACCCGCCAAACTTGTGTCTTTTATCAACACTGTGTAGTCATAATTGCCCGCACCGAGATTAGCTAAGAAAAATGTCCGTTGCGTATTGATTTGCACGCCATTTTGAAACCACGTGTAGGCGTAGGTGCTGCCAACAGGTGCAACCACTGTGCTAAATCTTACGGTGTCATTTTCGCAAATTACCAACGGATTGACCGTTGCCACTGCCCTTGGTTTCACTTTCAAGGTAACAGTAAAAGTACAAGTTCGTTGGTTGCCTGCTGCATCTTTCACTGTGTAGGTTACGAGGGTAGTGCCAGCATTAAAGGCTGTGTTAGTGGCTTGATTGATGCCTGTTGTGGGCGAAGTACCAATGGTTGCCCCTGATTTTGCCCACGTCAAAGCCAACACTTGGCAGTTGTCCGCCACTGTTGCATCTAAATTTTGCGTTACCCTGTCGCAAGCCACCACATTGGCAGGGCAGGTAATGGTTGGCAAAATATCGTCAATCACATTCACCACAAACGTACAAGTTCTCACGTTGCCCGCCTTGTCTTTGGCTGTGTATGTAACGTTGGTAATTCCCAAATTAAAAGTAGTTCCCGATACTTGGTTGATTCCTGAAGTTAGGGAGTTGGCAACAGTTGCCCCTGTTTTTGCCCATGTCAAGGTATCAACCGAACAATTATCGGCAAAAATAGCATCGAGGTTGGCTACCAATGCCGAACATACGCCAGCCGAAGGACTCACTGTGCGGTTGGCGGGGCAGGTTAAGGTTGGTGCTTGGTTGTCCACAATCGTTACCGAAAAATTGCAAGTTTGCGAATTTCCCGCCTTGTCTTTGGCTGTGTAAGTTACGGTTGTAACGCCAACATTAAAAGGTGTGTTGCTTGCCTGATTGATTCCCGAAGTTGGAGAATTTGCAACAGTTGCCCCTGTTTTTGTCCACGTTAAGGTATCTACATTGCAATTATCTGCAAAAACCGCATTGATTCCACTCACAACAGCCGAACACAAACCTACCGCAGCATTTTGGGTTTTGTTGGTGGGGCAAGTCAAAGTCGGTGCTTGGTTGTCCACAATCGTAACCACAAAACTGCACGTGCTTGTGTTGCCTGTGGTGTCTTTGGCTGTGTAGGTTACGTTGGTAATGCCTACATTAAAAGGTGTGTTGCTTGCTTGGTTGATACCAATTAGTGGGGAATTGGCAACCGTAGCCCCTGTTTTTGTCCAACGCAAGGTGTCTGTATTGCAATTATCGGCAAAAACAGCATCAATTCCATTGACAACAGCCGAACACAAACCGACTGCTGCATTTTGCGTTTTATTGGTGGGGCAGGTCAAAGTCGGGCTAATGTTGTCCCTAATTCTGATGTTAAAACTACAAGTATCGGCATTGCCTGCTGCATCACGTGCTATGTAGGTGAGGGTAGTCGTACCAATGTTAAAATTGGTGGCACTTGCCTGATTGATACCTGTCAATGGCGAATTGGCGACTGTTGCCCCTGTTTTTCGCCAAATTAAGGTCATAACTTGGCAGTTGTCCGTAAAAGTTGCGTCAATGTCATTGACTATGGCAGCACAAGAACCGACATCGACATTTTGCTCTTTGTTGGCAGGGCAGGTCAAGTCGGGTGCTTGATTGTCCGTAATTCTTACAATAAAAGTGCAAGTTCGGGTGTTTCCTGCTTTGTCTTTGGCGGTGTAGGTTACGTTGGTAATTCCCAAATTAAACGGAGTTCCCGACACTTGGTTGATTCCCGAAATGGGGGAAGTAGCAACCGTTGCACCTGTTTTTGTCCACCGCAGCGTATCTACTCCGCAATTATCGGCAAAAACGGCATCGAGGTTGTTCACAACAGCCGAGCATACGCCTACGTCTGCGTTTTGCGTTTTGTTGGCAGGGCAAGTCAGCGTAGGTTGTTGGTTGTCAATGATTGTAACCGAAAAATTGCAAGTTTGGGAATTTCCAGCCTTGTCTTTGGCTGTGTATGTAACGTTGGTAACTCCCACATTAAAAGCTGTGTTGCTTGCTTGGTTGATACCAAAAGTGGGGGAAGTTGCCAATGTTGCCCCTGTTTTTGTCCAAATCAAGGTATCAACAGCACAATTATCAGCAAAAACCGCATCAATTCCATTGACAACAGCCGAACACAAACCAACCGCAGCATTTTGGGTTTGGTTGATGGGGCAAGTCAAAGTTGGGTTTTCGTTGTCTGTAATTGTAACCGAAAAAGTACAAGTTGCCGAATTTCCAGCCTTGTCTTTGGCTGTGTATGTAACATTGGTAACTCCCAAATTAAACGGAGTTCCCGAAACTTGGTTGATTCCCGAAATTGGAGAAGTTGCCAATGTCGCACCTGTTTTTGTCCATCGCAAAGTATCTACATTGCAATTATCGGCAAAAATTGCGTCTATTCCATTCACAACAGCAGCACAAGTTCCTGCAATTACGTTTTGCGTTTTGTTGCTTGGGCAGGTCAAAGTTGGGTTTACCGCATCTGTAATGGTTACAGTAAAAGAACAAGTAGCCGAATTGCCCGCAAAATCTTTGGCTGTGTAAGTTACAGTGGTTACGCCCAAATTAAAACTTGTGTTTGTGGCTTGGTTGATACCCAACAATGGAGAAGTTGCAACTGTTGCCCCTGTTTTTGTCCATGTGAGCGTAGTAACAGCACAATTATCTGAAAAAACAGCATCGAGTCCTGTGATGGTGGCAGCACAAATGCCTACTTCCGTTACGCCTGTTTTGTTGGTAGGGCAAGTAACAACAGGAGGCACATTTTCAACAACTGTAACAGTAAACGAACAAGTGGCAGCATTGCCTGCTGCATCGAGGGCAGTGTAAGTGAGGGTGGTGATGCCTACATTAAATCCTGTGTTGCTTGCCTGATTGATACCTGCACCATTGGAAAAACCAACTGTTGCTCCTGTTTTTGCCCACGTGAGGGCTGTTACTGCACAATTATCGGCAAAAACAGCATCGATGGCAGGTACAGCCGTAACGCAACCGATGGCAGTCATATTTACATCAGCAGGGCAGGTAATGGTCGGGTTGATATTGTCTGTAATGGTAACAGTAAAAGTACAAGTTTGGTTGTTTCCTGCTGCATCTTTGGCAGTATAAGTTAGGTTGGTAACACCCAAATTAAAGTCAGTTCCACTTGCCTGATTGATACCTGTGAGGGGAGAAACTGCGGTAGTAGCCCCTGTTTTTGCCCAAGTTATGTCAGTAACAGCACAATTATCGGTGGCTACCAAGTCAATTCCATTCACAACAGCCTTGCACGTGCCTATGTCCACGTTTTGGGTTTTGTTTGTTGGGCAGGTCAAAGTAGGCTGAACATTGTCCACAACTGTTACAGTAAAATTGCAAGTTCGGGAGTTGCCTGTGGCATCGGCTGCTGTGTACGTTACAGTGGTTACGCCCAAATTAAAGTTGGTGTTTGTCGCCTGATTAATGCCTGTGAGTGGCGAATTTTCTATGGTTGCCCCTGTTTTTGTCCATGTGAGGGTTGTAACAGCACAATTATCTGAAAAAGTGGCGTTGATACTGGGGACTGTGGCAGCACAAGTGCCAGCTGCTACGTTTACTGTGCGGTTGGTGGGGCAGGTTAAGGTAGGCAAGGAAGTATCAATTACTGTAACATCAAAAGAACAAGTTGCTGTATTACCTGCTGCATCTCTTGCGGTGTATGTAACAGTAGTTACGCCTACATTAAAGCTGGTGTTGCTTGCCTGATTAATGCCTGTGGTGGAGGAAACTGCGGTAGTTGCCCCTGTTTTTGCCCATGTTAGTCTTGTTACCGAACAATTATCTGCAAAAACTGCGTTGATGTTAGCTACAGAAGTTGAGCAAGAAAAAGTAGAGGTGGCGTTGGCTGTTGCGTTGGCAGGGCAGGTAATGGTTGGGTTGATATTGTCATTAACAGTAACTGTAAACGAACAAGTACCTGTGTTGCCTGCTGCATCTCGGGCTGTGTAAGTAACAGTAGTTACACCTGCATTAAACGAAGTGCCACTTGCCGAATTAAAGCCTGTGGTTGGCGAACTGCCTGTGGTTGCCCCTGTTTTTGTCCAACTTATGCCTGTTACACCGCAGTTGTCCGTTGCTGTTCCATCTATGTTATTTACTATGGCAGCACAAGTGCCGACAGTTACATTAGTGCTTGCATTGGCGGGACAGGTGGCTACAGGTTTTACGGTATCTACAAAAGTATTGCTCGTTACGCCATTTTTTACCCAGTTGGAAGTAATGCCTGTGAGAGCAAAATTATTTACTGTACCATCAAAAGCAGTGCCTGTAATAGTTGCTCTGTTTGGCAAGTTGGTTATTCCTGGATTTGGATTATCACCATTACCTTCGTTAAAATCATAATATTGTTGCAAACCTGCTTCATTGCCCACTAAGGCGGAGTTTTGGGTGGCTGCAATTTGGCAAGCCCCACGAGCTATATTCCAAATACGAAATTCGTCTATACGCCCACCAAATATATCTGTACTCAAAGGATTTTGCGAGTTATCTCCCAATAAAATACCACCTGAACCCAAATAATGCGAAGGAGAATTGTCGATAGCAACTTCTACCCCGTCTCTGTAAATTCTCCTGTCTATGCCTGTTGAGGTTGCGTCATATACACAAGCCCAATGATGCCAATTTGTATCTGTAAACGAGGCTGGTACTACCAATTCGTTGTTGAAAAAAGAAACAAAAAATTCATTAGTAGGTTTAAAACCCATTTGTAATAAATTATTGGTGGCAGGACTTCCTTGCGAAAAAATTATATCACCTTCGTTGAGTGCATTCTTCTTTGCCCTAAACTCCACTGTAAAAGATTGGTTGCTGATATTAGCTGCATTGGCAATGTTTGCAAAATCATTGGTGCCGTCAAAATCTAAGGCATTGGAGGTACGCAAAGAACAATCACTACTTGCTGTGCCTGTGGCAGATACGTTTATAGTGGTTGGTAGTCGACTAAAATTGGTTATTAACACAATATAAATGCTACCTGCCGTTACATTAGTCAAATTGGCAGTAGCAGTAGAGGCAGTAGAAAAATCGCAAGCAAAAGGAAGTAAATTATCCATATTGGAAGCACAAATATTTTCCACTGTTCGCGAAGAATTAAAAGGTCCCCACATAGCAAAATCTATATCTCTTGCAGGCGAAACACTTGCAAAATTGATGGTAATATTGCCAGGTGAGGCTATTTGCATGACATACCATGCAGGACAGGGTTGGTCAGTTAAACATCCGTATCTGGGACCTGGTTGTGCGTTGCCAGGTCCCGTAGCAGCAGGAAAGGAACTTCCAGTAGCCGTACAAAAAGGTGTAGCTTCTGCACAAGTAGGTCCTTGTGCGTAGCCTATCTGCCAAGTGGTGCATAAAAAGCAAAGGCAGATAAAAAGTTGGGAAAAGTATTGTTTTTTCATGAGTATTAAATTTAATTTGTTGATTATCAATGACTTAATTACTGTTTTTTTTACATCCCTTGTTTGTAGCCCTGAAAAACCAAACAGCATATTTTTTGAGGAGTATTTTTTTGGAAAATTAGCAAAAAATAAACAGTTTAGGGAATATTTATCGAAAAAAATATCCCTAAACTGTTTTATGAACAAAATAAATCATGTGCTTGCACTAACTTAGATGGTTGTTCGACAATTTTTGTGGAAACGTAGGTCTTTGATTGATCAAAGACTGTTTTAGGTAAAGCATTTGATAAATCATAAGCCTACATTATTTCCATTCCACAAAAATTGTTAGACAACCACTTAGATTAAAAAATACTTGCAAAGTATTGAAATTTTTATTCCTATTTTTTATATTTGACTCAACCCCTAAAATTGAAGGCTTACAATGGACTTGTTTAGTTGCCTTCAAGCAGACTGCTTAGCACACAGATAATACTGATTAAACTGATTTTTGTGGACAAAAAATCAGTGTTTTATCTGTAAAATCAGTGTTATCTGTGTGCAAAAGACGTTATAGCTTTCACAACTAAACAAGTCCAATTAAAAACTTAGAACTTACAACTACCAAAAATGGCTACATTAACAACGGCTGATACCAATAAAAACAAAAATACTTCGTTGAGTGCTGCACCTCTTGCCTCCGACCCTCAAGAAGTGAGAGAAATCTTGATTCGATACAGAAAATTGCTGACGGCGGTTGCACCTCGCCTCAAAGAGAAAGATGACGTAAAATTGATAAAAAAAGCCTTTCTCATTGCCCACGAAGCCCATAAAGACGTGAGGAGAAAATCGGGAGAGCCGTATATTTATCACCCCTTGGAGGTGGCTATTATCTGCGTAGAGGAAATTGGGCTGGGCGTAACTTCGGTGGTTTGTGCCTTGTTGCATGATGTGGTGGAGGACACCGAAACCAAATTAGAGGATATAGAAGGGCAATTTGGTAGCAAAGTAGCCCGAATTATAGACGGCTTGACCAAAATAAAGGTTGTAATGACCAAAGGCTCGTCTGAACAGGCAGAAAATTTTAAAAAACTACTCTTGACATTGAGTGATGATATGCGGGTGGTTTTGGTAAAAATTGCTGATAGACTACACAATATGCGTACCTTAGAAAGTATGGTAAAAGAAAAACAACTCAAAATTTTATCTGAAACCCAATATATTTATGCCCCACTTGCTCATCGTTTGGGCTTGTATTCTATCAAATCTGAACTCGAAGACCTCTGCCTGAAATATGCAGACCCCAAAAGTTATAACGACATTAACGACAACATAGCCAAAACCCAAGCAAGCCGCGACAAGTTTATTGGGCATTTTGTGCAGCCTATCAAAGATAATTTAGACAAACAAGGCTTTAAATATACAATCAAAAGCAGGCTGAAATCTATTTATTCTATTCACAGCAAAATGAAAAAACAGCGTATTCCTTTTGACGAGGTTTTTGATTTATTTGCGATACGCATTATTTTAGATGTGCCTTTGGAAGAAGAAAAACCAGCTTGTTGGCGAGTGTATTCGGTCATTACAGATTTTTATACACCAAGTCCTGAAAGATTGAGAGATTGGATAAGTCTTCCTAAATCAAATGGCTACGAGTCTTTGCACACCACAGTCATGAGTCAAGGGTCGGGGCAGTGGGTGGAGGTGCAGATACGCACAGCACGCATGGACGAAATAGCCGAAAAAGGTTTGGCAGCCCACTGGAAATACAAAACAGGCAAAGCAGCCACCATAGAGCAAGGCATAGAAAATTGGATTGCCAGAGTGCGTGAAACCTTAGAAAACAACAGCGACAGCAACGCCTTAGAGTTCATGGACGAGTTTAAGAGCAACTTGTTTAACGAGGAAGTCTATGTTTTTACGCCCAAAGGTCAGTTGCGAGTCTTGCCCGCCAATGCCACAGTCTTAGATTTTGCCTTCGATATACACACCGAAGTTGGGGCAAAATGTTTGGGGGCAAAAATTAACAAAACCCTTGTGCCGCTGAATCACGTTTTGAAAAATGGCGACCAAGTGGAAATTTTGACCTCTACCAAAATCAAGGCAAATGAAGGTTGGTTGCAATACATCACCACCTCCAAAGCCCGAAACAAGATAAAAACCTACCTCAAAGAAGACGAAAAACAACACATAGACGATGGAAAGGAGATTATCCAACGCAAATTTAAACAACTCAAAATAGAGTTTACCAGCGAAACTGTATCGCAGGTAGCCGAATTTTTTAATTGCAAAAATGAAGTTGACCTTTACATAAAAGTAGGCAAAGGGCAGATAGACCACACCGAAATTAAGAGGTTTTACGATATACAACACGAAACGCAGCAGCACAAGGTAAGGGCAGACAACGCCAAGCAGTTTAAAGAGCAAATCAAGCAAATTAACGAAAACCACAGCGACGAGTTGGTGATAGGCGAAGACAACGACAAGGTAGAATTTAGTTTTGCCCCTTGTTGCAATCCTATTCCTGGCGATGATGTGTTTGGTTTTACGACCCTGAGCAGAGGTATCAAAATTCACCGCACCGACTGCCCAAATGCCCACTCCATGATGGCATCAGGCGGACAACGAATTATCAAAGTGCGTTGGGCTTCTACCAAAAACCAGATTTATGAAATTGGTATCAAAATCATAGGCACAGACAGAGTAGGCTTAGTAAACGACATCACAAGGCTCATTTCTACCCTATTGCAAGTAAATATCAATGCTTTGTCTTTCGAGGGTCGCAATGGCGTGTTTGATGGCAGCATCATGCTCGGCGTAAGAGATACACGCCAAGCAGATGAAATTATGAACAAGTTAGGCGAAATTGAAGGGGTAGTAAAGGTGTTGAGAATGGATTATTAAGGTATATTTGCCTTTAGACACACTAAATATTGAAGAGGCTGTCCGAAAAGACAGCCTCTTTAGTTCTACAAAACTTTTAATACAACACCCTAAACTTGATTGTATTTTCAATCTGTTTAAGGTCTTTCATCACCGCCTCGTCATATTTTTTGTCAATATCCGTTATCACGTAGCCAATCAAGTCATTTGTTTTCAGGTATTGCCCCATGATATTTACGCCATGTTTTGCCAAACTGTTGTTGATTTGTGCCAAAATACCCGATACGTTGCGGTGAACGTGGATAAGTCGGTGGGCATTTTCCAGCTTTGGCAACTGAATGGCAGGAAAATTAACCGAATGAAAGGTATTGCCTGTGTTCACATAGCTAATCATTTTGTCGGGTACAAAAGCAGCAATGTTAAATTGGGCTTCGGCTGTGCTTCCGCCTATGTGTGGCGTGAGAATGACGTTTTTCATGCCCCGCAACTCGTTGATAAACTCCTCTTTGTTGTTTTTTGGCTCGTAGGGGAACACATCAAAACCTGCACCAGCCACTTTGCCCGACTTCAAGGCTGCGGTCATGGCTGCAATATCCACCACGTGTCCTCGTGCCAAATTGAGGAAAATTACGCCTTGTTTCATCTCCTCAAACTCTTTTTCGCCAATGATGTTGGTGTTAGATTTTCTACCGTCCACGTGCAGCGTAACAACATCGGCAATGTTTAGCAATTCTTTCAAAGTTTTGCATTGTGTGGCGTTGCCCAACGGCATTTTGTCTATCACATCATAGTAAAAAACCTTCATGCCCAAAGCCTCTGCCACTACTGAAAGTTGCGTACCAATGTTGCCATAGCCAATAATTCCCAAATTTTTGCCCCTTACCTCAAAGCTACCTGTGGCGGTTTTGCTCCACGTACCTGCGTGCATTTCAGCAGTTCGGTCAGGAATTTGACGCATCAGCATAATAATTTCGCCTATTGCCAACTCCACCACACTGCGGGTATTGGAGTAGGGTGCATTGAAAACTGCAATGCCTTTTTCTTGGCAGGTTTTGGTATCAATTTGGTTGGTGCCAATGCAAAAAGCCCCAACAGCCATGAGTCGGCTTGCATTTTCCAGCACTTTTTTCGTAACTTCGGTCTTAGAACGGATACACAAAATAGAAACTTCCTTGATTTTTTCGCACAATTCGTCCTCGTCTAAGGCAGAGTTGATAATTTCTACTTGATAGCCCTCGTCTTTGAAAAGTCGGGTTGCCTCTTGGTGAATATTCTCCAAAATCAAGACCTTAATTCTGTTTTTGGGATAAGAAACCGCCATCGGCAACTTGTTGATATACAGCACTTCCTCAAAAGTTGGGGCTACGTGGTCTGCATTTTCTACCACAATATCGCGAATCACATTTTCGGTAAAAGCATAGAATTTGGCAGCCAAACCCGCCTTGCGAATTTCATAATCCGTATAACCGTCGCCTATGACGTGAACATCACCTTGCAAATTGAGAGTTTGCAGCAATTTCACTTTGCCATTGTCTTGCGACAGCAAAATATCAGGATTAAAGGAAATTAAGTTACCATGGGCATCTTCCTTAAATTCGTTGGCATAAATATTTTTGGATTTTACACCATATTCTGTAACAATAGGCTCAATAAATTCCCGAAAACCACTGGAAATGATTAGCACATGGTCTGCATATTCCTCAAAAAATGCTCGGTTTCTTTTGATAGACTCCGATACTTGGTCTTTGAGTTTTTTAATCAACAAGGGCAAATGTTTCTTGTTGGCGTGCAACAAGTCCAGCCTTTGTTCTAAGGATTGTTTGAAAGAAATACCACCTGCCATGCCTGCATTGGTAATATTTTTGATTTTCAGGAGGCTTTCCTCCTTGTTTTCGCTGTCTGCAAGGCTAATTTCGCCTAATACATCAAGAGCCTCTACCTTCGTAAAGGTGCTGTCAAAATCTATGATAAAGTATTTCATTGTTGAGTTTTAAAATCACATTAGGTATGCTACATTGGAGGTAAACTTAAATAATAAGTTTCTTTACCTTGTCTATAAACACTTCTGTTTGTTCAATTAGTGGTGTTATGTCCTCCTCCGTAAATTTTTGGAAATCTGCATAATCCCCTTCTTGACGTTTGTTAAAAAGTTCATTATAAGTTCTTCCGACACTAATCTCCACTCTATTTGTCTTTACAAGTTGCTGATTGAACAGAGTTTTTACGCCTGCGTGTGTAGAAGGGTTCATGTTCTCATTGGCAAAAAAAGCCAAAATTGCATAATAACACGCATAATAAAGCCTATTTGCAACAGTATTCCAATGCTTTGTTTGGGCTAATATTTTAGCCTCTTCCAAAGTTTCGTCTGCCCTCTCTAACCTGTATTTTATTAAGTCTGCCTTTGAATAAGTCATAAAATTATTCCTTCTTTTTCAATATTTTTGTACAAAGATGCTACTTTTATTTGTTCCCACTCTTGTTGTGAGTAAATTAAATTGCTAATAACCACCTCAAAATCAAGTTCAATTTCAAATAATTCATTGCGTAATTGTTGTTTTAAAGCAGTATGCAGTGTAGAGTTAGTTAAAATTAGAAAATCCCAATCTGAATTTTCGTTTGCAGTTTTTCTTGCTTGCGAACCAAATAAATATATTTTGGCTTTGTTATCTGTTTTTAAAACAGTGTTTTTTATCTGTTCTAAGAATTGATTGTCCTGAAAAGTAGGTTTGTTTTGCATAAAAGTATTTCATTTTTTTAAAACAGAGGATTTGAAATTAGATTTAGTCGTTTTTGTGCCAACTTTATATAGTCCTCGCTAATTTCGTAACCTACGAAGTTGCGATTGTTTTTTAAAGCAGCCACTGCCGTCGTGCCACTGCCCATAAAAGGGTCAAGCACAATATCAGTCGTAAACGAATAAAGTTGCAATAATCGCAAAGGCAATTCTTCGGGAAATGGTGCGGGGTGTCCTATTCTTTTGGCACTTTCTGCATTCATTGTCCAAATAGATTTGGTGTATTCCATAAATTGGTCGCGGCTAATTGTATTCTCTTTTGTACCTTTTTCACGTTTATATTCTCCTTTTGAAAACACCAAAATATATTCGTGTATATCTCGCAAAGTCGGGTTGCTTGCACTCTGCCAACTTCCCCACGCAGTAGAAGGGCTGGCACTTGCTGCTTTGTTCCATATAATTTCGCCTCGCATATTAAAGCCAATTTCCATCATTATTTGCGAAATATAAGCTGACAAAGGAATGTAAGGTTTACGCCCTAAATTAGCAACATTGATACAAGCACGACCTCCATTGACCAGCACCCGATAAGTTTCTGTCAATACATTTCTCAATAATTGCAAATACTCCTGCAAACCTAAATCTTGGTCATATTCTTTGGAAACATTGTAAGGTGGCGAGGTAATCATTAAATGCACAGAGTTATTAGGTAACTCTTTCATATTTTCGGCACTTCCCAAAATAATTTGATTTAAAAATTCTGTAGGCAATAAAGTTTCTGCAATGTCTGCTAACTTATCTTTTTTAAGTTCATCATACATTTTTGAATTATAAAACTTATCGGCATTGTGGTTTATCCTGCCTTTTGTGCCAAAAGCACTTGTTTCTGTTCCGCTACGGTCGAATTTCATTGATTGATTAGGCTTAGAAATTTATCTGCTCTTAAAATATCTGTTTTTTCTTGTGCTGCAAGATACACGAGTTCTCCTAATTTTTGTTTAGAAATCATAGAAGAAAAGAAGTTTAAATCATTGTTTGTAGCTTCTGAAATAATATTTTGTAAATCTGTAATACTTTCAATGGTTTGAAAACCTAATTTTGATGTTTTCTTGACAAACTCCCCCTCTGTTGGTTTGGGATTTAACGAAATAAATCCTTGTATTACGCCTGATGTTTTCAAAAAATCTACCTTATTTTGATAACTTTCTGTAATTGGCGTATTTCCCAAAACAAAAATAGGAATTTTGGTAGAGGCAATACCTGAAACTCTGATATTGATAGACTTTCCAATAGCTTTTAACATACTATCTGACCTCATTATGGAGGGTTGTCCTTTATGAGATTTGTAATCCCCTATGTATTCTATTTTTTGGGTGGCTGGTAAGTATTGATAATTGGCTGTTACAGACATTTTTACCTCAAATAGAGCTTTTATATTTTCTGCTTTTTGCTGCACCTCATTTGTTATGCAAAAAGCTACGTCTGCACTTGTCATTTTAGACAAACCCAATTCCTCGCAAACCATACCATTAACAGCGAATAAGCCCAAGTTTTTGGCGATGGGTTCAAGTAAATTTCTGCACCATTTTTCTGTAAATTGTCCTATCAAAGAATTGCGACTCTGTAAAGTTTGACTTTCAGAAGCCATTTTATTAGGTATATAGGCAAAATAGCCTGCTGCAAGTTTATAAAATAATTGTTCAGGTGTTGCAAAACTTTGCAAGGCATGTTCAAAAAATTCTATTTCTGTGTTTTTATTCCAAAGTTCCATAACTTATTTTGTGTGTACTGTTTTTTATTATTTTGTAGCCTGTTCATAATTTTTTGCTTCTGAAAGTTCTACGGTTAAATTCCAATGATGTGCAATAAGGTTGGGAGAATGTGTAGCTACTAAGCTATTAATTCCAATAAAAGATGAAACTTCTAACAGGTCATCAATAAAATGATTTTGCCAACTGATGTGGAGTGAAGTTTCTGGCTCGTCAAGTAGCACAAAAGTATTTTGCTTCGTTCTAAATAATAAAGAATAAAATAAAACAAATATATGTTGCTCTCCTGACGAAAGAGCCATAATAGGAATAATTTGTTTGGTAATTGTAGAGCAAATTTCTAAACTATCATTTACCAAAGTTATGTATTTATTGAGTAAATAGGTTTCGAGAAGTTTGATAAGAAGTTTGGATTTGTCGTTTTGATAGGGCTTTTTCTTAAACTCATTCCAATAAATCAAAGGTCTATACATATCAAGCCTTTTTGTGCCAATCAACAAAGTTGTGTTCAAACTCCCTAAATCAAACTGACTTTTTAAATCTTTAATTACTCTCTTGTTATAAGTAGAGATATATTTTTGAGAGTTTGGGATTTTATTAGTGAGAATTAAATCATACAAAGATACTTTGGGGTTAATTTCTATATCTGCATAAGTATTTTTGATAGTAGTTAAAATTTCTTTCTCAAAATCTTGCCCATCAATAATTTTATGACCATTCAAAAAGATGTTATTATCTTTTTTTTCCACTGTAATTGTTTGATTATCAAATACTAACTGAAATTTTGTGAAAATAATACTATGAAAATATACATAATTCCAGTCTGCCACAGCACGCAACATATTAAGCAATGTTGTTTTGCCATAGCCATTTTCACCAATCATTATCGTCAGTTTTTCATTCAGACGAATATGGTGGTCAAAAGCACTAAATAAATTTTCTACAATAATTTCTTTTAGTTGCATGATTTTATCATTTTCGGCTGCAAAGCTACCAAAAAAATCTAAACTTTACAAGTTTTGGGTGGCAAAGTCCGTTGGAGTGGTAGTGCTTATGGTGTTTTCACAAGGCATTAAATGATAAGCCTCTTTTGCTTTGTTTGGGCTAATATTTTAGCCTCTTCCAAAGTTTTGTCTGCCCTCTCTAACCTGTATTTTATTAAGTCTGCCTTTGAATAAGTCATAAAATTATTCCTTCTTTTTCAATATTTTTGTACAAAGATGCTACTTTTATTTGTTCCCACTCTTGTTGTGAGTAAATTAAATTGCTAATAACCACCTCAAAATCAAGTTCAATTTCAAATAATTCATTGCGTAATTGTTGTTTTAAAGCAGTATGCAGTGTAGAGTTAGTTAAAATTAGAAAATCCCAATCTGAATTTTCGTTTGCAGTTTTTCTTGCTTGCGAACCAAATAAATATATTTTGGCTTTGTTATCTGTTTTTAAAACAGTGTTTTTTATCTGTTCTAAGAATTGATTGTCCTGAAAAGTAGGTTTGTTTTGCATAAAAGTATTTCATTTTTTTAAAACAGAGGATTTGAAATTAGGTTTAGTCGTTTTTGTGCCAACTTTATATAGTCCTCGCTAATTTCGTAACCTACAAAGTTGCGATTATTTTTCAAAGCAGCTACCGCCGTCGTGCCACTGCCCATAAAAGGGTCAAGCACAATATCAGTCGTAAACGAATAAAGTTGCCTTTTGTGCCAAAAGCACTTGTTTCTGTTCCACTACGGTCGAATTTCATTGATTGATTAGGCTTAGAAATTTATCTGCTCTTAAAATATCTGTTTTTTCTTGTGCTGCAAGATACACGAGTTCTCCTAATTTTTGTTTAGAAATCATAGAAGAAAAGAAGTTTAAATCATTGTTTGCTGCACCTCATTTGTTGTGCAAAAGGCTACATCAGCACTTGTCATTTTAGACAAACCTAATTCCTCGCAAACCATACCATTAACAGCAAATAAGCCCAAGTTTTTGGCGATAGGTTCAAGTAAATTTCTGCACCATTTTTCTGTAAATTGTCCTATCAAAGAATTGCGACTCTGTAAAGTTTGACTTTCAGAAGCCATTTTATTAGGTATATAGGCAAAATAGCCTGCTGCAAATTTATAAAATAATTGTTCAGGTGTTGCAAAACTTTGCAAGGCTTGTTCAAAAAATTCTATTTCTGTGTTTTTATTCCAAAGTTCCATCGTCATATCATTTTCGGCTGCAAAGCTACCAAAAAACTTATTCTTTTACTAAAATCTCATTAATTTACTTTATTACTTCTATAGTTTTAGTCGCAAAATTAGTAATTTGGTAGATTTCGTAAAACTTCCATTCTTTTTTGAATGGGAAACAAAGAATTAAAATATCTTTTATAACTTGCCAATGCAATATCACTTGCTGTGAGCTGTAAGGTAAAATATACATACCAACAATGTTTATGCAAAAAATTTGGTTAATTATCCAAAGAGAATACTGGACAAGAGTCCGCAAACCTTCTTTTATTATCATGTCCATTTTGGGTCCTGTGCTGTTGGCTCTGCTGATGGTAGTTCCTATTTGGCTGGCTTCCCGCAGTGGCGATGAAAAAGTAATTCAGGTGATAGACGAGTCGGGTTATTTTGCCTACAAACTACCCACCTTAGAAAAATTGCGGTTTATCTATGTTCAGATGCCCCTTGCCCAAGCTAAAAATGAACTTAAAAAAAGTGGTTACGATGGCGTACTGCACATACCTGCCCTCGACCTCAAACAAGCAGAGGCTACGAACAAAAGTATAGAATTGTACGCAGAAAAAAACTTGTCTGTTTTTACCAAAAAAGTGATAGAAAAGGCAATGGAAAAGGAAATAGAGGGCATGAAACTCCAACAAATTGGGGTGAGTGAACAAACCTTAGCTGCCATACGTACCAAAGTTTCTATTCAAACCATTAATCTTAGCGAGGAAGGTGAAAAAGCAAGTAGTTCGGAGGCTTTTACAGCCATTGGTTATTTTAGTGGCATTTTGATTTATATATTCATCTTTTTGTATGGTGTGCAAGTGATGCGAGGGGTATTGGAGGAGAAAACCAACCGTATTATAGAAGTTTTGATTTCTTCGGTCAAACCTTTTGAACTCATGATGGGCAAAATTTTGGGCATTGCTGCCGTTGCCCTCACGCAATTTGTTATATGGACAACCTTTTCTTTGGGAGCCTCGACCTTAGTTTCTGCTATTTACAAATTAGATAGATTTTCAGATACCAAAATCACCGATACTTTGTCCACAATGAAAGATGCAGGGCAAATTCAGCAAAGTTTGGAGCTTTTTCAAATTATGCAACAACTCAATGCCATAAACATTCCGTTGATATTGGTCTGCTTTGTTTTCTATTTTTTGATGGGCTACTTGTTGTATGCAGCTCTGTATGCAGCCGTAGGTGCAGCGTCTGATAGTGAAACCGACTCACAACAGTTTATGTTGCCTATTTCTATTCCCTTGGTAGGCTCTATTGTGATGCTTTCTGCCGTTATTACCGACCCCAACAGCCAATTAGCATTTTGGGCATCTATTTTTCCTTTGACTTCGCCTGTTATTATGATGGTGCGTGTGCCTTTTATTGGTTTTTCTTGGGAAATTTTACTCTCTATGGCATTGCTCATAGGCTCTTTTGTTGGTGCTGTCTGGGTAGCAGCCCGCATTTACAGAGTGGGAATTTTGATGTACGGCAAAAAAGTAACCTACAAAGAGTTGAGAAAATGGTTATTTTATTAGATAAGACAGCTATTTGCGAAACATTTTTTGCCACAATCCGTTGTAAGCCTAAGTATTAAAACAATATTAGAAAAGTATTAAAATTAACTTAGAAAACAATGGACAATTTTTATAAAAAGTTTTGCTTTTTCTTAGCAATCTTTTTAAGCTGGGGAACTTATCAGGTATATGCACAACAGAACTTGTTTAACATTCCTTCGGCAACCATTACGCCTAAAAAGGGCTTTTTTTATCAGCACCAACTCAATATCTATGAAGCAAGTAATTTTGCTTCTAAGCACCACTTAGTTTATGGCTTAGGGCGAAACTGGGAAGTAGGTTTAAATATTGTCAATATTGGCATTACGCCGCGCAGACAAGGCACATGGTTTCCTACCAATACAACCAATAATGCAGAACCTATGGGACCTATGGCTATGCTTACAGCCCAAAAACAATTTGATTTTGGTCATCATTGGCAACTCAATATAGGTACACAAATAGGGTCTAATATTTTTACAGGAGATTTAGGCAGTCGTCATATTGGCTCTTTCAGTTATGCAATGGCATCTTATAAAACCAACAAACATTGGCATTTTATGGCAGGACCTTATGTGAGTGACGAAACTTTTATGGGCAAAGGCAGCAATGTAGGTATGGTGGCAGGCGTAGAAATTCCATTGAACGAAAAATGGATATTTATGGGAGATTTTGTTTCGGGCAACACCAAAAACTCGGTAAGTGTCATTGGTTTTACTTATAATGTTACCAAAAAATTCCAAATTTGCTTGGGTGGTTTAGTACCCAATCCAAACAGCAAAGAAAAGTATGGTGTAGTGGCTGAAATCAACTTATTTAATTTCTAAGTTTTTTGGTAGGCAAAAAAATGAAAAAAAATTAAAAAGAAATTTGGAAAATAAAAAAAACACCTCTACCTTTGTAACGCAATTCAGAAAAAACGAAAAAACAACAAAAGTTGTTTAGAATTGACACTGAAAAGTAAGTTTATTGTCTGATGGTGTAATTGGCAACACGTCTGATTTTGGTTCAGAAGAGTCCTGGTTCGACCCCAGGTCGGACAACGAAGTTTAAATTTTTAAAACACAAAGAGTGCCTTTAAACTACTTTAAAGGCACTCTTTTTATATAAGTGTAATAAGCAAATGAAAAACTGTTATTTAGGCGTAGATATTTTTTCAGGTGCTGGAGGCATGAGTGTCGGGGCTTTACAGGCAGGCATAACTATCGAATTAGCTGTTGATAATGATTTAGATGCTGGCAAAACTTATAAGAGAAATCACACCCAAACAGATTTTGTACTTGATGATATAAAAAACATTAATCCTTTAAGTTATACAAACATTAATCCTTTTATATTGTTTGGGGGTCCACCTTGTCAAGGTTTTTCACTATCAAATACTCGTACAAGAAATGATAGTAATGCTAAAAATCAACTTTTTAAAGAGTTTCTACGGTTTTTAGATATGTTAAAACCTACTTGGTTTGTTTTTGAAAATGTGGAAGGTTTTGAACTATTTAATAAAGGTCAAACTGTTAAGTTCATAGCAAATGAATTTAGTAACTTAGGTTATAAAGTTTCATTCCGTACTTTGTCTGCCTCTGACTTCGGTGTTCCACAAACAAGAAAAAGATTTTTTATGGTAGGAAATATACAAAACATAGATTTTAAATTTCCGTTACCTACGCACATAGAAAAAAAGGTAACAGTATGGGAAGCTATTTGTGATTTGCCCATTTTAGAAAATGGTAGTAAAATACTTATTGGTGATTATCAAGATGTTGAACTAAACAAATATTTATCATATATTCGTCATAACTCTAAAAACCCAACTCAAAATATTGTTTCTCGCAATGAAGATTATGTTCTTGAAAGATATAAATACATAAAACAAGGGCAAAATTGGAGGGCAATACCTGATGAACTTATGCAAAATTACAAGAATAAAGAAAATTGTCATAGTGGAATTTACAAACGTCTCGAAGCTAATAAACCTTCGGTAGTTATTGCTAATTACAGAAAAAATATGCTTATTCACCCTTTTCAAGATAGAGGTTTATCTGTTAGAGAAGCTGCAAGGTTACAGAGTTTTCCTGATACTTTCTATTTTGAAGGTTCTATTATGCACGTACAGCAACAAATAGGGAATGCAGTACCTCCATTATTAGCAAAAGCTATTTTTGAAAGTATTATTCAACAGTCTAAATGAGTTATGAAAAATAAGCAGGATAGTTTACAATTTAAGTTTGATATAAGCACTTTTAAGTTGCTTGGTCGTGAACTTATTACAGATAAAATTACTGCCTTAGTAGAGTTGGTCAAAAATTGCTATGATGCCAATGCCCAAAATGTTTGGATTACTTTTGAAAACAGCCTTGATTTCAAAAAAGGTAAAATTACTATTCAAGATGACGGAATTGGTATGAATAACAATGATATTCGAAATAAATGGATGGTTATTGGTACGAATAGCAAACGTGAAAAGGATTTTTCCCCAGAACCTTATAACCGAAAATATGTAGGAGAAAAAGGTGTAGGTAGATTTGCAGTAGATAAATTAGGCTCAAAATTGGTCATGACCACCAAAAAAGCAGACGAAAAAGAAGCTGTTATTTTGACTATTGATTGGCGAGAATACGAGCAAAAGAATAAAATACAAAGTCTTTTCCCTTTCGATTCTCCAAAGAGGATTTTGTTTACAGATATAAAAAACAATTATGAAACTAAAATAATTTCTGACCAAACTAATGGAACGAAGTTAGAAATGACTTTTTATAATATTGAGCATATTTGGACTGATATAGATATTAGGCGTGCAGAAAAAGAACTTTCAAGGTTGCTTGTTCCATACGGAAAATTAAAATATCCGTTTAATATTTTTATCAGAAAATCAGAAAATGTAGATTTTGAGCAAATCAAAGTAGCTGCCTTAGATAAACACGCAACTTATAGTTTTCATTTGGATTTTGATTTTGAAAATAATACACAACAAATAGCTAAATTTGACAAGGAAACAGGAGAATTAAAAGTTATTGAAAGCAAAATAGAGAATTTTGGAGGTATTATTCTTGATTTTCATTATTATGACGAAAATGCCAAACGCAGATTTAAAGATACCTATAAAAACTATGATATTGATGGCGTAAAAGTATATCGAGATGGTGTATTAACAACTCCTTGTGCTGAAGTTTCAGATACCATTAATAAACAACGAGATATTTTTGGGCTTGATAAAAGACGTTATGGTGGTTTTTTCGACAAAGTAAGTAGTCGGGACTTGATTATTATTGTGCAAATAAGCAAAAATAATAATCCGAATATTATAGACGCAACTAATCGTCAGGACTTTATAGAGAACGAGGAAAGTAAATTTTTTAAAGACTTCATTGTTAAACAAATTTTTGAATTTGAAAAGTCTTTAAAATCGGGCAAGAAAAAAAATGCTACAGACACTAAAACACAGTTGCAAGATTTTAGGTTAGATGTTAAAACTGTAAAAGATGAACTCAAAAATATATATCAAAATATTGAAAAGAATCAAAGTGCAGATAACTTGGTATTAAAACCATTATTGGAAAATTTTGAACTACAACTTAATAAAATTTCAGAAACTACAAACAAGGCTTATAGACAAATAGAGCAACTACAAAAAGAGGAAGTTCGTAAAGATAACCTCTATTTGAGTCTGATGTCTTTGCAAAATTACTCGTTGGAAATTTCGCACATGGTAAGTATTGTAATCGGTAAAATTAAGCGTAATGCGGAATATATTAGAGATAACATAGAAAAAACAGATAAAATTTCTAATAATATACGTTTTGCGAGCAATATTTTTATTGAAATGGAGAAGTTAGACAAAGGAGTAAAATTTTTATTAAGTTATGCTAACTCAAATAAAGAGGCAGAAGAGATTGATATCAAAAGTATGATAGAAAAACTGTTTTATGAACACTACAAAGATATATTTCAGAATGAGGGAATTACACCCATTGTAGATATTCGAGATACATTTGTGTTTATACATAACTATAAGTTTTTTGAAGATATTTTCGAAAATTTAATCAACAACTCTATTAAAGCCTTAGTAGGTAGAGAAGACAAAATTATCAAATGTAGTACTAATATTGAAAAAAATAATTTTGTAATTATCTTTTCTGATAATGGTATTGGTATTGCAGAAGATATAAAAGACCGTATTTTTGATATGTTTTTTACAACTACCTTAGACCAACAAGGTGCTGGCTTAGGCTTATATATTGTAGAAACTCGTTTAGCTTCTGTTAAAGGCAATATAGAATTAGTCAAACCTGAATTAAAACAAGGTGCAAGTTTCAAAATCACTATTCCCCTAACAAAATAATCAGTTATGGTACTGTCTAAATCTAAAACACATATCATCATCGTTGATGATGATATGAAAGAAGATGATGTAGAGGTAGAAACTCTAAAAGAGTATTACCAAAATGTACATTTATTTCCTCGAGGAAAGTTAATGGTTTTATTGGTAAAAGAGTTTCAATAAAAGAGTTTATAGATAAAGTGCATGAAGTAGAAAAAGTCTATATCAGGGACAATGGCATTGCGTCAGCTTTGGAGGCGTGGATTTATAGACAAGAAAGAGATAAATTAGACAAGCCATATTTAATTGAGGCAAATGGCAAAGTATATACCTTAAATGATTTGTTGCGTGAAATTCGTTTGCAAACAGAGGTAGGTAGAAAATTTGAAAAAGATGCTTACGATATGTTAATTGATATTTTAATTGATAAACAAGCAGCAAACAATGACTAACGTACATACAATTTTTGCTTTTGATACTGCCGATAGTAGTATGGGAAGATTTTTTGATAATGCTCTTTTAGATTTATTGCACTATTTCAATAGTAGAGTTCCTAAACAATCTTATTATCAAGCTGTTGCTAATGATTTTGATAGAGCTTTTATTGAAAATATAATTAGTTCTTTAAACGAAAAACCGTTTTTGTTTATAGCATATTCTCATGGTGAAACTACCGCCATAATTTGTCGAGATGATTATAATAAAGTGGTTATAGCAAAAGGTATAAACTGTTATTTGTTAGCAAATTCTTTTGTTTATACATTCTGTTGTGAAATAGGAAAAGAGCTTGGTGAACATTTAGTAGCACAAAATGCTATGACTTTTATAGGTTATGATAAAAAAGTTGGTTACATACCTAATTATGAACAAGAATTTATAGATTGTGCAAACTTTGCGGTAAAAGAATTTTTAACAGGTAATACTATTGGAGAGGCTTTAGAAAAATCAAAAAAATACCATAATCAAATTCGGGATACGATTAAAGACCCTCTTGCTAAAATAACAATAAGTAGCAATAAAAATTCAATGGTTTTGTTTGGTAATTCAAAATTAGTAATCAATGATTTTATCTAACCCCTGCAAATGCCAAAAATCCTTATACCACCACATTCCAATCTTTTTTATAGCCCCTCAAATTGGTAGTTTTGTGATTACTCCGTTCTTGGTTGTAGATAATGGTAAAAAACAAAGTGCCTTTTCCGTTCTTTTCGTTGTGCTTTTCCTTGTCGGTGTCAGCATAGAAATAAAACCGAACTATGGGCAATCTTTCAGGCAAAGTCCGTTTGTTGTTTGGCAACAATTTGCTATCTTTGTCTTGCAAAGTAGTTATTTTAACACTAAACTTTTGAGTTTTCACGTTTTAAATTTTTACAATTATGGTAGCAACAAAATTAAATACAGTGCAACTGCAACTTTTACAGTTGTTTGCTCGCCAAATGGCAGAAAACGAATTGGCAGAGGTCAAAGCTATGTTGGTGGCTTATTATGACCGCAAAATAACAGAGGAGGCAGACCAATTATGGGAACAAAAAGGTATGACAGCCAACACGATGAATGACTTACTAAATACACACATTCGCAGCCCTTACAACCCACAATTAGGCAGGTTTTATTCGCCTACATTAGCCGAAAATGTACTAAAATTGCTTATCAATATTCCCAAAATAGAAAAAGTAGATTTATATTTTAATTGGAATTTGATAAGCAATGATGCAGACGATAATAAGTTTGTGGACTGTGCCATTGCTTGTGGTGCAGACTACATTGTTACGCATGACAAGCATTTTAGGGTTTTGAAAGACATACCTTTTCCCAAAGTGAATTGTCTTAGTATTGATGAATTAAAGGAAATTTTATAGTTTTTCCGTTTTGTAAATCCTTGTCAATGAATAGTTTAATGCTAAATTTTTGAGTTATGGAAAATCTTATTTTAGTATCTAAATTTTCTGTTTTGAGTGCAGAACTGCAACAAGAAGTTTTGAATTTCTTGGACTATTTGGCACAAAAACAGCAAAAAACACAAGCCACTGCACCACAAAGCCCCCTTTGATAGAATTTTGATAACACAAGCTATTAGCGAAAACGCAGATTCAAAAGAAAAAAATAATCAATAAATTGCCAATCGCCAACTTTACACTTACCTTTGTTTACATTCATTTTGTTTACGTTCACTTGGCAAAACTACGCACCCATGAAATTCTTTTCTGAACTCAAAGATTTGCTTTTTATAGATATAGAAACTGTTGGCGTGGCTGCCACTTACGAGGAGTTAGACCCTACTTTACAGGCTTTTTGGGCAAGAAAAATGGATTATGCCCTCTCTGAACAAGTTACGGCTGCTGAGTTGTACCACCAAAAGGCTGGTCTATTAGCAGAATTTGGAAAAGTAATTGTCATTGGATTGGGCTATTTTTACCAAAATAAAGAGGACAATACAGATTGGGGTTTGCGTATCAAAACCTTGGTTGGTACTAACGAAAAAGAGTTATTGGCAGAGTTTGCAGGTTTAATTTCGCATAAATTTGGCAGTCGCAGTCGACTGGTAGCCCACAACGGCAGAGAATTTGACTACCCGTTTTTGTGCCGTAGGTTTTTGATTAATCAACTCGAAATTCCAAAAACTCTGCAAACAGCCCAACGTAAGGCATGGGACAGCCCTCACATAGACACAATGGAAATGTGGCGGTTTGGTGACAGGCGAAATTTTACTTCTCTTCGATTGTTGGCTCATTTGCTTGGCGTGGCACCTTGTGCAGATATGGAAATAGACGGCACAAAAGTTCACCAAATTTATTATCAAGAACAAGAACTCACACGCATAGCCACTTACTGCCGTTGTGACGTGCGAATGACTGCGGAAATTTATCTGAAAATTAGAAATTTGCCACTATTGAATCCTGATAAAATAGTGGAGGTAGTAAATAATAATTAGTAGTTAAAATTAATGGTTGTTCGACAATTTTTGTGGAAACGTAGGACTTTGATTTATCAAAGACCCTTTTGGGCAAAGCATTTGATAAATCATAAGCCTACATTATTCTCATTTCACAAAAATTGTTGGACAACCAAATTAATAGGTAATAGAGTAAAATTAGTTTATACGGTTTCAATATGAACAACTTATACTTTCAACAGATACAAACCTGCATAATACACCGCAGCACAGGCAACAAAACCCAGCAAAATACTCAATAGTTGCAGAGTTAATTCGCCAATTCCCCACTGCGAAGTACCAATAAAATCATTTCCACACTGGTCGCAATGGTGCAAGTTGAGCAGTAAAGGCACGTAATTAATGCCGTGCAATTCCTTGTGTTTGTGTATTTTTCTTAGTTCTTGGTTGCCACAATTTGGACAAGTAGCAGCCACTATTCTTTTGCCTTCGTATTGGAGGTTGTATTGCAACTTTTTTTCTTGCCTGCGAGCAGCATCAGTCGCATCTTGTTGTGCTTTTTTGGGATTGGTATAAAAAGCATTTTTTTCGTAAGGCGGAAAATTATAGTCGTCTTGCGGGTGAGGTCGGTGGTAGTTGGGCTTATTTACCTCCTGTTTCCAATCTGCCAATGCTTGGTAAGCCTCCGTAATTTCTCTGAATCTTTGGGCAGCCTCCGCATTATCGGGGTTTCTATCGGGGTGATAAACCAAAGCCAACTTGCGATAAGCTGCTTTAATGTCGGTCAGACTTGCCTGTGGCGGCAGACCTAAACGGTGGAAATATTGATTCATAACTCGTGAAGTTGGCTATTCATTTCTTATAACTCCTTGAATACCAATTATCGGACACTTTAAAAGTGTCCGATAAATTTGTACTACTGCCTTACTCCTCCTCTTTCTTCTCTTTTTTCTTGTCTTTTTCTTGCAACTTCACTTTGCTGCCATCTTTCAACTTTTTAGAAACAGCCTGAAAAGGTGCAACAATTACCTCGTCATTTTCTTGCAAACCCGACAGAATTTCTATGTTGTCGAAATCGCTAATCCCTGTTTTGACCTCCACCATTTTTGCCTCGCCGTTTCGCATCACAAAAACCACTTCTTTCAACTCCTCGGTCAAACTTGTTTTTTTGTTTTCGGTTTCAGCAGCAGGTTTATTATCGGGATTTTCGTCTTTGGTTTCGCCTTTTTCTGCCAATTTGGGGTTGCGTGTGGTAACGGCAGCCAAAGGCACTACCAAAATATTGTCTTTTCGTCTGGTCAATATCTCTACGCTGGCAGTCATACCTGGGCGGAAAGGTGTTTTCTTGCCTTCGTTAATCAAGTTTTGGTACGACTCTTTCAAAATTCTAATCTTAACCTCAAACTCTGTTACGCCATCGGTGCTGGTTGCCAATCCTTCTTTTGCACTGTTGGCAATGGCTGTTACCACACCTTTAAATTTTTGCCCTGTGTAGGCATAAGCATCTACATCTACCAAAGCCGTATCTCCCAATTTGACCCGAATAATGTCGTTTTCGTTTACATCTACCCGAACTTCCATGATGCTAAGGTCGGCTATGCGTAGCATTTCTGTTCCCGCCATTTGCACCGTACCCACCACTCTTTCGCCTTTTTTAACCAACAATTTGGAAATTATGCCCTCCATTGGTGCCATTACAGTCGTTAGTGAAAGATTTTCTTGGGCTTCTTTTACAGAAGCAGCAGCCCCTTCTACTGTAAAACGGGCAGCATCTATGCTTTTCTTGGCAGCATTGTAGTCGGCTTGCGAACCCTCATAGTTTGCTTTCGAGGTTTCCAATTCGGCTTGCGAGGCTACTTTGAGTTCAAACAATTTTTTTACCCTCTCATATTCACTGCGAGTTCTCTCTATCTGTGCTTCAGATTGTTTGAGCCTTGCGGTAGTCTGTTCGAGGTTTGCTCTTTGTCCGTTGAGCGTAGCCGAAGTTCTGTTTACAATGGATTGGTAGTTATCGGGGCGGATTTTGAGCAATAATTGCCCTTTTTGCACCGAGTCCCCTTCTTTTATCCAAAGTTCTCTGATTTCGCCTGATACGTCAGGAGCTAATTTTACCTCGACTTCGGGCTGCACCTTGCCCGATGCACTTACCTTTTCGGTAATAGATTGGCGTGCAGCTTTGGCTGTGGTAACTTCTATTTCCTTTTTGCCACCAATCCAGCCTTGTTTTTTGGCTACAATGCCTGCAATGATGAGCAAAACGAGAAGCCCACCACCTATGTACAACCATTTTTTGTTATTATTTTTTGCCATTTGTATAAATATGAAATATCCTATATGAAATATGAAAAAAAATTACCAAACTTTCCACGCTGCTTGATTGGTTTCCCAGAGTTGTTCCAATTCGTTTTTGTCCCGCAAAGCATCCATACACTTCCAGAAACCATGATGTTTGTAAGCAACCAATTGCCTATCTTGGGTTAGGTCGTGCAAAGGGTCGTCTTCCC
Organism: Cytophagales bacterium; assembly: GCA_013299115.1. Classification (GTDB taxonomy): domain Bacteria; phylum Bacteroidota; class Bacteroidia; order Cytophagales; family Thermoflexibacteraceae; genus JAAFKA01. Next base: position 39,308 of record JAAFKA010000023.1, read on the forward strand.
ACATTTGCATATCGGCATCTTTGCTCAAATAGTTGATAATTTCGGGTTTGAGAACAAAAAAACCGCCATTTATCCAGCCTTCATCTCCCTTCAATTTTTCTTTGAAAATATCAACATCATTGCTGTTGTCGTCTATGGACATCACTCCAAAACGTCCTGCGGGTTGAATGGCTGTAACCGTTGCCAATTTACCATGTTGTTTGTGAAATTTTAGCAATTCGTGCAAATTGACATCTGCCACGCCATCTCCATAAGTGAGCATAAAGTCCTCATTGCCAATGTGGTGCATCACTCTTTTAAGCCTCCCTGCTGTGCGGGTGTGCAGCCCTGTGTCCACCAGCGTAACTTTAAAATCTTCGGCATTGGTTTGGTGTATTTCCAATTTGTTGGTTTTCAAATCTATGCTCACATCAGAGTTATAGAGAAAATAATTGAGAAAATACTCCTTAATCACATAGCCTTTGTAACCTAAGCAAATAATAAAATCATTGAACCCATAATGTCTATAGATTTTCATAATGTGCCATAACATGGGCTTTTCGCCTATATTTATCATAGGCTTAGGTTTGAGGTGCGACTCTTCGGAGATACGAGTACCCATTCCTCCTGCAAAAATTACGACTTTCATTTTATTTTTTGGGTTTCCCACTCCAACAAAGGACGAATAGCCCCCGGTATTTCTCCCGAATAAGCTACAATTTCGCCTACTTTCAATCGAGTAGGTACGTTGTAAATATCATCACGTATATTAAAAGACAAGGCATTGGATTCATAAAAATGAATACCTACGCCTTTTCCAAATGAGCTTACTGCCAATCCTACAAAATAAGTTCCTTGATTGAGCAAGTTGGCAGGTAGCCAACAGATAGTTTCATACTCACCTACTTCGTGTATTTGGGTAGTTTTTGGAGTGGTTATCAGCACACACACACCACCTGCATTATAGAGATGAAAATTTGCATAAGGCAATATCTTATCGTCTTTTACTAATATTTTGTACGTCATTTTGATTGCTATTTTTTGTGTAATATCAATCTCTGGCTCACTAATTTGGTTGTCTATATAAATTCCTGCTTTGACTAATTGGGCAAAAGCATCGCCTGTTTTTTTATCTTCGTTGCTATAATCTAAATAGGTGGGGGAAGCATTGCCCGAAGAATAATAGGTCAAAATAGCACTGCCTACTTCGCCATCTAACTTCACTTGTCCTTTTTCCATTAAAATAGCACGGTTGCACAGGGAGGAAATCGTCGGCATACTATGGCTGACAAAAAGTACAGTACGTCCTTGATTTTTGCTTACGTCCTCCATTTTGCCCAAACATTTGCGTTGAAAATCGGCATCTCCTACGGCTAATACTTCATCGACTACCAAAATTTCGGGTTCTAAATGGGCAGCTACGGCAAAAGCCAATCGCACATACATACCCGAAGAATATCTTTTAACAGGTGTATCCAAAAATTGTTCTATTTCGGCAAAGGCTACAATTTCATCAAATTTTGATTTGATTTCATTGCGGGTCATACCCAAAATTGCCCCATTCAAAAAAATATTTTCTCTGCCTGTGAGTTCAGGGTGAAAACCTGTGCCAACTTCCAACAAACTTGCTACCCTACCTCCTATGCGTATAGTGCCTGAGGTGGGCGAAGTGATACGGCTCAAGACTTTGAGCAAAGTAGATTTGCCTGCACCATTTTTGCCAATTATGCCAACTCTGTCACCTTGTTTTATTTCGAAAGAAACGTCTTTTAAAGCCCAAAACTCCTGTATCTCACTATTTAGTCCCGCAGTTGCCTTGCCACGCAAAGTATTGCCAATGGTTTGGAATAAATGTTTTGTTTGCTTACCTACTGCCTCTCGCAAGGTAGTATAACCTTCTTGTTTTTCGTGAGCTATTTGGTAACTTTTGCTTATATGTTCTGCTTTGATGATAGACATGAATTTGCAAACAATGGTCGTAAAAATGATTTGGCTGCAAAGGTATGAAAAGAAAACGAACAAAAAAGAGTATAAATAAACTAATTTTATAACAAAACTTTTATGATAAGGAAGTTATCTTTTTATCTTTCATGGCACAAATGCAGTAGGCTATCATAAGCAAAGTAAAAAACAAAAAGGAAGTCAAAATCTATTGCCTTATGATGGTAGAATTAACAGAAAAACTTAACTTTGATGCACATAAAAGCTTAGTTAGTCAAAATGTAACTAAACTTGCTTATGCCCTGTTTTTTAATTACAATTTTCAATTCATTTCTCATGTTTCGTTATCTTCTTGGTTTTTGCCTTCTCTTATTTAGTTGTTTCTATTCGCAAATAAGTCTTGCCCAAATTCAAACCATTTCAAACCCTTGCGAGGTTTTTGGGGTGGTGTACGTGCAAACTATCCCGTCGAGGGCAGATTTTTTGGTTTATGTAGAGCAAGACGAATATTTGGCTAACTTGCGTGTGTTTAAAGAAATCAACAAACTGCTGGCTGATAGGGCAGGTTTGTGGCATTTTGTAGAAAAAGAAGGTTTTGCAGATTTTTCGGTTTGTTTTGTAGAAGACAGAGCCAAGGCAGATTTTATCATTTTTTTTACAGACAAAGAATTTTTTGCTGGTTGTGTAAGGTAATCATAAAAAATATTCTTACCAAACTTTCACAACAGTTTCGTGCAAAAATCATAGAAATAGCACAACAACAAGACTTGGAAAAGTTATTTACTCGTTGCATCTAAAGTCCAATAGCTTGTTTTGCAAGCTATTGACTTTATTACACCTAATCTCCTATTTCCTATTTTCTACCTGCCTTTAATTTACCAAGCATACAAATCCTAAGAATGTTATCCACGTTGCCACCAATAAAATAGTTTCCCACGAAACCAAAGGTGTTTTGGCAGCTTGTTGTTTGCTTTTTGCTTTCTTCGTTTTAACTTTTTCCACTTGTGCCAATACGAAATAAGTAGCTGTTTCATCGTCTTGATACAACAATTTGCCCGATAATTTGGCTAATTCGTTTTTTTGCAACTGTTTTTGTGTTTCAGTAGCCAATAAGTTTGCCAACTGATTTTCTTGTGCGTCTATCCAATTTGTAGTTTTCATCGCTGTAATTGTTTGATTGATAGTGCAAAGAAAAACTCGTACAACGTAACCTATTTACGGAGTAAAAAAATATTTTTTTTCATTTTTTTTTGATACTTTTGGCAAGTAAATAATTTATATGAGTTGCATAGTATCTGTAGAACGGACTTTAGTCCGTTTCCCTTGTATGAAAATTAGATTTTGAACTAAAAAATGTATTTTTTGTTGCAAAATTCAAAAAACGGACTAAAGTCCGTTCTACAGTAGGCACTACGCACCTTGCATTTACAACAAAACAACTATGCAAACAGATATAGACAGCCTCGATGCCAAAAAATACATTGTCATTAAAGGTGCAAGAGTAAATAACCTGAAAAACGTAAGTGTTGCCATTCCTCGCAACCAATTAGTGGTCATCACAGGCTTGTCGGGTTCGGGCAAGTCCTCGTTGGCTTTCGATACCTTGTTTGCAGAAGGGCAACGTATGTATGTGGAAAGCCTAAGTGCTTATGCTCGTCAATTTTTGGGTAGAATGGAAAAGCCCGAAGTGGAGTATATCAGAGGAATTTCGCCCGCCATTGCCGTAGAGCAGAAGGTAAACACCCGCAATCCTCGTTCTACCGTAGGCACAACGACTGAAATTTACGACTACCTCAAACTTTTGTTTGCTCGTATAGGCAAAACCTATTCTCCTGTTTCAGGTTTGCCTGTCCGCAAAGACTCAGTAACAGATGTGGTTAATTTTATCAACCAAATGCCCGAAGGCACAAAATTTATGGTGCTTTGCCCCTTGCTACCCAAAAACAGAACTTTGGTAGAGGAACTTAAAATTTTATTGCAAAAAGGCTATACTCGGCTGTTTGTGGAGGGCAATGTGGTGGCAATAGAAGAGGTACTGAATAACCCCAACTTATCCGCCACCTTCAAGGTGTCGGATAAGTCGTTTTCTGAACAAAATCTTGCAATTTTGATAGATAGAAATGCAGTAAAAAAAGATGACGAAGAAAACCAATACCGCCTTGCCGACTCGGTGCAAACGGCTTTTTATGAAGGCGAAGGGACTTGTTGGGTAGCCAGCCCACAAACTCTAAGCCCCCTAACCCCCAAAGGGGGAATTGACGTAATAACGTCAAAAGCCCCCTTTGGGGGTTTGGGGGCTACTCCCCTTTTGGGGGTTGGGGGGCTTGCTTTCTCCGACAAATTCGAAGCAGATGGCATCAGTTTTGAGGAGCCAAGTGTCAATTTTTTTAGTTTCAACAATCCGTATGGGGCTTGCAAAACTTGCGAAGGTTTTGGCAATACGCTAGGCTTGGACATAGATTTGGTGATACCTAACAAAAGTTTGTCCGTTTACGAGGGTGCTATTGCCCCTTGGCGAACAGACAAAATGTCGGAATGGCAAGCACCCCTACTCAAACATTCTTTTAAGTTTGATTTTCCTATTCACCGACCTTATCAAGACCTCACAGAAGAACAACAGGAATTGCTTTGGGTTGGCAATGAATATTTTGCGGGTTTAGGAGAATTTTTTAGGTTTTTGGAGGCAAATGCCCACCAAATTAAGTACAGAGTGTTGTTGTCGAGGTACAAATCCAAAATCACTTGCCCAGATTGCAAAGGTACAAGACTTCGCAAAGATGCCCAATATGTGAGAATTGGCAATTTGCCAACAAATGATAATTTGCCTGAACACCCCACAGAAAGGCGAAAATTTATTTGGAAACATACCTTGTCCATTGCAGAACTTGTGTTGCTACCCATTACACAGGCTTTGCAGTTTTTTGAAAATTTGCAACTTTCCGATTACGACCAAGCCGTAGCCAAACGAATTTTGACCGAAATTACCAGCCGTTTGCAATATATGAAACAGGTAGGTTTGGGCTATTTGACCCTCAACCGACTGACCTCCACCTTGTCGGGGGGAGAATTTCAACGGATAAAATTGGCAACTTCTTTGGGTAGTGCCTTAGTGGGGTCTATGTATATTCTCGATGAGCCAAGCATAGGGCTACACCCCAGAGATACGCAAAATTTAATTGCCGTTTTGAAACAGTTGAGAGATTTGGGCAATACGGTGATTGTGGTCGAACATGAAGAGGAGGTCATGCGGGCAGCCGACCAACTGATAGACATAGGCAAAGAAGCAGGCAGCAAAGGTGGGCATTTGATTTTTCAGGGCAAATTGAGTGAAATGCAATCGGATTTGGATAGTTATACGGCTGCTTATCTACTTGGCAATCAAGGCGTTGTAGTGCCTACGCACAGGCGACAATGGAATGAATACATAGAAATAAGCGGGGCAAGAGAAAACAATTTAAAAAACATTACAGTCAAATTTCCTTTGCAAGTCCTCACCGTAGTAACAGGCGTAAGTGGGTCGGGCAAGTCCACGTTGATAAAAAAAGTTTTGTACCCTGCTTTGAGCAAATACCTCAACAACACGCCTGAAAATCAGGAGGCTACGGGCAAAATGGAAAAATTATCGGGCAATTTAAAGGCTGTCCACCAGTTGGAATTGATAGACCAAAACCCCATAGGCAAGTCTTCCCGTTCAAATCCTGTAACCTATTGCAAGGCATACGACCACATCAGAGAATTGTATGCAGATGTGCCGTTGGCAAAGCAACGGAACTACAAAGCAGGTTTTTTTTCGTTTAACATAGAGGGCGGCAGGTGCGAAATGTGCCAGGGGGAAGGCAATGTTACGATAGAAATGCAATTTATGGCAGATTTGCGACTGAAATGCGAAAGTTGTAAAGGGCAACGGTTCAAACAAGAGATTTTGGAAGTGCAGCACAAAGGCAGAAACATAGCCGAAGTATTGGAAATGACCGTAGATGATGCCTTAGAGTTTTTTAAAGACCAAAAAAGTATAGCCGATAAATTGTTGCCTCTTGCCAAAGTAGGTTTGGGTTATGTGCAGTTGGGGCAGGCTTCCAGCACATTGAGTGGCGGCGAAGCCCAACGAGTGAAATTAGCCAGCTTTTTGGGCAAGGGTGGTGCTGCAAAAGACCACAACAAAATCTTTTTTGTCTTCGACGAACCCACCACAGGGCTGCACTTTCACGACATCAGCAAGTTGCTTTTTGCTATGAATGCCTTAGTGGAAGAAGGGCATACGGTTTTAGTCATAGAACACAACATGGAAGTAGTCAAATCGGCAGATTGGATTATAGATTTGGGGCAGGAAGGTGGCAACAATGGCGGACATCTCTGTTTTGAAGGCACACCAGAAAATATGATAAAATTGGAAGGCAACCATACGGCTGCGTATTTGAAAGGTAAATTGTAGAAAATGAATATGGTTGTCCGACAATTTTTGTGGAATGAAAACAATGTAGGTTTTGTGATTTATCAAATGCTCTGCCCAAAAAGAGGCTTTGATAAAGCAAAGCCCTATGTTTCCACAAAAATTGTCGGACAACCATAAAAATTACCTCTCAAAACATTTTTAGTAGCTAAAAAATAATTAGCTTTGCCAACAAAATCCAAGTTTGTGTATGAATACGCAACTACCAAAACAAAGCCATAGCCTTGTGCTATGCTCTGTTTATAAGGTATAAGAAAAAACATGAAAAGTTTAGGAAAATATTTGCTGTTTATGTGGCGAGTTTGCACCAATAGAGAAAAGTTTGGTGTCTATATCAAACTCTACTTTGAGGAATGTATGCTCATCGGCATAGACTCTTTGGTCATTGTGTCTATTGTATCCACCTTTATTGGGGCTGTTACAGCAGTGCAAACAGTTTATAACTTGGTAAGCCCGTTGATTCCGCTATATGTAGTGGGTTTAATAGTCCGCGACATGACTATTTTAGAGTTAGCCCCTACCATTACAGGTATTGTCTTTGCTGGTAAGGTAGGTTCCAACATTGCAGGGCAATTAGGCACTATGCGAATAACCGAACAAGTAGATGCGTTGGAAGTAATGGGAATTAACTCGGCATCATATTTGGTACTACCCAAAATTGTGGCAGGCTTGACTATGTATCCTTTGTTGGTAATTTTAGCAGGTTTTTTGGCTATTTATGGTGGATATGTGGCAGGTACTTTTGCTGGTTTATTTACTCCAGAAGACTATATTACAGGTATTAGAAGTGATTTTAAACCTTTTAGTTTTATCTTTGCCTTTGTCAAAGCCTTTATTTTTTCTTTTTTGGTAACAAGCATTTCTGCCTACAAAGGCTATCATACGCAAGGCGGGGCATTGGAAGTGGGCGAAGCAAGTACGCAAGCCGTAACCAATAGCTGCATTGCTATTTTATCTGCTGATTTTTTAATTACGCAACTCTTAGCTGAATTCTTGACAACTTAATCCATTTATCTATTCTCTTAAATTCTTTCAAACTTAATAGGTTCATTTTCAACAACTTGTATAGCATCTGCCAATTCATTTTCGTCTAACCGCAAATCGTCATCACTGTCCATGTCAAACGGATTTTCTAATTGGTCTTGAATATTGGAAAGGCTTACCAAAATACAGCTATACAAAACAGGCAACAAATAATAGAGTTCATAATACGGCTCGTTGGAGTATTTGGTAAGGTAATAACCAAAATAAGGTGCGCAAAACAAGGGAAAACTATAATTGAAAAACAAGGTAAAAGACCGCAAACTATAAGGTGTGCGGTAAATTAAGACACATTTTAGTCTTTCGTAGTCGGTAATGATTTTGGAGAGGTATTGGTCTAATCGGGACAATTCGCTGGGTGTAACACCGCCTTTGCGGAGGTCTTGAATAAACAACGAAATTCGATTAAACTTGTCGTAAACCAACGAGTCGTTTTTTTCCATTTTTTCGGAGTCTTGGGTCAAATATTCACTCATATCTGCATAAAAACTTACCAATAAGTTTCGTAAATAGACCTTATCGGGTTGATAATAGGGCTGCATAGCCCAGTTTTTGGAGGCAAGATACAGGGCTAAGGTATGAGCTTTTACGTCAGACAAACATCGCAGGGCATCTTCGCGTCTGCGGTAGGCACTGTTGATAGAAAAAACAATAGGAAAAATGATAGACGTAAACAAAAAAGACATAGGCAAGTCGCCAATAAAACCATAAGTTTTGCAAATGTAAGTGCCTAAAGTAGATAGAAAAATAAGGATTACATCATTTACATTAGCAACGAGCAAAATAATGTTTAACAGTCTTTTAAATTTTACTTTCTTCTTTTTTAGAGTAACAAATGATTTGATAGCAGTCATTGGTAAGCAGTTGTAAGTTTTTAGTCGATTAGTTTAACGCAATGTTACAAAAATATTAAGAAAAATTAGTAAACTAATAAATCTAAGTGCTTAAATTTGAATTGCAATGATTTTTTTTTACTTTTGATTAAACCAATCATTTTTATATGCTTACCAACCGATGTTTATTCGTATTTTTGGCTTTGTTAGCAGCTTGTTTTTCTACGGCTTGCAAAGAAAAAAAACAGGTGGAAGTGGCTAATCCTGTGTTTAGGAAGTTTATTTCCCAAATAGACACCTTACATCTGCCTTATACGCTAAACTCCGAAGCAAAAAATCATGCCCAATTTACGGCTTTTATTAACTCCAAGACCGAAGTCGACTCGGCTTTTGCCCATACCCTTATGCTGGACAGCCATAGCCAAGAAACCCTGATTGGCGATACGACCCACGAAGACCGAAGTCGCCAACACCATTATTACTACCACATTATTGGTTTTTTGCCCCACAAAAACAAATATATTTTACTTTATGGCAGAAATACCAAAGAGGAACATGACGATATTCACGTTTTTATGGCTGTTTACAGTCAAGACGGCACAAAAAACGGAGAAATTATTTTTCACAAACCTTTGTTAGATATTTTGCCAACCGAACTAAGACGTGCCTCTACCATTAAGGCAGATACAACAATGATGATAAGCAAAGTAAAGGTAGAACACGAATTTGTAAACGGAATAGAAAATGAAATGACTCCCTACCACAAAGTAGAGTATGACTACTTCTATACGATTGATTACCAGGGAAATATCTTGCAAGGAAAACACAATAAACACGAGGTGCAAGAGTAATTTTTTTTAATGTTGAATTTTGAATTTTTAATGTTGAATTTAAAAAACAACATTCAACATTCAAAATTAATCATTCAAAATTAAACATTCAAAATTCAAAATTGCCTATGTTTGTCCTCAAAAGCATTTTGCTAACCACTTTACTCTCTTTAGTTTTGGGCTTGACCTTTGGCTATTTGGGTACTCTCCATGTAACAGACCACGCCCACGCCATATTTCCTTCATGGTTAGTGGCTGCTGTGCTTATCTATTTCGTCTGTTTTATTAGTGGGGTCATTACCACTATTTTGTTCAAAATCAAAGATATAGAAAACCTCCAACGGCTGTTACAAGTGATTAGCATAGCGGGCTTAATAGCTTTGGTGCTGGTATTTGTGTTATTTTGAAAATTTTTCTATCTATTTCATATAATGCAAAAGTGCCAATAAAGATGTAATCTTTATTGGCACTTTTGCATAGCTCTTACCTAAAAGACTATGAAATAGGAGTTAAAATACTCCGTACACCTTTCAGCACATCATCTGTAAGAGGTTTGGTTACAAATTTAATCACGTGACCATTGTTTACAATCTTGTCAATGTCTCGTTTGTTGTCTGAACTCGACAAAATAATGACCTTTGATTTATTGCGAATGGTGTCTGGAAACTTGCCAAATTCGTACAAAAAGATAAAACCATCAACAATAGGCATATTGATGTCTAAGAAAATTAAATCAGGCAAGGCATCGGGGTTATTTTGATTTGCTTCCAAATACTGCAAAGCACTTTTGCCTGAATTTTTAATTTCTATCCGTTTGGCAAATTTGGTAAGCTCAATGATGCGTTTGCTAATAAAATTATCCGTATCGTTGTCATCTACTAACATGACTAAATCTACTGCCGGACTGTTCATATTGATATGGTGTGTTTTGATAACTATGGTTGAAACTCTACACGCTAAAACTTTGGAAACTCCAAAACAGCTACACAGGTACTTGTATCTCGTAAAGATAATAAAACTTTGCAAATAGAAAATAATCTTTCATTTTTTTTAATCTTTTTTTCTCTCCACCCATAGCTTGTGGTCTGCTTAGGTAGCTTTGAGTAAATAAAAACAGTTAAACCTCCTTCCCAATATGGCAAAACAAGTGAATGACAAAAGCACCAAAACAGAGATTTTGGAGGCTTACAAAGAGTTGGCTGCTACCTTGCAACTGCTCTCAAAGGACAAAAAGGCTATGGAAAACGAAATAGCCAAGCTAAACAAGCAAATTACGCTGGCTCATGCGGCGGCTCCTGCACCTCTCACGCACACGCAACTGCTGCCCCAAACCAATGCTGTTATTTTTCCGCCTTTAGTGGGTTTTGGCAAAAACGACAACTACCAAGTGGAGGATATTATCGATGTTTTCGAAAATATAAAAGAAGGTTTTGGCAATGCAGGTAGCAATTTATCGGGTAAACTGACCAAAGAAGCCAATGAATTGTTGGAAGTGCAAAAGCAAATAGGCGAGGTAGAGGCTGCTATCAAAGAACTGCACAGCATTACGGCAATAGACGACAATACCTTAGTGCTGCTGGTCGACGAGTACGAGGAAAAATCTAAATTGTTCTCTAAATCGTACAAAGAGCAAGAGGAAAACCTAAACAAAGCATGGGCAGACCTCCAAAAAACGTGGCAAAAAGAAACCGAAGACCACGAACTCAAACTAAAAGAACGAAACGCCAATCTTGCCAAAGAAAATAAACGGGAGGCAGACAGCTATCACTACCAAGTGGAGCAAGAACGGAAATGGGCAAAAGACCAAGCCGAACAGCAAAGGAAAAAACTCTATGCCGAACTCGAAGACCTGAAACAAGCAAAGCAAAAAGAGTGGGCAGAGAAAGAAAAACAGTTGGCTGCACGTGAAAAAGAGGTGGCAGAAACCAAAGCAAAAGCAGAGGAACTACCTGATAAACAGGAGAAAGAACTCAAAAAAGTGAAAGAGGAAACCAAAGGGGCTATCAGACGTGATGCCCAAATTAAGGCAAACTTGCTGGCAAAAGAAAACGAAGGTTTCAAAAGGCTCAACGACCTGAAAATCAAATCTTTGGAGGAAAATGTGAGCAAACAACAAGACCAAGTAGCATTGCTCCGCAGTCAATTAGCAGAAACGCTGAAACAGGCAAAAGATTTGGCGGTGAAAGCCATAGAAGGCACAGCAAACAGCAAATCCTTCGATGCCATGCGTGAGATAGCCATTGAGCAAGCCAAACAGCAAAAACAAAGGTAATACTCAGAAGGTGTCCGAAAGTCAAAAATTTGGAATTTTATAAAATATGCCTCATTGGGAATCAATTATTTATATTTTTGTTTTTCAGTTTTTTGACTTTCGAACAGCCTCTAAATGTAGCTTTAGCATTACTTGTGTAGCACTACCTCGTATTTTATACCTCACATCTCCTATTTATTCCCCATTTCCTGCATAAAGACAATCCGTTTATCAGGCGTATCGCCGTTTTTGAGGAACAGCAACTGGAAATAGTTGCCTTGTTCCCACGTTTTGAGCATGGTCGTGTAGTAGCTGCTACCTGCATTGCCCGACTGCCCACCAGGGTACACGCCATAGGCTTTTGTGCCTTGCGGATTCAGTTCTACTATCATTCGCCACGAAGCCCCATCGCGGCTGGAAGTGGCATTGACTATGTGTTTTCCACCGCCATTTTGGATATAAAACTCACTAAAAGCACGCAAAGGAGGGAACAAATGCTGCACACTGGTAGCTTTGTAGTTTGCCCACGTGTAGAGTCGGCTTTCTTTGGCTACAATTTCTTTTTTCCATTTTTCTACTTTTCTCACTGCCTCCATAAACGATAAACGAATTAAAAGCTGAGGATTTTCTCTGATTTTAGTGCTTTGTATGTCCCAAAAACGGAGGTCTTTGTTGTCTTTCAATGCCCTGAATATGTTGTGATTGTCCACCGCAGGCAAAGGAAATTTTGTAGTGTCGTACTCATCACGATAGACCATTTTGCATAGCGTATCTTGCCAAACCTCGAAGTAAACAGGTGCTAAAAATTTGCCTTCGTTGTAGTAGTTCCACCGCAGCAATTCCTCATAACCTTTTCGTTCTTCGGCATTGAGTTGGTTGAGGTCTAAGTTGTCGAGCAAAAAAGGCAAGTTTTCGGCAGCAGCCAAGTTGTAGTTGTCATTTTGCAAGGTCATCATGCTTTGGGCAGTCATATTTTTGGCAGTATCCAATACGCTGTTTATCCTTCTGTTGCGATAAAACTCATAATGTCCATCAAAAACATAGTAAGGATACGATTTGTCCACAGGGTGTTGGTTGGCAGAACTCACAAAACCTCGTTTGGGGTTGTGGTCTTTTACCAAATGAGCCGCAGGAATATAGGCTTGCCAATCGTGAGTTTTGTCCGACCCATCGAGAATAAATTTGCCTTGTTCTGCCCATTTGATAGGTAGTTTGCCCTGCACCTGTACGGCAATGTCGTTTTGGGCAGAGGCAAACACAAAGTTTTGGGCAGGGCTGCTGTAATTGAGCAAAGCAGCTTTGAAATCTTGATAATTTTTGCCTTTGTTCAGCAGAATAAAAGTTACCAATTCATTTCCGCCTTCGTGGGCTTGCCACCGCAGGGCAAAACCTTGTTTTTGTTTGGTCTGGTCTTGGTAATAGTTATTGTCGTAGGTAACAACGCCATGATGCGTATAAACTACGGTGTCATAAACCATTTTGGGTTGCTCACCAAATTTGGTAGGTCTTAGTTGGTAGCTTTCAATTCGTTTGGTTGTTTTTTTCCACTCGCCATTGTGCCAATATTCCTCTTTTTTGTGGTCTTTAAACTTGATTTTGTACCAATCCATCACGTCTTGGCGGGCATTGGTTACGCCCCAAGCTATGTTGTCGTTAAAACCAATGATAACCGAAGGAGTACCAGGTAAGCTCACACCATATACGTTTTGCGTGGGGCAATGTAGTTGGATTTCGTACCAAATCGAAGGCAAATTTAGCCCCAAATGAGGGTCGTTGCAAAGCATTGGGTAGGTGCTTGCCGTTTTTGAGCCAGCCACTGCCCAGTTGTTGCTACCGTTTTCTCTGTTAGGTTTTTCGTTTATTTTCGGTACGAACAGTTCAGGTAAATAAGGTTGTTGCGGTTTTTCTATGCTCGTGGGTTGAAAATTCCAACCTGTTGTTTGGGGATTTTCGTCTGCTTTGGCTATTTTGGTAAGTTTAGGTGCAATTTTTCCTTTTTCTTTGCTATTTGCCTTCTCACTTCCTTTGCTATTGCTATTTTCTTTTTCATTAGTTGGTTGCGAAGTTGCCCATTGGCTTTTGTCCACCACAGGCTGCTGTCCTTCTGGAAAATCAGGAAAGAGGTTTTGCAAATCCGTTTTGCCGTATAAGGTCAAAAAATTGCTGTACTCAAAATCTTGTTCCCACGCACTTAGGTTGCGAGCCATGTATTTGAGTAGCAAAGCACTTTTCAGTGTAGTCCATTTTTCGGGTTTGTAGTCCAATAATTTGTATTCTATTGGCAATTCGGCAGGCGACAAACTTTCTATGTATTGGTTCACGCCGTAGGCGTAGGCGTTGAGAGCCAAACGAGTTTGGGGGTGTGCCAACATAGAGTCTAAGGAATTTTCTGCACCGTAGCCCATACCAATTCTGCGGGTATAACGGTCGGAGTCAAGTCCTTTTTCGCCTATGATTTCGGTCAGTCGTCCTGCTGCTGCCATCGTTTGCGTTTCCATTTGCCAGAGGCGGTGCTGTGCCGTAACGTAGCCCTGTGCCACATAGAGGTCGGCTTCGTTGGCAGCAAAAATATGGGTAACCATTCTGTCGTCATACCACACTTTTACTTTGCCTTCCAACCCTGCAATTTGCAAGTTTTTGGCATAATTGATGTGATTTGCCTCTGCATTTTGCCAAAAACCACCAAAAGGATTGAGCAACTTGCCCAAAGCAGGTACAGGTTCTATGCGTTGGTCTAAAACGACTACCAAGCCCACACTAAGGGCAGCAAAAAGCAAAAAAGCAAAAAAGTTTTTCATTGCGGTTTGTATTAAAATAGAAAAGCACAAGCAACTAAACAATAACTTTGTGCCATTGAACTACCAATATACAGTGCCTACGGCACAAAACAAATATTTTTATTTTTTTTTGAAGTTTTCACTATCTTTGCAAAGAAAATATGACAATCCCAATGAAAAAATTATCTTTACCTCTCAATGACTTTGCCGATGTCATCACAGGCAATCGTATTTATGTGGACAAAACAAAGTTTTTGCTTCCGCTAATAGAACAAAAAGGCTTTTATTTCCTTTCTCGTCCCCGCCGTTTTGGAAAATCACTGCTATTGAGTACGTTTAAGTACATTTTTCAAGGTCGCAAAGAGTTGTTTAAGGGTTTGTATATAGAGGACAAAATTGAGTGGAAAACCTATCCTGTTATTCATTTAGACTTTTTGAATATTAGTTACAAAGAAATGCCTTTGGCAGAAGGGCTAAAAATGTATTTGCGTGAAGTAGCTCAAAAAGAAAATATTGAATTAAGAGGAGATTCGCCAAGAGATTTTTTAAGGTCTTTGATTATAGAATTAAAAGCCAAATACCAACAAAATGTAGTCATTTTGATAGACGAATACGACAAAAGTATCATTGACTACATAGACGAACCCATACAGGCAAGTCTTAACAGAGATACCCTCAAACATTTCTTTGGCACATTGAAAGGTATGACTGCCGACTTGCAATTTATTTTCCTCACAGGCGTATCCAAATTTAGCAAAGTTTCCTTGTTTTCTGACCTCAATAATTTGGTAGATTTAACTCTTGACAAAAACTATACAACACTATTGGGCTATACACAAAGTGAAGTAGAAACTTATTTTGTGGATTACTTAGAACAACATAGGATAGAAAAAAATATGTCTTTGCCTGACTTATTGGCAGAAATCAAACGATGGTACAATGGCTATTCGTGGAATGGCGTGGATAGTGTTTATAATCCCTACTCAATTCTTAACTTTTTATATAGTGGCGAATTTCTCAATCATTGGTTTAGCACAGGCACGCCTACGATGGTAGTAAAGCTACTCAACCAAAAGTATCTAAAAGATTTTAAAGATGTGCCATTTGGTATTTTTGAGTTAGAAAGGTACGATATTACCCAAATAGAAAAACATTTGGTGTCTTTGCTATTCCAAACAGGTTATTTGACCATAACCACCAAAGTAGATGCTGAAACATTTTTGCTAAACTATCCAAATAAAGAGGTAAGAGACTCTTTCAATTATTTTCGAGTTGCTGAATACATTGAGGGCAATACAAGTTTGGAAGAACTAAAATACAACCTCAAAACCAGCTTGTTTGCAGGCAATATGGACTTGTTTGTAGAAAACCTCACCATTTTGTTTGCCCAAATTCCCTATCAAATCGTCATTCCAAACAAAGAGGCGTATTATCAACTCATTATTTACTTGACGTTGAAAATTTTAGGCTTAGAAATTATAGCCGAAGACAATACCAACAAAGGCAGAATTGATGCTGTTATTTTTGTGCCTAACTATATTTACATCATAGAATTTAAGTTTTCGAGCAGTACCAAACAGGCTTTGTTGCAAATCAAAGACAAGAAATATTATGAAAAATATTTGGCAGATAATAGACAGGTGTGCTTAGTAGGAATGAACTTTGACTACGACAACCGAACTGTGGTGGAGTGTGTGATGGAGAAAGTGGAGAAATAAATTTTCAATTCGTTAGTGGAGTGGACAAATTTATCGGACACTTTTAAGTGTCCGATAATTGATTTCCAGTTTCTCTTGTAGTTTTTTTATCTTTATAAAATAATTTTGTAAACCAATGAAAGAATTATCTTTACCTCTCAACGATTTTGCCGATGTCATCACAGGCAATCGTATTTATGTGGACAAAACAAAGTTTTTGCTCCCTCTAATCCAAAGAAAAGGCTTTTATTTCCTTTCACGTCCCCGTCGTTTTGGTAAGTCTTTGCTGTTGAGTACGTTTAAATATATTTTTCAAGGTCGCAAAGATTTGTTTGCAGGCTTGTATATCGAGGATAAAATAGAGTGGAAAACTTACCCTGTTATTCATTTAGACTTTTTGAATATTAGTTACAAAGATAGTACGTTGGCAGAAGGGCTAAAAATGTATTTGCGTGAAGTAGCTCAAAAAGAAAATATTGAATTAAGAGGAAATTCGCCAAGAGATTTTTTAAGGTCTTTGATTATAGAATTAAAAGCCAAATACCAACAAAATGTAGTCATTTTGATAGACGAATACGACAAAAGTATCATTGACTACATAGACGAACCCATACAGGCAAGTCTTAACAGAGATACCCTCAAACATTTCTTTGGCACATTGAAAGGTATGACTGCCGACTTGCAATTTATTTTCCTCACAGGCGTATCCAAATTCAGCAAAGTTTCGCTGTTTTCTGACCTCAATAACCTAACAGATTTGACTTTAAAAGACCATTTTTCCACTGCTTTAGGTTATACGCAAGCTGAATTAGAAACTTATTTTGTGGATTATTTGGAAAGAGAAAGTAGCAAAAAAAATATGCCTTTGCCTGAACTGTTGGCAGAAATAAAACGGTGGTATAACGGTTATTCGTGGAATGGTGTTGATACTGTATATAATCCCTATTCTATCCTAAATTTTTTGGACGATGGCAAATTTCTCAACCATTGGTTTAGTACAGGCACACCTACAATGGTGGTGAAACTACTTAACAAAAGGTATATAAGAGATTTTAAAGATGTGCCATTTGGTGTTTTTGAATTAGAAAGGTACGATATTACCCAAATAGAGAAACATTTGGTGTCTTTGCTGTTTCAAACAGGTTACTTGACAATAACAGAAAAAACAGAAGAAGAAAGTTTTTTGCTCAATTACCCCAACAAAGAAGTACGTGATTCTTTCAATTATTTTCGGGTTGCCGAATACATTGAGGGCAATACAAGTTTGGAAGAGCTAAAATACAACCTCAAAACCAGCTTATTTGAAGGCAATATGGACTTGTTTGTGGAAAATTTGACTATTTTATTTGCCCAAATTCCCTACCAAATTGTAATTCCAAATCGGGAGGCTTATTATCAACTGATTATTTACTTGACGTTGAAAATTTTAGGCTTAGAAATTATAGCCGAAGACAATACCAACAAAGGCAGGATTGATGCCATTATTTTTGTACCTAACTATATTTACATCATAGAATTTAAGTTTTCGAGTAGCACCAAACAGGCTTTGTTGCAAATCAAAGACAAGAAATATTACGAAAAATATCTTACAGACAACAGACCAATCTGTTTGGTGGGTATGAACTTTGACTACGAAAACCGAACTGTGGTGGAGTGTGTGATGGAGAAAATAGAAAAGTGAGTTGCTTTTTGTACTACTTTTTAGATTTCTCTTGTAGTCTTTTTATCTTTGTGAAAATTATTTTGTAAACCAATGAAAGAATTATCCTTACCTCTCAACGATTTTGCCAACGTGATTGCAGGCAATCGTATTTATGTGGACAAAACAAAGTTTTTGCTACCCTTAGTGCAGAAACAAGGCTTTTATTTTCTTTCCCGTCCTCGCCGTTTTGGTAAATCTTTGCTGTTGAGTACGTTTAAGTATATTTTTCAAGGTCGCAAGGACTTGTTTGCAGATTTGTATATTGAGGACAAAATAGATTGGAAAACCTATCCTGTTATTCATTTAGATTTTTTGAATATTAGTTACAAAGATAGTACATTAGCAGAAGGACTCAAAAGCTATTTACACGACGAAGGCAAAAAGGAAGATATTGTTTTAGAAAAAGATACCCCCAGAGAATTACTGAAAGAGTTTATTACCAAACTCAAAGCAAAATACCAACAAAATGTAGTCATTTTGATAGACGAATACGACAAAAGTATCATAGACTACATAGACGAGCCAGCCCAAGCTGCTGTCAATCGTGATACACTAAAAAATTTCTTTGGCACTCTCAAAGGTATGACTGCCGACTTGCAATTTATTTTCCTCACAGGCGTATCCAAATTTAGCAAAGTTTCGTTGTTTTCTGACCTCAATAATTTGGTGGACTTGACTCTTGACAAAAACTATACAACGCTATTGGGCTATACGCAAAATGAAGTAGAAACCTATTTTGCAGAGTATTTAGAACAACATCGTTTAGAAAAAAATATGACTTTGCCTGACTTATTGGCAGAAATCAAACGATGGTACAATGGTTATTCGTGGAATGGGGTTGATAGTGTTTATAATCCTTATTCTATCCTCAATTTTTTATATAGTGGCGAATTTCTCAACCATTGGTTTAGCACAGGTACGCCAACGATGGTGGTGAAACTTTTGAATAAAAAGTATTTGCAAGATTTTAAAGATGTTCCCTTAGATATTTTTGAGTTAGAAAGGTACGATATTACCCAAATAGAAAAACATTTGGTGTCGTTGCTGTTCCAAACAGGTTATTTGACTATTACTAAAAAAGTAGATGCAGAAACTTTTTTGCTCAATTACCCCAACAAAGAAGTACGTGATTCTTTCAATTATTTTCGGGTTGCCGAATACATTGAGGGAGATGAAAGTTTGGCAAAGTTGAAATACAACCTCAAAACCAGCTTATTTGAAGGCAATATGGACTTGTTTGTGGAAAATTTGACTATTTTATTTGCCCAAATTCCCTACCAAATTGTAATTCCAAATCGGGAGGCTTATTATCAACTCATCATTTATTTGACTTTGAAAATATTAGGCTTAGAAATTATAGCCGAAGACAATACCAACAAAGGCAGGATTGATGCCATTATTTTTGTACCTAACTATATTTACATCATAGAATTTAAGTTTTCGAGTAGCACCAAACAGGCTTTGTTGCAAATCAAAGACAAGAAATATTACGAAAAATATCTTACAGACAACAGACCAATCTGTTTGGTGGGTATGAACTTTGACTACGAAAACCGAACTGTGGTGGAGTGTGTGATGGAGAAAGTTGAATCTGTGTAAAATAAAGAATAAGTGCAATAGCAGTGGAAAAGAAAAAACTAACTAAAGCATATTTAAATCAATCATAAACTATTTATCTTTGCAGTTGTTTTACCATAAACCTATAAGGTTTTCACAACTTTATAAGTTCATTGCTTGATTTTAAATCTATTTGTTAGTTTTTCACTCCAAAACTGCATTGCTTATGAGCTACTTAGCCACCCTCAATGAACCTCAACGCCAAGCTGTTGTTACCACCGAAGGACCTCTGATGATAATAGCTGGGGCGGGGTCGGGCAAAACTCGTGTACTCACCTACCGAATTGCTTATCTCATGGAGCAGGGCATAGAGCCGTACAATATTTTGGCATTGACTTTTACCAACAAAGCAGCCAAAGAAATGCAGCACCGAATAGAAAAAGTAGTCGGCAATGAGGCTCGCAGTCTTTGGATGGGGACTTTTCACTCTGTTTTTTCCAAAATCTTGCGTTTTGAAGGCGAAAAGTTGGGCTATACCAGCAATTTTACTATTTACGATACAGACGACTCGCAGTCTTTGATTAAATCTATTGTCAAAGAATTTAACCTCGACGACAAATTATACAAACCCAGCGTGGTTTTCAACCGTATTTCGGGAGCAAAAAACCGCCTGATTTCTTGGCAGGAATACAACCGCAATCCAATTTATGCAGCCGAAGACAGGGAGCAACAAAAACCTGAAATGGGCAGACTCTACAAAGCCTACGCAGAAAGATGTTTTAAGGCAAACGCAATGGATTTTGACGATTTGCTGTTTAATACCAACGTCTTATTTCGCGACCATTTGGACGTGCTAAACAAATACCAACACAAGTTTAGGTATGTTATGGTCGATGAGTTTCAAGACACCAACCTCTCGCAATACCTGATAACCAGAAAGTTAGCTGCTCAACATCTCAATATTTGCGTAGTTGGCGATGATGCCCAAAGTATTTATTCTTTTCGCGGGGCAGACATTCAAAACATTCTGAACTTCGAGAAAGACTATCCTAACCTGAACATTGTACGCCTCGAACAAAATTACCGTTCAACTAAAACCATTGTCAATGTTGCCAATAAAGTGATTGCCAACAACCAAAAACAACTTCGAAAAGAGGTGTGGACAGACAACGACACTGGCGACTTGATAGAACTCATTAAGGCTGCTACAGATGGCGATGAAGGCAGGTTGGTGGCAACTTCTATCTTTGAGGAAAAAATGCGAGGCGGAGGACAAATTCACAACAAAGATTTTGCTATTCTCTACCGCACCAATTCGCAGTCGAGGTCTTTTGAGGAGGCACTCCGCAAACTGAATATCAAATACCGAATAGTAGCAGGTATGTCTTTTTACCAACGCAAAGAAATTAAAGATTTGTTGGCTTATTTGCGGTTTACTCTCAATACAAATGACGAGGAGTCGTTGAAACGGATTATCAACACGCCACGCAGGGGCATAGGCGACAGCACTGTTGCAAAAATTGTGATTACCGCCAACGAAAAAAATATTAGTTTGTGGGAAGTGATTTGCAAAGCCACCACTTACTTAGGTAGCAGAATAGGCAAACAACTCGAAGACTTTATGCTCATGATTAAGGAGTTTATGGTTACAGTTTCCAAAAAAGATGCTTACGAGTCGGCTTTGCACGTTGCCAATAAGTCGGGTTTGTTGAAAGAATTGTTTGACGACAAGACCGTAGAGGGCAGAGCAAGGTATGAAAACGTGCAAGAATTGTTGAATGGTATCAAAGAATTTGTTGATAATCCAAACACCGAAGGGCAACTAAAAACTTTGCCTGTTTTCTTGCAAGACGTGGCTTTGCTTACCAATGCAGACGAAAATGATGGAGATGACGACAAAGTTACGTTGATGACTATTCATGCTTCCAAAGGTTTGGAATTTAAGTTTGTCTATGTCGTGGGCTTGGAGGAGGATTTATTTCCTTCGCAAATGATGTTGAGCAACCGCAATGATTTGGAGGAAGAACGGCGTTTGTTTTACGTTGCCATCACCAGAGCAGAACGTAAACTGTTTTTGTCGTATGCCCTGCAAAGATACCGATTTGGCAATTTGCGTTTCTGCGAACCCAGCCGTTTTTTAGACGAAATAGACTCCCGTTATGTGCGAACAATGAAACCCAGCAGCATACGCGAGGCTATCAGTACGCCGCAAACGATGACTAATTTTGCCCACAAAAAATACGGAGAAATGCCCCAAGCCACCAATGCAACCAGAATGCCTGCCACCAGAGGAAACTCTACGGTGGTAAACAAGGTTACGACAACCTCCAATCCTACGCCAACAGAAAATCCTAACTTTGTGCCGACTGCCGTAGAAAAACTAAAAGCTGGACAACAAGTATTGCACCTAAAATTTGGCAAGGGAACTATCAAAAGAATGGATTTGGAAGGAACAGACAAAAAAGCTATTGTGGTCTTCGAGCAGCATGGCGAAAAAGTGCTGATTTTGAGTTTTGCGAAGTTAATGGTTTTGGGGTAACAGCGTATTTAATAGAGGTTATTATGATTTGTACTGTGCCCTTTCCTTTGGCTGGGGTTGCCTCCAACTGCATGGTTAATTACTTGAAAAACAAGAAGTTATTTTTCTATACAAAAATTATCGTAATAACCTCTAATAATACAAATTTTATTCATATTTTTGTGGTTGTGTAAATGATTTTGAATAATAAGTATTGACATGATTTCACATTTATCTACTAAATCAGCTATTAGTTTACTGGCAGCAAATAGCCTTATTAATGCAAATTTGCATAATTCAAGTATTCATTGTGCTTATTATGCTTGTTTACAAATGATAAAATATTATCTATTGACAAAATATGGATATAAAGAGGAAAGAGATTTAGATAATGACTTTAAATACTACAATGACAAGAGAAAAAATAAAATAGGTACTCACATTTTTTATGCTGACTTAATTTATGAAAAGTTTAAGTCTATGCGTTTAGAAGATGAAGCAAAATCTTTTAGAAACGAAATAAAAGTTTTACAACACGCAAGGGAAGATGCAGATTATAAGCCTATACCACTTGCAACAATTACAGAAAGTAAAGAGGCTGTTAAAAAGGCTGAGAATATTTTAAAACTCTTAACAAAACTCTGACAATGAATGAATTAGCAAAAGAATTTGCTTTAAAGGCAGCACAAAATCTTAGTGCAATGTTTCCTGATTTAGGGGTTCGTTATGAATATATACAAAGTCATAGAACACATTGGATACAATTTTCTGAAGAGGAAGTTTTTAAAACTCCTGCCTTCACAAGTTTTTATATAGAAACTGTTGAGGCATTTGAAGCAATGTTTCAGGAAGAAGGTGAAGAATTGGGCTTTCTGACGGATAATATTTTGATAAAATTAGAAAATCCATTATATATTAGTAATATTTCTGCAAAAGTCAGTAAACAAAGTACACAAAAAGTTTCTTACACCAAAACTGTTTCAACTGTAAATGCAGGTGAAAGAACCTACGCAATGGCTGCTTAATAGTCTAAAAATGGAAAAAATAAACAAATCTGGGTATAAAATACTTGCAATTACAATACCTAAAACAATTTTTGAGTATGAAGGGACAGGGCAAGAGGAATTAGAGATAAATCTAAATCTTTCTACTTCTCATCAACAACATGAAAGTTTAGTAACTCTTGACCTGCAAGCAAAAATAAATTTGGTAGAAAATCAAGAAAATATTGGTAATATTTCTGTTACAGTAAGAGGAATTTTCGAGAAATTTGGAGATGCAGATTTATTATTCAATGATTTTATAGCTGTCAATGCACCTGCTATTTTATATCCCTACCTTAGAGAACATTTAACCTCTTTGTCAATCAAAGCTGGTTTGAGTGCTATTGTTTTAGAACCTATGAATTTTACGACCTTGTCAAAGAAATAATTTTTGCTTTTCTAAATTCTTTCAGATTTCTTAACGTATTTTTTGCAACCTATTTTAATTTTTTTAAGTTTATAGGATAGAATACACAGACCAAATTTGGGAGTTTACAATCAATTACTTTTCTTTGTATGGAAAGCCTTTTAGAAAAATTTAAAGCTACTTGGAGCAAGTCAAACAATGGCGTGGTGCAGCTTATTGTGCTGAACGTCATGTTGTTGGCTTTTATTCACTTGTTTTGGGGCATTAGTTCTTTGCTCGATGTGCCGCAAGCCCTTGATATGTTGCTTGCCAATATTTACCTTCCTGCAAATCCCAAAACTTTTCTGTTTCACCCTTGGACATTGTTCCTGAACTTTTTTACGGAAGGCAGAGGAGAAACGGCTATTTTGCACACCTTGTTTAACTTGTTTACCTTCTATTGGTTTGGGCAAGTGGCAACGGAATATATGGGCAACCGCCGCATGGTAGCCTTGTATGTGTATGGAGGCATAGCCACAGGTTTGGTTTACTTGCTCCTGATGAATACCGTACCAGATTTGGTAACTGTAAGCAGTTCGAGTAGCTTGTTTGGTATGACAGGTTGTATTTTTGCAGTCATTGCAGGGGTAGCAGTTTTAGTTCCCAATGTGCATTTGCGTTTGTTATTTTTGGGAGATGTTGCCCTTAAATACATAGCCATTGTCTATATTTTATTGGCTTTTTTTGGGGCAGGTAGCAAAAACATAGGAGCAAACTTTGCCTATTTGGGTGGTGCTTTGTTTGGTGTTTTGTTTACATTGAGTTATAAAAAAGGCAATGATTTGAGTAGCTATTTTTGGAATGTTATCAACTTTTTTGGCAATTTGTTTAAACCCAAACCCAAAATTAAAGTAAAGCAAAAAGCCACCGCAGGCGGGGCAAAAGCATCGAGAGTAGAAAATTATAGCACCAAATCCTCACCAAGTCAAGACGAAGTAGATGCTATTTTAGACAAAATATCGGCTTATGGTTACGAGTCCCTAACCACAGAAGAAAAACAAACTCTGTTTAAAGCAAGTCAAAAGAAATAGAAAGCCAAACACCAAACCTTACAAGGTCTTCAAGACCTTGTAAGGTTTAATCAAAAATAGCCAAAATGCCTACCAACTACTTTTTATTTTTAGGTTGTTTTTTGTTTATCACAGGCTTGGTGGTTATGGTGAGTCAACGCCATATTATTGCCATTTTGTTGGGTGTAGAGTTGCTTTTCAATGCTGCCAATCTGAATTTGGTAGCTTTTAGTCGGGCAGATTCTCAACTGCAAGGGCAAGTGTATAGCCTGTTTGTGTTGGTCATAGCTGCTGCCGAAACTGCCGTAGGGCTTACCATTGCCTACCAATTTTTTAAACAAAGCCAAAAAGACCAACCAGCGGAGTTGCGGACTCTGAAAGAGAAAATGTGAGGTTTATTTAACGTACACTTTAGCATGTTTAGTATGTGATGTTTATTGCTATATTGCTAACTTTTTATAGCTTCTGCTACTGTATTTTTGTATTGAATATCGAGCATAGGAATAACCGTATCTTGGTATTGTTCCAAAATTTTTGCACGTCCTGCTTCTACGGCTAAGGTAAAAAATTGCTGATTTTGGGGCAAAATTTTTCTATGTATTTTCAGCCCTAAATCGTAAATTTCTTTTTTCCAAAAAACAAAGTACCATTCCATCGAAGGTTGGTGGAAAACTCGCAAATGCTGCTTGTCAAAAATAAATTTTTTGATTTGGTACTCCTTAATAAAAGAAACAGTAGCCTCAAATATTTCCTTAAATTCCTCTATGGGAACATACTCTTTGGTGAGTTCGCAAATCATAATTTGCTCTTGTGGCAAGACAAATACATTGCCTGCTTGCGTGGTAATGACTTGCTGATACGGATAAGACAAGGTAGGTAGCACCTCCGAAGTTGTATATGAATTAGCCATAAATGAATGGTAGAAATTTTAACTAACGAAATATATTTTAAAGTTTTATGCAGACTATTGGAAAGATAAACCAACAACTACTACGTCATCAGTTTGTGTTTTTTCACCTTTCCAACTAACAAAAGCATTTTGCAATTCTTCTGCTTGTTTATCGGGTGGCAAGGTAGCAATTTTTTCTAAGAGTTGCAATAATTTTTTGTTTGAGAATCTACTGTCTGTTTCTTGCCCAAATTGGTCTGCAAAACCGTCTGAAAACAAGTAACAAGAAGTATTGGGGCTTAATTCAATAATTTGTTGGCTGATAGGCTCTATTCTTCTCTCCTCTGTGCCTAAAACAACTCTTGCCCCTTTGTAAACAGTTGATTGTCCGTTAGTTATCACTACCAAAGGTCTTTTTGCCCCTGAAAACGTAATTTGTTTTGTATTTTTATTGTAAGCTATCAATGCCACTTCTACACTATCTCTGATGGTTTCGTTGTATCTTGCCAAATTAGATTCTATTAATTGGTCTAAAAGCCCCAAGATATGGGCAGGAGAAGTGTTTTTTTGCTGCTGCACAATTTGGTTGAGCATACTAACCACAAAAATAGAAAGCATAGCACCTGGCACACCATGCCCTGTGCAGTCGCCTACACCTAAAAATAAGGCATCATTCTGCTCTGCCACCCAAACAAAATCTCCGCTTACGATGTCTTTGGGTTTTTGAAAAATAAAAGACTGGGGAATTAATCTTTGCAGATAAGCTGTATTGACAATAAAGGCATCTTGAATGTGCTTGGCATAGGTAATACTGTCTATTAAATTTTTGTTAGCCTTCGAGAGTTTTTTTTCTGAAACTTCTAAGTTTTTTTTCAGTTTTTCTAAATAACCTGTCGTCATATCAAACATACCCATCAGGGAACTGTTTTGCTCTTTCAGGTTTTTTACTTCGTTTGCTAAATACTGTATTTGTTCTTGGTCAGTCATGGTTAAGTAAACAAACAGAATATTGTTTTTGTTTTTGTTTGTATCTACCTTTTCGGACAGCCCCACACTGTTTTTTAATCAACTTTATTTTCTACCAACTCATTAAATTCCCTTTCCTCTCTTTCGGCTTCCTCTCTTTCTTTTCTGATGCCTTTGTTGTAATACCAAATACCAAAACCTGTTAAAACCATAAGGAGGTAATAAAACCAAGCTTGTTGGTAAATGTAGGCTTTGATTTTAAATTTGAAAACAGCACCTTTTTTGTTCCACACCCCATCGTTGTTGCAAGCTATAACGCGGAAAGTGTAATCTCCTGGCGGCAAATTGGTAAAATGGGCTACTCTGTCCGCCCCTACGTCTATCCACTTGCTGTCGTAAGGCTCTAAACGATACTGAAATTGCACTTTTTCGGCTGCAAACAGGCTCAACGCTGCATAGCGTATGTCTATCCGTTTGGTGTGTTGCGGTATGTCGAGAGTACCATCTTCCTCTATTTGGCTGTTGGCAAGTTTGCCGTCTAAATAAATTTCTTCCACATACACAGGGGGGCGTATGCGGTTCATGCGAATATTGTTCGGATTAATCAAAGAAAAGCCTTTGAGGGTTGGTATAGCAATTCGTCCATCTTTGAGTTCACAAATTTTGCCGTTGGCAGGAATTTCGTTGGTTAGCAATCCATCATATTTGGTGTAGGTAATAGAATTGACTTTGCGAATTTTGCCAATAGATACCTGATTGAGTTCTTTTTTTAGCACTTTAAACACGCCTTTGTTGCAACTCATCCACATATAACCCGATGAATCTTCCACGATTTGGAAAATTTTATCACTCAACAGCCCATCTTGTTCAGTAATTTGCGAAAAATTGTTTCTTTCTATCCTTGTCAAACCGCCATTGGTGCCTACCCACAAAATACGTGCAGTGTCTTCGTAAGCCGTATAAACCACATCTCCCGCCAGCCCTTGTTTTGTGCCAATGACTTTTACTTCTTTATCTGCATTGATAAAATTCAGTCCGCCGCCATTCGTACCAATCATTACGCCACGCGTAGGGCTTTCGTCTATGCTCATAATGTAATCTGAACTTAGCCCATCGTCTGTATTAAAATGCTCAAACTTACCATCTTCGGTCATTAGGTCTATCCCTGCCTTTGTGCCTATCCACATTCGGTTTTGCTTGTCTATAAACAGTCGGCGGGCTTGGTCATCAGATAAGCCTTTTTGCTTGTTCCAGACTGTCATTTTGCCTTTGTCATACAGCACCAAACCTCCATAGGTGGCAAACCAAATTCTACCTTTTTTGTCCTCTATCAAGTCCCGAACTTTGGCGTTGGGCAAACCTTCGGTGATGTTGGTAAATGCAACCTTGTCATAACGACTGACTCCTCTGTCGGTGGCAAGCCATAAATTATTTTTGCTGTCCTCTATAATAGAATTGACTGCTTCGTGTACCAGCCCTTCGTTGGAAGTAAAACTTGTAAATTTGCCATCTTTTAGTCGCATCAACCCCGCCCTGTACGTACCAATCCATATACAGCCTTCTTGGTCGGCTGCAATAGACCGAATATCATTGTCGGGGATTCCTTCTATGACTGTCAAAACGTGAATATTATTTTTATGAAAACGGCAAAGTCCATCAGTAGTTCCTATCCAAAGACTGCCCTGCATATCCTCGTAAATGGCGTTTATTCGGGTATTGGCTGGCAATTTGCCGTTAAAATCAAACAAAGCAAAAGTGCTATCTTTTTGGAATTGGAAAAGCCCTGCCTCCGTACCTATCCACATTCTGTTGTTTCTATCTTGGTAGATAGTGGTAACTCTTTCGTCTGCCAATTTTTCTGCCACACCAAAGTTGATAACTTCTTGGGTGCTGTCTGCCACAAATATAATTCCGTTTTTTTGCGTGCCAAACCACATATTTTTATTGCGGTCTTGATAAATTGAGGTAGCAACTACTTTATCGAAATTTGGAATTTTATGGTAATTGATTTTGCCTTTGCCCATTTTGATAATTCCATTTTTGCCTCCTGCCCACACATTGCCACTATGGTCTTCAAAAATGCAATAAATAGTTTCGTTTTGATAAAGACTGCCGCCGTTTTTGCGGAAGTGATTATCAGAATATTTGAGAATACCGCCGCCATTTGTGCCAATCCAAAGGTTGCCCTGACGGTCTTCGAGCATCGTGATTACATCGTTGATAGTAAAGGAATTGACGTTGCCACTGTTGTAGAGCATAAAAGTAGCCCCGTCAAAACGGAGCAAACCATCATAAGTGCCAAGCCAAATGTAGTTATCACGAGTCTGCAAGACCTTGTTTACGGCTACGCTGGGCAGTCCTTTGTCTGCTGTCCAAAAATCTATGCCAAATTGCGACAAGGCTTTTTGTGGGTCTAAATTCATTTGGGCAATAGACGAGAAAGGCAAGAGCCACGCCAAACTAAGCCCCCAAAAGGCAACAAGGCAACAAACGGCTGAATGAAAACGAGGAGTCATGGTGCAACGCAGCGGCAAAAAAAGGTTTGGTTGCTAAGATAATAAAAAAATCGGATTGAAAAAATTGAATGCCTTTTTTTTGAATAAAAAAATGTATAACCCTGAAAGGGTTATACAATAATAGCCTCATGTGCAATAGGGAAGACAAGGTGTATGGCGGTTGCCATAAAAATACTTGGCAGAAATAATAAGGGTTGTGATAACTTGAGCACCACTAAGTTTCCTTCGTTTATCAATAGAAATAGTTTGTGTTTTTTTCAATAAATCATCAATAAAGCCGTAAATTGCGAGCATAAAATCTTTTATAAAGCTATGTTTGTAGTGTGAGAAAGTACAAAAATAGTCTTTTGATAAGATTTTACACTTTTTATACTACGCGACTTACGTTATTTAAAGACCAAATTACCTTTTATTCAGGTGAGGGTATTATTTGAATGATTTACCCAAAATAATTGTTTTTTACCAAATTTTAAATAGCTTTTTGCCCTAAAATTTATTACAAAAAATATCACAAACCCACGCAAAC
The DNA here is from genome assembly GCA_013299115.1 of Cytophagales bacterium. GTDB lineage: Bacteria > Bacteroidota > Bacteroidia > Cytophagales > Thermoflexibacteraceae > JAAFKA01. Next base: position 68,240 of record JAAFKA010000023.1, read on the forward strand.
ATGCTCGAACATTACCACAAATGGTACTCTGGTCGTATCAACAAAGAGTTTGAAATGCTTACTTTTGGTTATGCAGGCATACCTTTGCTGCTTTTTCCAACTTCTATGGGGAGTTATTACCAATACAAAGATTTTGGTATGATTGCCCGTTTGGAGTGGTTTATTCAGCAGGGCAAAATAAAGGTCTATTGTCCTGATAGTTATGACAAAGAAAGTTGGTATAACAAACAAATTGACGATAGCCAGAAAGTGCAAAACCATTTGTTGTTTGACGATTTTTTGCTCAACGAAGTAGTTTACAGGGCTATGGACGAAACCAAAAAGCAAAAGATAATTACCGCAGGGTGCAGTTTGGGAGGTTATCATGCTGTTAATTTGGCTTTTCGCCACCCCGATAAAGTTTCGCACACATTTAGTTTGAGTGGTGCTTTTGATGTGCGTATCTTGATAGACTCTTGCTTTGACGAAGCAGCCTACCTCAATAGCCCTGTAGATTATATGGCAAACCTAACCAATGCGTGGTATCTAAATCACATCAACCAAATGGGCATTGTCTTGGGCTGTGGCGAAAACGACCAATGCAAAAGCTACAATTTTCAGTTGGCAAATATTTTACAAAACAAAAATATAGGGCATTGGCTCGATGTGCGAAGTGCAGCAGGGCATGATTGGAGTTTTTGGAATGAGGCTTTGCCTTATTATTTGTCGTTTTTAAAGTAGATAAAAAAAAAGTCAATGCCTACATTATGTAGAAAAAAGAAGTAGGAACAAGAATTTTTTTTGTACCTTTGCAAGCTATTACAAATCCTATTATCTTTGTCTTAGTTGGTAAGCTCCACAGACTACTATGCACCACTCCACTAAAATAGAAGACATTTTACGCAAGTATATGCCTCATGCGGCTGTCCCCCTCATGGCTACTTGGATTTTAGATTATCATATTTTGTTGCGAATAACTGCCAAACGAAAAACAGTTTTGGGAACTTATTCGCCACCACCCAAAGCCAATGCCCCCCATACCATTACCATTAATGGTGATTTAAACCCTTATGCTTTTTTGGTTACTTTTGTCCACGAAGTTGCTCATTTGCGGGTGTGGTTGCGGTTCAAGAACCAAGTTAATCCACATGGCAAGGAGTGGCAAACTGTGTACTCTCATTTGTTAGGCAAGGTTATGGAGGTTTTTCCTGCTGATGTGGCTTCGGCGCTTCGCCAATACATGACCAACCCAAGTGCTGCCACTTGCAGAGATGAACACCTCTACAAAACCTTAAAAAAGTATGACAAAGACAACAAAGGTTTAGTTTTATTAGAGGAAATCCCCGACAATGCCGTATTTAAGGTAGAAGATGGTAGGTTATTTACCAAAGGCGAAAAGTTACGTAAGTTTTTCAGGTGTACAGAAGTTGGTAGCAATAGAAAATACAAAATTAGTGGGCTGTTGTCGGTGGCTTTGGTGGCAAAGCAGGTGTGAAAAATCACTTATTGAAGTTAAATCTGTCAATCTTTTTGATAAAATACTAGCCGTCTATAGATTGCCTTTTCGGATAGTAGAATAAAATATAACACCAGAGGTTATTACGATTTGTACCGTACTCTTTAGGGTGCAAGGTCAATTAGTTGAAAATCAATAAGTTAATTTTCTATACAAAAATTATCGTAATAACCTCTACCACGCAAAATACGGTTGCAGTGTTGCAAAAAGAGAAATAATTTTGTAAATTTGTGTTCAAAGAATTATGCTTATGCAAACCATACAACGAAAAGATATTTTATTACACACCATTGCAGCTATTCAAAATGAAATATGGTTGCAAAAGATAGAGAATTTTGTTGCCGAATTACAAAACCTGCAAGATAATTCTCTCTTGCAATTTGCTACGCCCATTTATCCTGCTTTTGATATACAACAGGCTATTATTGCACAAAATTACAAGCCTGAAAATGTAAAAACTATTGGTGGTTTTTGGGACTTACCAAATACGGAAAATAACACTGACGAAACCATAGCTGAACCTTTGGCTCAACTGACTGCATGAGATATTTATTAGATACCAACATTGTTTTGTTGAGAATAAAAAGTCCTACTTTCAAACAAGTTTTTGATAGTTTGTATGCAAGGCAAACTTACCGAATTACCACTTCCTCCAAATATATCAGCACGTAATATGGGTAAAAATGATTTGTGGATTGCAGCAGCAGCCCACATTATTCAAGCCACTTTGTTAACAACAGATAAAGATTTTTTACACTTAGACAAACATTTTTTTGATATAGAATTACTTGATATACAGTTATTTATGTAATTTCTCAAAGAAAAAATTTCCCTCTCAGCAACTCACCATTACAGATTTACGAAATACGGTTGCTGTGTTGCAAAAGGAGAAATAATTTTGTAGCTTTGTATAATTTTACGATTTACGACTATGCAAGTTTCCATAAAACAACCTTTAAGCAATGTTCAACTCGAACTTTTAAAAACATTTTCGCACCAATTATCAGAAAATGATTTGGTAGAATTGCGAAAAATGCTTGCCCTATTTTTTGCCCAACGACTAATAAAAGAGGCTGATAAAGTCTGGAATGAAAAAAAATGGACAAACGAAGAGGTAGATGCAATGCTTGTTACTAAAATGCGTAAAAGCAAGTAATCAAAATGGAGAAAATAGTTTTAGACACTAACGTCTTATTGGTTTCAATTTCAAGCAAATCTAAATTACATTGGATTTTCAAAAGCCTATTAGCTGGCGAATATATTTTGTGCGTAACAACAGATATTTTGTTAGAATATGCCGAAATTATTGCACAACAAATGGGAATTTTAGCAAGTGCAGATGCTTTGGGTGTCATTGAAAACCTACCAAATATAGAACGAATAACGACTTATTACAAGTTTGGGCTACTCAAAGATGATGACGATAATAAATTTGTAGATTGTGCTATTGCTTGTAATGCAAGTTTTATTGTTTCTCACGATAAGGATTTCAATATTTTAAAGAAAATTGATTTTCCCAAAGTCATAGTTATTGATACTGAACAATTTAGACAAATATTAGAAAATAATTCCTAATATTGTTGCACTCAAAGACAAAGAAAGTGAGTTTTTGAAAGAAAAAATCACCCTCTCAGCAACTCACCATTACAGATTTGCGAAATACGGTGGCGGTGTTGCAAAAAGAGAAATAATTTTGTAAATTTGTGTAAAGAGTTTTTTTATGAAAACAAAACTTCCAAAAAAATCAACAATAATTGCACCTATTTTACAAAACTTTCAAGCTGATTTGTTGAAAGTTTATGGGGAACATTTGCAAAAAATTATCCTTTTTGGCTCGTATGCAAGAGGAGATTTTAGAGAAAGTTCGGATATAGATTTGTTGCTTTTGTTTGATAATAGCTTTACAGATTTTCAAAAAAATGATTTAATTTATGATATTATTTGCGATTATTTACTTGATAATCAAGTAGTTATTAGCCCAAATGGTGCTACAATTTCAGATTTCAAAAATAAAATTACTCCGCTATATCTCAACATAAAAAAAGAAGGCATTACGATATGGAAACAGTCCACCAAACAATAAAGGGACTTTGCATAAGGACTACAACTTATATGCACTCCGCACAAATGCTTATCAAAGAACAAGACTATAATTCGGCAGTTTCAAGAATTTATTATGCAATGTTTTACAGAGTGCAAGCAATTTTACTTACACAAAATGTTACAGCCTCTACGCACACAGGTACAGCCCAAAAATTTGGCGAATTATTTATCAAAACAGGTATTTTTCCAAAAGAATTTAGTCGTCATTTAGCTTATGCAATGGAACGAAGAAGCAAAGGAGATTATGAAGTTTTTAGTCCTATTGATGCCGAAACTGCCACAGATTTATTCCAAACAGCAAGCATTTTTAATCAAGAATTGTTGGGTTATTTAATAGTAAATGGTTTTGAGGAGTAGATTTAGAGAAATTACCCTCTTAGAAACCACCATTACAGATTTACGAAATACGGTGGCAGTGTTGCAAAAAAAGAAATAATTTTGTAACTTTGTTACAAACAGAAACCACAATGGACTATCAATTCAATATTCAATTAAGTTATGAGCAGCTAATAAATTTAGCATTGCAGTTATCAACTGAACAGCAAAAACAGTTGATAGCCTTGCTATGGCTATGTATGAATACTACAAAAATGTCTTATCAAAATACCCAACTTATAGATAAAAAATCGCAAATATCGCAAATTCAACAAGATTTTGCAAATAGTTGTAGTGAGGAAGATTTAGAAATCATTGACAACTATCTTTATTCTGCTACATAGATGAACCGTTACGTTTTAGACACCAATATAATTATTCATATTATTCGCAATTCCACTACTTGGCAGTATGTTGAATTACATTTTCAACCCTTAGAAAATCAAACTTTTGTTTCCTTTGCAAGTGTTGCCGAAGTTTTGGATATTGCTGTGTAGTTAGGCTGGGGAGAAAATAAAAAAGCCATTCTAAAACAGTTATTGGCACAACTCAATATTTTTTATGATGTAGAAAGTTTAAACAGTAGCTATGTCGAAATAAGTGCATACAGTCAAGGAAAAAACACTGAAAAAACACTTCCCAAAGGCGAAAGTGCCAAAAATATGGGTAAGAATGATTTGTGGATAGCAGCCACTGCCCACAGTTTACAAGCAAATTTGATAACAACGGACAAAGATTTTTTGCATCTTGATAATGTATTTTTTAAGGTGCATTATGTAGAGCAAAGATAATTTCATAAGCAAAATCTAACAGGTTTTTAAAACCCGTTAGATTTACTATTTCCTACATATTCCTCCGATACTGCCCACCAACTTCATACAAAGCCGCCGATAGCTGCCCCAAACTACACACTTTTGGCGGTAAAAAAAACCTCACAAGGTCTTAAAGACCTTGTGAGGTTTAGGAAGCAATTTTTGCTACACTTTCATTGTGTGTGTGGGAAGCATTTAAAGGGGAAATAATAATAGCCGTTCTGCAAAATATTGAAAAACTACTAAACCTATTCGCAAAATCATTTATATTTGTGCTTATAAACAACCATTCTAAACAAAAAAATATGAGTATAGAGTTTGATTTACTCTTACAAGAATATCAAGAGGCTTTGCAAAAGTATGAATTAGGACAATTAAACCGTAATTATTTGTTTAAATTAGGAAAACCTTGTCAAGTTTTGCAAGAAAATGGTTTTTCGGAAGATGATATTATAATGTTTCAAAAAACAGTGCGTAAAATGATAGAAAAACATAATTTATCATTAGAACAAATTGCATTGCTGCCCAAACAATTACAAAAATCCGTTAGCTATTTTTATTTCTCAACAAACAGAACTTGCCCGAATTGTATTGACAGAGGCAACTCACGAAGAAAATCCAATTGTGGTGGCTTTAACACCTACAAAATTAAATGCAACAAATATTAATGAACTAAAAAGTGCTTACCCAAAAGAAAAATGGGTATTAACAGCGTGGAGTAGTAGAAACCTTAAAATTTGGGGAAAAGAAAAAGAGTAAACCTTCGCTTGTCTGCCTCTAATTGGCAGAGGGAGTGGTTTACTCTTTTCTGTTTACAAATGTAGTAGTTTATATTTGAAAAGTAAAGTTTTTTAGGTCTTTTTTTAGGAAAATAAAAACTCTTTCCAAAAAGAAAATGGCTTTTGGAAAGTAAAAAAATGCTGCACTTTCATTGCGTTTGAGGAAAGCATTTAAAGATGAAATCGCAAAATCTTTTTCTTCTTTGGTGCTGCGAATAACTTCCTGCGGAATAACTGTTGGGCTGACTTTTTATAAAAATAAAGGTTGTGTTAAAATACACAACCTTTATTACCAAAATTAGCGAACTCTACCTTCTTCGGGCATTTTATTGTATTTTGCCCAATGCCACGCAGCATTAATGGCTGCTTCTCTACTAACATAATAGACTTCTCCAACTGCTGTACTTACAAAATAATTATTATTCTTTTGATTTTGGCACAATTCACCCCAAATACCATCAGTAAATTTAACAGTCCAAGACCAATAGCGGAAACCAAACATACCCAAACGATTTTGTTGTTCTCCAATAGATTTAACCTCAGCCATAAAATAAGCTATTTTAAATATAGTGCCAAGCACTTATAGATAGGAGGCTTGGCTTATCCTTTGAAAGATTATTGTTTAATAATCCATTTGCCTTTAACAGGAATACCATTACCTCTAATACGTATTTTTGCAATATCTTTGAAGTAAGATAATCTGTTGAAACCTGTAATTTGTAAACTCCATTCTCTTGTACGTTCTATGTAAGCCCACTCGCCAACTTTACGTACTTGACGATTTTTTAAAATAGCTTCCACAATCAATTTTGAATTTTTTGGAGGACTGGCTTTGCTTGGGAATGGATTGTAGCATCCTTCTGTAACTTCATAAACAAAAACCATATAATCACAAGCATTACTCACTGTGGCCTCTTTTGTGAAATTTGCTTCTGCACAAAGTATATCACCTTTACCATTACCATTGCCTGCTGTCCACCAGTAAGAACAAGCCTCTGTTCGTGCTCCTTGTTGTGGGGTATCGTTTTTGCTTTCTTCTGAACCCGCCGAAACTAAGACCACTTCGTTATCTGTTTTTTCAGGCAAATCAAGTTGGTTTGAACAGCCAAAAATAAACGCAGTCATTGCTGCAATGGATAGAAACTTAAATACCTTTTTCATAATTTTGAATTGTTTAAAAGTTTTATTTTTGAATGAATGTAAACCTATTTTATAATGTTTACGACACAAAGGTAGAACAATTAAAACAACAAAGTCAAGTGTGTAACTAATTGATTATTAAGTTATTATATTATTAAAAAGCACTAAAAATTATCAATAATATGATTGATAATTTTGCCAATTATTCAAAATTTCATTAAAATAATCAATGACATTATGAGATATTTTTCTAAAATTATTACGACTTTGTGAAAAATTATTTACCTTGTCAAAAAAATAATTCAAAAACAATGAAGGCATTATTAGCAAGCAATATACCACCTATAAATCAGGCAACGCAAGGCAGATTTTTATTTTTGTGCTTACTAAACTACTTTTTTCTTAAAAAAGAGGACACTAATAATAAAGAAGAAACTATACAACAACAAGATTTAGCAAAATTATTAATAAAGGAAAAAGGGTTTATTGTTATAACAAATGACGATACCTTACGCACTTTCCTTAGCAGCCCTAAAACTGAAAATAAGGTAATAGACAAATTGGTAAAGTTTGCTACTTATCCATACGGAACAGAAGATGCTATTATTATAGGGGCGTTGCACAAATTATTAGGTTTTAGGGAAAATAATCCTAACCAGACCTTTGATGATTTCTTTAATAATTTGTGGGCAGCAAATCATAACAATTTATTAACTGATTATGATGCCATTCTAAAATGGGCAAAGTACACTGAAAAACCACTGTTTACTGTTAAATTAGATACAAATACAGAAATTAGTGATGCTAACACTCTACAATCTGATACCATTACTGCCCTTTTTCATAGCTTAGAACACTGTTTTGAGAGTGATTTGGGTATTTTTGGCGGTGCAACCTATATTGTCTATGGTTGCTTTACTTATGGAAATGCTAATTCAAGTGGTATTAGTTCTGTTGTAATAGACATAAAAGAAAATGGAGACGCTAATATTAAATATTTAAGGGGACTAAAAGGGGAAAACACAGAACATCAAGCAAAATGTTTTAGGAAAAAAGAAGCTGATGTGATTTATTTATTTGAATGGATGACAGATGAAAAAAATAAGCCTAATATATTTTCAGGAATACTGGTTATAGATATAAGTCCCTTGAGACAAAATGGGTTTGACGTTTTTAAAAGTGTGATGGCTATTTCTCAGCAAAATCGAGACAGATTATCAAGTGGGAGATTATATTTTATAAAAACAACTGAAAAAAAACCACAACCAAAAGATTATATTGGAGAACAAGTATTTGAATTAAAGAAAAAGCATCCCGAAATTATTGATTTTTTCATTAATGATATAAATGTTAATATGGAAAGCCCCAAATTTTTCCAAGACTTAAACTTAATTAATTATCAAGAAACTATTCAACCCAAGATGTCAGGTTTATGGTACACGTGTTATGCCTTTGTTAATGGTGAATTAAAAGAAGGTATTTCTATACATCCTATGTGGTTTCATCAAAATGGAAAAGTAGAATTAAAAGGTAAAGAACATATTTACTATGGTACAATTTTAGTGCAAAATAAAAATTTATTAGTAATTGGCTTTACGGAAAGGCTAAGTAATGGAACTAATGTAAAAGAACCTCATATAGGTTTTTATACATATATAAAAGACCATAATAATAATAGTTTTCCAATTTATTCAGGTGGACATTTAGTTGAAAGAACATTGAATAATACAATAAGTTCTGGGCGGGAAATCTTATTAAAAAAAGAAGTAAAAAGTAATGCTACAAAAGAAACTTTTTTGATTTTTCAAAAAGCAAAAGCACATTTTGCACTTATAAATAATTCTGACGAATTAGAGAAACTTAACCAAGAATTTAGAAATGTAGTCAATTTTCTTATGCAAGAAAAAAGTTATATTGTAATTGAAAATGATATTTTTGATAAAAAACAGAGAACAAGCAATAATCCTTTTATAAAACATACGGAATACGCATTAGATTTATTCTTTGCAGCCTGTGGACAAGCCAAATATAATACCGAAAAAGCCTTAGAAAAATTAGCAAAAGCCTTTATCGCAGGTTTTGATGACAGAGATTTACTAAAAAAAGAGTTAGAAAGTAGTTTGTCAGTATTGAAAGAAAGAATAGATATTGAAAAGTTAAAAATCAGATAAAAAAACCTTACAAGGTTTTAGAAACCTTGTAAGGTTTAAATTCCTACATATTCCTCCTATACTGCCCACCCACCTCATACAAAGCCTCCGACATCTGCCCCAAACTACACACTTTTGCAGCCTCCATCAAACTTTCAAATAAATTTCCGTTGGCAATAGCTACTTTTTGCAAGTTGGCAAGGGCAATTTTTGCAGCACTTTCATTGCGTTTGTGGAAAGCATTTAAAGACGAAATGGCAAAATCTTTCTCCTCTTTGGTGCTGCGGATAACCTCCTGCGGAATAACTGTTGGGCTACCTTTCGGGTCAAGAAACGTATTGACACCAATTAAAGGCAAACTGCCATCGTGTTTTTGCATTTCATAATACATACTTTCCTCCTGAACTTTGCTGCGTTGATACATTCTTTCCATTGCACCCAAAACCCCACCACGTTCAGAAATACTGCGAAACTCTTTCATCACAGCCTCCTCAACCAAATCTGTCAATTCCTCGATAATGAAAGTACCATATAAAATACTTTCCAAGTCTTTAAGACTTGGAAAGTTTGACTTTTCACGTTAAGGTTTTAATCTTCTATCAAAAAATCAGTCATATCATCTAAACTTTGGTTTGCTAAGTGAAATTGCTGAAACCATTCAACACCACCAAACCATTCTAAAACACTTTTTTTGTCTAACTTACTTTCTTGTGCAAGCAATATACGTTGATAAGAACTCCAATGATAGCTTGCAAAGTCTTTGCAAATTCTATGTTTTACAGGGTTATTGTGAATATACCAAACCATACGAGTAAAATACAAATCACTTGCAATACGAATACGTTTAAAATTTTTTCTAAACAAGCTACCTTCTCTTTTTTCTTGTTTATTGATAGCTTTTGAGTAAGACATAAAGAAAAGTCTAAATTGTTCACTTACAATTTCGTGTGCAGGTGGTATTTGTTTGGCATTTTCATACTTTCCAAGTCTTAAAGACTTGGAAAGTTTTACTTCCTCCTCCGACTTTTCAAGTTTTTGAAACTTGGAAAGTATTTTTTGTTCATAAGCAGCCTTGATTACTTCCTCACTTCTTACCCTTGCCAACAAATGAAAGTGATTAGGCAGTAAACAATAAGCATAAATATCTATGTAATCTGTAACATATTCTGCCAATTTTTTCAAAAAATAGCCATAATTTTCTCTTTGGTAAAAAATATTTTCTTTATTATTACCTCTGTTGTAGATATGATAAATATAATCAGGATACAATGGCTCATAATAGTCTAAATAATCCATAGTAAGATTGTTTAAATGTTGAGGTAAGAATTTTAAAAGATACTTTCCAAGTCTTTAAGACTTGGAAAGTTTGCAGTGCATAATATACTTTCCAAGTTTTTACAAACTTGGAAAGTTTGCAGTGCATAATATACTTTCCAAGTTTTTACAAACTTGGAAAGTTTGCAGTGCATAATATACTTTCCAAGTCTTTAAAACTTGGAAAGTTTGCAGTGCATTATACTTTCCAAGTTTTTACAAACTTGGAAAGTTTGCAGTGCATAATATACTTTCCAAGTCTTTAAGACTTGGAAAGTTTGAGGTCTATATGATTTAATAGTTTGCTAATCATTATACATAGGATTATCACTATAACTGTCATAATAACCTGTATCATTACTCATATTATACGTTTCAGTTATATTTTTATACACAAGACTTAATTTGTGTTTGTTATCTTGGTAATATTGAAAACGCATTTTAGTTGGCAAACAGTCTATATTAGCTTTCTCTTTTGACCGAACAATAAAAGCCTGACAACCAAAACGACAAACTTTTTTTGCCTCACAACTATTGCAATTATACCAATTTTCAGGAACTAAGCTATGAAATTTATCTACATTTTCATTAAAGGCTTGTTGTTGTGAGGGTTGTATGTCAGTTTGTAAATTTCCTAAAAAATAGTTTTTATCATTCCATTGAAATCTCCCGCAAGGCAATAATTCTCCTTGTGGTGTGATACCTAAAACTCTGCTACCTGCACCACATATTTTTTCTCCACAAAGGCTGGGTTTTGTTGCTGTTCCAAAAAAACGACTTAATTCATAGACCAAATGATGTTCTATAATCACTTTGCCCTCTGTTTTAATCATATATTCTAATATGGCGTGTTGTGCCTGAAATATCTGTTCGGCTTTGAGAGGTGTTAGATGCAAACCTGCACCCACAGGAGTAACTTCATTGACTTTAAAACTTTTTACTTTTGCTTCTTGCACCAACCAATCTAAAATTTCGTCAAAATAAGCATAATTACTATTATTTATTGTAGTCAATACGCCTAATTTTAGTCCTTGACTTTTTAAATACAAATAATTTTCAAAGGTTTTGTTAGTTCTTTTACGCATTGCATCGGGTATGCCTTGATAACCGTCTATGCTTACGCCTAAGTTTACATTATATTCTTTGAATAGCTTAACTTTGGTTTCACTAATTTTTAACAAGTTGGTTTGTAAACTAAATTGAACTTTCTTATTAAATCGTATAGACTTATTTTGTGCATAAGCTAAGGCTTCTTGATACCATTCATCTTTTAATAGCGTAGGTTCTCCGCCGTGAAAAATCAATAAAATTTTGTCTTTGGTAGAATTTAAAAAAGTTTTATCTATTATTTTCTTATACGTTTCTATGGACATATCATTACCATTGGTAATGTTTTCGTAACAATAGGCACAATCTAAATTACAACGGTGTGTAACTTTTATGATTAAAGCCTCTATGTTGCTAAATCTTTTATCGTCTGACGATAATTCAGCAACAGATTTCGGAGAATAAACGGAGTGTGTCATTGCATAAAAATTGTTTTAGGTGTAAATGTACCAAAATAATACCAAATTACCTTGAATTATACTTACCAAGGATTAAAGACTTGGAAAGTTTAATTTTAGCAATACTTTCTAAGTTTTAAAAACTTAGAAAGTTTATTTTTGTGGTAATATCTTTCGCATAAGTAATCTTTCCTTTAATTCTTCTTCAGAAAAAGATAAAAATATTTCCTCTTGTATTTTTTTCTTCTTTGTACTAAAAATTATATCAAAAATTCCATATCCTCTCTTCTCATCAATTTCAGAAGTAGGTGCAGTAGGTTTTGTATTTTCAATTACCTCCTCAGTAAATTTTTCAAAAAAAACATCTACCATGCTTTCTATAGTACGTTTTTTCTCTACTTCGTTCTGGTCTGTTTCTTTATTTTCTGGACGGTACAAATACTTAATAATCTCATTGTTTTTTTTAACAATATCTATATATTCTTTTGTGAAATTAGGTTGCCTTATGAACAAAGTATAAACATGAACTTTCAGGGTGTTATCTGTTTGAGAACTACGTAATCCAAACAGAAAAGTAACTTCTTTTTTAGTATAATGAGGACTTAAATAAACATCAATGTGAAAATAATTTTCATCGTCATAAGATTGAATAAATAGTCTCGTTCTATTATATTTCAAACAATATTCACCCTTACATGACTTATTAGCTCTAATATTAAACCACTCAAATGTGCCATCTTCTTTTAACCACAATAAAGCAGGTTTTACTTTATCATCAGCAGTTAGGTCAGCTGTACAATAATAGGCTATATAAACTCCATAAATATGACTTGGAATTAAAGTGGTCAGTAACGGGGTTGAAGTAATAATTTCTTGAGAGTAAGATTGATTTTGTGTCTCTAATTTTTGAGGGTAATTTTCAACTTCTTCCCATGTAGTATTTTCTCCTAAAAGAAAGACAGCTAATGCCTTCCACGTAGCTTCATGTGCATTTTGTACTTCACCTCCCCAAACACGGTGTAGTGTTTTACCTATTATAAATTTTTTATTTTTTTTGTCTTTGGGCTGTATTTTTCCTGCAACCGAAGAATTAATAGTAAGTATTCTGCTTATTTCTGCGTTAATTCTATCTGCTATTTTGTCAAACTCTCCACTACGAGTGCCGCTTGTACACTCTTTGAAAAACGGATGTCTTTCTAATTCTACTTTTAAAGATTGATAAGGTACAGACATAGAAAGCAGTTTTGTCAGGATTTTGTCAAAACTAAATATTTTTGACAAAAAAACAAATTAAAACAAAATTATGACTTTTTGACAAATTATTAAACAATATATAACTAATTGATAATCAATATATTATAGATTGTGTAATAAAATAAAAAACAAAATTTTGTTTTTTGAAACATACTTTTTGTTCTCAGATGTTACTGCAAAATTTGAGGAGTAGTAAGGGTTACTATAATGCAATGCCCGAAGCAGTAAGAAGGCAAAAATTTATTAAATAAAATGGAGATAAAACACGCAGGTGACAAGTTAGCACAAGATTTTAGTAACATTGAGTTTGTTTCAGAAGCTTGTGAGAATTACAGAGGTGATGCTGGCAATGACCTCTATAACACCCTAAGTGGTGGCAATGGTAGTGGAAAAGATTATGCTGGAAGTGAGAAAACAGCATCAGATTTATTTGATGCACTCAGTAGCTAAATCAAAATTTCAAAAGTAAAACAATACTTTCCAAGTCTTAAAGACTTGGAAAGTTTGCAGGAAGTCAATCAAATACTTTCCAAGTTTTAGAAACTTGGAAAGTTTGCAGGAAGTCAATCAAATACTTTCCAAGTTTTAGAAACTTGGAAAGTTTGCAGGAAGTCAATCAAATACTTTCCAAGTTTTAGAAACTTGGAAAGTATAAACTTCAAATCAATTTCAAACCTTAAAAATCAAAATTCAAAATGAGAAATTTAAAAAAAATTGGTATCGCAGTAGTTTTTAGCTTATTTTTATTGGGTTGCCAAAAAACAGAGGAACAAATTGTTCCGCAACAGACTATTGAAAATGTTGCAAGTGGTAGAACAGAAAGCACCCAATATACACATTGGTACAAACTGGGTATTCCGTTTGGAGTTTATGACAACAATACAAGAATAAGGGCACTTGATTTAGCAACTTGTCGTAATTATGCAAAGACAGCAGTGCTTTTTGAAGGCGGTAAAGTCTTAGCCCACATACAAGTAATGACTTTCAGTGGTTCTGTCCTAAGAACACAAAAAATAACTCCTACAATAGACTTAGCTACTGGCAGAAGACTTGATTTTACTAAAAATAGTATTCCAAGAAATGCCCTACGAATTGAATTGGTTTTAACAGCTTATAAGCTACCAACAGCAACCATATGTAGTGCTGCAAGTAGTAACTAATTTTGTAGTTTATTTATTTTATAATCATACTTTCCAAGTTTCAAAAACTTGGAAAGTCTAAATATTGCATTATCAATCAATACTTTCCAAGTCTTTAAAACTTGGAAAGTATGTAGGTAATCCTCTAAACACTAAAACTTTTAATCTATGTTCTTCTCAAAGAAAAAACACAGCGTATGCCCCAATCCATATTGTGGAAATACAAAAGACGGTTCGCAAATTGTTCGGTGTGATAACTGCGATTTTGTCGGTTGTTATGTCAGCAATGGATTTTTTAGCAGTCCACAAGGCTGTTATCCTAACTCCTGCCCAAAATGTGGCTCAACAAGCTATACTTGGGTTGGTAATATTGATAATTAAGTAATCTATACACTTTCCACGATTATTAAACTTTCCAAGTTCAAAAACTTGGAAAGTTTATATTTTGGCATCATAAAGTCATACTTTCCAAGTCTTCAAGACTTGGAAAGTTTACAATTACAATTTCCTACATATTCCTCCGATACTGCCCACCCACCTCATACAACGCCGCAGACATTTGTCCCAAGCTACACACTTTTGCAGCCTCCATCAAACTTTCAAATAAATTTCCGTTGGCAATAGCTACTTTTTGTAAGTTGGCAAGGGCAATTTTTGCAGCACTTTCATTGCGTTTGTGGAAAGCATTTAAAGACGAAATGGCAAAATCTTTCTCCTCTTTGGTGCTGCGGATAACCTCCTGCGGAATAACTGTTGGGCTACCTTTCGGGTCAAGAAACGTATTGACACCAATTAAAGGCAAACTGCCATCGTGTTTTTGCATTTCATAATACATACTTTCCTCCTGAACTTTGCTGCGTTGATACATTCTTTCCATTGCACCCAAAACCCCACCACGTTCAGAAATACTGAGAAACTCTTTCATCACAGCTTCCTCCACCAAATCTGTCAATTCCTCGATAATGAAAGCACCTTGAATAGGATTTTCATTTCTCGCCAAACCTAATTCATTGTTGATAATCAACTGAATAGCTAAGGCACGTCTTACACTTTCTTCGGTTGGTGTCGTAATTGCCTCATCGTAGGCGTTGGTATGCAAGGAATTACAGTTGTCATAAATGGCATACAAAGCCTGTAAAGTGGTGCGAATGTCGTTAAAAGCAATTTCTTGTGCGTGTAAACTTCTGCCCGAAGTCTGGATATGATACTTCAATTTTTGACTTCTTTCATTGCCTTTGTACTTATATTTTATGGCTTTTGCCCAAATTCTGCGTGCCACTCTGCCCATAACTGCATATTCTGGGTCCATACCATTAGAGAAAAAGAACGAAAAGTTTGGTGCAAAATCGTCAATATTCATTCCTCTTGACAAATAATATTCAACAAAAGTAAAGCCATTTGACAGCGTAAAAGCTAATTGCGAAATAGGATTTGCACCTGCTTCCGCAATGTGATAACCCGAAATAGACACCGAATAAAAATTGCGAACTTTCTCCGTAATAAAATATTGCTGCACATCTCCCATCATTCGCAAGGCAAATTCTGTACTGAAAATACAAGTGTTTTGGGCTTGGTCTTCTTTCAAAATATCAGCTTGCACCGTACCTCGAACCGAAGATAAAGCCTTTGCTTTGATTTTTTCATACACTTCTTTTGGCAAAACTTGGTCGCCACTTACGCCCAATAATTTTAAACCCAAACCTTCGTTTCCAATAGGTAAAATTTTGTTGTAAGAAGGTCTAAGCCCCCCGCCCCCCGAAGGGGGAGTTAGCCCCCCAGCCCCCTGCAAGGGGGAGTTATTCCCCCTGTGGGGGGTTAGGGGGCTGTAAATTGCTGCAATTTTAGCCTCTACTTCTGCTTGCAAATTGTTTTCTTTGATATACATTTCGCATTGTTGGTCAATGGCTGCATTCATAAAAAATGCCAATAACATAGGTGCAGGACCATTGATAGTCATTGATACTGAGGTATTTGGGTTGCACAAATCAAAACCTGAATACAGTTTTTTAGCATCATCAACCGTTGCAATGCTTACCCCTGAATTGCCAATTTTGCCATAAATATCTGGTCTGTAATCTGGATTTTCGCCATACAAGGTTACACTATCAAAAGCTGTTGAAAGACGTTTTGCTGGCAAGCCTTGCGAAACAAAGTGAAATCTTTTGTTAGTTCTTTCGGGTCCACCTTCGCCTGCAAACATACGTGCAGGGTCTTCGCCCTCACGTTTTAGCGGAAACACGCCTGCCGTATATGGATAAAACCCTGGGGTATTTTCGGTCATAATCCACTGCAAAATATCTCCCCAATCTTGATATTTTGGCAGCGAAATTTTTGGAATACGATTGTGCGACAAAGAAATCGTGTAAAGGTCTTGCTCAATGATTTTATCACGAACCTGAAACTGATATTTGTCGGCTTTATAGAGTTTTACGGTTGCTTCCCAAGTCTGTAATTGCTGTTTGCAATCGTTGTCAAGTTGTTTTTCGAGGTTGTTATATCTTTCTATCAACTCTTTTAAATATTCGGGTTCTCCTTGAATGTATTGGACTGCCTTTACGACAAGCCCCCCGTCCCCCGAAGGGGGAGTTTTTGACGTTATTCCGTCAGTTCCCCCTTCGGGGGTTAGGGGGCTTTTGTTTGACGTTAATTCTGTTGTTACTTTTGTTTTGCCAATATCTGCCCTTAATTGTGCAATGACACCGTTTAATTGATACATTTTACGAGCAATGTCGCATTGTTTTGCAACAAATCTGTCGTATTTTTCGGCATTTTCGGCAATTTCTGCCAAATAACGCACACGACTTGGCGGTATCACATAAGATGCTGTTGCAGTTTCGGGATTATAATTTTCTAAGGTTTTTGTTCCAATAATTGCAGTAAAATTAGTAGGCAATAAATTAGTCAAATTGGTTTTTTCGACCAACTTTTCCATTAATCTCACATACAAAAGATTTGTACCTGTGTCATTAAATTGGCTGGCAATTGTACCATAAATCGGGAGTTTGTCATCGGGAGTTTCCCACAAATTATGGTTGCGTTTGTACTGTTTTTTGACATCACGCAAAGCATCAAGACTGCCTTTTTTATCAAATTTATTAATCGCAATCATATCCGCAAAATCCAACATATCAATTTTTTCGAGTTGCGTAGCTGCACCATATTCCGAAGTCATCACATACAGCGAAACGTCTGAATGTTCCACAATTTCGGTATCTGACTGCCCAATGCCCGAAGTTTCGACAATAATCAAGTCAAAACCTGCTGCCTTGCAAATATCAATACTTTCTTGTACGTACTTGCTCAACGCCAAATTTGACTGACGAGTAGCCAAACTACGCATATACACACGAGGGTTGTCGATGCTATTCATACGAATACGGTCGCCAAGCAAAGCACCGCCTGTTTTGCGTTTTGAAGGGTCAACAGAAACAATGGCAATGGTTTTGTCCTGAAAATCAAGCAAATAGCGGCGTACCAATTCATCAACCAACGAGGATTTTCCACTTCCGCCTGTGCCTGTGATGCCCAAAACGGGAATTTTTCGAGTGGCTATCAGCTTTTCTATTTCTGCGTGAACCGATTTTGACTGTTCGGGTTCATTTTCCGACAAGGTTATCAGTTGCCCAATCAATTGGTGGTTTTTTGGGGTTAAAAGTGTTTCGAGCATATTGGTTATGGTGGTTATTTTTATGGGGTAAAGATAGGGAAAAAAATAAGGGTTGCAAATGTTTTTTTGCAACCCTTATTTTATGAAAAACTCTTTTTGAAAAACATTTTATTGTCCGTATCTTCAAATTCTGCGATGATATTATGTCGCAAGTCAAATTCATAATTACCCACTCTTAGCTTGTCCTCCTCACTAATATCTAATTCAAACTGATTTGCAGCAATAATATACTGAAAATTAGGATATTTAAGAGTTTGCTGATAAATATAGTTAAGGATTTTTACAGTCTTTGCAGGTTCTATTTCGTCATAAACTCCATCGTGAATTAGGAAACTCACAATATTGCGATTTTGGCGAACTATATTTAAAAATACGGTCAAATCATAAGCCATTAGCTTAAAAAATTGATTACCCTTTGAGCCACTTTTTGGTACATCTACTTCAAATTTTATAGGAACTCCTTTATCTGAGTTTGTAATTTCAAAAGCAAACCCTTTTTTATCCTCGTCAAAGAAAATAGAATTTTCCAAGACTTCATAAAACAAAGCCCTAATCTCTTTGATTGAGTTTTCACTACTTTGAATACTCTCCACAATTTGAGTTTTCACTCCTTTTAATTCGGTATCAATTTTAGAAATTTCTATTTCTAATTCCGAAATTTTTTGTAATGTAATTTTATTTCTTTCTAATTCTGTTTTTTTTATTATTAAATCTTGATAAGTGTTTTTAAGACTATCTAATTCTTTTTTCTCGTCGAACATTTTGTAAATAGCTCGTCTTTTTACTTCTAAATGCGAAATTTCTCCTAATAATTTATCTAATTCTGCTTTGATAGCTGTTTGTCTTTTTTGCAAAAAACTTTTCCTATTTGTAGAAATAGCCTTTCTAAAATCAACAACTTCCGTAAGTGTTTTTTTTACAAAAACTGCTAATTCTTTATTGATTTCTTTATATATCTTTTCAACTTTTTGAATGTCAGCTTCTAAATTAATTCGGAAACTTTTTTCATAGTTATCTTTCTCTTTTAAAAGTTTGCTACGTGACAATAATTTTTCACTAATTGCATTTTCCAAACCAGCTAATTCTTTTTCTGCAAGTTCATATTTAGGCAAAAAATGATATTCCTCTGTTGCTTTTTCAAGCAAGGCTATCTCTTTCTCTAATTCAAATTGTTGAGATTTAAACTTTTGGATTGCATCATTTGTTACTGCTTTCATATCAGCAATTAAATCTTTCTTTTGAGTTTTCTTTTTGGTTAGTCTTTTTTCTACTTGCTCGTAATCAAATAATTTTGTATTATTTAAGCCTAATAAAAAGAAGTTTTTATAAAGCGCAGATTCAACTTTGAAATGCAATTTTATTTTTGGTTAAATTTTGTATTGGACTGTCAAATTCTAATGTTTTTCTTGGTCTATTATTGAGTTTTCTCTGAATTTCTGCAATATTTTCAACAGAATA
>JAAFKA010000024.1 GCA_013299115.1 Cytophagales bacterium
ATTCTGTTGAAAATATTGCAGAAATTCAGAGAAAACTCAATAATAGACCAAGAAAAACATTAGAATTTGACAGTCCAATACAAAATTTAACCAAAAATAAAATTGCATTTCAAAGTTGAATCTGCGATTACAAAATATAAATTGTTCTATTTGCGTAGGTCTAAAACTTACTAATTCTATAACTTATGATTTTTACCATAGATAGTGGCAATACTTTTTTTAAGGTGGCAGGCTTTGAGCAGCAACAATTAGTTTTGTTCAAAGAGCAGCTTACTTACCAAGAAACCGCAATACTCTGCCAAAAATATAGCCCTGAGCAATTAATTTTGTGTGATGTAGCAAAAAAAGCCTCTCCATTTTTGGAAACTCTGCAAGCTATCAATCCAACTTTGGCAGCAAAAGTAACTCATTTTAATTACCTTACGCCTATTCCTATTCAAAACTTATATGCAACCCCACATACGTTAGGTATGGATAGATTGGCAACAGCCATCGGGGCATGGGCAACCTATCCGCACCAAAATTGCTTGATAATAGATGCAGGAAGTTGTATCACTTACGATTTACTCAATGATAAAGGACAATATGAAGGAGGCAGTATTTCGTTGGGCTTACTTATGCGTTATAAGGCGTTGCAATATTTTACAGCAGGTTTGCCCCTTCTCAATGCTATACCAAGTGAAGTGCCTTTGATTGGCAAAAATACCCAAACAGCCATACAATCGGGTGTGCAAAACGGCTTATTATTGGAGGTACAAGGTGTTATTAAGGCTTACCAAACCCAATATGACAATTTACATATCTTGCTTTGCGGTGGTGATGCCAACTTTTTGCACAAAAATATACCCCAAAGTATTGCAACAGAAGTTCACCAAACTTTATTACACGAAGGACTTTTGGCAATTAAATTTTTCTAATCTTGTTCTTTGCAAGTATATTTTTTGTAAATAGCAAGCAAACCAAATGAAAGATGTCTTTTTTTCGTTTTTTTCTGCTTTGGTGTTGTTGTTTCTATCCTTGCTACCAATTAACAGCCCAACAATTAACCGTAGTGGAGGCTCTCAAACAGGCTCGCCAATACAATCCTACGCTGAAAATTAGCAAGTACAATGCTGCCTTAGTTGCTGCCGACTCCATCACAGCAGGTTTGAAACCAAACCCCGCAATAAATTTTCAGGTTTTGCAACTTGCAAGTAGTTCGACTCTGCCTGCGGGTGCAAATTTGCTTAGTCGGGAGGCAAGGCAATTTTGGTCGCAACTGACCAAACAGTTTCAAGTCAAAAATCAACGCCAAAACAAAATAGATTTTGCCAAGCAAAATTATGCCTTAGCCGAATTGTTGTATGCCAATGAAGAAAGAAATTTATACTTTATTGTAGCCAACCAATGGTTAGATACGTGGATTTTGCAAAAAAGGGTGCAAATTATAGCCGAGTCGCAAGCCAATATAGATACTTTGGTAAAAATCAATCAAAACCGACTAAAAAATGAGGTAATTACCCGCACAGAGTTAGTGCGGACACAAATCTTGTCGCAACAGTTTGACGCACAACTTTTAGAACTCCAACGAAACTATTACAACAACCTCCAAGTCTTGCGATTTTTGACAGGTGTAAAAGACAGCATCAGCATAGCCGAAGGACAATTTATGGATATGGACATAGCCGAAAGTAACGACAGTTTGGTGGCACACGCCTTGAACAACCGCATAGATGGCAAAATAACAAAGCACCAAATCAAAATAGCTGAAAGCAATGTTCGTTTGCAACAGTCTTTGGCGTATCCTCGCCCAGAATTGGGAGTTCTATGGAACCCGCAAAATGCAGTGCCTTATGTGGGAATTTATGCTACGTTTCCTCTGCCTATTTTCGATAAAAATCAAGGCGAAATTCAAAAGGCAAAAATTAGTGTGCAACAAGCCCAAACAGTTAGCGAAGTCTTTGTTTTGCAACTGGACAACGAAATTAAAAGGGCGTATTTTGACTATGAAACCCAAAAATTGAAGTTACAAAAGTTTAAACAAATCGTAGAACAGTCGCAACAGGTGCTGGCAACTATACGCTATGCCTATTTGCGGGGCAACACCACCATTATTGACTTTCTCGATGCCCAACGAACTTTGTATAACTCCCAACAAGACTATAATGATGCCCTCTACCAAATGAAACAAAGTTATATCAATTTGTTGTTTGTTACAGGCAAATTGGAGAAATTGGTGGAGTAAAAATCAATGTAACATACGCTTTAGCGTGTGATTTTGCGTCTGCATAAGGTGTGCTTTCGGTTGCTACAACCGAAAGTGCATTGGGGTTGTAGCAACCCCAAACACAGTATTTTTGATTGCTTGTGAGGACACAAGCAATGGCGTAAAAAACACAACAAACTTATGAAAAAAACTATCTATTTCTTACTATACATCACCTTGCAAGGGGCTTTTTTGGGGGCTTGCGAGGAGAAAAAAGCTGTTGTAACTGCCAAGCCCGCCGCCGTAGCCAAACCTGAAATTTTGGATGGCGGCAACGCCATTCGTTTCAGTCAAGCTACTTCGGCTTTTGGGACTATGGTTTGCACGCAAAACTCTACTTCGGGCATCATAGAAGCCCCTGCCAAAGTAGTTGCCAGCGTATTTACGCCAGAGAACAAACAAGCCCAGAATATCATCTTGTTCGAAAACACCGAAGTTACCGAACTCTATACGTCTATGTTGCAAAGCATAGCACACTTGGCTCGTGATACCGATTTTTATGAACGAAACTTAGATATGTATAAAAACGGGGCAGCCACAGGCAAAGATGTGTTGGAGGCAAAAACAGGTATGATAGAGGCTGCTACCGAATTGGCAGAAAAAGAAGCCCGACTCCGCACTTTTGGTTTCAAACCCCAAGAACTCCGCAATGCCCCGCCCAATATTGTGTGGTTGTTTGCCAATGTTTCGGAAGGAGATTTGAACAACATTACGACAGGAAAAGACTGCAAAATAGAGTTTATTTCCTATTCGGGTGAGGTGTTTAGTGGCAATGTATCTGCCATTGGCGAGGTTATTAATACCGAGTCGAGGACTGTTACGGTGAGAATTTCGCTAAAAAACCCCGCAGGAAGATTCAAGCCCGGTATGTTTGCCAAAGTGAGTTTTGAGGTTACAGAAAACAATACCTTGTCTGTTCCGCAAAGTGCCTTAGTAACAGCCGAAGGCAAAACGTATTTGTTTAAGAAAAAAAGCAACACTTTTTTCCGTTCAGAGGTCTTGACAGGCAAGCAATTAGGCGACAGGGTGATGATAAAAGAAGGTTTAACTCCAAATGATACGGTTGTGGTTAGTAATACCATGTTGCTCAAAGGTATGAGTTTTGGGTATTAGAAAAATTATAACTGATTAGTTATTAATCTTGTGATTTATAACCCTTCGCAATCTGCATAAATTTCCGATATCTCCAATTTGACTGAAACTGTAGGCAAATAGAGAAAGTCTTTTTCGGTTTCTATTTTCTCCTCTGTCCATTCCGCAGCACTCACTCGTTGATAATGAACTAAAAGGTTTTTGTCTTGCTCAACAATAATGTATTCTTGCAAAGTTTCCAATTCTTTGTATTCTCGCAATTTGTCTATGTAGTCTGTCCGTACTGAACTTGGCGAAACGACTTCGAAAATTATCAAAGGATTGATAAGGTAGTTATCTTTGGTCAGTATTTGTTTTTGTGGAGTAACAGCAACATCAGGAATACGGATTTTTTCCTTGCCATCAATAACTATAAAGATATTGGGCATATTGCTGTAAACCCTAAATAAGTTAGGATTTAAACTAAACATCAGCTTTCGCTGGATATTATTGCTAATTTGATAGTGTTTGTGAGTTGCCATTTCTAAATAAATTTGTATGCCTTCTTGGTTCAATAATTTGGTAAGGATTTCGTCTTCAATGACTTGTCCATTATATTTCCAAACAATTAGCCCATCGTCATACTCAAAATGACTGCCCGCAAACTCACAAATTTTGTCGTAGTCGGTTTTGGTGTATAGGGTGGTTGAAGTAGTCATTATTTCTTATCAGGTTTTGTATGAATTAACTATTTAATGTAAGTTGTGTAGTGAAACTGTAGCATTGGGCTTTAGCCCGCAGCCACAGCACTACGCAACTTACGTTAATTAAAAAACTAAGAACAAAAAAAAATAGAACTGGTTTTTATCTTTCGCCTGTACCCCCTGTTGCGGGTGCAGCTGTTTCGTCTTCACTACCAAATTCCTCATCTTCGGTAGCTCCATTTCCACTTTTTAGTTTTCTCCATTCGAGCATAGCAGCCTGTTTATACCCCCCAATAATTTTGCGGTTTCTGAAAAAACTTTCGGCAGTTTTCACATCTTTCGATTGTTTATACATAAAACCCAACATGAGGTAACATTTTGACAAAAATTCTGGCGAAAGTTGCGGTGAACGAGAAAACCTATCGAGGCTACCAATGGCTTCATCTGTATTGCCCGATTTGAAAGAAGAAACGGATTTGAGGAAAATAATTTTCATATTTCTTGGGTTCATTTTCAAACATTCTTCCGCAGCCAACATTGCCCCGTCATATTGCAAAGACATAAATTGCATATTGCATAAACGGCAATATTCATCGGCTTTTTTCTTAGGATTTTTCTCCACTTTTGCAGAGTCTTCCAATTTTTTGATAAGTGTAGATTGGTCTATTTTATAACCAGCAATTTCTTTTTGGAGATTAATGGCTTGTTTATATTTGGTGTCTATTTTAAGGGCTTTTTCCAAAAATTTTTCTGCCTCCGAGTATTCATACACATCAGCATAAGCTACGGCAATGTCTGTATGATAAGCTGCCGTCATTTTATAAACTTTTGGTCTGAAGGGACCGAAATTGCCTTTTTCGAGCATCGGGTTTGCCTTGTCGTACTGCTCCATATTATAATAGGCATGACCAATTTCGTAATAAAACGGTGCTTGTTCAGCTGCGGGTTTGCCTTGCACTAATTTCAAAGCCTGCTGCATATAAAAAATGACGGAGTCATAGCGTTGCAAAATATTGTTGTTGCGAGCTTCGAGTTTTAGCAATTCGAGATTATTTTTGTAGATACCCTTTGCACGACTTACGTATTTGCCTACATCTTCATACTTTTTGGCTTTATTGAGAATTTTAATTATCTCAATTTTATACGCAAATTGTTTTTTGGAATCAGCATCATAAGTGATACACTTTTCGTAATTTTCAATGGCTCTGTCATAGCTTTTTTGCTTTTCATAAATTTTTGCCATATCTTCATAAGGTTTCACGTAGTCGTTTTTGATGCTTACTGTTTTTTCAAAACATTTAATAGCAGAGGTGGTGTCACCTTTGAGTAAACAGCAACCTCCCTTTGAGTAGTGGTAGTTGTAGTTTTCTGGCTCGGCTTTAAGGGCTTTGTCATACTCTACAAGAGCAACATCATATTTTTTTTCAGATTTCAGCTTTTCAGCTTTTACCCATGCGTCTAATCCTTCGCCCTTGGTGTTGTTTTGGGCAAGCAAAACACTACCCCAGCAGGTAGTTAATAAGAAAAAAAGACAAGCAAGATAGCTTTGTTTAGTTATCATACGATTTGGTATTTTTTTAATGGTGAGAAATGAAATAAAAAACATTGTAAATTTAACATTACTATACAAATTTCAAAATGGTTTCGCAAGGAATAACCTAATTTTACTTTTAATAAATAACCCTACCAAAGTGTCAAAACCTTAGTAGGGTATTTATACAATAAACTTTAAATGGGGATTAATTTTCCCAAAAATCACTCTCATACTCCACTAAACCATGCTCCAGCTGCATAGACATCACAATAGAAGATTTGCCCACACCGTATACGTCATCGATGGTATTGTCTTCGCTGTTTGCATATTTTGTGAGGTGGGCTGCAAAAAGACGCAACTCAAATGCCTCCTCTAAGGTGCGGTGTTCTCTTGGATTTTGGTTATTATACCAAATAGCATTTGGGTTATCTCTAAATACATTTTCTACTAATTCTTTGTAGCTAAATGAAGCTAAGGCTTTTTCTACACCTGTTGGGTTTTGGTCAGCAGGCAAGTAAATGGTCAAAGCCTGAATATCGTGATACATTCTCGACCTTTTTTTGTCAAAAATTAAATCTTCACGCATCTCCAAAATTGTAAATTGTTTTGGAAAATACTCATTAGAGGCTGCTGCTTTGTCGCCGCCGCCTTCGCCGCCTTCGCCGCCGCCTTTGTCATCACCCCAAGCATCGCCGCCCCAGCCGTCTTCAGATTCTCCGAAACCCATTGCTTTTTCTTCTTCTGATAACCCTGTATCTTGTCCAGGTTGGGTAAGGTTTTGGGTAAACTGCTCAAAAGACATACGAGTTTGCAGAGAGTCACTGGTATAAGGGCGAAGAATACCAGCTTTTACGGCGTCGATGATAACTTTGGTAATCTCCATGTTGCGAGCAAAGAAAGGCTTGTTTTGCTTTTCTTTCAAGTCCATGCGAAACCACAGAGTTTTTTTGAATAACTGGTCGTCGTTATGAATAGGACGCAAAGAGTTAGGATTATAGCCAAACTCATCTCTTTCTTGTGCTTGACTGCCGATAGACACACTAAGCAATAAAGCAGCAAAAGCTACAATTTTATTGAATTTCAACATATATATAGAGTGTTAGTAGTGAGTGGATAGGTACTACGGACAACTTACCGCAAATTTAATACAAAAATCAAACTAACTTTCAATTTAATGGCAAAAAAACAAAAAAGTCAATTAAATTTTTTTATAATTTTGCTTTTTGCGAGCATATTTTAGTTGTCCGACAATTTTTGTGGAATGGAAACAATGTAGGCTTATGATTTATCAAATGCTCTGCCCAGAAAGAAGGCTGTCCGAAAAGTCAAACTATGTACCACAGGCTTTAGTTCAATGCTGTTAAGCTAAGAAGTAGTTTTTAGTGCCGTAGGCACGAAATATTTATAGTAAGCTATACTCCTCCATTCCGCTAAGTACCATAGCAGTTTCACTGCGGGCAAAATATATCGTGCCTACGGCACTTGGTGGAGTGGGGTTTACTTTTGCTATAAGTAGTTGAGCCTAATTATTCGACACCTCAAAGGTGTCGGATAATTCTGATAATCAGATACTTAGTACTTGAAATATTATCGATTATTTAAGTAATAAGACAAAACAAAAGTAAGTTTCTATTTTTATAACCCCTTGAAAATCATTTATCGGACACTTTAAAAGCCTATCGATTACCCACAAGTTTTCGCTAAAAGGTATCCTTGTTTTAAATTTTCAAATACTTGATGTCCTCTATATAAAGCTACCACTCCAAGAGGTCTATTTTTTTGTAAATTACTACCCCCCAATATGGCTATCAAACGAGCAAAGTCCAATAGTGTGGGCTTTGCTGGTTTGGTAATTTTATTTTTCTTAATCGTAGTCAAATATTGGTAGGCAATATTGTAATCTTGCTCCTCAAATTGTGTATTTTGTAGCGGCTGCTCACCATTTACCCTTGCCTCATAGCACAAACTACAGATGCGACAGGCCAACCAAGACTGTAAAATAATTGCATTTTTTAAGGCACTACTATTCACTATTTGCAAATTCTCAATTTTTCTTGTCTGTTTTAACACATAATGAAACCTCTCTATCAACCACCGAAAACAATAATATTGTATCATTTTTTTCGCTGTTTGTTCATCTTCAATTGCTTGACTACATAGTAAACGCCAACAAATTCCTTGCGCTGATGGCGATTGGCGAGCATACTGGGAATGCTGGCCTCGCTACAAGAAAACTGGTTACACAAAGTGACCAAACGACGATTTAAACGAATATCGCCAAAAATATGGGCAGATATTTTTTTTCAAAAGAACTAAATAAATCCATAATACAAAGATAGTAAAACTTGTGGGTAATTGATAGATTTTCAAAATGTCCGATAATTGGTTTTCGAGGGCTTACAAAAATAAAAAAACACACGCTAAAGCGTATGTTACATTCTTACTACGTTTTTTTGCAGCCCGTCTATTTTTTCTTTGTTTTTTGTCTATTTTTTTTGCTACTTGCCTAAACATTTTCGAATATAAATCGTAATAGACTATGCAAGTCCACCATACAGATGAAGCCTCATACCATATTATAGCCGTAGTAGGCGAAGTAGATGCAAGTTCGTCTATTGTATTAGACGCAGCTTTAGAGGAGGCAATTAATCAAAAAAAGCAAAAAATTTTGATAGATTGCACCGAACTGCATTATATTTCTTCGCCCGGTATAGGTGTTTTTACCTCTCGTTTAGACGATTGTGAAAAGATAGGCATTGCTTTGGTTTTATTTGGATTGAACGACAAAGTTTTCAATGTATTCAGAATTTTGGGGCTTGACCAACTTATCAAAATAGTAAAGACAAAAGAGGAAGCAAAATCAGTAGCCAAATGATAAATACAATACAAGTTGCTTGCGACAAGCACAATCTACAACAGTTACGGCAATTTGTAGCCGATAGACTTCACGATTTTGCTGTGGCTCCCGCCGAAGCTGATATGTTGGTATTGGCAATGGACGAAGTTTGTGCCAACATTATGGTACACTCTCACCAATGCAATCCCTCAGACAACCTCGAACTCAGCATTTGGCTCGAAGGCACAAGGCTTATTTTTGAAGTGCAAGACTATGCTCCCGATTGCTACTTTGACCCCGCCAACTACAAAGTGCCTGATATTTTGCAAATTATTGCCGAAAAACGAAACGGCGGTATGGGGTTGATTTTAGTCAAAAAAATAATGGACGAAATGCAAGCCGAAAAAAGAGGTGCATACAACGTATATAAGTTTGCAAAAAATATTACAGCTGTTTTGTGAACTCAATAAAAAACGTCAGACAACTTAAACTTGTCTGACGTTTTTTATGTATCCACCCAATAAAGGAATAAAGAAGTTTTTTTGAATATTATTTTCTCTCAACTACCTAATTTTCAGCGTAGCCAAACAAAAAATAGCCAATAAAATACCCACAATAAAGAAACGCATCACAATTTTAGGCTCTGGTATTTTTTTCTTTTGGTAGTGGTGGTGCAAAGGCGACATGAGGAAAATTCTACGCCCTTCGCCATATTTCTTTTTGGTGTATTTGAAGTAACTTACCTGCAACATAACCGACAAGTTTTCTACCAAAAAAATACCGCAAAGCACAGGCAACATCAATTCTTTGCGAACCATTAATGCCAGCACAGCTATCAAAGCACCCAAAGTCAAACTTCCTGTATCTCCCATAAAAACCTGAGCAGGGTAGGAGTTGTACCACAAAAAGCCTATACAAGCCCCAACAAAAGCCGTACAAAAAATTACCAATTCGCCTGTATGCGGTATGAACATCACATTGAGGTAATTTGCAAAAACGACATTGCCCGAAATGTAAGCAAAAATAGCCAATACAATTCCGATAATAGCCGAAGTACCCGCAGCCAATCCATCGATGCCGTCAGTAATATTTGCACCATTGGAAACAGCAGTAATAATGAAAATGACCAACGGAATGTAAATCAACCACGCATAGTCGGCACTCAAAAACGGCAATAGGTTTACATAATCCAATTCATTGTCTTTCAAAAAAGGAATAGTCGTAAGCAAAGATTTTACATCTGTAAACTGTTGATTTCTAACGGCTTCCACTACATTGCCCGCATGAATAGAGTCGGGAAATTGTCGCACCAACACCGAATTGTGGAAATACAAGGTGCAGCCAACCACCAAACCCAGCGTAACTTGCCCTACGATTTTGAAACGACCTTTTAGCCCTTCTTTATTTTTGAGAAAAACCTTGATGTAGTCGTCTGTAAAACCAATAGCCCCCGCCCAAACAGTGGTGATGAGCAACAACACAATATAGACGTTGGAAATTCGAGCAAAAAGCAAAGTAGGAATGATAATGGCAGCAATCATTATCAAGCCACCCATCGTAGGTGTACCTTTTTTTTCCATTTGCCCCTGCAAACCCAAATCTCTTATGGTTTCGCCTATCTGTTGTTTGTGCAAAAAGTTGATAATTCGATGCCCAAAGAGCATAGCTATCAATAACGACAGCAAAGCTGCCATCATTGCCCGAAACGAAATGTATTGGAACAAGCCTGCCCCAACAAAATCAAATTCTTGGTCTAAAAAACGAAATAAATAGTAAAACACTGTCTGAATTTTTAATGTTGAATTTTTAATATATGCTATTGTGTGCAAAAGTGAAAAACTTTTGCTACTTTTTTACTTAATAAGATAAAAAAATTAGAAAAATTTTGTTTATTTTGTAAACTAATTTACTTTAATTTCGTTCTAATCATTAACTACCAACTACTCTATTCTAACTACTCATTTAATCGCAATGGAAGAACAATTTAGTCCTCAGCAAAGTCTGGAATTGATAACCAAAATAATAACCCAAGCAAAGCAAAAAGTAAACGAAAACGGCGTGCTGTACATG
Source organism: Cytophagales bacterium (assembly GCA_013299115.1). Classification (GTDB taxonomy): domain Bacteria; phylum Bacteroidota; class Bacteroidia; order Cytophagales; family Thermoflexibacteraceae; genus JAAFKA01. The sequence continues at coordinate 10,461 of JAAFKA010000024.1, forward strand.
GTTTGGGGCTTGCTCATAAGTGCAGCTTCGATGGGGCAATTTATTTTGTTACGTAGCGAAGTCTATAAACCTATCAATTTTGTGCCTTATTATTTACTACCTTTGGGTACACTATTTTCGTGGTTTTATTACCGAAAAAAGTTACAATCGCAGCCAACGCACAACAACGTGATGGAGATAATTAGGAAAATTTGGGTAGTAGCAAGTGTCAATTTATTGGTGTTGGGTTTTTTGTTTCCAATGGTCTTACAAAATCATTTAGTACCTGTTTTGTTGCTCATTAAGGGTTCAAGTGTGTTGCTAACAGGCTGGATAGTGCTATCGAGAGTAATGCAAGTGGCAGGAATAGTGATGAATTTATCGGGATTGGCAGCTTTTACAGTGGCGTGGAATTGGCAACCTCTACAACTATCTATCACAAGTTTTGTTTGTGTGTTCTTAACGGGCTTATATTTGTGGTATCAAAACAAAAACCAAAATAACCTAAGTCAGACAAAAATAAACTATGCTTTATAAAGACCTCAATCCTGTTTTACATTCGCAACTTCGTCTGGCGGTGATGTCGTTTTTGATAGCTAATAAAGTATCGGAATTTAACCAGCTAAAAGAAATTACCCAAGCCACTTCGGGCAATTTGAGTGTGCAGCTAAAAAAATTGGAGGAGGTAAATTATATTGCCATAGAAAAAGGTTACAAAGACAACTACCCCCACACCGCAGTCAAAATAACCGACAATGGTATCAAGGCTTTTGAGGAATATGTGGAGGCATTGAAAAAATATATACTGTAGAACGGACTTTAGTCCGTTCACATATTGCCCAAACGGACTTTAGTCCGTTCACATATTGCCCAAACGGACTTTAGTCCGTTCACATATTGCCCAAACGGACTAAAGTCCGTTCTACAGTCGGGTTGCACCGACTTTAATTTTAATATTTTAGTTTATATTATAAACAAGTTTAAAAAATGAAAAATCTAATTATTGCTTCGCTGTTGGCAATAGCCAACCCTGTGCTTGGGGTCGGCAGCCTTTGCTGTTCTCAAAACCCAAGTGAACTTGCGGTTTCTCAAAACCACAAGCTGGTTTCTCAAAACCTACTCAACGGCATTGAGCAGAAAATAATGCAATCCTTTGTCAGTAGCATGACCACCCAAAAAGACGAGCAACTGCAAAATCTCAAAAAAGAATTGGCAGCCTTGCAAAAACAACGCAACCAAAACATCATTGTCTATTGGCAGAGTTATTTGGCTTATTACCACGCCATTTTTGCCCTCCAAACAGGCAAAAAAGACCTTGCCGAAACCTATACAGCGGAGGGAATTGAGTTATTGGACAACCTCCAAAATAAAAATTCGGAGGATTATACTTTGTTGGCTTACCTCAAAAGTTTTTCTATTCAGTTCAAATCGGGGTTTAAAGCACCGTTTATTTCCTCTGCGGTCAAGTCCGATTTGGAAAAAGCCATAGCAATGGACAAAGAAAACCTGCGTGCCTATTATGTGTATGCGAGCAGTGATTTTTACACTCCCGAAATGTACGGAGGTTGCAAAGAAGCCGAACAATATTTGCTAAAAGCTATTGCCTTGCCTGCCCAAAAAGTACCCAACGCCATGCTGCCTGCGTGGGGCAAAGAGGAGGCTTACGAACTATTGATTAAGTTTTATATCAAAAAAGAAAAGTGGGAACAGGCAAAAAAGACTTTCCAAACGGCAAGCACCAACTACCCTAACAGCTATAATATCAACAAGTTAGCTGCAAAATTGGTGGGGAAATAATAACAAAACACCTATCGGGTGGCTTTGAGCCACCCGATAGGTAACTTCAATTCACATTACTAACTGATTACTGTTCACTGATTACTGCCAACTGCCATGAAAAACATCATCTTCATTCTTCTATTTTTTGCTCAAACCACCTTTGCCCAGACCATTTTAGTTGGCAAAGTGCTTGACAAAAGCAACCAGCAACCCATTTTTGCTGCCAATATCTATTGGAAAAGTGCTATGCAGCATGGCACTACTTCGGATTTTGACGGAGTTTTTACGCTAAAAACTTTGCAAACAACTGAAAAAGATACAAAAAAAGACACCCCAAAAGACACCCAAAAAGATACCTTAGTCGTTTCTTTTATTGGTTATGAAACAAAGGAAATTGTCCCCAAAAGCACAAAAGATACCTTGATAGTGCAATTAGTTGGCAATATTGGCGTGTTGCAGGAGGTTTCAGTGGTAGCACAAGACCCAATTTCTCAAGATTTTTCGGTGGTGAAGTTAGAGAAAATGAATATCTATACCAACCCCATAGCGGCGGGAGATGCCCTGAAAGCCATTACCATTTTGCCCTCGTCCACCAATACAGACGAAACCGCAAATCCTGCCTTGCGGGGGAGTTCGGCAGACAGAACAAGAATTTTGTTTAACGGCGTGCCTATCTACAATCCTGTCCGCAACAGCCAACTGAATGGGCTGGGCAATTTTAGCTTGTTCAATACCGAAATGATACACAAAATGTATGTCTATGCTTCCAATCCTCCTCTCACTTTTGGCAATACGAGTGCTGGTTTGGTAGAAATTGAAACCATTAAAAGCCTGAAAACCAATCAATTACAGGTTTCATTAGGCTTGGCAAATACAGGAGTTTTTTGGTCTAAAAAGTTGGGCAAAAAGCATTTTTTGCAGGCTTACACCAACTACCAATTTTCGTCAGCTTTCATCGGGCTGAACAAAAGTAGTGTGCCTCGTTTGCGTGATTTTGGCACAACAGACGGTGGCTTAAACCTCAACGTGCAGCTGGGCAGGCAGTGGGTTTGGAACTCATTTAACTATTTGATAACCGAATATTTTGGCTTTCAAACCAATGTTTATACCTACGACAACCTCAGCACAGGTAGCAAACAACGGGGCTTTTTTGTGAATAATTTGAGCAAACAATTTGCCAAAAGTGTGCTGAAAATCAACACCTTAGCAGACGTTAGCAACCAAGATTACGAATTTGGGAGTTTGGTTTCCAATAACAAACAGCAGCAATTTTATGCTTCGGTGGACTACAAATATTTGGGCTTTCGCAAAATAAGTTTGCAAGTTGGCGGCAATTATGACTATGCAAAGTATGTGGCAGACACCAAAGCCCCGATATTTTTCTATGCCTTAGCTCCCCAAACGCCGACTTATCAGGTGCAGCAAAATCTGGAAAATCACAACATAGAGGGCTATGTTTACCTCACCTACGCTGCACACCCCAAGCTAACACTTTCGGCAGCAAGCAGGGCAAATGTGCCGACCAATGCCCAAGTTTTTTATGGCAGTGGGCAAATTTCGGCTACCTATCAGCCTACCAACGAGCAACGCTGGCTGTTGAGTGCAGGAAAATACCACAATTACAGCACACCAACAGTTTTTAATCCAGCTTTTAATCTCTTAGACAGTTGGCAAGCAGCCTTAGATTATGAGTTGAAAAAAGCAAGTTTTGAGTTTTTGGCAGCAGTTTATTACAAGCAAGACGGCGGCATACAAAACCTTGCTAATCAGCAACTTAATTTTAGCAATGCCAACAAAATCAATACTTTGGGGGCAGAAATTGCAATAAGAAAAGACATTGGCAAAAGATTTTCGTTTACTGTTTGCAATACTTTTATTTCGCAAAAAATGCAAATTGGCAATGAAAGTTTTAGGAGTGCAGAGGATTTGGCTTATTTTGTGAAAGCAACCGCCACTTACAACCACCCAAAAATCGTAACCATTGCCTTGTCTTACCTGACCAGAGAGGGCAAATTTTTTACGCCCATCATTGGTGGAAATTTCAACGCAAGGGCAGGTTTTTATGAACCCATTTGGTCAAACCAAGTCAATTCGCAACAATATGGCAACTACCACAATTTGAGTTTGAACCTCAACCGTTATTTCAAAGTAGGCAAAACAGGTTTGGTGGTCTTTGCTTCGGTCAATAACTTGCTGAATATCAGCAATGAACGTGATTTTTTCTTTGCCTCCGATTACAAATCTTGGGAAGTAAATCCCTACCAACTTCGCACTTTTTATGGGGGTGTGGTGTGGCAGTGGAGTTATTAGGAATAAGTATGAAATAGGAAATAGGAAATTAAATAATTGATAATCAAATAGTTAATTTCATAGGTCGTTGTAAAAAAGTGTTGATAAAGATGACATCTTTCAAAAAGATGTCATCTTTATCAACACTTTTTTACAATTATCATTTCATATCTCTTATCTATTTCTAATCATACATTCCAAACTTTTCGGCAGTTTGCACACAATCTGCAAAAATATAGTCCAATACGCCAAGCAATTTATTGCGAAGTAACAGTTCTTAGAGAACTGTTACTTCTATAATGTGTTTTTGAAACTAAAATCCCAAAATCACTTTCCTATGTGTATAGCTACGGCACTACCAGCAAAGTTACAGAAAATACATAGAAAAGCAAAATTGTTTTGGTTGCAAAACTTCGACAAGCCCACAAAAAAATTGCACCTTACCTAAACAAAGTTTCAACTATTTTGTTTACTTTTGCCCAAATTTTTTAAACTTCAAACAAGATGAAAAAGATACAAAAAATAATGCTGATGGTGGTGGTTTGTTGGGGGATTGCTATGAATAGCTATGCCCAAGTGCCTACTGTGAATAACCTTGTGAAGTTGTGGGATAAGACTTATGGGGGTACTTTGACTGACCAGCCAAGTAAAAGCATTAAAACAAAAGATGGAGGAGTATTAATCGTTGGCTATTCTGTATCTAATAGGGGAGCAGATAAAACAGAAAATTGTAGAGGGGGAAAAGACTTTTGGCTATTAAAAATAGATGCTAATGGTAGAAAAGAATGGGACAAAACTATAGGAAGTCCAGGCGATGAGGAAAGCGGCATAATTATTAGACAAACAGAGGATGAGGGTTACATTTTAGCCACTAGTACTATGGATTATGTAGGTGGTGATAAATCAAATAGCAATGCCAGCTATCAATCAGATATCTGGATTGTTCGGTTAGATAAAAAAGGACAAAAACTGTGGGATAAAACTTATGGTGGAATAAACCCAGAAGGCGTAGTAAGTATTATCCAAAATGGTAATGGTTTTTTAGTCCTATTCATAGTAGGGAGATTAGCATATAGTCGTGAGCCAAATATTTGGCTTCTTCAATTAGATAGTTCTGGTAATAAGCTTTGGGAAAAAGGTTTGGTTGATGATGGTGCAACAAAAGCACTTGCAATGGAAAAACTTGGAAATGGTTTTATTATAGTAGGTGTTACAAACTCTAAAATTGGAAATAACACTACTTCTGATTCAAAAGATTGGATATTGCATATAGATGCACAAGGTAATATATTATGGGAAAAATCATATTTATTGAATGGTTTATTTATTCAAAAAGGTCGTATTATAATAGACAAACAGAATAATGCACTCATAGCTATTTGTGTTAGGACGCACTATTATATTCCAAATCCACAAAAGATGATGTTGTTAAAGATTAATCAAGATGGTAATTTAATATGGCAAAGAGAAGTGAATAATACTTCTATTCTACCCGATTTATTCTTGCTGGAAAATAATTATTTGGCTCTTGGCACACTTACAAGTTCTTATGCTCAAGATTATTTGCTAAGTATGTTAAATGAGGACGGCAATTTAGTTTCCAGAGAAATCCTAAATAAAGGATATTCAATAAGTGGTTTCATTGCAAATGACTATATAGATGCATACAAACCTCATATAACTTATTTGGGTAATAATACTTTGTTATTCTGTACAGCAGATAGCACTAACCAAAGTGCTTATAAAACTAACAACAGCAGGGGGGGCTATGATTATTGGCTCACAAAATTTGCAATTACGGATAAATCCACCCGCAATGAAATTAAAGGAAACATTTACAATGATTTGAATACCAACTGCCAACTTAACCTTAATGAGAGAGGACTAAAAGATGTATTGGTGCGAGTCAATCCTGGTAATCATTGCACATTTACAGACAATCAGGGTAATTACAGTGTTTTGGTAAGCACAGGAGGTAATTTTACAGTTACTCCTGTCAATCCACCAAGTAAACTCAATTTACTTAATTTATCTTGCAATAGTTCTACTCCCATCACGTTTAATGGTTTGGGTAATACACAAGAAAATGTAAACTTCGGCTTAAAAGTTACTCCTTGTGCCTCCCTCACCGTTGATATTTCCTCCAACCGCCGCCGCAGGTGTTTCCGCAATTTTACCACAGTCAAATACACCAATGAAGGCTATGCAGCCGCCGATAATGTGCAGTTGAAAGTCATCTATCCGCAGTATGTAGTACCTATTCGCAGTTCGGTGGCGTGGACAAGCAGACAAGATACAGTGCTTACCTATAATTTGGGCAGATTGGAAGCAGGGCAGACAGGGCAAATCGTCATCACAGACAGCGTAGTGTGTGGCAACGAAAGCATCAGGGGACTAACCCAATGCACAAAGGCAATTATCAGCCCCAAAAGTAGTTGTGCTGTTGTCAATCCCAACTGGGACAAGGCAGATTTGCAGGCTTTTTCTCAATGTTTGAATGCCAGCAACGTCAAATTATCAGTTGTCAATACAGGCGAAGCCATGCGTGATAGCACAGCTTGGCGACTGTTTTTGAATGGGGTTTTGAAACAACAAGGCAGGTTAAAATTGGGCAAAGGCGAAAATTATAGCTTTGAAGTCTTGGCAAAAGGCAGCACAGTAAGGTTGGAGGCAGACCAAACTCCCAACCACCCCGTAGGCAAATATGCTTTGACGACCATAGAAAGATGTGGCGGGGCAGTGGCTTTCAATGCAGTCTTGGCGCCGCCTGCGGTGCAGTTGCCTATCAATATTACATTGGTTGGCGAAGAAATTGCTACTTCTTGTATGCCAATCATAGACAGCTACGACCCCAACGACAAGCAAGTGATACCCGCAGGTGTGGGAGCAAACAAAATTGTGCGTGATTCAGACGACTTGGAGTTCCAAATCCGTTTTCAAAATACAGGGTCAGATACGGCTTACACAGTCGTCATTCGTGATACGTTAAGCACCGCCTTAGACATTGCAAGTTTGCAAGTGGGGGCTTCTTCGCACAATTATACTTACACAGTCAGTGGCAAAAACAACCCCATTATTACGTGGACTTTTGACAAAATCAATCTCCCCGCCCAAAAACAAGATGATGCAGGTAGCAATGGTTTTGTGAAATTCAAAATTGCCCAAGTTGCCAATAACCCCAAAGGCACAAAAATTGTGAACAAAGCAGGGATTTATTTTGATTTCAACAGCCCCATTATCACCAATGAAACCAATTTGACAGTCGGCGATTTGGTGGCAGACCTGAACAATGCAGCAGATTTGGCAACAATTTTTGTTTGCAACACCAAACCTCAGCCCACTACTTCGCAAGCAGGAGCAGACCAAACCATTATAGCCTCCTCCGCCACCCTTGCAGCCAACAACCCCGCAAAAGGTGCAGGCAAATGGCGAGTGGTGCAAGGTACAGGCGAATTTACCAATGCCAACAGCCCAACTACCACAGTAAACAACATAGGCTTAGGCGAAAACAGCTATGAGTGGGCAGTCAATTTGTGCAACACAGTTTCAGCAAGCAGCGTAAAAATAACCAGAGTTGCCACGCCCAAAGCCGAAATTACAAGCAAAGGAGATACTTTAACAGCCGAACTTGCCGACAGCTACCAATGGTTTTTGAATGGACAAGCCATTGCTGGGGCAACCAACCGAACTTTTATAGCTACCCGAAGTGGCAACTACACAGTGGAGATTAAGAAATTTGGCAATAGCTACACTTCCCCTGTTTTTCGCCACGCTATCACAGGTTTGGAAGACGAATTGTTGCAAAAAGCAACCAACTTAATCCCCAATCCAGCCCAAAACAGTTGTGTCTTGCAATTAACAAATGATTACATTGGAGAAGTTGCCATTACGATTACCAATTTATTAGGGCAAGAGATTTACCAAACCATTGCAAGCAAAAACACACAAAATTGGCAACAAACCATTGATTTACAACATTTTACGAATGGTGTCTATTTGGTAAGTTTGCAAACCGCAAAAGGAAAGGTAGTAAAAAAGTTGGTGAAGATGGAATAGTTAGTTGGCTATGCTTTGTAAGTTTTCAGTTAGTAAATTTGTATTTTTAGCTTACTAATTTACTAATTGAAAATTTACTAATTATTTCCTATCTTTGTGAACAGCAAAACGATAAAAATATGAAAAATTTTGAAAATTGGGAAACCCAAGACCTTGAAATTGCTTTTGATTTAGAACAATTAGAAGTAATGGATTTATTGGAAAATTGGTTACAAAGCACAACAGAACTTAGTATTTCTGAAGATGAAACTGTAAAAAAACTGAAAAAAGCATTGAAAAATAATGCTGATTTTTGGAATGAAGACGAACTCAAATTACAGTTTATTGCACCTTTATTATTAATTGTGGATTATACAATGCCTAATTATAAAATTTTTTCGCAACGCAGTATTTCTGCCACTATCAACAATATAGAAATTGGTGGTAAAGTAGATTTAGTATTAGCAAAAGGCAAACAAAAACCTATGAAACCTTACTTTTTTATTCACGAGTACAAACAGGAAACTAAAAAAGGAAGTTCTGACCCCAAAGGTCAATTATTATCAGCGATGTTGGTGGCAGAAGCAAAAAACGAAGGAAAAATACCTGTTTATGGTTGCTATGTGGTGGGAAGAAGTTGGTTTTTTGTGATACTGAATGGCAGAGACTATGCAGTAAGTAGGGCTTATGATGCTTCGCAACCTGATATTTATACAGTAATTGCGATATTGAGAAAAGTAAAAGAGTATATCCAAAATTCATTTCAAAATAGTTAAGTCAAATTTCCTCACAAGTCCAAGAAAATTTACGTTTGCGTGCCGAAAGTGAAAGGCTGTTGGCTTTGGCAATTAGTAAGTTAGTAATTAAACTATTAATTAAATTAGTAATTTACTAACTAATAACTTACTAATTTAATAATTTTTTTGTATCTTTGTGAACAGCAAAACGATAAAAATATGGGCTACAGCAGCTTTAAAAAGCTAAAAGAAGTAACAAAAAAATTTGGACTTAATGCCGAAAAAGCAATTTTATTTGAAAAAATTACCCCTGTAGAAGCAAGTGATTGGTTGAAATTGACATTAGAAAAAGCATCTTTTTTCCCCTTGACTAACGAAAAAGTGAAGTCAGAAAAAATAGTTTCGCCTATTTTAAGCGAAGTTGCAGAGTCTTATTTTAATAGCATTACGTTATTTTCAGGCGAAGAACTGCCTGTTGATGTGGATAGGGATTTATCAGGCGAATGTGATTTTTTCTTTGTGCTTGCCCCTCGCAAACCTTATATAGAGTGTCCAATTATTTCATTAGTAGAGGCTAAGGACGAGGATATGGACTATGGCATTGCCCAATGTGCTGCCCAACTCTATGGTGCAAAACTGTTTAATGAAATGGAGGGTAAAAGTTTCCCTGTTCTCTATGGTTGTGCTACCAACAGCACAGATTGGCAGTTTTTGCGTTTTGAAAATGATACATTTTATATTGATAACAAAATCTACACAAATTTACAAGAAATTTTGGGGGTTTGGCATCATATCATTAAAAGTTATTTGTAGCCGGTTTGTTAATGGATTTGTTTAGTTGCCTTTAACCAGCCGACTTAGCACACAGATTAAATTGACTTTTATGGATGAAAAAATAAAAAATCAGTGTTTTTAATCCCAATTCCATTGTGGGTATAATCTGCGTTATCTATGTGAAAATGGCAAAAACTCCCCCTCAATAGCTTGTGGTGTGATACCAAAATAATGTTCTATCTTGCGTTTGATAAACAGCCCTGTTTCGGTTTCCTTTACATTGAGCAACACACCACTTTTGCCTTGCTCGTCGAGGTGGCAAATATCATAGGTAATAGTTGTTCCGTTCTTGCCTCTCGATATATTTTCTTTCAAATACACTTGTTGCACTTGCCTTTTTTCCAATTTTTTGTTCTTAAAAGTAGGAAATGGAATGGGCTGATGCAAGACCTCTACCTCATATCTGGAAATGGCAATCGAGGTTTTGTTCAGAAATAAAGCCACAATATACCAAACCAAACCAATGCCTACTGCCAAATGCAAGGAAGCAAAAGCCTTGAAAAACCAAGGCGTGGGAGCAAGAAACCAACCTACCAAAAAACCATTCCAAAGCAGGGCAAAAAAGATGAGAAACCACGCCACCCAACTGTACCAACGATAGCTGATTGTAATTCCTTTGGTGGTTTCATCTACTTCCAAAGATGCAGGAGTGGGTAGTATTTTCATTTGAGTTTGAGTTTTGAATGTTGGTATCTGTAGAACAGACTTTAGTCCGTTTTTTTACTTTCGATGATAAAAGTTTATATTTCTGAATAAAAGCTATGGTTTTCATACCAAAAAACTGACTAAAGTTCGTTCTACAATCAATTTTACTCCTTTCACCCCACCGTAGGCAAACCAAAACTAAACGTACTGCCTTTTCCTTGCTCACTTTGCACACGCAAGGGCGTATTGTGCAGGTCTAAAATTACTTTGCAAGTTATCAGACCCAAGCCGTAGCCGTTTTCGTTGGCAGTGCCTTTTTGCGTAGCTTTTCTATTGACGTTAAACAAATTGTCGATTTTTGCCTGCCCCATGCCTATTCCTGTGTCTTTTATTTGTATCAAGGCTTCGTGGTCTTGCACTGTTGCACTAATTTCTATGCTATCTCCTTTGCGACAAAATTTTACGGCATTTGCCACCAAATTATTGACTACTAATTGTAACATTCGGCTGTCGCCACTGACCAAAATAGATTTGGAAGGTTTATAAACCAAGTTGATAGATTTTGTATTTGCCTGTTTTTCATAGAGTTGTACTGCCGTTTCCAATATTTCTCTTACTGCAAAAGTATTGCAAGTGAACACATAATTTTTTACTTCCATGTTCGACCATTCTATCAAATTGCTCATCTGTTGTTGCAATTTTTCTATCTGTGCCATGAGCATTTTAGCAGATTCTAACAAAAAAGGGTTGTCCGCAGCCTCCACGTCCATCATCAGAAAATCTGCCATACTTTTCAAACTGTTTAACGGACTGCCTAATTCATAAGAAACGATAGAAAAAAACTTTTCTTTCTGAATTTTTAAACCTGCCAATTCTTCTTGCGACTGTTTGAGGGCAGTAAACACAGAAACGGAGTCGGGCTTTTCGGCTCGTTGTTGGAAGTGTTGCAACAGCTTTTCTAAAAATTCCTCGTCATTGCATTGGGCTATGGCTTGCAAAAGTGCGGTTTTAGTGGGCATGGTCAGGCTCTTTTTTGTTTGGTGCGTAGTTAGCAAATTTATACAAAGTTCGCAATAATTGTGCTTAATTTATAAAAAAATTACTTCTCCTACCATTTGACTACAAAATTGCCTATTAACGTAAGTTGTGTGTTTTGTAGTGTGAACTTCAGTCCACACATAATACAGTGCGGACTGAAGTCCACACTACAACAAACACTACAAAACTTACATTCAAAAAAGCAACTTCCAATATCCTCAATCTTGACAATAAAAAAACATTATTTGTCAAATAGCTATGAAAAGAGTAGCAAAATAGCTAAATTAGATTGATTTTTGCATAAGTCCTCCATAATGACTTTATCTATTGGGTGGCTTTGAGCCACCCAATAGATACTTTTGCCAAAAGTCCAATCATTTTTACGAAAACAATTATACATTTCATATTTTTATGTTACAATCTAAAAAATACTTTTTCTTGTTGGCGTTGCTTTTAACGCCAATCTTGGGGTTTGCTCAAAAGAGAGGGGAGCCAAATTTAGACGACCTCAAAGACGAAATTAAAAAAGCCAAAGACGGCAATATTCCCTCGATGTTGGTAGTAGCTGACCGTTGTAGAGGTGCTTTTTTTGTGGCTGACGAACTGCGAGATTACAAACAAGCCAAAAAATGGTACACCGAAACCGTAGAGAAAGATGCCCAGCAAAAAGATGCCAATTTGGGGCTTTTCAAACTTTACACCATTGGGGGTTATGGCTTAGAAAAAGAGGAGGAAGTGGCAAAACCTTATTTTCGCAAGGCAATGGAACTCAACGGCGGACATTTGCCTCTAAATTTTGCAGACAATACCAACCTCGACCTTGCCAATTTTTATAGCAGCGTAGAAAAAGCAGCATTAGGCGATGCCGAAGAAATGTTGGCGTTGGCAAGGCTCTATTTTCACTACGAAATCAGTTTGCGGGAGGCTACTTCGTATGCCGAAAAAGCAAAGGCAAAAGGCGACAAAAACGCAGCCTACTTGTTAGATTATTGGAATTTGCTAAAAAACAATACCAAAGACGAAGCCAAAATTATAGAAACCCAACAGGCACACGCCACGCTGGGAAGTGATATGGCAAGATTAGCTTTGCTGGCAACAGCCAAAGGCAAAAACAAGGTTACAGCAGACGAAGCCGAAAATTTTACCAAAAACTTGTTGAAAAGCAGCAATCCTGAACTCAAAGCAAAGGCTATGGCTTTGTTGAGTTTTTATTTGGAGGGCAAAAAGAAATTTACCTTACTCAGAAATTTGCAAGAAACCGTAGCAACAGACAAGCAAGAAGTGTTTTTTTGCAAAGAGGCTTTGGCGGTTTTGGCAGATTTTGATACCAAAACCAAAACTGTAAAAGGTTTATTGGCAGTAGCAGCCCAAAGTCCCGATATGCGTTATTTGGCTTACTCGGAGGAGGAATACGACAAGAATTATGCGGGCAAAATAGACCAGCTTATTCAACTTCAACAAATTATCAACACGCCACAACACAGCACTTTTTTGACAGCCGAAAATTTGGCAAACTACCAAACCGAATTGGCACAAAAAGCACTGGACATCATAGGCAGTGTGGACAATATCAGCAAATTTGTTGGTTTGAAAAGATTGGTAGAGTTTGACAAATGGTTGGTGAGTATTGCACCAAAATTGCAACCCGCCATGGACAAAAAAATGGCAGAATTGGGCGTAAACAATACAAACTTGACCTATTTCTACGAAAAAAGTTTGATGGAAGCAAAAACTTTCACGAGCATAGAGGAAGGCAAAAGATATTATTACCACATTCAATCGTCTGAATTGGACAACGACCAAAGACCAAAATTGCTAAGTTTGTTTAAAAGCAAACTAATGAATGATGTGTTTGGGAGCAACAGAGATGCCGAAACCTTAGAAAAATTGCGGTCAGCAGCCAACACGCAAGGTTGGTTATTGCCCGAAGTGCAAGACCGTTATTTGGCTTTGGCAAACGAAAAAACAGATTGGTTTACAGGTTTGGTGGACAGAAACGAAATTCGCTACCACTTTACCGTAACGCCAAACGAAGACGAAAAAGACAAAAATAGGTACAAATTGGAGATTAGAGGCGTAAAAAATGAGGAGGCACATTTGGTTTATACAGGGCAGGTTTCCGTACAAGATTTGAGAGAAAAAGGCAAAGAAGTACGTTGCAAAGTGTTTTTTGCGGTGAACGAAAACGGCTACGCTTGGCGGACTCTTGCCAATGATTTTCTCGAAACTTCCTTGATGCAGGGCGAAGAATATATCAAGTACAAACCGCAGGGCAAAATGGTAAACTGTGCTGATGCAGCCCACACCACGCCCAAAGACGACATAGCCAAAACCATGATAGCCTACGACTTTTCGGTACAAAATGCAGTAAAAACCTCTATTAAGGTCATGATTTTGGAGTTCAACAAAGTTTTACTACCGTTATAGAGTTTCTGAATAATTGTTGTAGTATTTTTTTAGTGAATTTGCCTTACAAATTCACTAAAAAAATGCTATAAAACTATACCATCAATTTGCAATCCTACCTTTTTGCACCAAAAACTTGATGTATTGCGTTTGATTGCCTATTTGTATCTGCACCAAATATAGCCCATCTGCCCATTGCGAAACATCTATGGTTTTGTTTTCGCCTGTGGATTGACTGCCTTGCAATAATTGTACGCCTAAGTTGTTGTAAATTACAAAATCGTATGGCATTTTGCTCTCTGTGCCTTGCCAGCCGAAAGTATAGCTGTTTGAGGCGGGGTTGGGGTAGCCAACTATTTCAGAAATTGGTAATTCTACCTTTTCTATACACATACCTCCCTTTGGACAGTCAGGAATGTCTTTACAGTAATCTACTGTATGCAAGTCAAATGTTTCCATACGATAAGTACGTTGCCCTTTGTCTATATCCACAGGCAAGCTACAATAATTCGTTGCTCGAACATAAACTTTTATAGGGGTTTTTATATTCGTCTTTCGCAAAGGTATGATGTAGGCAGTATTTCTATTCCTAGCTCTAATCACGGCATCTGCGGGGTTTACATACCATTCATAGCCTGTAGCCCCATCTACTTCCTCTATGGATAGGTTATTTGTATATCCCATACACAAATAATCTTGCGACAAAGCACCAATGGGTGCAGGTCTGCCTACCCAAAAACGGTAAGAAGCTGGTGCAGAAGGGGTACACTGTAAAGGTGTGGCTGTCAAAGTTTCCCAGTAACCATCAACAACATTGTCGGGGAAGGCTGGGGGCATAAAATTTACAGTAACTGAATAATTATTTGTAACCGTAGAAGACTGCCATCTTCCATTTAAACCTGTGGCACGTCCATTGCTCAACTCCCAATGAAAAATACTATTGGGCAAAACAGGCAACTGTGTAAAGTTGCGGTCTATCCGAACACGAGCAGCAAAATAATATACGGGGTTGATGTCGCAAACAAAATTCTGCCAAGCATGAAACTCTGTAAAACCAACCAAAGGGCTATCTAACAACCCTACGGCAAACAAGGCAGCCACTACACTTGCTACTTCCTCAGAACATTCGCCATATAAATCAGCAGCAGCACGGCGGGCAGCTTGGGGTATATCTCGGTACGTGGCACCCGAAGTCAAATAACCTGCCACACACATACGATAGGCTATTTTTTCTGCCACCTCCAAACCAATGCCTCTAACCGAAAAACTATTGCCAAAGTCGTTTGTCCCTGTTCCTCCTACGCTTAACCTATAAAACCAATGCCCTAAGACCAAGCCCTTGCCATGTTTCTCTAAAACATTCCAATCTGTTCCCTGATAAGTATTTTCTCCTTTGTTGAGTGAATTTGGGTCTTCAGGTAATGCTAAATTGCGTAAACAAGCAGCACTTCGCATCACTTGGTCGCCTATCTGCCAACTGCCTCTCCTCAGACAAATTCCCCAAATATCGGCAAAACCTTCGTGTAAGGCAGCTGTTTCGCCTCCTGCTGTAGAGTTTAAACCAAAAGACCAGTTGAAGCCATGCCCTACTTCATGCCCTATGATGTCTAAGGTTACAAGGGGCTTATGAATATTTGCTCCATCATGAAAATAAGCTGTTTTATTACTATTATTCCAAAAAGAATTGTCTTCGTTGCCTGCACGAGCCACTATGTTAAGGGTGGAACCTTGTCCATCATACCCATTTCTGCCATGTACACCGTCCCAGTAGTTTTGGGCTTGCATACCGCCCCAGTGTGCGTCTAAAGCCACATCATCTCCATTGGCAGCATAGTCGGCTTCTGTCCAGTTGCCGTCATCGTCTATCATGTTTATTTTTTTTGCATTGGTGGTTTTCACACTGATGATGTTAAAGTTTTTGTCATCACCTGCTATGAGTTTAAACACACCTGGGCTGATTTGGCGAGTGTTTATTTTCTGAGTGCCACTGTATCGGGTATTGGCATCGCCCACAAAACTACAAATAGTACTACTTTGATTTAAGATTTCTCCTGTGTAAGCATCGGCATAGACCACTGCATGGAGGGCGTGGACTTCAAAAAAGTAGGCTAACCTAAACTTTTGGGGCATATCAGGTGCGGCATCTCCACCCCAACCCCACCAAACCAATTCGGCTTTTTCGGCAGTTGTGGCGTGGTCTTCTGTGTGCGAAGTGCTTGCTTGGGCTTCGGCTCTTGCTTTGCCCAACTGTTCGGTTACTTTTTCTTTGCAGGCAGCAAGGGACAAAGGCGAGGCAAGCGTAGAGCCAACTAAATTTTTATAAGCCCCGTTGATGTACGTAATTTGCCCTTTTTGGCTATGCACTACATATTCGCCATGCTGTACTTTGACTCCTCTGTAATATTGCTGAAAAGCAGTATGCGTATAGCCCAACTGGTCGGTTTCGGTCTTGTAGGGTACAAAGGTAGTAAAACCATCAGTAGGCAATACTTTGTGGAGCAAGGTAGTAGCTTCTGCGGGGGTATAGGTTCTATCAAAAGAACTAAAAGACAGCAAATTGCCTTTTTCGGGAGATTGCTGGGCATAAGCCCCAAAACTAAAGCTTAGTAGGGCTAAAAATTTGCAAGTAATTTGCAAGTAATTTGCAAGTAATTTGCAAGTAATTTGCAAGTAATTTGCAAGTAATTTGCAAGTAATTTGCAAGTAATTTGCAAATTATTTTTTTCTATTCTTGTTTTCATCTAAATTTATTTTTTTGGGTTTATTTTTCTTCGAACAAAAGGGTAAGATTGGTAACTTGCTTTTTCAAAGGCATGTACTTGTCCTCTTTGCAGGGGGTGTAATTAAGAGCATTTACATTACTCGGTGCAGTTTTGTTCTCATTGCAATAAAGAATTAAACCCATACCGTCACAGGCATAAGCCCCTGCGTTTATAAGAAAAGTAGGATTATTTGTAGGAAAGTGTTCAAACAAATAAACAGTGGCATTTTTATACTGCCCACTGTAAATTTTAGAGTTCGTGGTCGTATAATTTTCTTTGATATACCCTATCTCTCTTGCCATCCACCAATAGTCTGTGAGTGGGTTTTGCACAGGTAAACAGGTGGCAAGGGTAATACCTGCCAAGGGGTCATTAGCTGGCTCTTGTTCTGCGGGGCAGCCAGTGAGTGTGAGGGCAAAAGCAGCTAATACGGCTGTGTGTGTTGCCAATTTTTTAAATAATTTCATAAGATTAAAATGGGTTTAGACTGTTAAATGATAAAATCGAGGCAAAGGTAAGGAGAAAAAGAAGGATTGCAAATTGTAGGGAATAGAATTATCGTTAAGCCTTGTTAAATACGCTATTGCAAATAAAGGTTGTCCGACTATTCTTGTTTTCATCTAAATTTATTTTTTTGGGTTTATTTTTCTTCGAACAAAAGGGTAAGATTGGTTACTTGCTTTTTCAAAGGCATGTACTTGTCCTCTTTGCAGGGGGTGTAATTAAGAGCATTTACATTGGTTGCATTAGTTGATGCTCCCTTGCTCTCTCTACAATAGCTGATTAAACCTTGTCCAGTACAATCTAATACCCAACCACGCCAAAGATTAGGATTATTTGGATAGTAAGTTTCTATTAAATAGACATTAGTATTTTTATACTGCCCTTTATAGATTTTGGACTTGAAATCAGGATATTTAACTAAAGAATTTACCTCTCTTTTCATCCACCAGTAGTCTGTTAGAGGGTTTTGTACAGGTGGACAGCTGGGCAGGGTGATGCCTGCCAAGGGGTCATTAGCTGGCTCTTGTTCTGCGGGGCAGCCAGTGAGTGTGAGGGCAAAAGCAGCTAATACGGCTGTGTGTGTTGCCAATTTTTTAAATAATTTCATAAGATTAAAATGGGTTTAGACTGTTAAATGATAAAACCGAGGCAAAGGTAAGGAGAAAAATAATTAATCCGTAATTAATTGCTAATCAAATAATTATATTTAATTTTAAGTCCGTAGCAATGCAACCTTTTCTGTTATACAAATTATTCGTAAACTTTATGAAAAAGCTACTTTTTAGTATATTCTTTTGCTTGTGCAACTGGTGTGTGGTGGGGCAAGACCTCACCACCGCCCAACAAGCAAGCCTCGATTCGGCTAAGGCTGTTGTGAATAAAGCCGAAGCTACCAAAGGCAAATACGATACGCTGTACGCCAGAACTTTGTATAATTTGGCTGTGCTAAACCACCAATTCGGCAAGTCCACCGAAGGCGAAGGGCTACTGCTTGAAGTAATGGAAAGCTACACTGCAAAAGGGGCAAATATGAAGGCACAACGAACTATGCCCTACCTCAACGCAGTTACGACCTTAGCCGACCTCTATTTTGACACCGAAAGGTATGAGGAATCCTTAGATATGTATAAAGAAAGTCTAAGCATTGCCCAATTTCTGTTGCCCGAATACCACGACCAGTATATTTATCAACTTTTTCGGCAGCTGCTGATTTCGCAACTCATTGGTTTGCACACCGAAGTAGATAGAAAAATGGTGGAAATAGAGAAAATTTATAAGACCCACCAATTACAGCAACGGATTGATTTTGTGGAGGTTGTGCTGAAAAAAGCCGAAATTATGGCAGGCGAAAGGCAATATTATGAGGCATTGGATTTGTTGGAAAACAGCCAAAACAAATTGGCAAAAGGAGGATATAAAAGTCATACAAAAAAATATAATAGCCAACTACTAAACCAAAAATTGCGGGCAGAAATTGGCAAAATTTATGCAAACCTAAACCAACCCGCCAAAGCAGAAAGTTATTACAAGCCGCTAAGTGCCGAAAAAATTGCAAACGAAAAACTCTATGAAACTATTTTTTTGAATTTGGGTTTGGTGTTGCAAAAACAAAAAAAATATACAGAGGCTTTGGCTATTTTTGAAAAAAATAAGCAAACAGTTAGCAAAAAATATGGCGAAAAATCTCCGCAAACAGCCCTTGCCCACACTTACTTAGCAGATTTGTATGCTTTTCAAGACAAATTGCCACAGGCAGAAGGTATTTACAAACAAGCTATTGCCATTTTGAAAGAAAATACAGACGGCAGAGAAGTGGAATATGCCACTATTTGCAACAAATTGGGCAATCTGTATGAGGAGATGTTTCTCTACCAAAGTGCCATTCCTCTCTATGCAGAGGCACTGAAAATACGCGGGGCAGAACTCGGCGAAGAACACCCCGATTATTTGATTTCGTTGAGTAATTTGGCTACTGTTTACCAAAAATTGCAACTTTACGAAAAAGCAGAGCCTTATTTTAGAGAATATATGTTGGCACTGCACAAAGAAATTACAACCAAATTTTCGTCTTTGAATGATGCCGAAAAAGCCTCTTTTTACGAAGGAATGAAACCTACCATCGAAAATTTTATGCGTTATTGCATAGACAGGGCAGGGCTGAATCCTTATAGACCTGTTCCTTCGTTCAAACAATCGTCAAAAATTTTGGGAGATTTGTTCGACTTGCAACTTACCACCAAAGCTATTTTGTTGAGTTCCAGCACCAAAGTAAGGCAGCAGATTCTGAACAGTCAAGACACCATGCTGGTCAATCAATACAAACATTGGGCAAAGTGCAAGGAGCAACTCACGCAATATGCCATGATAAAACGCAGTGATTTGGTAAGTTTTGGTATCAATATAGACAGTTTGCGTCAGGTTACGAATGACCTCGAAAAAAGCTTGAGTTTGTTGTCCATAGATTTTGCCCAAGAATACACCAACGTAAACTTGCCTACTTGGAAAGATATACAGAAAAAGCTCAAAGCAGATGAGGCTGCGGTGGAAATTATCCAAATTCCGTACAGAAAAGACACCACTTTTTACGTTGCTCTCATCGTCAAACCGACTACCCAAAATCAGCCCGAAGTTGCTTTTTTTGCAAACGGAGCAGCTATGGACCTTCGTTTTTTGAAACTCTACCGCAATTCTATTCGTTACCAACTTGCCGACAAGACAACTTTTATGAACTATTGGCATCCGATAGCCGAAAAGCTAAAGGGAGTTCGCAAGGTTTATCTTTCACCTGACGGGGCTTATCACCAAATCAGCCTTTACACTTTGCTCAATCCTGTTTCGGGCAATTATTTGTTGGAGGAGATAGACATTGCTTTGCTTACCAATAGCAAAGATATGTTGGCAGACCAAACCAAAGATTTGATTGGAAACAAAACGGCTTTGCTTGTAGGCAGACCCAATTATTCGGTCAATCAGGCTGTTGCAACGACTCAAACGACTCAAAGCAGAGGGGCAATGCGTGAAATTATGCGAGGGGCAGCTTTTAGTGATTTGGCGGGTACGGAGAAAGAAGTGAAATATATAGACTCTGTTTTGCAAGCCAACCAATGGAAAACTCACCTCTACGTGGGCAACAAAGCAGACGAAAATGCGGTTAAGAAATCCGACTCTTTGTGGCAACACTTGCAAATTCAAAGCCCAACCATTCTGCACATAGCTACACATGGTTTTTTTGTAAACTCAAACAACGAATTATCTGACCCGATGCTGCGGTCGGGCATTGTGCTGGCGGGCATTAACAATTACCTCAAAAATGGCGAAAAACTGCAAAACGAGGATGGCATTTTGAATGCACAGGAGGCAATGCTTTTGAATTTATCACACACCGAATTGGTTATTCTTTCGGCTTGCGAAACAGGATTGGGCGATGTGAGGCAGGGCGAAGGAGTGTATGGTTTGCAACGAGCATTAAAATTGGCAGGAGCAAAAAGCATTATGATGTCTTTGTGGAAAGTAGATGATTTGGCAACTGCACAACTGATGTCCACTTTTTACACCGAACTGATGAAGGGCAAAACCAAAATACAGGCTTTCCGCACAGCTCAACTCCAAGTAAAAGCAAACTACAAAAATCCTATGTATTGGGGGGCTTTTGTGATGATTGGGGAATAAAATGCAAATGTTTGGTACGTTGGCAATGTTAGATAGCCCTATCAAGACCTTGAATAGGGCTTTCTTTGGAATTTTGAAAATGACTATAAATATGGATTTTTAAAGACTGACGGAATAGTTTTTTTGATTTGCTATCAAGGTTTCAATATTGTAACACGTTGAAATCCACTGTCTTCTTTTAGCTTGTCTTTTAAACGAATGATATTTTTAGAATACCCTTCTTCACCAATCCGTTCTTCCAGAAACTCTAACTTTAAATTATCTCCTTCTTTGGAAACTTGATAGACAATTTCTTGTACGCCTTCAGGGACTTCTCTTATGTATGTAAGATAATCAATTGCATCTTTCTTAGTTAGTTTCCATCTGCCATCATCTACTAACTGTTTACTTTGATAATCTTCATAAGTGCCATTTACTAAAAAAATGGTTTTGTGTCGTTGATTATCCTCCTGCCATGTCCATGTGGTTCCTTTCAAATCAATAGAAGGAAGCACAACAGGGGTAGTATTTGTATTATCTTTTGCCACTTCTGGTTGTGTCGTTTCCTGAACAGGAGTAGCTTGTGTGGCAGGTGGGTTGTTTGCAGGGATTTGCTTTGTTGTTGTATCAACTTTATTGGTTGTATTGTCTGCATTAGCCTGTTCTGTTTTTGGGTCTTTTTTTGGCACTACTACAAACAAAATTGTTAGCGCAATTAGTAGCAAGACCACTGCTGAAATAATAATATAACCTATTGGCGTTTTGCTTTTTTTGTTCTCGTTGCTTGTTGGTTTTAATATTTCTTTGGGGCTGTCTGCAATAGGTGGTGGTGTATTTTTAGCAATAGGATTTATTTGCGTTTTTTCTGTTGGTTGGGCATTTATAGTAGTTTTATCAAAGGAGTTGCTAATTGTTGTTTTTTCTTGTTCAGAGGTTGCTGCATAAGTACCAAATGCTAAAATAGCCTCTTTAAACTCCTTGCAATTTGCATAGCGTTGTTGAGGATTTTTAGCTGTTGCTTTGGCTATTAAAATATCTAAAAAATTTGCGTCTTGTTTATTAGGTAGGGGCAAAGTAGGCAATGCTTGTTTTACTACTTTTTCCTTAATTTCGTAGTCAGATAATTGCAATTCTTCCTGTGAAAATAGGGGTTTGCCTGCTACCAATTCCCATAAAACCACGCCCAATGCGTAAATATCACTTCGTTGGTCTATGTGTTTCGAGTCTTTTACTTGTTCGGGACTCATGTAGATAGGTGTGCCGATGGCTACTCCTGTGCGTGTGTGCGTAGCCACGATGTCATCTTCTATTTTGGCTATACCAAAATCCAAAATGATAGGTTCGTGGTCGTGTTTTCTCACTAAAATATTGCTTGGTTTTATATCTCTATGAATCACCCCTAATTGGTGGGCATAAATAAAGGCATCGAGTATCTTACAAAAAAGTTGTAGCTTTTTTTGTATTTCTTGGTTGTTTAGGTGATGATGCACATATTCTCGCAAGCCAAATCCGTCTATGTATTCCATAAAGATATAGATAGTTTCGTGCTGCTCTATAAAATTGATAAGTGGCACTATGTTGGGGTGATTAATTTGGTGCATAATCTTAGCCTCCCGCATGAATTTTTGGCGGGTGTCTTCTCTTGCCAAATATTCAGGGTTTAGTACCTTTACCGCAACGGGTCTGCCTAAAGTTGGCTCTCCATAATAGACTTTTGCCATGCCCCCCTCACCAATTAATTTGGTCAGTGTATAACCATTGATAGTTGTTTGTAACATAGAAAATAAAGAATAAGAAATTGAAAATTAAGGTAAAAAAGCACTTTTGCAAGAAGTCTATTATTTTGGAGACTTGCCATATTTATTTGATTTATGTTGTCCTGCGGTTGTCCAAAGCCATAAAAACAAGAAAAGCCAACCCAATATAGGGACAAAATACCAAAGCAATGCCCACGCACCATAACCAATATCGTGTAACCTCCGCACTGTAAGACTTAAATAAGGTATAAAGGTAAGTAGTAGATAGATTAAAGGTAAATAAGGTAATGTGCCGTTGAAAACATATAAATTTGCCAAATAACATAGATTAATCAAGGTGGTATTTATCAAACAAAAAAGAATATGCTCTTTTCGTCTGGCTCTGCCACCAAAGTTAAAATAGTTTTGCAATGAATAAAAATAAAATAACATAGCTTGCTGAAATAGTAAAACTAATAATTTACGAGTGTTTTCATAACTGCCATATTACTTGCGATGGCTGCCGTAATCCAAAAAACAATTTCTATCCAATGAGCAGAAGGCACATTGGATTTCTTTACAACTTTATTAGCTTGCTGTTTTTTATCAGCCGTATAAACAATTTTAGAGGATTCGACCAGTGCATCTTTGAAAGCTGTGCAATCTGTGTAACGTAGTTCTCTTTTCTTCTCGGTTGCTTTGTGTATGATGTCTTGCAAAGTTTGTCCTTGTACACCTAAATTGGTGAGTGTGGGCAGAACAGGCAAAGGATTGTATATAATACTTTGTCTTATAGTAAAATCAGATACCTCATGAATAGTCCACTTGTGTTTTGCAAAAGCCTCCCAAAGTATTATGCCTATGGAGTAAATATCTGTGCGGTGGTCTATTGACTCGACAAGTACTTGTTCTGGACTCATGTAGGCTAAGGTGCCAATTTGTGAGCCTGTTTTTGTTTTGTCAATAGCTGCCATGCTATCCAAACGAGCTATACCAAAATCTAACAAAATAGGTTGCTGGTCTTTTGTACGAACAATGATATTAGACGGTTTGAGGTCGCGGTGAATAATTCCCTTGCTATGGGCAAAGGAAAGTGCATCTAAAATTCGGGTAAATACAAGGATAAGCAGAGGTAAATTATTATGATGTTGGCTGACAAAATGGTCTAATAAAACTCCTTCTACATATTCCATAATGATATATTGCCTTTTGTTATCATATATGCCGTAAGAGATAATTTTTACTATATTAGGGTGGGGCTGCTTTTTTAGTTGTTCCAAAGCTATGGCTTCCTTATTAAATCGTTGGCAAATATCATCATTAGAAATATGGTCATCGAGCAATACTTTTATTGCTACTACGGACGGCGTACCCTCTATGGCTGTACCAAGATACACAGCAGACATACCTCCCTCCCCAAGCAGCGAGGTAAGTCTATAATTGTCTATTACAGTGCCAATGAGTGAGGTGTTCATCGTTTAGCTATTTTTTTGGTTGGTTGGATTGAGCCGTACAATCAAGGGCTGTCATAATCTTTTCCAAACGGTTTCTTACCGTTTCCTTTTCAGCAGGGTCTAATAATCCATCTAAGCCTGTATTAGAATATTCAAAATATGTAAGATAGGGCTTGATACTTTTTTTACAATTTTCAGTATATTGAAACTTTAAAATAGCTGCTTTCAGTGTAGCAAATTCTTCTGTTTTATTATATTCCTTAATTTGCTCCTCATTAAAGGCTAATATTTTTTTTATTTTACTTTGTAGTAGCTTGCTGGCTTCTTCTATTTGCTTTGCTTGCCCTAAAAGATTTGGTTTAGCAGCAGCAGAACTGTTAGTATCTGCTGGAATAGTAGAAAGTATAGCTGTAACTTCCTCTTGCTGTGTGTTAGCTTGTTCTTTTTCTGGTACAGGCGTTGAATTAGTTGGTTCGTTGGGCTGCGGTTGGGTAGTTGGGGGAGTAGCTTGCTCGGTAGTTGG
The DNA here is from genome assembly GCA_013299115.1 of Cytophagales bacterium. Taxonomy (GTDB): domain Bacteria; phylum Bacteroidota; class Bacteroidia; order Cytophagales; family Thermoflexibacteraceae; genus JAAFKA01. The sequence continues at coordinate 34,830 of JAAFKA010000024.1, forward strand.
TGCTTGTTGTTGTGTTTGTGCTTGTTGTTGCTGTTTTGCAGGATTTTCGTTCAAAGGTTTGTTTGCTACCTGATTTGATTTTAACAAAAAAGCTAAAGTAAGGGCAACAATGGCAATGATAGCCAAGGCAGCTATGACATAAATTTTAAATTCTTTGCTATAAGTAGCAGGCAATTTATTTTCTTTTGGCTCATCGGGATTTGTCTTAGGAGTAAAAACTGCTGCCTCCACTATCTTGTGCTGCACGTGGCGAATAGGAATAAGATAAGCCGAATAGTTATCTTTTGAGTTTTCCGTACATCTTGTATGCAAATATTGTATTTTCTCTGCATCTGTTTGCGTTTTGTCATTCAATAGCACAGCTAAATCCTCATTGGTTATGCTTTCACAAATGCCGTCGGTACAGAGGAAAAAATAATCACCTGCTTGTATATCTTCCAATGACGTAATAGTAGGTTTAGTTGGTTTTACAGTTTTGCCTTGTATGGCACGTGTGATTACGTTTTTGCGTTGGTTTACGGCTTCTTCGGCAGTGATAATGCCGTTGTCTATCATGTCATTGATATAACTATGGTCGCGGGTTTGGAAAACAAGTTGATTGCCTCTAAATTGATAAATACGAGAGTCGCCACAATGCACAGCCAAAGCCCCGCCTTCGTGGAAAGCCAACAAAGTGAGTGTACTTGCCATGCCCTTGTCCGTAGGATTTTCTGTTATGTGTTGGTCAAACTGCTGCTGGGCGTGGTCGAAAGCTGCCAAAATATACTCCGATGTAAGCACACGTTGAGGAAATTGATTAAAATAAGAGGCTATGCTGCTGCATACCAATTCACTTGCCACTTCTCCACTCTTATTACCACCTACTCCATCGCAAACGATGAAAAAAGATTGTGCAACAGTGGCAGTGCCTACTGCGGGATACAAACTATCTTGATTGTTTTCTCGTCTGCCTTTTTCACAAAGAGCCAGCGGAGTAAAAAATTCTATTTGCATGGCAAGTAATTTGGTTTTGTTTTGTTGAGGGTTGAATAGAGTTAAATAATAACAGTTTTGTCATTTGTTGTATAGACAACTGTTTTGTCGGCTTCCGAAGTCTTATGGTTTCCGTTGGTAAAAATCAAAAGTACCAATTTGCTCATCCCTATTTGAAAAGTGTCGTTGTGTTGGAGTTGGATTTTATTTTTGGGTACAAGTTTTTGTTTGCTTTCATTGACAAATGTACCATTGGTGCTGCCTTGCTCCTCATAAAGCCAAAAAGTAGTATGCAATCCCTGACTTTGCACCGCAAGGGTACAATGGATTTTGCTCACATATTCATCTTCTATACAAAACGTGGCAAGAGGCTGTGTAGTTTTACGCCCTATGGTATAAACTCCTTGTGCCAATTCAAAAGATTGCATTTGTTTGTTATCCTGATTGTAGTGTATCAACCAACCTTTAGGGTTTGAGCCAGCAGGCTGTTGTGGTTGGTCGTTTATAATAGTGTGGTCAGCCGAAGACATATTACCCAACATGGTAGGATAACCACAAGCAGGACACTGCACTATGCTGGGTGCAGTCTTAACGGCAGGCGGAGCATATTGTTTTTTACATTTGCCACAAGTGATGAGGTGTTGCATACTAGCAAAGAGGTTTTAAATTTATTTTGTATAAATTTTTGCAAAAGTTAGCAAAAATTATTTATTTCACAACAAAACCTTAACTCTTTTATCTAAAATGCAAACAATTACCATAGGTCGCAACTCCGATAACAATGTGCCTTTAAACTATCCGCAAATAAGTAAATACCACGCCAAGATTACTCACCTTGGGCAGTTGTCTTTTAAGTTAGAAGATTTGGAGTCTTCCAATGGTACTTTTGTCAATAACCAACAAGTAACTCGTACCACCATTAGCCCAACCGACCAAATTAAATTTGCCAACATTTCTTTTGACCTCCACAAATATTTACATCTATTTGGCTTAACAGGTACTCAACAGCAAACTCCTCCACAAGCATCGCAACAAGCCCCACCACCATCACTTGATTTCACCGTAGATTTTGAAAAATTGAGAAATGTGTATGCTGATTATAGGGCTGCACAAGCAAATATTCGGAAAAAGGAAAAAATGCAAAATGCAGCTTTAGGCTTAATAGGAGGTTTGGCTGCTTTGCTTGGGGCTGTTAATTTGTATTTTGAACTAATGGACAAAAAAATATTAGGTATGATTGTAGTCCCACTCATGCTGCTTAGTGTAGCAGGAAGATTTTTTATTGGTAGTGAAAAAAAATTGGCAGATTTATACGACCAATTCAGAGCAAAGTATGTATGCCCTAAATGCAAAAACCATTTAGGAGAATATACCTATGAGGCTTTGGCAGCACGCAAAGTATGTGGCTGCAAGGCTATTTGGGTCAAATAACAAAAAACATAACAAAAAACTTATCTTTCTCATGTTCAGTCGTTTTCCTCTTTCCTCTCTTATGTGGTGCTATTTCCTACTTGCTTTTTTGTTGGTAGCAAACAGCACACAAGCCAAAATCTACGCAGTGGTAGTCGGAGTTTCGAACTATCAATACAGCGTAGTCCCCAACCTTACCTATTCAGACGACGATGCCTACGCCATGACAGATTACCTGAACACTGGCGGTTATCACGAAGTTGTCCGTTTGACAAACTCGCAAGCCACCAAAGCAAACATCATCAGTACAGCCACCTCCCTGTTTAGCAAAGCAACCAAGCAAGACATCATTGTTTTTTTCTTCTCTGGACATGGCACAGAGGGAGCTTTTGTACCCTACGACACTTATGACTATGCCTCTATGCTCTCACACAGCGACGTAAAAGCTATATTCAAACAATCGAAGGCAGGTTTAAAGGTATGTATAGCCGATGCTTGTCATTCTGGAAGCATCAAAATTCCTAAACGCAACAACACCAACAACACAAGTGGTTTGCAAAGCAACAGCGAAGTAGTAGTAATCATGTCCTCACGTCCTACGGAGGTTTCGGCAGAACACCCTAATTTGGGAAGAGGTATCTTTACTTACTACTTACTCTTAGGTTTTAATGGCTATGCAGACAGCAACCGTGACCGCAACATTTCGTTGTTGGAACTATTCAATTATATCAGCTACCAAGTAAGCAACTATACCAAAGACCAACAACACCCCATAATGTTTGGCAAGTTTAATAAAGATGCCACTTTTATTACCTACTAAATTAAAACTGCACTCTTTTTATGCAAAATCTTGTTCATATTCAGTGTTCATCGTGCAAAAGCAGCATACAATTTGACGCACAACAACTCACACCCAATAAGCCTTTGGTGAGATGCCCTATTTGTAAACAAATCAATAGTGTGAGTCCCGAACAACTTACACCTGTACCTAAAAAGGTAGAACAGCCACCAATCTATCCACCCAAACAAACCATTCACACCAATCCACAGACAAATTCAGAAGAGGTAGGCTGGTTAGTTGTGCATGACGAACACACCCAACAACAGATTTTTGCACTCAAAAAAGGTAAAAATAGCATTGGTCGTTTTTCAGAAAGCAAACCCAATGACATTGCCATAGTTACCCAAGACAGATACATGAGCCGTAATCATTGCATCATAGAAATAAAAAATAGTGCCAATGGACAACTCCAATATACAATTTACGATATTGGAAGTACCAATGGCACTTTTATTAATGCAAACAAACAGAGTAAACTGAAACCAGATACTATTCTTGTGATTAAAGACAACGATGTCATTCAGATAGGCAGAACCAAAGTAATACTCAAAACTACCCAAAAACACAAGACTGCACAAGAAGCATCGAAAACAACACTACAATCTGATTATGCTGCCACAATAATTGAATGATTGTAATAAACAGACTATTGTTATATCTTCTCTTACACCCACTCTCCCATGTTGGCGTTGTTATCAAAATCAGGGTTTCCGCCATGATTTGCCTCTTCGTCATTATTCGCAATATTTGGGTTATTGTTACAATCTTGTTCTTCTTGTTGGGGTTGTTGTTCTGGTTGGGTTTGCAAAGTAGGCATCTGCTCACCACCCTCACAAATTGCATCTATTACCCCGTCTTCGTTTGTATCTACATGAATGGCATCTATAATCCCATCTTGATTTTTATCCACAGCCACCGCATCTAACTTTCCATTTTGGTTTTGGTCAAAAACTACTGCATCTACAATGCCATCTTGGTTAGTATCGTAAAGCTCCGCATCTACAATCCCATCGTTGTTTCTATCCAACTCTCCCACTTTAACAGCCTCTTGCTGCGGCGATTGCTGTTGAGCAGCAGGATTCTGTTGCTCTTGTTGTTGAGCAGTAGCATTAGATTGTGGAGGTGGCGATTGCTGTTGATTTTGTGGTGATTCTGGTTGCGTAGCAGCATGTTCCTCGTGTGCAGTTGTCGTTTGCGTTACCACAGGCGGGTGATACGAAGGAATAGGGTGTTCTTGTATATATTCATGCACCGCCTCGCCATACTCAGCTTTTTGCTCGGCAGACATTTTGTCCCACTCCGTTTTATAGTAAGTTCCGTACAATTTGCCATGCCAAACAAAAACTCCACCCGCACTCACTTCGCTGCGAGCAGTAGCAAAAGCCTCATCAAAACTCATATTATCCTTCACGTGTGTAGCCGTTTGCAAATCCATCGGTTCATGCAGTGGTTTCAAAGGTTCTTCAGTGAAAGTTTGGTCTACTGTTCCATCGCCTGTAGTGTCCACTACAATACTTATAATGTTTCCATCTTCATCTCTCTTGATTTGGAAAGTTTCATTATTTTCATTTGTCCAAGTATCCTTAGGAACAGGAAACAAAGCCCTACCTATCTCCTCCCAATAAAAATGAACTAAGCCTGCCCCAGCCACAGCTGCTATGCCGCCTGTAGCCATAATTGCCACTTTGGTAGGGTCTGTATCTTTGGTCAAGTTAGTGGGATTCAAGACCGTTGTTTTATCATTTGGTGTCATAGAAATCAAAATAAAAGATTAAGGTTGTGATTTTTTCGTTACTACGTACAAATTGTTTTTTTGTTACAAAATTAACTACTATTTATCACATTTTTTCAACCATTACAAAATTCACACGCTAAAAAGTAGGTTACATTCCAGCCTTATTTGCAACCACCAAAAAAACATCAAATTTTTTTACCATTTTGTGTTACTTTTTGTGGCTTTTGCATTAATAAGTTGTAACAAGTTTGAGGAGAAAATAAAAATTTTAAAAAAAATTGTGATTACAGTTGCAAATTTGCAAATGTAGTATCAAATTGCAGCTACGCATAAAACCATAAAAAGTTTTCATTCAAAAAATCTATTTAAAATTTTTACATTAACCTAAAACCTGTTTAATCCTAATGGCACAACAACCAAAAAAAGCAGACCAACAGTCAAACAAGTTGCAATCTGTATTCGCATTGATTGCTATTCCTGTAATTTTCATCATTTGTATCCTGTTGTACAAATTCGTATTGGGTAGCTCCTCGAACTTCGAAGGTGGCGACCCTAACGGACACCCTCTGCCCGGCAACTACTTAGGTATTGTCTATAAAGGCGGAGTCATTGTACCTGTATTGATGGCGTGTTTCTTAATGGTATTGACTTTCTCTATCGAGAGATTTATTACTATCTCTAAAGCTGCGGGCAAAGGCTCAGTTTCTAACTTCGTTAGAGCCGTAAAAGCTGCTTTGAATAGCGATGACATCAATGCTGCTTTGCAACAATGCGACAAACAACAAGGCTCAGTGGGCAATGTAGTCCGCACTACTTTGTTGAAATACAAAGAAATGGGCGAAATTACCAAAAAAGAAAAACAAGGTGCTACTGTATTGAATGCAGGCAACCCTGGTGCCATCATTGTGGCAGATGTGCAAGACAAAGAGCAAAAAATTGCTGCTATCCAAAAAGAATTGGAAGAAGCTACTTCTTTGGAATTGCCTATGTTAGAGAAAAACTTAACTATCATAGCTACCTTAGCCTCTGTTGCTACCTTGATTGGTCTATTAGGAACTGTAATTGGTATGATTAAGGCTTTCGCCGCCATTGCAAATGCTGGTGCTCCAGATGCCGTAGCTTTGGCAACAGGTATTTCTGAAGCCTTGATTAATACGGCGTTAGGTATCTCTGGCTCAGCATTGGCTATCATTGCTTACAACTACTTTACCAGTGCCATAGATACTTTGACTTACAGCATTGACGAGATTGGTGTAAGTATTACACAAACTTACAATAGCAAGTTCTAAACTGGCTTTGTAGCACTGTTTGCCTCTTTCCATTGGTAAGAGGCAATAGTTCTCAAAAAAATTATGGCTTTTTAAACACATATCATTATGCCAAAAGTTAAAGTTGCTCGGAAAAGTGTATCCTTAGACATGACTGCAATGTGCGACATGGCTTTCTTACTCTTGACTTTCTTTATGCTTACAACAAAATTTAAGCCCGAAGAACCCATTGTAGTAGATACGCCCTCTTCCGTTTCTGAAATTAAATTGCCCGATACTGACGTCGCCCTTATTTCTATTGGCAAAGACGGCAGAGTGTTTTTCGGATTGGAGGAGCAAGGTACAAAGCTGAAAATGTTGGAGGAAATGGAAAAAAAATACCAAGTAACCTTTACCGATAACGAAAAAAATGAATTTAAACTCTTGCCTACTTTTGGTACACCTATTGGCGGATTGAAACAAATCTTAAATATGGGAACATCTGAAAGAGCAAAAGTAAATCAGCCCGGTATTCCTTGCGACTCTACAAACAACGAACTGAAAGATTGGCTCATTTTTGCAAGAGCACACAATGCCAGACCGTTGAAAGTAGCTATCAAAGGCGACAAAGACTCAAACTACGAGGTAGTAAAACGAGTGATTGCAACTTTGCAAGAGCAAAACGCAAACCGTTTCAACTTCGTAACCAATATGGAGGCTAAACCTTCGTCTTTGCCAAAATAAGTAAACCCAAAACTCTAAAACACATAGCACAATGGCAGAAATAGACAGTTCGGGTGGCGGCAAGAAAAAAGGTGGTAAAAAACGTGCAAAGAAAATTTCGACAAAAATAGACATGACCCCCATGGTAGATTTGGCTTTCTTGTTGATAACCTTCTTTATGCTTACCACTACTTTCAATAAGCCGCAGACGATGGAAATCAATATGCCCGATAAAACAGATAAGAAAGATGAAGAAAACATGAAAGTTGCTGCATCGAGAACTATCACTGTAATATTGGCAAAAGACGACGTGGTGTATTGGTATCAGGGCGACAACGACCCGACTACCGTGAAAGTACAAAAAACAGATTTCAATGAACAAACAGGTATCCGCAAAGTAATTGTAGATAAATCAGGCGAAATAATGAAATCATCAGGCAAAGATGCCGTTATCATTATCAAAGCCTTAGACAATTCTAAGTACAAAAACATAGTGGATATGCTGGACGAAATGCACATTACCAATCAAAAAATTTATGCGATTGTAGATGTGTATGATACAGACAAAGAAATGCTGGCAGTACAATACCCAGGAAGTATTTAGTAAATAGTAGAGTGAATTACCAATTTTTGAATAAAGTACAGCGCTGTTCATATTCAAAATCTTTCTTTTTTCGTAACACAAAAACCTTCTGAAAACTATGGCAGAAATAGCACAAGGTCAGGGCAGGGCGAAAGGCAAGAACACACGCAGCCGTACCTCCACAAAAATTGATATGACACCAATGGTAGATTTAGCTTTTCTACTCATCACGTTTTTCATGCTCACTACGACTTTTAATAAGCCGCAGACTATGGAAATCAGTATGCCCGATAAAAGTGATAAAAAAGTAGAACAATTTGTTCCTGAATCAAGAACTATTACTTTTATTTTAGGCAAAAATGACCAAGTTTATTGGTATGCAGGAGATAACACCCCTGGTGCCAAAGTGCAGCAAGTAGAAATGAGAAGTACAGCAGCTATACGCAAGGTTATTTTGGAAAATACCAAACAAGTGCTTGAAAAAACAAACAAAGACATGATTGTGATTATCAAGGCATTGGACAATTCAAAATACCAAAACCTTGTGGACATACTCGATGAAATGCACATTACCAATCAATCAATGTACGCCATTGTTAATATATATGAGGCAGACAAAGAGTTGTTAGCAAATAATTTTCCAAACAGTTTGTAAAAAAAATTGCACTTTTTTAAAATTATTATTTAGGTGTTACGTGGTTTAGGTTTCTCAAAACCCAAACTTAGGGTTTTAAGAAACTCTACTTTCGGTTGTAGCAACCGAAAGCACCTATGTAAATAATCACAAATAAATTTTGCAAAAACTGTTACTTTTTTGGTTTTGCAACATTATATAAACAAAAAATTGCAGTTAAAACTTATAACAAAATAATATGGCACAGCAAGATTTGAAAAATGTCCCCTTAGACGATATTATCTTCGAGGGCTTGCATAAAGAGTACGGCGCTTATTATTTGCGTAAAATTTACGGCAAACATATTTCGCGTGCTTTGATTGCTTCTACGCTGGCGTTTTCTTTGGCTTTGATAGGTCCGCAGATTTATACCGAACTCAAGCCCAAAGATGTGGATATAGTGCAGGAAGTGAAAGTGGACTTGGCAAAATTGCCACCACCACCACCACAAGACCCTGAAACTCCGCCACCACCGCCACCGCCACCACCGCCACCACCAAAGGTGTCGACTGTACGATTTGTTCCGCCTGAACCTGTACCTGATGAGCAGGTGCCAGAAGACGAGGAGCCACCAAAGGTAGAGGAAATGAAAGACAAAGTAATTGCCAATGCTAACGTGGAGGGTGACCCCAATGCAAATGCAGACATTGTGATAGACGAAACGCCAAGAGAGGAAAAAGCAGTAGTAGCTTTGCCTCAAAAGGAAGAAGTCTTTACAGTAGTAGAGCAGCAACCTGTCTTCCCAGGTGGACAAGGAGAATTGTCTAAATACATGCAGCGTAACTTGAAATATCCGCGCCAAGCATCGCAAAATAACATAGAGGGTACTGTGTATGTGAAGTTTAAAGTGGACTCACATGGCAAAATTTCCGAAGTTACTACAATTAAAGGAATTGGCTACGGTTGTGATGAGGAAGCTATGCGTGTAATTCAAGCCATGCCTCCATGGTCACCAGGTAAACAAGGTGGTAGAGCCGTATCTGTATGGTTTACCTACCCTGTGAAATTTAAATTGGCACAATAAAATTATTAATTTGTGTAAATTGCCAAACCTTCTAAGGTCTTTAAGACTTTAGAAGGTTTTTTTGTTTTCAGTAATTCAAATATTTTTGCTTAGTTTTGCCTGCCATTCATAAACTCGAATACCTTTTATCTTTGATTGTCCGACAATTTTTTACAACCTTATCTTTTTGCTTATGATTTGGATTTTTTTTTAATTTAACATATCTTTAACTTATACTTTAATTAGGTGGGTAATTTTACAATCAACCAACCAACCAACCATGAAATTTATCTATCTCTTGTTTTTTGTTAGCTGTCTATTTGGTTTGCAATTTATTGATTATCAATTAATTGCCCAGCAACGCAAAGCCCATACCAAAGGAACTTTTACCGATAGTAGCAACCGTTATTACCAACAAGCTACTTTACCTGCTTATCTCTACATAGGCACTTCGCCTGAGTCTGGCTCTACTTTGCTCAATCCTACCCAACAAGCCCAGCCCAAACCGATGTACCTCGATGGGCATGGCAAGCACTACATCAAACACCGCGACGCAAGGTTACCCAATGGCGGTTTTACCTTTGAGATTAATGCCGATGGTAAACCTCCTGTTTCGTCTTTGCTCTTTGCCAATGCCCCTTCGTTTAGACGAAATAATAGGTTGTTTTTTGGACAAAACTTACAACTAACTATACAAGCAAAAGACGAAATGTCGGGTGTGCAAACTGTTTACCAATCTACCGACAGAAACGAATTTGTTACAGAAATCCAAGCCTTAGCTTTTAACAGAGAGAAAGAATATTTTGTGCAGCACTATGCAATAGACAATGTAGGCAATGAAGAAGTAACCAAAAGTAGCACCTTTACAGTAGATTTGACTGCCCCACAAACCAACTACACCCTCAAAGGAGAACAGCAGAATCAGGTTATTTCTGCACGTACTTTATTGATTTTCAATGCCATAGACGAGTTAGCAGGTGTCAAACACATTCAATATCGTTTGGGAGATGAACCGCAAAAAGTTTATACTTCACCTCTCCGTTTTTCCCATTTAGGAGATGGCGAACACACCATTTATTATAAGGCAACGGACAACGTGAAAAATCAGGAAGAGGAAAATAGTTTTACTTTTTATTTGGACAAAATGCCCCCAATTATTACATCAGAAATTTTGGGAGATAGGTATGTTATTCAGGGCAAAACTTTCTTTTCTGGTCGTACCAAATTGCAATTAGATGCCATAGACAACAAGGCTGGTGTAAAAGAAATTTTTTACTCCGTAGACGGGGCAGCCTACCAAAAATACGAAAAACCTTTTTATGTTCCCAACCGCACAGGCAATCACGTGGTCAATTATTATGCAACGGATTTAGTGAACAACAGAGGCAGTGGCAAGTATGAAAGAACTGTAACCTCTATGTTTATGGACATGACGGGTCCCAGCTTGTCCTTTCAGTACACAGGCAGTAAATTTGAGATGAACAACAGCATTTACATCAGTCCCAAAACCAATATTCATTTGGTAGCAAAAGACGTGGAGTCGGGTGTGCAAAATATTGAATACCAAATAGATGGCACAGAAACTAACGAATACAAAACTCCTTTTCAACTCTTAGCAGAAGGCACACACCAAATTGCATTTACTGGCTACGACAACGTAAACAATACCAACAACAAGACTTTTGAATTGGTGGTAGATGCGACACCTCCTCAAATCTTTGCTCATTTTAGTTTGCCACCCATAGCCTCAGCAATCAAAATTTTGGCAGGTGCGGGCAAAGCAAATGACAAGGAAACTAATAAAGAAATAGGTAAAGAACCAAACAAAGAAATTAATTCGGGAAGTGTAGCCATTTATCCTCGCCATTTGACTATTTTTTTGGCTGCAACAGACAACATGACAGGCACTCACCAAGTTTTTTATTCTCTCAATGGTGGTGGCGAACAACTTTATCAGCAACCTCTTACATGTTTTGCTCCTAAAAAAACCAATAGACTGCAAATCAAGGCAATAGACAAATTGGGCAATGAAGCTATGGAGGAAATGATTTTTATGGTAGAGTAAAATTTTTTCCCACAAATGTCTTGATAAAAGTTATTTTGAAAGAAAAAGCCTTGTAAAATATGGCGAAGGGGTTGCAAAAGGATAACTAATTTTATAAGTTTTTGAGGGATGAAACTATTGGCAGAGCCTATCGACCACTGCCAAAGTTTCTTACCACTGCCAAAGTTTTAGTACCTATTCCACCACCAACTTAGCCCCATACACCTGCTTGCCTGTTTGTAGGCGAATGTTATACAAACCTTTGGCGAGGTGGCTGATGTTTAGCGAAGCCAACCCTGCTGCTGTAATAGTTTGTTTATCAACTACTTGCCCTAAGAGATTGGAAATTTGCAAACTATATTCCTGATACGTTAGGGGTAGTTGCAAAAAGATTTGCTCTTTAGCAGGATTAGGGTAAAAACTCAAAGGCAAAATTTCTATTGGATTGAAAATGCCCATTGGTACTTGGCTTTTTGGCACTTCGGCTGTCCATACGCCTCGCCCATGCGTGGCTACTACAATTTGATTGTCCACCAATTTCATTTGCCAAACCGAAACAGGAGGCAAATCACTGTCGTAATAAGCCCACGTTTTGCCATCGTCTTTGGTTTCGAAAATACCAATTTCTGTTCCTGCCCACATTTTTTGGGGATTATTTGGGAACACAAACAAACTATACGCTGCCACATCTGGAAAACCACTTGTGCTTTTTGTGCCTGTTGCCCCAAAACCTGTGATGTCTGTCCATGTTTTGCCTAAGTCTTTAGTACGAATAATTTTGGGACGACCACCAATAGCAAAAATAGCAAAAGCCGTATTGGGTTCAGTCGGGTGTGTAGCCAAACTAACAAAAGCCCCCATAGGTCTTTCTGCATAATTTTCTACTGCATTGAAGGTCTGTCCACCATTGGTAGAAACAAAAAGTCTCGACAAGGTGGTCATGGCAGCACCTGCCCACACAATTTGTGGGTTTGCTTGCGAAATTTTGATATTTAGAGGTCTTACCGAAGCAGTTTCAGTAGCACTTCTGCGAAACAGCCAACGGCTGTCGGTCATAGCAGTTAGCTGCCAAGTAGTCCCGAAATTGTTGGTTGTCCATACGCCTGAATTGCCAACCGCAGCCACAAAGTCGGGTGCTTTGGGTGCGTTAGCCAAACGGGTAATAAAAGGTGCTTTGTCGCCTCTGTCCGAAATATTTACTGTGCCTGCACTGTAGGTAGCCCCGTTGTTGCGACTGATAAAAATGCCATTGTTTTGGGAGGAAGTCATCATCAGGTTGCTGTTTTCTGCGTGCCAAACTACCTCGAAACCATCGCCAGTAGTGGCTTGGGTGTAAGCACTTTCACGATTGGCACTTCCCGATGCAGGCGAAATCCAACAGCCGTTGTCTTGGGCGCCGAACAAATAACGGTCTAATTTAGGTGCTTTGTCTGCACCATAACACTGCACTGTGTTATAACCTCTGTCGCGGTGTGTAAAAGAAGTACCACCATTTTCGGAGATAGAAACCCCGCCGTCATTGGTTAAAATAATTCGCGGCGTGGTGTTCGTAAGTTGCATAATGGTAATGCTGTGCTGGTCGGGGTGAACATCATAAAAAGTGTTTTGCTTGCTAAATTCGCTGTAGGCATCAGTCATATTGGTAAAAGTACCAGACCTTATAATGGGTGTGCCATAAGAGATGCGAAAAGTAGAAGTAGGCAAAGCCGTAGGTTGCCAAGTGCCGCCAGGTGCCAACATAGGCCAAAAGTTGTAAATCATTTGCCTTTCGTGTCCACCAGCTACGGTTACGGTGGGGCTGGGCGTGGTTTCACTGTATGGAATGGCGTGAATATAAACGTATTCCCTTGCAATGTCTTCTTCGTTGCGAAGTTCTAATTCAAATTTTCCATCTCTGCGTTGGTCGCGGAAAGAAAGCATCAGTTGGCGGTTGTTGGTAACGTCCCATGCCTCAAAAGGCACTTCTACATAGTCTTGGTAGCTGTATTGGGCTGCTGGCACTCCCGAAGTTGCCCCTGTTGGAACAGTAAAACGATGGGCTTTTTGCTTTCTGTTTGCACCAAAACGCAACTCTACTGAAACAGCTAAGTTTTGGTTAGCAGTGTTAAATTGCAACCTCGAATCAAAAAAGTTGAATCCTGTAACACTCACAAAATCTAAAAACGAATTGGTATTGTTTTCTCTTATGCCCAATATGGTTGGTGTACCGTTGCGTACAGTTTCTTGTATGGTTGCTCGCCACGTGTTTACGCCACCCACCATAACCAAATTATCGTCTGTCGTTGGGGTAATGCAGTTGTTGTACCAACCTTGATTGCCTAAAAAATTTACGGCAGTGCTACTTTCAATGGTTTGCCACAATTCACCTGCATTATCTGAAACGTACAAAATAGATTCGTCTGTTGCAACTTCTGCCGAAGCATAGACTCTGTTGGGGTTGCGTGCCGAAACTGCCAATTCTATTCGCAGCCCTTTGCTGATTCCATCTGATGCACCCTGCCAAGTGATTCCTGCGTCTGTAGATTTCCAAACTTGTCCGCCATTTACCGAAGCATATTGTACGTTGAAATTGGTAGGGGTGGCTATGATTTGCTCGCATCGGCTGGAAGTACGCAAGACTCTTGTCCAAGATACGCCGCCGTCTGTAGTTCTGAAAATTCCTGTGCCTGTAGCTGCCAACACAACGTCTGCACTGGTAGGGCTGATAATCAATCGGTTAATGTATTCAAAATCGTCATTGTTGGCGGTGCTGCTCAACTGCTGCCACGTGTCGCCACGATTGGTAGATTTGAAAATACCATTGCCTACGACTGCTCCCAAATTGTTGAAACCTTCGCCTGTACCTGCATAGATAATGTCGGCATTGGTTCTTGCCCTTGCCAACGCATTAACAGCTAAGGCGGGGAGTTTTGGGGTGAGGTTTGTCCAAAGGTTGCCTGCATTGGTAGTACGCCAAATGCCACCACTTGCCGAGCCTACAATCCACGTATTGGAGGCTTCGGGGTCTATCAAAATTGCCCTTGTTCGACCTGCTACGTTTGCGGGTCCTCTTTCTGTCCAGACAATAGAATCATTTGCCTCTGTTCGTGCTGTTTGATTTCTGTTCAAACGGCTTAATGCTTCTTGATACTCACGCAGTTGGTAGCCTGTGGTGTAGTTGGGTTTGGTTTCGCCCTCGCCTGTACGTACTTCGTACATATATTTTGCAAATTCGCTGGGCTTGTCCGATTTGTAATAACCATTTTTTCGGCGTTGGCTTTTAGCATCCAATTCGGCTGCTACCCATTCGGCAGGAGTTTTTTCTTGGTTTGGTTGGTTATATTGCCAATAGCCTACCATTATTGCGGCTGCTAACAAAGCACTTGCGAAGTAAATTGCTGTTTTTTTCATTTTTGGTGTTTTAGAATGTAGGCTTTATGGTGTAAAGATAGGGATTTTGTGAGGGTTTTTCAAAAGAATATTGACTTTTTTACCACTCCGCCTTGCCCCCAAAATCCTCAACATATAATTCGTTACCACTTTTGCCTATTATTTTTATCCAATCTACCATACCTGAGCCTTTGAAAATAAAACCCATTTTATACAAAGAGCCAAAAGGTTTGGTGTAGGTGTTTTGCTCGTAGAGTTGGTCGTCTATATAAATGCTTACGATTGGATACCTAAATTCTATCCGAAAAACCTTGTACTCATTGCGTTTTGCCTGCATCATTGCCCCAAACTGCCCTAATTTTCGGCTACTATACGCCACATTGCTAACCGAATGAGCAAAATCTGGTAGTGCAGCAAATCATGGGGCTAAAATTGGTTTGGGTATACACAAATGAATGTTTCAGCCCCATGATTTGTAACACTACCATCAATTTAGGCACACGCACCACCACAGGGCAGTTTACAGGTGATGGGGGCAATTTTCAAAATAACCAAAATTATTGGTTCAGGGCTTATGCCACTTACGTTGAAAACAGCCAAAACAAAAAAGTTGTGGGGCTATCAAGCCAATTCCACGATAGAGAGGAGAAATGCCCTAAATTGTGCAGAATATAGTATATACGTAACACTTTAAAATATCCAATAAAGTAATCAAACAGTAGAGGTTATTACGATTTGTACCGTACCCTCAGGGTGCAAGGTCAATTAGCTGAAAATCAACGAGTTAATTTTCTATACAACGAGTTAATTTTCTATACAAAAATTATCGTAATGACCTCTAATTTGTTAATTTTTTTACTCGAAAATCTCCCCAAGCTCCACCTCTATATTCAGTACAGCATCTTTGATAATTCCGTTGGTAAAAATATATTGCTTATTTTTTAAATCAACTACCATTACAGTTTTTAATAAGGGCATTACCAACCAACAAGACTGTACCCCATTTTTAAAATAATTTTTGAACTTATCAGTTAGTTCTTTCATACCTTGTGTGGGAGATAGAATTTCTATGACCAAAATAGGTGGAACAGTAACTTCAATTTCGTCATTTACCCAATCTGATTCTGTTTTTGGGAACAGACAAATATCGGGAATACTACCCCAACCATTGAGATTGAGAGATAATTGGCTGCAAATATTGTATTGCTTGTGGTATTTGCCCAAAGCCAATATCATATTAGTCCAACTTTGTGAATGGTTTTTGCTCGCCCTATCTACACTTTTGTTTTCGGCTTCAAAATAAGCCTGTAATTTTTCGTCTATCTCAAACATGGCAGTAGGCTTTATGGTGTAAAGATAGGAATTTTTTGAACTTATCTCAAACTTTTAACCTTATTATGATTTTTAAAATTTGCCTATCATAGACTTAACAACAGGTATTTGCTTTAGCCAAAAGAAAATCTTACCTACTATTTTAAGCCTTTTACCCGATTTTTTGCCAACTTGGTCGATTAAACAAAGCAACCAATCTATTTTACTATACCTTTGTGATAAACTTTACAAGAAATGTAGAATTTTGTAAGAGTTTATTTTTTATTTTTGATTTAAAAAGGTACATTTGTGGCAAAATATAGGAAAATGATAGGGAAATGACAAAAGCAAGTAAGGTATTTGTTAAGTACCTTACAAACACCTTACAAAATTGCAAGATAAATAGTTAGTTCTTCTATTTTTATACTAAGGTTTTGCCTTATTTTCCTAATTTTGTCTATTTCTAACCTAACAATATGACTTTCTTAGTTATTGCTATTTTTATTGTACTCAACATTGGTATTGTTTCCGTAGCCTATTTTGGTTTTTTACGCAAACTTTCTCCTGTGCCCGGTTATGCAGCTTTGGCTTCGCTTATGGCTTTGCTGGCAGTTGGCGATGTTTTTTTGTTTGACTCGGTAATTTCACTGTTCAAAAAAACGCAAATGGAGGAGTTATCTCCTGAACAATGCACCAAAGAATATGTGCAAAAAGTTTTTAATCAGTTGTCAAAACCAGATGAAGGTATAGACAAAGAAATGCTTGCAGAGCAAATATTACAGTGCTTTGACGACTCTAAACAAACTATTTTAGTCCGCCAGTTGGCAGAAACCAGTTCAGCCGAAGGGCAACAGATTGTAATTTCGGCACAACCTCAAAAAATAGCGTTGAATCAATATGTAAAAAGTCTTTATAAATTGAGTATTGGCGATTCTATTCACGTGGACTTGGTAGAAAATAATTCGGCAGGGCTTATTATGTATATAGAAGTGTCTGAAAAACAAGTAAAAAAGAAGTAAACTAAACAATTACCAAAAAATCAACCATTAAATCAGATGAAAAAATCTACAACTTTTGTTTCCGTTGCTATTGGGGCTATTATTCTTAGCTGTTCTGCCTGTTCGAGAGAAAAAGATGTGCAAAAAGAAGATGTAGCTTTTTTTAGAGATAAAATTATCAACCAACGAATCATGCTCGAAGATGCGTTGAAACAGTTGGATTATGAGAAAACGCAGGTAAGTTTGCTCAAAAAGCAAGTGGAACTGAACCAACAACAGGTAAAGCAAAACCCACAACCTGTGCCACAAGAAACTGTGGTCTTGGCTGCTAACAAGCCCAAACCTGCCCCTGTGGTAGAAAAAGCAAGTGATGAGGACTACGAAAGGCTTAAAGCCGAATTAGACCTTTGGAAAGGCAGACTGAACAAACAAGAAGCAAAATATGGGCAAGTAAAACAGCAATTACAACAAGTGCTGAATTTCTTGTCAGAAAATAAAATAGAAGTAGTCAAAGACCGTTGGGGCAATATGGAAAAAATGATTATGCCTATTTTGCCCGCCAATGCAGTGCCTACGGCTGCTCCCGTCGAAAACACCAAAAGATACGACTCTCTGATGACTATGCTCACTTCTGAAAGAGAAGTTTCTAAGTCTAAACTAAATGACATGGAAAGAACTTTGTCGTTTTACCTAAAAGAAGTCAATCGTTGGAAAGGCAAGTTTAACAACAGTGGGGTGTATATGGCAGATGACTACAATACCAACTTCAAAATTAACTTGACTGCCGACTCTTCGCAAAACAATACGGTTGCGTTTTCCGTAGTAGTGAGTCGTGAAAGTGCAAAATTAAAATCATTCGATTTGCCTATTCGAGTGGCTTGCAAATTGCCAAATGGCAACATTGTAAACACTTACCAAGGCGAGGTAAGTTACGAAAAAAATGCACCGCATGCCAATATCAAAAATATGCAACCTTTTACAGTAGAGGCAGCAGGTTGGCACGAAGTTATTGTTTATATCAACAACAAAGAAGCATATTATGAAGATATGTATTTCAGCAAGAAATAACATTTCTTTGGGAGATGTTGTTTCTAAAAATCATAGCCTTCTTGCAAAAGTAAACGCAAATCTTCCCCACAAGGATTTTCAATCTTTGTGGGGTTGCTGTATTAGGCATATAATATTTTTGCTATTTTTTTCTTTGTCCACTTCTCACGCCCAAATTTATTGGGCAAGTGCCATCAAAAGCTGTTCGGTAGAAAACAAAGGGGGAAGTTTCAGCCCTCAAAAAGCATTGGGGCAGCCTGATGTTACCCCGCAAAACAAACCCCAATCGGAGGCGTGGACAGTGCAGTTTCCAGAAAATCAGCCCGAAGTGAGTATAGAATTACTGTTTGACGAAGCTGTAAAAGTCAAAACAATTTACATTGCCGAAAATTTGGGTATTGGTATCAAAACCGTAATCCTCAAAGATGCAGAGGGAAACGAAAAAGACGAGTACACCTTAAACGAAAACTACGACTTGCGACTGGACAGCAAAGCCAAAATTTCGCACATTATTCTCTACAAACCTACCAATTATTTGGTAAAATCTTTGTTAATAACCATTCAACCACCATTTATTGGCAGGTTTTGCCAGATAGACGGCGTGGGCATAGCCGAAAAAGATATTCCCTTAGACTATGAGGAGGTGGCGGGCAAATTGCAATTACCTGCTGTGTTCAAAAAGCCTGTTTTGCCTTTGGTAAAAAACACCAAACAAGGCAGAACCTTAGCCGAAGTAAAAAATCAGCCTACTTTTTTTGTCAATAGAGAAGTATCGAGATATACGCTAAACGGCAGATTGGTGGTAGAAAACGACAAAATTGGAAGTATTAAAATCAAGCTAAAAAACCTCCAAAATCAAGATACTTTGGTGCTGACCACCGAAAAAGATGGTTCTTTTCAAATAGGTCTTGACGATGCCGAATACTCCATTATAGGCTTTCAAGAAGGTTATTTGGCTACGCATGTGAGCAAAATAGCCACGCAAGGCAAAAAAATAGGCGAAGTGATTAACCTCAACCTTGCCATTCGAGAATTTAAAATGGGAGAAAATTACCTATTTTATGAGCCTATTTTCGATGTCAATTCGGATACCTTAGACAACCGCAGCTACCAAGCCTTGCAACAACTTGCCTTGACTTTGAAAGAAAACCCCAAAGCCGTTGTACGCATAGAAGTCCACTCCGACTCACGCGGGGACGACCAATACAACCTGCTACTCACCGCCAAACGTGCCGAAAAAATAGTTTCTTACCTCCAACGCTACGGCATAGACCGCCGCAGACTCATAGGCGAAGGATTGGGAGAAACCGAACTCCGCAACCACTGCACCAACGGAGTCCGCTGCGACAATGCTGCCCACCTCGAAAACAGAAGGATTGAGATTGAAATAGTGGAATTATTGAAGTGAGCTATTCAATATAGTTGGATTTGAAAATGGATTAATTACTCTTTCAATGTCCCAAGTTGGTAGATTCTCCTGATGCAATCCTTTTGAAAATTTGCACTAATTTCTAATCATCAATGTTTTCAAATCTGGGATTAATTATCGAGCTATTGGAAGAACCAAAAGTAAATGTCAAGCCTAAACGAACTTCGTATAAAAAACTTGTAGGCAACATAGCCCCATTGAGCAAATACACTTCTTCGGGTAGCTCTTTTTTCAATAGCGAAATTTGGTTATTCACTAAACTTGTCGAACCGTCCACTGTAAAATTTAAGCCTTCTGCCAATCTTATAGATAAGTTTAACCTCGCAGTAAAACGATTTTGACGCAAATTGTTTAGAAAAGAATTTCCAAGCAATACACCATTTATACTACCCCAAGGACGAGCAAAATTTGCAACCAAAGAAAGCTGTTGAAACGACCTACTTTCATTCAATTTATCGAAAACGGTTGAGTCAAGGTATTGAAAATGGCGAAACCCAAGTTGATAGCCTAAACGCAACTGTTTGGTTGCGTTGTCGCTGTAATTATAAAAGTTATATTCAATAGCTGGAGCCACTCTGAATTGTAGATTAATATTTCTAAAATTATCATGTTCTGCACTTAGAAAGCCCCCCGCAGAAAACCTATTACTAATGCTATGCACATAGTAAGTTTCTACTCCATAACTGTCGACAATAGCTTGTAAATTGTTATTGTTTATCGTTACACTGTTAAATCGTGTTTCATACCAACTGTCGAATATAAATTTCGATTGCTGTGTTACCCTAAAAATATCGAAGTATGAAGTTTGTTCGAGCTGCCTACGATTGGTTTCGCCCTCCATATTTCCTTCTACACCAAACATAAAAATCCAATTTCGCCATTTATCAACTTTACTTTCAACTTCGGCTATCGAGTTGGTCGAGTCTTTGGGATAGACAATATCTATGTTGGCTTTTGCATTGGTTTGATAAACAAAATAAAATAAATGTACTTTGATAGTTTTGAGGAGTATATTTCTTATTGTGTATTCGGTTTCTGCTGGTTTAATATAGATGGTGTCGCTTACTTTTAGTTTATTGAATCTGTTCAGCCCATTAAACTCTAAAGTGTATTTTCTGCCACCAGAGGGAGCTGACTGTTCGATAACCAAAATTTCAATATCTGATTGCCGCCTATCTCGTACAAAATAAAAATAGCTAAGTTCAGTAACCAAAAAGTCATTGAAACAGTCAAACTCCTCATCTTGACAATTTATAAACAACCTTATTCTTTGCTCTTGTTTTGATTGCCCAAACAAATGGGAATGAAAAGAAAATAAGAAAAGAATAAATAGAAATAATATTTGTTTCATTTACTATACTACTTTATTTTTTGGTGGTGCCACACAAGTAATGCTACAAGTATGTTAGAACTAACATTTCTCAAAGAAATGTTAGTTCTGAGCATTACATCTGCGGCACTACCTATTTTTTTGGTTGTTTCACAAATGCAATAGTTTTTACTTCTGCCCTGCCTCTTCAAAATTGTCATAATAGGTAAAGTCCTTTGTAATTTTGCCGTTTTCTATCGTGAAAATGGTGCAGATGGGCAACTCAAACTTTGTTCCGTCAGCGGCTTTTCCTGTTGAAACAAATTCAACAACGATATGTTTATCACCTGATGGATAAATTTGTATAATTTCGTCTTTCACATCAGGAAACATTGTACTTAGTCCAGCATATTTTTCAATTACCTGCTGCCTTGTTTGCTTTACAATGCCTTGCCCAAGCGAAGGGTCTTTGAAGTCTGAAACTTCTACATACATTCCCGCCATTTTCTCCCAGTCGTGTTTATTAAAATAGTCGTAATATTGCCTGACAATTTTTTCATTTTCGGCTATTGTCATATTTTTTGGCGTTTGGTTATTGCAAGAAATCAGTGCAAGACTTGCAATGAAAAGTGTCAATAAATTTTTCATTTTAATTTTGTTTTTAAAGTTATTGAGAGGTAACATACACCCAAAAGTGATGTAAAGAGAGGATAGAGTTGTCTATTCGAGTGTGTTCAGAGATATAGTTATTTTGTGAGTTTTCTTTTATTCTCAATTTTTCCGATTCTTCCCAACCCGCCTCTAAAATCCATTGATTTACTTTTTCAAACCAATAGTCAAAATTTTCTTTTTTGATGTAGGCAATCATGCCGTTTTCTTCCAAAAGGTTATTTTTATTATCTACGCCATGTTTGTTATCTTTAAGTCGTTGTATTCCACCACCTTTTCCATAGACATATTCATATTCCTTTCTATCATCACTTGTTAGTGGAATTGGTAATATTTTAGCTTCGATTGTAAAAATAAGAATACTTGCTTTATAAATTCCTATATCGATAGTTGTCCTTCCTGTTTGTGCGTTTTCTCTTCCAAAGTAATACTTTGATTTACATTTATTCGTCATAAATACACAAAAAGATAAAGAATGTTGGTTCTCATTCTTTTTTAGTTCTAAAATATCAATAAATTCCTGCGAATTGGGAAAATTGTTGAGTTCTGTTGTTACAAACCCTATCAATTTCTTGATAGTTGTTTTTCTATCTTTTTTGTGTTGTGGGCTGGGCTTGTTCATGTTAGTAACCAATTTCAAAGTAATCAATAAAGGTATCATCTGCATCTCGCAAGGCAATGGAACTTAACCAATAACGCATGGTATTGGGTTTGATTAACCATACAAAATCGTATTGTTCAGTGCTGCCATAATAACGTACTACTCGAACAAAAATAGCACTCGTATTTTCTTGTGTATTGAAAACAAGATTATTCAAATTTTGCCAATCTGTTTGGCGAATATTAAAAGCATTTTGGCTTTGGGTTGTACCAAAAATAAATTGATAGGCTATAAAATTATCTGTTTCAAGCACATCACCTATCTGCCAAGCCCTGTTTTCTTCTTGGTGGTCGTGTTCTTCGTTTATTGTCGTACAAAACACTTTTCCAAATTCTTCGAGTTGGGTTGAGGTTACTTTTTGGTTAAATATTTTGCCTTTGCCTATTTTTATACCACTTCTTAAATATCTATAATAATTCAATACATCATCTTGAATTATTTTTTCTGTTTCGGAAAGTTGTAAATATTCTTCATTTTCTGGGAAAGGTAAGGAATCTATATCTTCTTTATTTATTGCAGTTGCTTTAAGCATCATGGTACTTGCACTAACGCAGAGTATCCATAATTGATATAATGATAAATATTTTTTTGATAATTTATCATATAAATGCTCTAAAATATCAATATCACTTTTAGGTGAACTTATGCCAATAAATATTCTTTTAAAACATAAATACTCTTTTTTATATTCTTTAACTAAAAAGATAGGTATTCCTTCTTCATTTGATTTTTGCCAAATCAATATGAATGGTGGTCGGTATAAGTCTGATTTTCTTGTTGCTTCAAATGTTTGTGAAGTTTCAATATAAACTTCGGGCTGTTTATTAGGCTCCATATTTAGTATAGAATCTTGCCCTGTAATAAAATCCGCCTTATTGTTTTGTGCATCATTACCTACAATATAACCTATATTATATTGCCAATTAGAATTCTTTTTTTTCTCCTTAATAAAATCATTCAAGGTTTCCAACATACTTAATCTATCAACCAAATTAAACAATCTACCACCACCCAACAAATTGGTTTTCCAAACAAATTGTTTATTTTTATTAGTTGCTACCTCCCAACGCACCAAATGACGGTCGTAATGGTCTGGTTGAAAAGCTAACTTTTTTTCAACACTCACAATCCTATGAATAATTGTGTGTTCAGTAGGTTCTTGTTTGGAAGGTTGATTTTCTGCAAAAATGGCACACACAGCAACAGATGCGTGGAATAAAACTCCTTGTAAATGTGTAAAATCAAAAATCTTATGAACAGTAAAATCAGTAAAAATTTGTGTACGATAACTTTGTGCTATTGTATTATAATTATACAAAAGTACGTTAGAGGGAATGATTAAACAAGTTTTTTTACCCAAAGCCATTGCCCCTTCAAAAAAGTGCAAAGGGAAATTATTATTAGGTAATTTTGGGTGTCGAAAAGTAATATGATTTTTATCTGTAAAATCTTTTATAACTGTACCGTTTTCATCTTTTTTATAAATATAATCCTCTAATTTTTTTCCCTCTTCAAAATTAAACGGAGGATTACCAATAACCAAATCAAAATCTTTTGGGGCAGTGCATGCCCAATCAAAGAAGTTTTGTGTCTGAATATTATTTTGTAAATCATTGAATTTCAAACCATTCCAAATTTCTTTTGGCGAAAGTTTGTCTAAAAGTGTAATTGTTAAACTAAAAATACTAATCAAAGTAGCAGTAGGTTCTATATCTACCCCAAAAATATTCTGTTCTAAAAGTCTTTGACAAACTGTTTTATCAGGAAAAACAATTTGCTGCGTTTTTCTATAATGATTGACAGTCCACCATTGTAACAGCCTTTTGTAAGCAGCCACCAAGAAAATTCCCGAACCACAACTCGGGTCTAAGACCTTAAAAGTTTCGTTTTCAAGCTGAGGTTTGTGTAAAGGCATTACTTCATCAATCAAAAAATTGACTAAAAAAGGCGGGGTATAAACTACTCCTTTTTGTTTAGGTAAAAAATTTTCATAAATTGAACTAATCAGTTCAATAGGCAAATGGTTGAAACTATATTGTTTCCAAAGAAAAAATTGTTGTTTGGCTATATCCAAATCAGCATTTAAGAAGTGGACAAGCAAACTTAAATTTGCTTGGCTGATTTGCTTTTTTTGCTCATCAAGCACACTAAAAATTTGCCCATTAAATTCTTGGGACAAACTTTTTAAAATACTCAAAAACGTATCATTCCCATTGACCGAAAAACTGTCTTGTAAGTTTCTAATTCCAAGATTTTTATAAATATCTTTGAGGGTGTGTCTGCCATCATCATCTTTGATTTCTTCCAAAAACTTAATTAACAAACAGATAATCAATAGTTTATCAATAGTTTCATTTGGCAATGATTTTAGCTTTTCGTGTAAATATTTTCTTGTTTTTAATAAGTAATCCAAAAGCTGGAGAAAAGGTGAATTTTCTTCTTTTAGCTGATTATTATAAAAATTAGGTTGGTTTTCCTCATTAAAATCTCCTTGCTCCCAAAACATTCCTTTTCCAAAAATATGGGCAGAAAAACGGTAGTCGTTAAATTTTACTAAGGGTTCACTTGCCAAAACTAAATTTTCAAGGCTTAAATTATTATCTTTAATTTCAGTAGGACGGCGAGCATTGATAATCTTTATTTCTGTCTGCCCCACAATTATATACACCTCAATTTCCCCTGCACTCCAAAGTTTTGCGTGAAGTTGGGTAGGGGTTTGTTTTTCAAAAGCTTTTTCTTCTTCAAATATATACACACTTGGTTTTGAATTAATTATATTATTATTGTCATCAAAATATCTTCTAAATAACACAGCACTCACTCCTAATTTTTTAGCTTTATATTCAATATGATACCTTTCGGCAATAGGAAACTTTTGGAGATTGCTTTCACAAATCACCAAACCATTACTTTTTGTATAACCGATTCTTATTAAAGCCTTTAATTGATTAATTTCCATTTTTTTGTGAGTTTTATTTTAACTCTCTATGTACCCAAATTACTTTCCAAATTTCTGTAACTTCTTGTTTTTCAATAGGTTTAGGGGAGTATTTTTGATTTTCGGAGTGCAAAATTAGTTGTCCCTTACTTATTTCCAATCGTTTACATAGAATAGTATCCTTGAAACACAAGATATATACAATTCCCTCTTTTAGTTCTGCCTGCTGTTCTATTCTCTCACACAGCACATAATCTCCTGACTGAATAGTAGGCTCCATACTATCTCCACTTATTTCAAAGCATCTGTATTGATTGCCATTTTTGTAATCCATAAATTGCATGATGCGATATTCTCTATGCAAATCATTGCCAAAACCTTTACCATAACCTGCACTTGCTTTTTCTGGAATTAGAATAATAGGTGTATTGCCACCTTTGCTCATAATTTCCACTATTTCCGCCTCATTAATACACCTTTTTTGCTCCTCAACAGCTTGCTTTTGGTGCATATTGACTCCAGAGTATTCATCTTTGAGCAACTTATTGAAATCTATATCATTGCATTTTGACAAAATAAGTTTCAAATTAGGTGTACCTCGCCTTTTCCAAGTAGCCAATGTGCTTTGCTTAACACCAAGAAAATTAGCTAAATCAATATCTTTTTCGATATTGAGGTGCTTTTTTAGTTTTTCTATGATGCTTTCAGTATTCAATTTTTGCGATTTATTATTGCAATTTACAATTTATTTTTCATAAAGCAATTTTTTTATATAAAATTAAATTGCAAATTGAAAAGTAAAAGCTCAATTTGCGAACTTTACAGCAACAAAAAAAGCCTTAAATTCGCATTTAAGGCTTACGGTTTTTATGGTATAAATTTGTGCCCCCGACGGGAATCGAACCCATATCAAAAGTTTAGGAAACTTCTATTCTATCCATTGAACTACGGCGGCAAACTGTATATTCGCCTTTGGCGAACTTTCTGTATATTCGCCTTTAGGCGAATGTTTTTATTAGGGCTGCAAAGATAATAAAGAACAATGAAAATCAAAATATTAAGGCTGCAAAAAATACGAAAAATTACTTGGGTACTTTTTACTTTGGCTGCTTATGGCAGTGTGAGTCTTTCGCTGGCGTGGCTCGGCAGCGGAGTTTTGCTCAGTTATTGTATTCCTTTGTTGCTTTTGGGCAATTTTTTGAGGTTTATCAAAAATTTGGGGCAAAAAAGGTGGCAAATGGCACTTTTTTATGGCTTGCTTTGCCTCATTGGTTTTCCTTTTTGGCAAAGTTTGGTAGCTTTTTCGTGGGGCAAAGAAACTCTACCTATTGTTTTGCCCATAAATCATTGGGCGGTGCTTACCTATAACGTGCATCTGTTTCACTACCACCAACAACCGCAAGCAGCCCAAAAAACGCAACAACTTATTCGGTGGATAGCCAATGAAAACAGCCAAATCCAATGTTTACAAGAGTTTTATGACTTAGATAGTTCCCAAAAATTTTGCACTGTTCGCCAATTAGTTGCCCAAAGACCCTATTACTACCTCCACAAAGGCTCTACTGATGATTTTGGGGCTACCATTGGTTTGGCTATTTTTTCTGCCTATCCCATCATAAACAAAGGCAAATTGACTTTGGCAGCTACCGAAAATCCACTGAACACCTGCATTTTTGCCGATATAGTCAAAGGTAAGGATACGGTGCGAATTTACAATGTGCATTTGCAATCTATGAGTTTGAGC
This sequence comes from Cytophagales bacterium, assembly GCA_013299115.1. Taxonomy (GTDB): domain Bacteria; phylum Bacteroidota; class Bacteroidia; order Cytophagales; family Thermoflexibacteraceae; genus JAAFKA01. Next base: position 61,536 of record JAAFKA010000024.1, read on the forward strand.
GGAGATAAAACATTGACAAACAGCAACTTGTTGAAAAAATCAGCAATTATTTTTGAAAAAATCCAACGCAGTGCTTTGCTAAGGGCTACGCAAATCCAAACCTTGCAACAGCACATAGCCCATTGCCCTTATCCTTTTATTCTGTGTGGAGATTTTAACGAAATACCTTGCAGTGCTACTTATTTTGCTCTCAAAGCTAATTTATACAATGCTTTTGAGGAGGCAGGGCAAGGCATAGGAGCTACTTATCCGAGTGCCTTTCCTTTTTTGCGGATAGACCACCAATTTTGTAGCCCGCAGTGGCAGGTGCGAAGTTATGAAACGAAGGCAAATGTACCTTATTCAGACCATTTGCCTTTGCAGGTAATTTACCAATTACGAACTACTAATAATCCCCCAAAGTTTCAGGCAACTGAGCTAAAGCCTTAGCCAACTGTTCGTCATTAGGTGCTACGCCATGCCATTTGTGCGACCCCATCATAAAATCTACACCAAAACCCATTTCGGTTTTCATAAGATTCATCACAGGTTTGCCTTTTTTGGCAAGGCTTTTTGCTTTTTGTAGTCCTTCCAATATTTTTTCCATGTCGTTGCCTTCACTTTCTATGACCTCCCAGCCAAAGGCACGCCATTTTGCCCCCAAATCTCTTAAAGACATAATTTCCTCCGTAGCCCCGTCAATTTGCTGTCCGTTTACATCAATCGTGGCAACGAGGTTGTCTATTTTGTGGTGGGCAGCATACATGGCAGCCTCCCAAACTTGCCCCTCCTGAATTTCGCCATCGCCCATGAGTACATACACGAGGTGGTCGTCTTGGTTGAGTTTTTTGGCTTGGGCAGCACCTGATGCCACCGACAAACCTTGCCCCAAAGACCCCGAAGCAATGCGGATACCTTCTAAATGCTCTTCGGTGGCGGGATGTCCCTGTAAACGAGAATTGATTTTGCGGAAAGTAGCCAATTCTTTTGCCTCAAAATAGCCAAAACGTGCCAAGGTGGAATACCAAACAGGCGAAATATGCCCATTGGAGAGGAAAAAAAGGTCTTCGCCCTTGCCATCCATCGAAAATTTGGGGTTGTGTTTGAGTTGTTTGCCGTAGAGGGCAACAAAAAAGTCTGTGCAGCCCAAAGAGCCACCAGGATGTCCCGATTGACAACCATGCACCATGCGGACTATATCTCTCCGCACTTGCGAAGCTATGTTTTTGAGTGTTGCTATTTCCATAACTGTTTGAATATGAATTATTTATTTTCTACTAAACCAATTAACGATACGCCCAAAGGTACGTTTTTCAAAGTTCCAAAAAAATTGGAATTGCCCAAAGATAAAACCAAAAAATAATAAAACTACTTGATACAAAGGTAAAATAACAAAAATAGATGCCAAAATACGCAACCACATTGCACTTTGGTCTGTAATACCAAGCAAAGGCAGAATAAATTTTTTGAGGTATAGCACACTTGTACCTGTGCTAGCAAAAACAAGCAAAATGATTAGCACCTGCCAATAGCTATTGAGTCCCCATCTTATTTTCAGACGGTCTATCCATGTTGTGTTCATGATTTTGTATCTTTTATTTTGGAGCAAAGGTAAGGAATAAAATATGAAAAGCAGGTATTAAATGTGGAGTTTTTCGGGTGGTTTCATTTTACGATTGTCAAGGTCTGCGACCATTGCCAACGTAAAACGCCAAAATTCAGTGAACCCTCGGCAGTGGCTTTTTTGCCCTGCCAATGGTTGAACGGCGGGTTTACGATTATTGGGGTCTGCAATTATCTCCTCCTAAAACCAAAAACCAGTAGCAAACAACCATTCAAGTCGTTGGGTATTGCTTGTGTTTTCGTAGCGAAATATTTTTGCTCCATTGGTCGTTTGCAAATACCGATGTTCTATTCGCAAGTAAGAGTTTTCAGTAGGTTTGAATTCTGCCCCTATGCTGAAAGCTGCTGCTTGCAAGCCCACTAATTGGTGAGTTGTATTGAAAACAGGACCTGTAAGCATATCATTGGGGTCGTCAAAAACTTCACAACGAGCAAAAATAGCTTTTTTGCTTGTAAACTTGTATTTGCCTATGACAGTGGCACTGCCCATAAAAGCTGTTTTGGTCGTGTCGGCAAGTTGAGAATTGGTTTGCAAACCGAAATTAGCCTCAAAAGCCATGTCTAACTTTTGGGTTTTGTAAATAGCAAAAAAATCGTGATAAGCCCGCAGTTGCCGACGTTTCATCTCATCGGGGTTTTCGTCAGAAAATAGAAAATTGTAGCTAAGGAGCAATTTGGCAGTTGGTTCATAAATTGCCGTTATCCCATAAGTTTTTTTGTTGTTAATTTGGACAAAGGTATTATAGCCATTAAAAGCATTGAGTTGTAGCAAAAGTTTGGGTGTGGCTTGGTAACTTAGTTTTGCACCACTAAGAAAATATGGGTCGTAGTAAGTGGTCAGGGCAACCCCAATGTTGATATTTTCGCGAGGTTGTATAGATTCGCAGCCCAAATGGGTGCGAAAAAATCCAATATCAAACCACACTTTTTTGAATAGTTTAATACCCATGTTAGCCTCTTGCAAAAAATTATAAGTCCCAGACCATGCACTTGCAGGAATATCGCCATAGTGCAGGGTAAGGATACCACGCAATTTTTCTGAACTGTATCTTGCTGAGAGTTGAGCCAAGTTAATGCCAAAAGTATTACTTCGTGGAGCAATGGTAGGAAATTTTTGGAAGTTGTTATTGCCAACCGAGTCTGTATAATAACCATAGTAGGCATCTACATAGCCACTAATGACCAAGCTGCGGTGTGTACTATCTTGTTTAAGCCCTGCATTGAAAAGTAAAAATTTTTCTTCAAAACTAATGTCTAAAAACTTGTCAATTTTTTTCTTTAAACTATCAACAAGTACATCTTCTTGCTTTTTTTTGTTATAAGTAGAGTCTTGCTGTGCCAAGCTGGGGGTTGCAAAATAAACGAACAAGATACAAAGGCAAGTAAGAAGTTTCATGATATTTTTCAGTAAGAAAGACATCGCAAAGTTAGCTTACTTGCCCTAATAATAACTAAAATCGTCTTTAATTTGTAATTAGAATAGCATTAATTCAAACAACTTTTTACCCCCTCAACCAGCATTTCTCTGTCTAAGTTTTTGCCAATAAATACGATTTGGTTTTTGCGAGTTTCGCCATTTTTCCAAAGCCTATCCTCTTTGCCGTCAAAAAGCATGTGGACACCCTGAAATACAAAACGGTGGTCTTCGCCTGCTATGCTCACGATGCCTTTCATACGAAAAATATCTTGCCCTTTTTCTTGCAACAGCCTGTTGAGCCAAGTCTGAAACTTGTATTCGTCCAAATTTCCTTTCAGTTCTATGCCTACGGAGGTTACATCTTCCTCATGAGTGTGGCTGTGTTCGTAGGTTTGCTGCCAAACAGGTTGCAGCGTGTTGCCTTTTTGGGTCAGGTGCAAATGCACTTCATCGGGGCTAAATTGGCTGAACAAAATATATTTGCCCACATTTTTTACCTTCAACCTAAATTGGTTTTCGTGTCCTTTGAGCAAAAGTTTGTCGAGTGTGCCTGTGCTGTGCAGCCAAGCATTTGGTTTTTGCTTGTCGGGAGTATCTGCAAAACGAACAATAGCACCTTTTTTTGCTTTTGCTATATTTTCCTCTGTTAAATCAGGGATTCTAAACAGCAAAATGTCCATACTTTCTACCTCGTGTGTGTGGTCATGTGCATGGTCGTGTGTGTGCGTAGGTGGCTCATGTGCGTGTGTATGCTCGTGGTGGTGGTCGTGTGTAGGTGCGTGGTCGTGATGATGGTGTTCGTGAACAGCCAATGTATATTCTTCTTCGTTTAGCTCATAAATAGCTGCTGCCTCAAAAGGTAATTCCTCTTTCAAAAAATCGGGGTGCAAATCTGCCTTTTTGTCTAAGTCGAAAGCATGAATATTGAGAATAGTTGGAATGGCAATATTGCAATTTTCTGTTTTGTGAATAGCCACCAAATGGTTGATAGCCCTAATTTTTTTCTCCACCGCAGCCAATTCTTCGGCTGTTACCAAATCTGTTTTGTTGAGCAAAATCACATCTGCAAAAGCAATTTGCTTTTTACATTCATCACTGTCGTTGATATGCAGCAGCAAATGTTTGGCATCTACCACCGTAATAATTCCGTCTATTTCATATTGCTCACGCAATTCGTCATCTACAAAAAAAGTTTGGGTAACAGGGGCAGGATTTGCCATGCCTGTCGTTTCTATCAAAATATAGTCGAGTTTGTCCTTGCGTTTCATCAAACTACCCAAAATTCTAATCAAATCTCCCCGAACCGTGCAGCAAATACAGCCGTTGTTCATCTCAAAAATTTCTTCATCTGCTCCTATCACCAATTCATTGTCCACACCTATTTCGCCAAATTCATTTTCTATCACCGCTATTTTCAAACCATGTTGTTCGGTCAAAATTCGGTTGAGCAAAGTGGTTTTGCCTGCACCCAAAAAACCTGTTAAAACAGTTACAGGGGTTTTGGAAGTAGTCGTTTCGTTGTTCATGTTGGTCTTTGGTTTAGTGATAACTATTTACTGCTAACTGTTTACTGTTACAACGGAATATTGCCATGTTTTTTCTTTGGCAATTTTGCTACTTTATTTTCCAACATTTTGAAAGCTGCCAACAATTTTTTGCGAGTTTCGGCAGGACGAATCACCTCATCTATAAAACCTCTGTGGGCTGCTCTGTACGGATTTGCAAATTTTTCGGTGTAATCATCTACTTTTTCTTGCAATTTTGCTTCTGGATTGTCTGCTTTCTGAATTTCGTTTCTGAAAATAATTTCGGCAGCACCTTTTGCACCCATTACCGCAATTTCTGCGTTTGTCCACGCAAAGTTCATGTCTGCTCCTATGTGTTTGGAATTCATCACGTCGTATGCTCCTCCATAAGCTTTGCGTGTAATGACCGTAACACGAGGTACAGTGGCTTCGCTGAAAGCATACAACAATTTTGCACCATTGGTAATAATTCCATTCCATTCTTGGTCGGTGCCAGGTAAGAAACCAGGTACATCTACCAAAACCAACAAAGGAATATTGAAAGAGTCGCAAAAACGGACAAAACGGGCAGCTTTGGTACTTGATTTGATGTCTAAACAGCCCGCCAACACCGCAGGTTGATTGCCTACAATGCCTATGCTTCGCCCACCAATTCGGGCAAAACCAATCACCATATTTTCGGCAAAATCTTTATGAATTTCCAAAAAGCCATGCTCTGCGTCTATAATTCCCTGAATAACCTCGCGCATATCGTAAGGTTGGTTAGGATTGGCAGGTACAATGTTGTTCAGTTCAGGGCGAAGTTCGTCAGCAGGCGTATAAGGCAAGAAGGGTGCATCTTCTTCGCAATTTTGAGGCACGAAAGACAAAATTTGCTTGATAGTTTGGATACATTCCAATTCATTGGCACAGGCAAAGTGCGTAACACCACTTTTGGTGCTATGCGTACTTGCCCCGCCCAATTCCTCTGAACTTACTTCCTCGTGGGTTACAGTTTTCACTACGTTGGGACCCGTAACAAACATATAGGAAGTGTTTTGGGTCATTAAAATGAAGTCTGTAATGGCAGGAGAATAAACAGCCCCACCTGCACAAGGACCCATAATTGCTGAAATCTGCGGTACTACTCCCGAAGCCAGCACATTGCGGTAAAAAATATCAGCATAACCACCCAAAGAGTTTACGCCTTCTTGGATTCTTGCTCCACCCGAATCATTTAAGCCAATGAGAGGGGCACCGTTTTGCAGTGCCAAGTCCATAATTTTGCAAATTTTTTCGGCATTGGTTTCCGACATAGAACCACCTAAAACAGTAAAGTCTTGCGAGAAAACATAGACCAACCTGCCATTTACAGTGCCGTAGCCTGTTACTACACCATCTCCGAGGTAATATTCTTTCTCCAACCCAAAATCTTTGCAACGGTGCATCACAAATTTGCCTATTTCCTCAAAAGAGCCAGCATCGAGCAGGAGTTCTACTCTTTCTCTTGCTGTTAGTTTGCCTTTTTTGTGTTGGGCTGCTATTCGTTCTGCTCCGCCACCGAGCAAAGCCTCCGCATTTTTTTTGTCTAAAATATCTTCCATGTTGTTTATTGTGTTTTTAGGAATAAATTTATTCCAATATTTTTATTAAAGTGGTTTTGGTTTCTTAAAACCTTGTTGGGTATTTTTAGGATTTTAAGAAACCCATTTTTTCGGTTTTGAGAAACCGAAACCACTTTGAAAAATAAAATTATAGTTGAGTTTCCAAAAAGTTAATAAAGATTCTTAATTGTTCTTGGTTCTGAAAAAATATCTCATATCTTTCATTACCCAAACTTCCCTTCATTTTCACACCTACACCTCTAAATCTATCCTCAAAGACTAATTCGGATAGAGAAGTAATATCAAAATCAGTATTGATTTGTAAAAAATACTTTCTACCTATCTTTCCACTGTAACCAATGCCAGTAAAACTTCCTTTTGCAAAATTAAAAGCAATTTTTGTTCTATGTGCTTTCAATATTGTTGCATCATCTTTTTCTTTAAGAAATTGATATAATGTAAGAGCAAAAACCTTAGAAGTTTCTTCTTGATTAGAAAAATAGGCTTCAATTTCCCTGATATTAGGGTCTTGATTAGTTAGAAAATATTTGATAAGTGTAATTAAACTTTCTTTACTTTTTTTAACCCTATCTAAGTAATAAGACAAAATAAAAGTAAGTTTCTATTTTTGTAACTCCTTGAAAATCAATTATCGGACACTTTTAAAGTGTCCGATAAATTTGTCCACTTACTTACATAGTTTTTTGGTGTTATTTTCCTTAAAATTTAATTCCCATGCCCACCTGCGTACCTTCTGCATAGTAATACAGTTGGGGTTGCAAAGCAGTTGTTGTGTTTTTTGTCAGCTGTTCGTTATATGAGCTTACAGATTTTTTTAGCTTGTGGTGGGCTATGAGTTCGAAACCGAGACTCGTAAGCAGCCCTACGCCAGCTGCCACAAAAAATAAATTATTTTCTTTTTTTCCTTTTATCCAAGTCCTGCCTCCCAACTCATAACCCAACCCCACCGCAGAAGCAATGAAAGCTGCCCACGCCAAAGTATGAAAATCTTTTGACCTGTTGAATTTTTGGAAAGCATAAGGGTTTTGTTGCCCTTCGAGCAAGCCAATGTATTGATTTTTGGGCAATTTTCTGCCATTTCTATACACACTTTGCCAGCCAGCTTTGCAAGGTGTAACCTGCACCGTAGGTTGTGCTGTAGGCGTGGTTTGTGTTTGCCCAGAGCAAGCAAAGCAAGCAAATAGATTAAAAATAGCCAAATAAAATACAAAAGATTTCATTACTGTTAATTTTTTAGTTTTGAATTTTAAATTCTAAGTTTTTAGCTTTTAGTTCTGAAATTAACTATTCACAACTAATAAATATTTTTCTCTATTGAAAAACCTCTGCCAATATAATTGTAAAATTTGGCAATACATCTTCGCCTGATAAAGTTTCTGTAAAATCTTTGGTGGTAACTTCGGTATTGGGCTTATAAATATACGTTTTTTGCTCTTTGGGTACTATCAACCAACCCAAACTAACACCTCTTTGGAGATAAAAATTCATTTTTTGCTTTGCCTCTTTCAAACTATCAAAAGTAGAAACATATTCTAATACAAAATCTGGCACAACCAGAATCACTTTGTCGTCTGGCGTACCTTCCAATTTGCTACGCAAAATATAAGTAATATCGGGCATTTTCACACTGCCCTCTTCAAACTGCACACTACCTCCTGAGTCAAAAAGTTCACCTTGACTGTTGTTTTTTACTTCATTCCAAATGCCTATTTTGATAAGCAAACGAGTAAGTTGTAATTGATTCTTTTTAAGATTAGGCATGGCGTTAATTAATAAAATGTTTTTACCTTCGGTTTCAAAACGTATTAAAGGATTTAATACTGACAATTTTATCAGCACATCGCCGTCTAAGGCTATGAGGCTTGTCATGTCTAATCGCAGCGTGGACAAAACCTCCACAGGCACAGTAACCATTTCTACATTGGTTTTGTAAACTGCATCTTTTTCTGCCACTACATTTAATAAGTCGGGTTGTTCTGCTATGGTTTTCATGGGTTATTTTTGTTTTGCACACGCTAAAGCGTAGGTTACATACTAAGCAATTTTGCACTATTTTATTGAAAAACCTCTGCCAACACGATTGTAAAATTTGGCAATACATCTTCGCCTGATAAAGTTTCTGTAAAATCTTTGGTGGTAACTTCGGTATTGGGCTTATAAATATACGTTTTTTGCTCTTTGGGTACTATCAACCAACCCAAACTAACACCTCTTTGGAGATAAAAATTCATTTTTTGCTTTGCCTCTTTCAAACTATCAAAAGTAGAAACATATTCTAATACAAAATCTGGCACAACCAGAATCACTTTGTCGTCTGGCGTACCTTCCAATTTGCTACGCAAAATATAGGTAATATCGGGCATTTTCACACTGCCCTCTTCAAACTGCACACTACCTCCTGAGTCAAAAAGTTCACCTTGTTTTTTGTTGGTGGTTTTGTTCCAAATGTATAGTTCTCCAAGCAAACGAGTTAGTTGCGATTGATTTTTCTTGTGATTTGGCATGGCTTTGATTAATAAAATATTTTTGCCTTCGGTTTCAAAATTTAGTAAGGGATTAAGCACAGACAACTGTACCAGCACATCGCCGTCTAAAGCTGTGATATTTGTCATATCTAATCGCAGCGTGGACAAAACTTCCAAAGGCACAGTAACCATTTCTACATTGGTTTTGTAAACTGCATCTTTTTCTGCCACTACATTTAATAAGTCGGGTTGTTCTGCTATGATTTTCATGGGTCTTATAGTTTTATACTTTCCAAATATTTTAGTCTTTAAAAGCTTATTTGTTAGACATATTAGCGGGGCTGATAAGTATTTTTAGACTTTTGTAAAAAGTCTAATGACTATTTTATGGTCTAAACTTCTCAAAATTTGCAGCCAAATCAAAAACTTGTTCTGTAGGCGGTGAAGGCAAATAAGACAAAAATTTTTTTCTTGTTATCATCTCTGCACCCAAACTCTCCAAATGTTCAGAATGAACTTGGCAATCTATGAGGTCGAAGTTCAACCTTTCTAAGTTTTTTGCTAAGGTAATAAAACCAACTTTGGAGGCATTGCTCACTTTGGCAAACATAGACTCGCCAAAAAAACATTTGCCCAAAATCATACCGTATAAACCGCCAACTAATTGCTGCTGTTGCCAAACCTCTATGGAGTGCATATAACCCTGTTGAAACAAAGTGTTATAGTTGGTTATCACCTCGTCTGTTACCCATGTGCCTGTCTGCCCTTTGCGTGGCGTATCTCGACAACCTTGCAAGACCCCAACAAAATCACGATTGACTGTAACCTCAAAAGGTTGGTTGCGAAAAACCTGTTTCATACTTGCCGATATTTTGATTTTAGGCGGAAACAACACAAAACGTGGATTAGGACTCCACCACAAAGGCAAGTCGTCTTCCTCCGAAAACCAAGGAAAAATACCAGCTTTGTAGGCATTGAGCAACCTTTCGGGGCGTAAATCACCACCGACAGCCAGCAAACCCGACTCGTCTGCTCTTTCAGGTGGAGGGAAACCCAACCAGTCGTCATCTAATCTGTAAATAGGCATATTTCGGCAAAGCTAACACTTTTTACTCAAATTCTTTGCAAATATTTTTGATTTTATCGGGGGCAAAGTCTTGTTGCGTAGATTGGTGAGCATAGTCAAAAAACAAAATAGTGCGGTGTGAAGTGGGGAAATTGGCAATTTTTTGTTCTTGCAACTTTTCATTGAGTAGTTGGGCAGTAGCCTCCAAATCTGTTTGCAGAGGTTCGTCGACTCTCAACAGATTGCCTGCTGTTAGTGTAACTCCTTGTAAAACAGTGGTTTGGATTACTTGATAATAGTTCGTTTCCAATCTCCGAAAATAAATTGGGTTTTGGAGGTCTTGGTGGCGAATGGCGTGCAGCAGTCGCACAAATTTTTTATCCTCCTGAAATTGGGCAGTCCACGAAAACAAAGGCAACGCCACATCTAAGGGCAGCGGATAGTCGGGCAGGGCAGCTAAATAACTTTTGGCGGTGCGGTGCGAAAAAATGGCGTTGGCAGTTTGCAACAACATAGGATTTTCGAGGTTATAACACATCAGCAGCCCTTTGTCCACAGGAGGCACACCCATTTTTTGGTAATATTTCATTGGATAAAGCCTTATGGTGCAAGAAAGTAAAGGCAGAAATGAGTTATGTAAGGCAAGCTGTTGGCGAATTTTTTTGAGAAACAGAAAATACGTTGCTTGGTTGCTTGCTGTCCAGTCGCAATCTATTTGGAGTTCTGCATAAGGCTTGGAAGTGCCTTGTTGCCAGCAACGATTGGTTTTGACTACTATTCTTTTTGCTAAGGTGTCTATTTGGTCGGCGGGCAAAGTTGCCAATTTTTTTAGGGCTTCTTGCGTTACATACACCACAGGCACAGCCCTTAGGTGTGCGGGCAAGGTATCCTTGCATTGCAGCACGCCTTGTGGTAAAATTTCGTTATTGGTAAGTCCTACGTCGAATAGACGAATGTGCAATTTGTTGGCTGTAACTTGTTCAAAATAGGTAGAGTCGGCAGGTTGCCATTGGAAGTTGGTTTTCCAATAATAAAAACCTTTGGCAAGAGGCAATTTTTTTTCTTGTTTGGAAGTGGGCAAACAAGCTACCAAAAGATTGGAAATGACCACCAAAAGAAAAAAAATAGAATAAAGAGAACGAAACATAAGCAAAAAAATGAAACCTCGATAGACAAGATTATCATTCTGAGCATAGCTGGTGCGACAATTCGCAAGAATTTAACTCAGATTCTTGCGAATTGTTGCACCAGCTATGCTCAGAATGACAAAACTACACACAATACAGCTTAATAGTTTGCAAGTTTTTATAAATTTGTTGGAGGTTTTCCAAATCCAAACTATCAAATTGTTTGGAAATAATAGAACTTTTGGATAAAAAAGCAAGGTTTTGCGAGGGCTTTTTCACCAATAACTATTAATCTTTCAGCAAATTACCTAATACGCTATCCCAATTCACAAGGCTTCGAATTTGGTCGAAGGGAATGAAAATTTGGGGAGAACCCATAGAATAAGCAGCTATTTCGTAAGGATTGTACCGAAAACTGATGCCTTTTTTGTTTACTGTAAAGTTGTCGTTTAGTTCGAAAACACCATTTTTAAACGAAAAACCTTTCATTCGTTGAGCATCATTAAAACCGTAATGCCTTCTAAATGCTTCTTCGGCAACGGCAGTGAGGCGAGGTTTATAGTCTTTCACAAAAAGATTGTCTAAACTCAAAGATTGCCCTGTTTGCAAGTCAAAATTTTCATAATAAATTACTTCCAAAGGCTTTTCTCCACTTTCTGATACTTCTGAACGAAATTGCAAGCTCAAGATATTGCTGGCGTTGAATACGACAGATACCTCGTTGTAGTGAGTCCATGCAGGTTTGGTGTTGGCATCTAATTTGGCAAAGTTTTTTTCCTCCTCTTTGTATCTTTCTATAAAATCATCGACCAAATCGTCTAAGGAATTAATTTTTTTGCCTTGTTTTTCGGCATAGTGCGACAGCAAAATGTTGATAATTTGGCGGTTGATTTTTTCCTGCATGACCCCACCTTTTTTCATTTGTGGATAAATCAAAATAAAATTGGCACACATACCTTCGCCACAATCTCCTTGTATCTTGTGTTTTTTTATCAAATCAAATTGCCCACTTCCTGCCTGATACACTTCTTTGAGTTCGAAAGGATAAATAGAGTCGTTTTTAATCCTTGTGAGGTTGCCTTTTATCAAGTTTTCTGCAACAAAACTGCCTTTGAAAGTAGCCATGACGGGGTATCTTTCATTGATAATGTCATACCTACCCAACTCGTTGATAGTAACCTGCCCTGTTGCGTCTATTACACCTGTAATTTCCAAAGGGTTGATATTGGTTTTGTAGTAATAGGTGCCTCGTATAATAGTGTCTATCTTGACCAAATCCATTTCAATTACCTTTTGTTTGCCCACTGTTCCCTCTATTCGTTTGTAGAAACAAGGTGGCAATTTGGTTAGAGGCTTAGTTTGGCTGGAAGCAACAAAGCTGCAAAGTAAAGAAAACACAAGAAAGCAAAACAAGTTGGTAGTATTTTTCATGGTTTTGACAAAAGATGAAAATGGTGATGGTTACAAATTTTTTAACTGTAAATTACATATATACTAAGCCCTACAAACAGTTTATCATGTTCATTAAAGACTTTTTAGTTTTCTGCTGTTTATGAATAAACAAAGATAGAAATTTTAGATAAAAAAACAAAACTTTGGCAGTGGTCGTTAGCCCCTGCCAATTATAACAACTGTTTATTGCTTTTATTTAAAGTTCTATAGCAGTTTTGGTAGTGCTGAAACGTATGCCTTTTCGTTTTGCCTCCTCATAAATAGGAACTCCTAAAAGCCCCATATTCGGTACATCAGACATGGTGTCTTCCAAAACTATCATCTTAGCAGCCAAATCTGGTGCATAGTCCATAGCCTGTTTAAGGCTGGTAGCTACGCAGTGCGATTTGGCTTCACCTGCCAAATATACATTTTGGTAACTTTCCAAAGTGCGAATCAGACTTTGATTGAGTTGAGTTTCAGGTCTGTCTGCCACAGGAATTTGGGCAGCAAAAATACCAAAATGCTCGGTCAAAGGATACGTGCCTTTGGTTACAGCTTGGTAGTAGTTGCCTCCGCTTGCCCAAATCTTTAGGGCTTCCATCAGTTGGTCGTCTAATGATGCCCCTTTTGAGCCTATCAAACAGTGTTCGGGCCAAATGAGGTGCGGAAATTGACCTTGCCCCTCTAAGTCTGCAAGATATTTGATAGCCTGTTGAGGAAAAAAACGTGGAGTCCATTTGCCACTTTGTGCGTCGGCTAAGGTAATTTGGGTAAATGGAGCAGGAAAATTGCCGTCTTTGTCTTGCCAAAATGCAGGGTGCGAAATATCATTGACAGGGTGCGAATCTAAGGTTACGCAAATGTGGTTTATATGCTCCTTGTTTTCAGTGATAAATTGTTTGAGGCGAAGCATATCTTGGTCTGCTCCCTGTACATACAATGCTCCATTGGGGTTACAAAAATCAAATTGAGCATCGATAATCAAAATTGCATTTCTCTTTTTCATTGGATTTGGGTCTATAAGTTGGGAAATTGTTCTTTTATTACCTTAACGTAAAAAACACACAAAGGATTGCATTTTATACTCAAAATTGTCTGCCTTTCCACCAAAATCCTTTTTGATTGGCTGCTATGCCCATAACTGTCGAATAAAAAGGATAGAATAGGCTTGCAAAAGGCACAAAGGGCAAGAGTTTTTGCTGTTTAAAAAAAGGTAGTAAAACAGCAAAAAACAAACTTTCGCCTGCTATTTTGAGTAGCCAAAAAGCTAAGACAAATTGATTATTTGCCTGTGTTTGTTCGTCTGCTTGCCAACTTGCTACCAAACTCCACGCCAACAGACCAACCGAACAAGTATGAAAACAAAAAACAAACAGAGCTAATCCTTTGATTGTCAAACTATTATGATGTTTCCATTTGGAAGCCCATCTTTTGCGTTGCTCAAAAAAAAGTGTAGCCCTTGTGTGTGCGGGTGTATGCACAAGGGCAGCCGTTTGTTTTAAAAAATAAACTTGTTGAGGATATTTTTTTGCTATTTTTTGTAACAAAAACTCGTCATCACCCGAAGCCAAATGGTCGTTGCCTGCATAGCCGCCGACTTCTTGAAAAACAGCCTTTGGATATGCCAAATTTGCCCCATTGCACATGGTTGGGCGTTGTAGTTGCAAACAAGCAGCCCCCGTACCTACCAAACTCATAAAATCTATGACCTGAAAATGCAACAACAACTTTTGCAACCAAATAAGTTGGGCAAAATTTGGGGGCAAGGTAAGCAAAACTGCCCCGCTAATAAATTTTGCCTGTGTAGCCACATAAAAATTGTGCATAGTCAGCAACCAATCTTTGCCCACTCGACAATCTCCATCTGTGCATACTACCAATTCGCCTTGTGCAGCAGCCACACCTAACTGAATGGCTTGTTTTTTGCCTGTTTGCGAAGGTGGCAAAGCAAGCAATCGCAAAGAAGGCAAGGCTGTTGTCCATTTTTGCACCTTTTCGAAAGATAAATCTTCTGAATGGTCGTCTATGACCAATATTTCCAAGAAATCCGTAGGAAAACTTTGTGCTGCCAAATCTTGTAACAAATTTCCTATGTTGTTTTCCTCGTTTCTCATGGCTACAAGTACAGATAGTTTGACAAACTTTGAAGTTGCAGGTGCTTGTTTGGTAGGAAGTTGCAACCATGCCCACACCAACAACAGCAAAAAGCAAAGGTAACAACCCAACAAAAGATAAAAGAAATAGAGCATTGAATATTCTTAAAACATTCGCCTAAAGGCGAATATACAATTTTTGCTAAAATAGCTATTTTGTTATTTACCAAACAATATTTTTTGTATCTTTGTCGCAAATAAACAAAACATAGCCTGTAAAAAATATGACAACCTTTTTACGTTACTTTCTTTGCCTTGTGCTGTTGGTGTGGGCTGCTGCTCCTGTTGTAGCCCAACAAGATTTGGTAGCTTACAAAGCCAAGACTTTACACTCACCCGACAGCATGGCTGTTGCTCGTATTGTGTTTGCCGAAACTTCTTGTAATTTGGGAGAACTCAAAGAAGGCGAAAAAAGAGAGTACATTTTTACCTTTGAAAACAAAGGCGAAATGCCGTTACTTTTGTCTAATGTGCTAACAACTTGTGGCTGTACGGCTATGCGGTGGACTCGCAAACCTATTTTAGCGGGAGAAAAAGGCGAAATTGTTGTTAATTTTGATAGCAAAGGCAAATATGGGCAACAAACTAAAATCATTACCGTCATTTCTAATGCCTACAATGCACGTGAAAGGTTATTTATTCGCAGTGTGGTGGTTAAAAGAGAGGACTAAATACATCTCTTCGTTCTTCAATTCTTGGGTTATGAACAACCATAAGTCCGTAGGACTGCAATATTTAATTAGTTAGACTTAAGTAAGTAGACAAATTTATCGGACATTTTAAAAATCTATCGATTACCCACAAGTTTTACTATCTTTGTATTATGGATTTATTTAATTCTTTTGAAAAAAAATATCTGCCCATATTTTTGGCGATATTCGTTTAAATCGTCGTTTGGTCACTTTGTGTAACCAGTTTTCTTGTAGCGAGGCCAGCATTCCCAGTATACTCGCCAATCGCCATCAGCGCAAGGAATTTGTTGGCGTTTACTATGTAGTCAAGCAATTGAAGATGAACAAACAGCGAAAAAAATGATACAATATTATTGTTTTCGGTGGTTGATAGAGAGGTTTCATTATGTGTTAAAACAGACAAGAAAAATTGAGAATTTGCAAATAGTGAATAGTAGTGCCTTAAAAAATGCAATTATTTTACAGTCTTGGTTGGCCTGTCGCATCTGTAGTTTGTGCTATGAGGCAAGGGTAAATGGTGAGCAGCCGCTACAAAATACACAATTTGAGGAGCAAGATTACAATATTGCCTACCAATATTTGACTACGATTAAGAAAAATAAAATTACCAAACCAGCAAAGCCCACACTATTGGACTTTGCTCGTTTGATAGCCATATTGGGTGGTAGTAATTTACAAAAAAATAGACCTCTTGGAGTGGTAGCTTTATATAGAGGACAGCAAGTATTTGAAAATTTAAAACAAGGATACCTTTTAGCGAAAACTTGTGGGTAATCGATAGACTTTTAAAGTGTCCGATAATTGGCGAATTGGTGAAACGATTGCTTAATCAAAACATAAAACAAATTTATCGGACACTTCAAAAGTGTCCGATAAATGGTTTCAAAATAGGTCTTTAATAAATCAAAGACCTACGGGTCTAAATTCGTGAGCCAGCATACTCATTTTGATACACGACCAATATTCATCTTTTACTCGGCAGTAATCTCGCATTAAGCCCTCTTCCTGGAAACCTATTTTTTTGTAGAGGGCAATAGCACCTTTATTGAAGGCGAATACATTGAGTTCTATGCGGTGCAAACCCAATTCCTCGAAACCATAACGCAAGGTTTCTACTACGGCTTCTTGCCCAAAACCTTTGCCGCGCAGGGTTTTTTCGCCAATTAACAGACGGCAAAACGTGGCTGTGCGGTTTCTAAGGTCTATGTTGCCCAGTTCGCAATGCCCAATAACTGTATTTGTAGCTTGCAAATGAACAGTGAATGCTTTGCGGTTAGGAGTTGCATGATATTTTTTGAGTTGCTCTTCGGTCAACGGATATTCAAAAATTGTCCCTGCAAACTGTACCAAAAATTTTTCGGAGTCTATCCAACTCAACAGACGTTGAAAGTCGTCAAGTGTAAAATGATGAAGTGTTATCATATTGATATTGGTGCAAAAAATATTTTGCAAGCAATGTACTGAAAACTCTACGGATTTTTCAAAGTTAGGAAAAAAAAGTTATTTTTGTTTCAAGTCTTATAGTTCGTAAGGAGGTAAAAAAGCCGAAAAAGGCTTTTTTACCTCCTTACGAACTATAAAACAGTAGTAAAAGTTTTGTGCCTACACTGCCACCGAGCCTGAAAAGACGATAAAAAACGTATTT
>JAAFKA010000025.1:0-59267 GCA_013299115.1 Cytophagales bacterium
ATCCTGTTTGAATTTTGAATTTTGAATTTTTTTAATCCTGTCAATCCTGCAATCCTGTTTGAATTTTGAATTTTGAATTTTTTTAATCCTGTCAATCCTGCAATCCTGTTTGAATTTTGAATTTTGTTTAATCCTGCAATCTTGTTTTGAATTAAATAACTTTCAACTCGCAAGTTACAAATTAAACAAATTGAAAGTATAGCTTTGGCAATTTTTTTGTAAACTCACAAAAGTACAAAAGAATACT
Source organism: Cytophagales bacterium (assembly GCA_013299115.1). GTDB lineage: Bacteria > Bacteroidota > Bacteroidia > Cytophagales > Thermoflexibacteraceae > JAAFKA01. The sequence goes on from JAAFKA010000025.1 coordinate 248, forward strand.
GCAAAGGTCGTAAAGATTATTTTTCTTTGCGTACACTACATACTTCTTTGCGTACTCTGCAATAAAAAAAAATTAATGCGGAAAATCTATCCATTTTCTGCTTACCTTTGCCCCATGAACACCACAACCAACCGTTATCAGCAGCGTGGCGTATCTGCCGACAAAGAAGACGTACACGCAGCCATTCGCCAAATAGACAAAGGCATTTTTCCAAAGGCTTTTTGCAAAATTATTCCCGATTTATTGGGCAATGACGAAAATTATTGCAATATCATGCACGCAGATGGTGCAGGCACAAAATCATCCTTGGCTTATCTTTATTGGAAAGAAACAGGCAATTTGTCTGTTTGGAAGGGCATAGCCCAAGATGCTATTGTGATGAACCTCGATGATTTGCTTTGCGTAGGGGCTACGGAAAATATTTTGCTTTCCTCGACCATTGGTAGAAACAAAAAACTGATTCCTGCCGAAGTCATTGCTGCCATTATCAACGGCACAGAAGAAATTTTGGAACTTCTCCGCCAACATGGTATCAGCATTTACAGCACAGGGGGCGAAACAGCAGATGTTGGTGACTTGGTGCGGACAATTATAGTCGACAGCACAGTTACAGTACGTATGAAACGAAGTGAGGTTATTTCCAATCATCGCATCACAGCAGGCGATGTCATTGTGGGCTTTGCTTCCGATGGGCAGGCAACTTACGAAACGCAATACAACGGAGGAATGGGTAGCAATGGCTTGACTTCGGCACGCCATGATGTATTGACAAAAAGTTACGCCTCGCAATATCCTGAAAGTTACGATGGACAACTTGCCCCCGAAGTAGTTTATTCAGGGTCTAAAAAATTGACAGAAACCTACAAAAATCTATCTCTCGACATAGGGCAGTTAATTTTGTCGCCTACACGAACTTATGCACCACTAATGAAGGTTATCTTGCAAGAGTTTCGCCCCCAAATCAACGGCATGGTGCATTGCAGCGGCGGCGGGCAAACCAAAGTCTTCCATTTTGTCGACAATTTGCACCTGATAAAAGATAATTTGTTTGCTTTGCCCCCTTTGTTTGAGTTAATACAAGCCGAAAGCCAAACTTCGTGGCAAGAAATGTATAAAGTTTTCAATATGGGGCATCGCATGGAAATTTATACCAACGAGCAAACCGCCAATGAAATGATAAAAATTGCCAATTCGTTTGCCATAGAAGCAAAAATTATTGGTCGTGTAACAGACCACCCCCACAAAAAACTAACTATTCGGTCAGAATTTGGGGAGTTTGTCTATGAATAAGGAAAGAAAATTTGCAAGTAAAATCTACTAAGGTTTTTAAAACCTTAGTAGGTTTGCATAGAAAATATTGCTACTTTTGCAACCATAAACACAGCAAAGAATTACAAACATGAAAGAAGTATATATCGTAGCAGCCGTAAGAACTCCGATTGGTAGCTTTGGCGGTATGTTGGCAGGTTTTTCTGCCACGCAATTAGGCAGTTTTGCTATCAAAGGTGCTTTGCAACGTGCAGGCATAGACCCAAAAGAGGTGCAAGAAGTGCTAATGGGCAATGTGGTGTCGGCAGGTTTGGGGCAGGCTCCCGCAAGACAAGCAGCTTTGGGGGCAGGTTTGCTACCCAGTACAGTCTGCACAACTATCAACAAAGTGTGTGCTTCGGGCATGAAAGCTGTGATGTATGCAGCCCAAAACATTATGTTAGGTGGGGCAGATTTGGTAGTGGCAGGCGGTATGGAGTCTATGTCGAACATTCCTTTTTACGTACCCAAAGCACGTTTTGGCTACAAATACGGCAACGCAACCCTCGAAGATGGTTTAGTGCGTGATGGTTTGGAAGACGTATATCAGAAAAAAGCTATGGGCGTATTTGCAGATGCCACAGCCAAAAAATACGATATTTCTCGCCAAGCCCAAGACGACTATGCAATAAATTCTTACAAACAAGTGGCTGCAAACACAGACAACGGCAACATAAAACAAGAAATAGTGCCAATAGAAGTAGAGAGCAAAAAAGGCAAAATCATTATAGACGCCGATGAGGAATACAAAAACGTATTTTTTGACAAAATTCCTAACTTGAAACCAGCTTTTACGCCTGATGGCACAGTAACCGCAGCCAATGCCTCCACTATCAATGACGGTGCAGCAGCTTTGATTTTGGTGAGCAAAGAAAAAATGTTGGCTTTGGGCTTAAAACCAATCGCAAAAATAGTAGCTTTTGCAGACGGCGAACAAGAACCCGAATGGTTTACCACTGCCCCAACCATAGCAGCTCCCAAAGCCTTGCAAGCAGCCAAAATGTCTATCAAAGACATCAATTATTTTGAGGTAAACGAGGCTTTTGCCGTAGTTCCGTTGGCGTTTAACCAAGTTTTGGGCATAGATACTGCAAAAACCAATGTATTTGGTGGTGCAGTAGCCGTAGGGCATCCCTTAGGTTGTTCGGGTGCAAGAATATTGGTTACGCTAAACAATGTTTTGCATACGCAAAAAGCAAGTGTAGGCATGGCAGCTATTTGCAATGGCGGCGGCGGCGCTTCGGCTTTGATTATTGAGGCAATGTAAAAACCAAAGTGTCTTGCTAACAGCTTTTGTTGAAGACTTAAAAAAGTATAGTGTCAAACAAGTATTGTGTCCGTGGCAATGCCGAAAAAAGATGTCATTTTTCCAGAAAATGACATCTTTTAGTAAATGCTTTTAGTGAATATTTGCAACTAAAAGCCCTGTAAAAAACCTGCTTTCATCTGCTCAGCAACCAAAGTTTTGAGATTGACAAACAAAAACACTTGCCTAAAAGCTGCTACGCCTATAATTTTTTCCTCGTCTTTGAAAGTTACTTTTAGCAATAAAAAAATGTGGTAAGACTCCACTTGCAATGCGTTATCAACAGCCTTGTCTATCATAGGTTTCATCAGTTCTTGCTGAAACATAGACCCTAATTGCTGCAAAGTATTGAGCAAATCTCCTTCCTTTTGGGTTTGGGTAGCTTGTTGCAAGGTATCTATGCCCGCAGCCTTATACACCTCTTGCTTTATGTGCTGGCGTACAAAGGTTTCGGTAGGCAAAGTAAAATAGGCTATGCCACTTAGCACAAGCAAAACTACACAAACAACGCCTATTATTTTGAGTTTTTGCATTTTGTTCATTGCCGTATATTCGCCTTCAGGCGAATGTTTTTGTGTTTTTTATAGAATGTAACATACGCTTTAGCGTGTGATTTTTCACTGAATTTGTAAAGCAAATTCAGTGAAAATGCTTACTAAGCTGAGTTTTCTGTAAACACCACACACTAAAGCGTATGTTACATTTCTCACTTTCTTTTCACCAAACTTGCCGTTAAAGTGGCTTCGCACACCAAATTTCCTGCTACAAAAGCCTGTCCTTTCATTTTGGCTATGCCTCTTTTGATAGGGGCAATTAATTCGCAACGAAACAACAAGGTATCGCCGGGCATCACCACTCTTTTAAATCTGCATTCGTCTATTGCCAAAAAGTAAGTCCAATAGTCCGCAGGATTGCCACCCACAGTGTCCATGAGCAAAATACCGCCAGTTTGTGCCATTGCCTCTATTTGCAATACCCCTGGCATTACAGGATTTTCGGGAAAATGTCCTTGAAAAAACGGCTCATTCATTGTTACATTTTTCACACCCACCACTTTGGTTTTGTCCATTTGAATAATTTTATCTACCAACTGAAACGGATAGCGGTGTGGCAATATTTTGTAAATTTGGTTTACGTCCAAAATCGGAGGTTGTTTAGGGTCGTAGTGCGGGGCTTGGTCTTGATGAGAATTTTTGCTTATCAATCGTTTGATTTTTTTAGCAAAAGCTACATTGGCAGCATGACCCGGACGTGCAGCCAAAATTTGTGCCTTCAAAGGTCTGCCTACCAACGCCAAATCTCCTACCAAATCCAACAGTTTATGGCGTGCAGGTTCGTTAGGATAACGCAACTCTACATTATTCAAAATTCCTTCTTTCTTTACCTGTACTTTGGGTTGATTGAAAAGTCCTGCCAAATAGTCTAATTCGTTGTCTTCCACCACTCTATCCACAATGACAATGGCATTGTTTAAATCTCCGCCTTTTATCAAGTTATTTTTATACAACATTTCCAATTCGTGCAAAAAGCAGAAAGTTCGGCAAGAAGCAAAATCTGTTTTGAATTGGGCAATGTCGTTCATCGATGCGTGCTGGCTACCCAAAACAGGCGAATTATAGTCCACCATTACCGTAACCCGATAATCATTTAAGGGCAAGGCTGCAATTTCTACATTGCGGGCTGGCTCATGATAAAATACACCTTCGGGCAACTCGAAAAAATTGCGGACTTGTGCCTGCTCCTCGAAACCTGCCGACTGCAAAGCCTCTATAAACTGAATGGAACTACCGTCCATAATAGGAGGTTCGGGACCATCGAGCTGAATAATTACATTGTCTATCTCCAAGCCAATCAAAGCTGCCAAGGTATGCTCGACTGTATAAACTCTGGCACCACTTTGCTCTATGGTCGTGCCACGTGAAATATCTACGACTAAATCTGCATCGGCATCTATCGTAGGCTGTCCTTCTACGTCTATCCGTTGAAATTTAATGCCATGACCTGCGGGGGCGGGCAAAAACGTCATATTTGCCTTTACGCCTGTGTGCAGACCTACACCAGAAATGGTGATGCTTTGCTGGATGGTGCGTTGTTTCTGATTCATCTTCCGAAATTATTTTGCAAAGTTATGAAAAAATAAAGACTTCTCAAACAAAGTGGTATTTGAAAAAGTTTTATCTTTGCAATAAATTAGAATTAATCTAATTTAGTACAAAGATAAAATTTAAGTGCTTTTGGTTTCTCAACACCGAAGGTTTTAACATAGTGCTTTGGGTTTCTTAAAACCGAAAGTTTTAACGTAGTGCTTTTGGTTTCTTAAAACCGAAAGTTTTAACACCAAAAAAATTATGGAAATCTTAGAAGAAATTACCAATTCCGAATATAAATACGGTTTCACGACCAATATAGAAAATGAACAGGCAAAAAGAGGCTTGAATGAAGACACTGTTCGGTTTATTTCTGCAAAAAAATCAGAACCCGAATGGTTGCTCGAATGGCGACTCAAAGCCTACCAACAATGGCTCACGATGAAATGTCCTGAATGGGCAAACGTGAAGTTTCCAGAAATAGACTATAACGATATTATCTATTACTCTGCACCCAAGCAAAAAATAGCCCCCAATAGTTTGGAGGAAATAGACCCCGAATTGTTGGCTACTTTCGAGAAATTAGGCATTTCTATTGGTGAGCAAAAAAGGTTGTCGGGCATAGCCGTAGATGTGGTCATGGACAGCGTATCAGTCAAAACCACCTTCAAAGAAACCTTAGCCGAATTGGGTATTATTTTCTGCTCTTTGAGTGAAGCCGTACACGAACACCCCGATTTGGTGCGAAAATACTTAGGCTCCGTAGTGCCTATCAACGATAATTATTTTGCAGCCCTGAACTCGGCTGTTTTTTCAGATGGTTCTTTTTGCTATATACCCAAAGGAGTCCGCTGCCCAATGGAATTGTCGACCTACTTCCGAATCAATGCAGCCAACACAGGGCAGTTCGAAAGGACTTTGCTCATAGCCGATGAAGGCAGTTATGTAAGCTATTTGGAAGGCTGCACCGCACCTATGCGTGATGAAAACCAACTGCACGCAGCCACAGTAGAATTGGTAGCCCTAAAAGATGCCGAAATTAAATACTCAACCGTACAAAATTGGTATCCTGGCAACAAAGAAGGCAAAGGAGGAATTTACAACTTTGTAACGAAAAGAGGAATTTGTATGGGAGATAATTCCAAAATTTCGTGGACACAGGTAGAAACAGGCTCGGCTATTACATGGAAATACCCAAGTTGCGTCTTGAAAGGAGATAATTCGGTGGGCGAATTTTATTCGGTTGCTGTTACAAACAACTACCAACAGGCAGACACAGGAACAAAAATGATACACATAGGCAAAAACACTCGCAGCCGTATTGTTTCTAAGGGAATTTCGGCGGGCAGGAGCCAAAACTCATACAGAGGACAGGTAAAAGTGATGAAAAGAGCCGACAATGCCCGCAATTTTTCGCAATGCGACTCTTTGCTCATGGGCAACTTGTGTGGTGCGCATACGTTTCCGTACATAGAAGTAGATAATCCAACGGCAAAAGTGGAACACGAAGCCACGACCTCAAAAATAGGCGAAGACCAGATTTTTTATTGCAACCAACGCGGCATAGACACCGAACAAGCCGTTGCCCTCATAGTCAATGGCTACTGCAAAGAGGTACTTAACCAACTGCCAATGGAATTTGCCGTAGAAGCACAAAAATTGTTGGCGGTAAGTTTAGAGGGAAGTGTGGGGTAGGTTGTTTCTTGACTTATAGTTTGTTTGGTTACATTCTCTTAAAAATTCAAGATTAAGTTATTTTCATCAGGGTTACAAAAGATGTGTATGAGGAAATAAGCCCCAACAAACTCTGTTGCATAAACAACCACAGCATTACAGCATTTTCGCCTACACCACAGCTATTTTGAATAGCTGACACCCCTTGCTACGTTAAAGTCTGTTAAATATCACAAGTCTTTTGTTTTGTTTTGTACTTTTGTAAAAAAAGCAAACAACAAAGTTGAGCCAGCGAAAAATCATCATCATTATTGCTCTTATGAGTGCAGCCTTGTTGGGGCTGTTGGGTTTGCAATTTTATTGGATAAACAATGCCATTAAGATAACCGAAGACAGGTTTAAGCAAAATGTGCATGACGTGTTGCAGGCGGTGAGCAAACGGATAGAACACCGCGAAATTTTGTGTGCTACGAGAGAAAATATAGAACGAAGTAGGAAACAGCATAAGACTTTTGCAATGAAAATAGACTCCAACGGCATAGCTCGATGGAAGGAGGACAGGGTTATCAAACGCCGCAGAACTTTAACCAATCCAATTTTGACCCGCAACGGTTACGAAATTCAGGTGGAGGAGGAAGCCGTAGTGAGCAAGACAGGTTTTGCTAAACGCAACAAAATCAATGGTTTAGGTGAAATGCCCCAACTGAATTATGAGCAAATTAATCCAATTTTAGACTCCATAGACTCGGTAGAATATGCCCAAAACGTGCAACAGCAAAGTTACCTGAAATATGTAAACAAGGTGGACATGGTGGCTATTGTCTTAGAAAATTTGGTAAATTTCGACAAACCTATTGAGGAAAGGCTGAACAAAAATCTGGTGGATTCGTTGTTGAAAATAGAATTGCAAGCAAAGAATTTGGATTTAGCCTATAAATTTGGGGTGTTGGATACTCGCAATTACGACATTTTATATACAGACGACCTGATAACGAAATTAAATCTCTTGCAGTCGGGTTTTCATGTGAGGTTGTTTCCCAATGACGAATTTGCTCCTGCCAGCTATTTGTACGTTACGTTTCCCGACCAGAGTAGTTATTTGTTGAGAGATATGTTTTGGCTGTTTGGTACTTCGGTGGTCTTGATTGTGGTGGTCATTGCTTGTTTTGTCATTGCCATTGCCACTGTTATCAAACAAAAACAAACTTCGCTAATTACCAATGATTTTATCAACAACATGACCCATGAGTTCAAAACTCCTGTGTCCACCATTTCCTTAGCTTGTGAGGTGATGCAAGACCCTGATATGCGGAGCAATGAAAAACAACTTACTCGTTACCTCAATATTATCAAAGAGGAAAACGCAAGGTTGGGCAGGCAAATAGAAAAGGTTTTGCAGATAGCCATACTCGAAAAAAATGATTTCAAACTCAAAATTGAAACCTTAGATATAGACAAAGTAATAGACAAGGTAGTGGAAAACATAGCCATTCAGATTGAAAGTCGCAATGGGATTTTGGAAACTGTTTTCAACGCCACCAACAGCAAAATAGAGGCAGACGAAGTGCATTTGACTAATATTATTTTCAATTTATTGGACAATGCAAACAAATATTCGCCTGAAAATCCCGATATTTTGCTCACTACCGAAAACGTAAAAAATGGCGTGGTCATTACCATTTCCGACAAAGGTTTGGGTATAGCCAAAGATACAATTAACAAAATTTTTGATAAGTTTTACAGAGTGCCTACGGGCAATATTCACAACGTAAAAGGGTTTGGGCTGGGGTTGAGCTATGTAAAAAACATGATAGATGCCCACAACGGACAAATTAGCGTAAAAAGTGAACTCAATAACGGCAGTACATTCACCATATTTTTGCCATACAAACATGAACAACGAAACTAAAATCTTACTCTTAGAAGATGACGAAAATCTGGGGCAAATTCTCAAAGAATACCTCGATGTAAAAGGCTTGAAAACTACGCTGTGCAGAGATGGCAAAAGTGGGTTGCAAACTTTTCAAGAAAACCATTTTGACCTCTGCATCTTCGATGTGATGATGCCCATCATGGACGGGTTTACCGTAGCCGAAGAAGTGAAAAAAATGGGCAGTCAAACGCCAATTATTTTCCTCACCGCCAAAGCTATGAAGGAAGATACCATTAAAGGCTTGCAAATAGGGGCAGACGACTACCTCACCAAACCTTTTAGTATGGAGGAACTAAGGCTGCGGATAGATGCTATTTTGCGGCGGACAAAAATAGAAACAGTCATACAAAACTCTATACCTGACCTAAAAGCCTACCAAATAGGACATTTTCGGTTTGATGCAGACTTGCAACTACTCAAAAGCTCAACAGAGGAGTATAAACTCACCTCCAAAGAGGCTGAACTACTAACGATGCTCTGCCAAAACAAAAACCAGACTCTCCAACGGGTGGTTGCCCTCAAACGGATTTGGTACGAAGACACTTATTTTAATTCTCGAAGCATGGACGTTTACATTACCAAACTCCGCAAGTTTCTCCGCAGTGATTCGAGGTTGCAAATTGTCAATGTGCATGGCACAGGCTTTAAGTTGATAGAAAATATAGAGGAAGTAAAGGCGGAGTGAGAACTAAAACTTTCTAAAAACAAACCTTCTAAGGTCTTAAAGACCTTAGAAGGTTTGTTTGCTCTAACCTCATAGGCAAAAACTATTTTTTAGCTTCTGCAATCAATTTTTCACCTTTGGCTATGGCTTGCTCTATTGTACCCACCAAGTTGAAGGCAGCTTCGGGCAGGTGGTCGAGTTTACCGTCTATAATCATGTTGAAACCTTTGATAGTATCTTTAATATCTACCAATTCTCCTTTTAAGCCTGTAAACTGTTCGGCTACGTGGAAAGGTTGCGACAAGAATCTTTGTACCCTTCTGGCTCTGTGTACTACTTCTTTGTCTTCGTCAGACAATTCGTCCATACCCAAAATAGCAATGATGTCTTGCAACTCTTTGTATCTTTGCAAAGTTAATTTTACTCTTTGTGCTGTATTGTAGTGTTCTGCACCCAAAATAGCAGGAGTCATAATTCTTGAAGTCGAATCCAATGGGTCCACCGCAGGATAGATACCCAACTCTGCAATCTTACGGCTCAATACCGTAGTGGCATCGAGGTGGGAGAAAGTAGTAGCTGGTGCGGGGTCAGTCAAGTCGTCAGCAGGTACGTAAACGGCTTGTACCGAAGTGATAGAACCACGTTTAGTAGAAGCAATACGTTCTTGCATCAAGCCCATTTCAGTAGCCAAAGTTGGTTGATAACCCACCGCAGAAGGCATACGACCCAACAAAGCTGATACTTCTGAACCTGCTTGTGTAAAACGGAAGATGTTGTCGATGAAGAACAAAATGTCTTTGCCTTTGCCTGTTCCATCGCCATCTCTAAAATACTCTGCCACAGTCAAACCCGACAAGGCTACCCTTGCTCTGGCACCTGGTGGCTCATTCATTTGCCCAAAGATAAAGGTTGCTTGCGATTTTTCGAGTTCTGCCATATCCACTTTTGACAAATCCCAACCACCTTTTTCCATTGAGTGTTTAAATTCTTCGCCATAACGAATAATACCTGCCTCAATCATCTCACGCAACAAGTCGTTTCCTTCCCTTGTTCTTTCGCCCACACCTGCAAACACAGAAAGACCTGCATAAGCTTTGGCAATATTGTTAATCAATTCCTGAATCAATACGGTTTTACCTACCCCAGCACCACCAAACAAACCTACTTTTCCACCTTTTGTATAAGGCTCAAGCAAATCAATTACTTTGATACCTGTAAACAATACTTCGGTAGAAGTAGAAAGGTCTTCGAATTTAGGGGCTGCACGGTGAATAGGCAACCCTGTTTTGTGTGAAGGTTGTTGGATACCGTCTATGGCTTCGCCTACTACGTTAAACAAACGACCTTTGATGCCATCACCCGTAGGCATTTGAATTGGCGAGCCTGTGTCTGTAACTTCCATACCTCTGCAAAGTCCTTCTGTACCTTCCATAGAGATAGTGCGAACACGGTTTTCGCCAAGGTGTTTCTGACATTCTAACACAACCAACGTGCCATCAGGTTTTCTCAACGTCAAAGCATCGAGGATATTTGGAAGCCTTACGCCTTCGCCCTCAAAACTAACGTCGACAACAGGACCAATCACTTGGGTAATTTTTCCAATATTTGCCATTGTATTGATAAATTATTTTGATATAGCAGTGTTTAAAATTAATTGAGCTTGTGAAATAAAAAATGCAATTCATTGTCTATCAAGCACTTAGCTTGCAAACACACCAAAAAACAACTTTTTTCTGTGCAAAACTATCATTTTCTTTTAGTTATACAAGTGATAAGCCAAAAGTTTTTTGTGTAAAAAAGTATATTTTGCCATTGTTTGCAAAAAACTACCAAGTTCATTAACTTTATAATGCTTAATTTTGAAAAATGACATCTTTCGAAAATTATTCATAAACTCTATTAGTTCTCAAACCCTATAACATGGACAGCATACAAAAACTACAAGTAGAAATCAGTTTTTTTTCGGAGGCATTGTACCCAACCTTTGAGGAAAAATTAATGACTATGCTCAACAACATCTTGTTGCCTGAAATTGAAAAGATAATGGAGCAAGCCCTACCTCCACAAAAATTATTGCGACTCAACGAACTAATCATAGATTTACAACCTATTGATTATGAAGACTTTGAAAATAAATTTGCTCAACAGTTTATAGAAAAACTAACCGATGCTTTGCGGAGTGCAGTAGCCCATGCCCAGCCTACTACTTTGCCTTTGCCCTCCTCCCCTACCCTACTGCAAACCCAAACAGACAACATCGCCACTTTGTTGCACCCCAATCAAGCTGCTCTTGATACTTTGTTGTATTTTTTAGATTATGGTGTGTTGCCTTGGTGGGAAAATACCTCAACTTTTATGGGCATAGACCAATTAATTGAAAAGATAGCCAAAGAAAACCCTGTCCAATTAAGGCAAAAAATTTGGCAAAATTATCAAAATCATACATTTATAAAAAGGTTATTGACCCAAGCAAATGAGGAAGTTATTAGCAATTTATTGTTAGCACCAACAAGCAGCCAAACACCTGAAAAATTACAAGAAATTACACAACATCTTATCAAAAACTCCGCTGTAAATAACAAAGGAACAACTGAAAATTATTTGCAATTTTTGGCTACTTACTTCAAAACAGCACCACAAAAAACAGATTTTCGAAACAAAATACTTTTACAACTTGCTGAAAAACAATTAATTAGTTTAGTTCAATTCATACAACCCATAGAAGCTCCTTTTATCATTCGTTATGCTCATGACTTGCAACACACCCACAGCCAAAGACCTTTTACACCTGCCAATCAACCCACTTTTAGACAGGCTATGTGGGAATTTATTTTTACTTATTTGGTAGAAGAAAAAAGCACTGTATTTAATCGTAAGTTGTTCATTGCCAATAGTATCAAACAATTAGCTGCTCGGTTTAACCGTAGCTACCAAGAATTATTGGCTGCTTTAACTTCGGTGGCTTTGACTGTTCAGAAAAGTTTGAAATTAAAAACTTTATTACCTACTATTTTGCAAGAATTACAAGCTGATTTATTGCCTACTGCCCTGCAAAATACAAAGCAAAACAACAACATTTCTTATTTGCAAACAGCCCAAACTTCGCTACAATGGCAAGTCTGGAAACCTGTTTACGACACCTTGCCCGACTCGCCATTACACAAATTATTAGACGACCCGCAACAGCACATAGTTCAGGTCTTGCTTGCTACTGCCTTGACTTCCAGCACTTTGTCTGCCGAATGGCTTGCACAATTCAGGAAAACGTGGCAACAACTCATTGCTACCTATCCTGCTGAAACGACAAAAGTCATTCGCAGATTGGGTAGTCAAGCAATGTATAGACAGAGATTGGTGCAACGCTGGACATTAAGGCAAATTCGAAATACCTTGCAACTCGTGGAACCACAAGAGGCAGGTTTTATTTGGCACTATGCCCAAGATTTACAAACTATTCAACAACAAAAAAATGCTATCAAGAGCAATAACAAAGACTTTTATCAAGCAAAATGGGAGCTAATTTTTGCCTATTTATTGGCAGACAGAGGGTCGGCTTTCAACCGCAAGTCGTTTATAAAAACTACTTTGCAAGGTTTGGCTCGCCGTTTCAACACAAATTATGAAATTTTATTGACTTTTTTTATAAAAATATTACAAGATAAAACTCAATACGATACACAATTTTTACAACTTGGCAATTTGCTTTTGCTCTTATTCAAAGATTTGCAAAAAGAGCAAATTGCTATTCAAAAACCAGCCATAAACCTTCAAATTACTATTCAAATCCAAACACAACGCCATTTTCTTTACCACTTGTTGCGTTATGGTGTATTGCCCTATTCCAATCAAGATTTAATGCCCAGCCCTAACATTTATCAAAGAAATGTTAGTGCTAACGAAGTTAAAGAATTACGGCACGAAAAAAATCAATTTATTGATTATCAGTCTATTGTAAAAAATTATATCAATTTGACTACGGCTGTTTATTGGCAAAACCCCAAAGTTTTTGTGCCTGTTTTGCTTGCCCTAAAAAACTCACCTCGCAGTTGGGAAAAGTTGGTAGTTGAATTGCCTGCTACACTTTTGCAGCAAGTAGTGGCAAGCCTCCCCCCTACTCTACTGCTTGAAAATCAAGCAATTGCGAATTTGTTAATTCCGAAATTACCAAGTCCTTCGCCTTTCTTTGCCAACTTATTAACTGTTTATTTGCAACAAGCACAGCATAGCAATTTTCAGCATTTTTATGTTGTACCTTCTCTACTCAAAAAGATATGGTTAGATTTTTATGGAGATTTTATTCAACGCTGGCTCGATAAATTGCCCGCAATGGAAGGAGAAAAAATAGAAAAAACTATACAAATATTACAAAAAGAATTATTCGAATTTTCTACAACTAAGCAAATAATCAAAACAGAGAATTTTGTTAATGACAAACCAAATAAACAACAAATAATAGATTGGAAAGATTGGCAACAGCAAAGCAACTTGCTAAAAAAACAGGCTTATTTGCCCCTCAACCAACCTGCTTTGTGGGCTGCTTACTTGCAATTTAGCAAACAATTTGCCTTGCTTTTTTCTCACTTGAAACCTTATTTGTCTGACAACTCGAAGTTGTCAGACAAATTACATAGCAAACCTTATTTGTCGGACAACTCGAAGTTGTCTGACAATTTACGTAGCAAACCTTATTTGTCCGACAACTCGAAGTTGTCTGACAAATACTTATCGGACAACTTTGAGTTGTCGGACAAATTTCAGAAGTTGCGTACTAAACAAACTAAACGACTTTTTGAATTTTTGCAGCATAGCTTTACTTTACTTGCTACACAGCACCAAAATTTGACAACGGCACAAAAGGAATTTACAAAAAAATTATTGCTTTTTTTATCAAAAAATTACAAGCAAGATACAGCCTACTTTTTGACTACTTTTACTCAACAATTTGCCCCTTCGCCTCACTTGACTGCATTTTTGGCAACCTTGCCCAAAGAGGTTTATGCTGCTGATAAACAACTTGTTACTGCAACAACTTTGGAAGTTTTACAAAGTTATTTTGCCTTTGAAAAAAGTAAATTTATTATAAAAAATTACACAAATGCTACCTTAGAAAAAATGTTAGTTGGCTTGCTTACCACGCCGCCCTCGCCTTTGCTTTTTGAACTGTTGCCCACACGTAGTATGCGAAATGCTACTGTTACCTATTTTACAGACTTTGCAACTACCACATGGCACAGGGCAGCTTATTTGTATAATTCTCACCAATACAGGCAAATTTGGCAGCATACTCAACTATTTTGGCGTGTTTTTCCTTTGGTGTCGGCAGATTATTTGCCCCAACTAAGAGTTTTGCGAACTCCACAAATGCAAATAGCTTTTGTTTGGTATGTGCTGGCGGGTGGCTATGCAGGTAGCCTTTCTGCAAAAGAATTGCTAAATGAATGGTTGGGATTTGTCAATTTACATACGAAAATAGATAAAAAATTACTCCAAACTATTTTATTTTCTCCGCTAACAAAATTGGCAAGTAACTTGCCCACTACTACGAATTTGCAACAAACTCTTCGCAATTTTTCTTTGCCTATAGAACAAAATACGAAACAAGTAACTAATCAAAACCTTGCTTTGCAAGCCAAACAAAAAAATATAAAAAAAGAGCAAAAACAGGAAAATAATACATACAAAATACCTGAAAGTATTTATGTAGCTAATGCAGGTTTGGTGCTGTTAAGCCCTTATTTGGTGGTGGTGTTCAGCCGTTTGGGTTGGATGGACAAAGGGCAGTGGAAAACCGAAGAAACTTTGCCACTACCCCAACAAAAAGCCTTGCATCTGTTGCAATATTTGGCTTTTGAGGGCAAAAATCCCGCAGAATACGACTTGGCATTGAATAAATTGCTTTGTGGCTTGCCTTTGGGAGAAGTAGCCGAAAAAGAAATTGAACTTACCACTGCTGAGCAAGAAACGGCAAATGGCTTGCTATCCGCTGTAATTAAACAGTGGGTGGCGATGCAAAATTCTTCCTTGCTCAACTTTCGGGTGTCTTTTTTGCAACGTACAGGCAGACTCACTTTTCACGAAGACCACTGGGAACTGCACGTAGAACAACGAGCTTATGATGTGCTGTTAGACCGTCTGCCTTGGGCTTTTCATTTGGTTAAGTTGGCGTGGATGCCGTTGCCTTTGTTTGTCTATTGGCGAAATAAGGCTTAAAAGTGGTTGCAACTACCTATTTTCCCCACCCAATCATTGCCTCCACTGCATAATGGTCTGAAAGGTCTTGGTGTTTCTTGTGCCATTGTTGCCTAAAAATTCGCACTTGGCGTTGTAAAGTTAAGGGTTGCCCTTGTTTTCTCAGGAGAATATAGTCTAATACCAACCGATATTGTTTGAAACTTTTGCAAAGGTCGTTGTGGGGTCTGTCCATTGTGTATTGTTGCTTGCCGACCAATTCCCCATCTTCGGCTTGCAAAGTTGCTAATAATTTTTGGTAACGAGGGAGTCGAGCCACCATAGCAGGTGTAATTCGGCTGGGCAGACTATCAGGAAGTTGTTTGAGGGTATTGAAATCACCGCAAATAAATTGGGCAATATTGGGTTTGCTGTTGGGCAATAGCAATTCGTTATAGATTTGTTGGTATTGTTGGTACAAAATAGAGTCGGTACTCCACGCTTGGAGGTGTGTGCCTATCACTTGCAAGTGCCGACCTTTGTAAGCTACTTCGACTAAAATAGCCCCTTTTCGTGCCATTCTATCTATTCCTTTTCTTGCCTTAAACCGAATACTTTGGGTAGGGGCTACAAAAGGATGCTTACTCAAAATCAATACACCCCCATTACTTTTGAGGCTGATAGTTTTTGTGTTTAACACCACTGTTTGGTAAGGATAGTCTTTTTGCAGCCCTTTGGTAAGTATTTTTCTGGCACGACTGTAAAACACTTCTTGCAACACCACCACATCAGCCCTGTGTTCTTGGAGTTGTTGCACCATTATTTTTGCTCGTTTTGCCTTGCCTTTGTTGTTTACAAAACGTGGCAAAAACTGCACATTCCACGACAAAATGCGAAGGCTGTCGGTTTGGGCAAAGATAGGCAGAGGCAGAGGCAAACACCAACAGCAAAATAAGCAAAGGAAATAGCAAAGTATCTTTTTCAAAGGCTTAAAACATCGTTGGTTCTTTTTTCATAATGGCAGCCATAATCGCCGAAACTATCAAGCCAATAAGAATTGCTCCAAACAAGCCAAAAATAGCTGTCAATTCTGGCGACATCATTTTGCTCATCATGGTCATGGCTTGTTCTATTTGCTCCTCACTCATTCCTTTTTTCTCAAATTCCTCGCGTTGAATGTTTTGGATAGTTTCAAAAAAAGTAGTGTCAATAAATTTGGTATAAACAAAAATATAGACTGCGGACATAGCACCAGAAATGGCGGAGGCAATGCCACCAATGGTAAGCCCTTCTTTGAAAGTCATAAAACCTTTGTTCAGGTTTTTGAACTCACGCAAGGCAAAAAACAAAACAGCAATAAAAAATACAGTATTCAGCCAGCCCAAAGCCTGATTGGCTTGGTTGTCTGTAATATTGAGCAAGGTAGAATAGGCAATAGAAATGACACCGCCCATGATGCCATATTTTACGCCCACCTTGTTGGGTTGAATTAACTCGTTGGTTGTTTCCATGTTTATAATGGTTTAGTGATTGTAAGTTTTTGATAAATTATTAGCTTACCTAAAAACTAATACTTACATTTTCATTACTTTTAGTTACATTTACCAATACTTACAGTTAGTAGAAACAAAAATAAAAAATCTATTTGTAAAAAAATTATTTTGTCAATAAAAAATTTATTTCATACTTACTTCTATTTCGTGTTCAGTCAATTTTTTTACGACCTTACGCTAACTGCTTACCAAACAGCCTTGCACATGGCAGCACCTTTTTACCAAAAGGCAGCCCTCATGCAGCGAGGCAGGCAGCAACTTTGGCAGCAACTCCAAGCCACTTTTCAGCAAATTCACCAACCGAAACAACAGCCTGTGGCGTGGTTTCACTGTGCATCATTAGGAGAATTTGAGCAAGCAAGACCTTTGATAGAGGCTTTTCGCCAGCAATACAGCCACTACAAAATAGTGCTTACCTTTTTTTCGCCCAGTGGCTACGAAATTCGCAAAAATTACGACCAAGCAGACGTAGTTTGTTATTTGCCTTTTGATAGTGCTGCAAATGCTACACAATGGTTTGAGTTGGTAAAACCGTCTATCATTTTTTTTGTAAAGTATGAATTTTGGCACTATTATCTCCAAACTGCCAAGCAAAGACAAATTCCTACGCTTAGTTTTTCGGCTATTTTCAGACCCGAACAACTTTTTTTTAAGCCTTACGGCAAGTTTTACCGCCAAATTTTGTTTAATTTTTCTCACTTGTTTGTGCAGAATAAACAATCAGTTGATTTATTGCAAAAAATTGGTATTCAGCAAGTTAGCCAAGCAGGAGATACCCGTTTTGATAGAGTATTGCAAATAAAAACTCAAAGAAAAAATTTAGATTGGGTAACAACTTTTAAGGAAAATAACCTGTTGCTGGTCGTGGGCAGTGCGTGGGCAGACGATATGGCGGTGCTTGCCCCTGTGTTGGCAACTACAAACTTGCGTTTGAAAATTATCATTGCCCCTCACGAAATTTTGCCTCAACATCTTGCCCAAACCGAAAAACAATTGAAACAATACAATTCGCAGTTGACTATCCTTCGGCACTCCCAAATTGCTGCTGAAACTGACCTTCGCAACTATCAAATCCTTATCATAGACAATATTGGTTTGCTTTCTTCTCTCTATGCTTATGGCGATATGGCTTTTATAGGTGGGGCTTACAAAGACGGATTACACAATATTTTGGAGGCTGCGGTCTTTGGTATGCCCATTTTTTTTGGCAATCGAAACTACAAAAAATTTCAGGAGGCAATAGATTTATTGGCTTTGGGCGGGGCATTTTTGGTGACAAATAGCAAAGAATTTGCTGAAAAATTGGATTTTTACGCCCAAAATCATAATCAACGTCAGCAAGTTGCTCTATTGACTGCCAACTACGTGAAAGAAAATGAAGGAGGAACAAAAAAGATTTTGGATTTTATAATGAACATATTGAATTAGAAAAAAGTTATTAACCAAAATATAATACTTTTTTCCAATCTTGTCTATATTTACAGGTTACAAAAGGCATTTACTAACTTAAAAAACACAATGAACAACAAAAAAACGTGGCTTACAGCAGGTTTGGCTTTGCTGTTGGGCAATTTGGCGGTAGCACAAGAGGCTATCACCCTCAAAGGCGAGGAACTGTTTGGCTCTTTGCGTGCCAGACAAATAGGTCCCGCATTGATGAGTGGGCGTATTTCAGACATTGAAGGACACCCTACGGACAACAAAATTATCTACATTGGTACTGGAGGTGGCGGTGTGTGGAAATCTGTAGATGGTGGCGTGATTTTCAAACCTGTTTTTGACAAGCACCCCCAATCTATTGGTGCTTTGGCAATTAACCCCAAAAACCCCGATAAAGAAGTGTGGGCTGGTACAGGCGAAGTCTGGACAAGAAACTCTGTTTCGCTGGGCGACGGCATCTACAAATCGGAAGATGCAGGGCAAAATTGGACTAAAATGGGCTTGGAAAAGACCGAAAGAATTAGTAGTATCAAAATTGACTACAACAACCCCAACATCATGTACGTAGGGGCAATGGGTACGTTGTGGGGACCAAACGAGGACAGAGGCGTATATAAAACCACAGACGGCGGCAGAACTTGGGAGAAAATTTTTTACATAGACAACAATACAGGTTGTTCGGATTTAGTAATGGACCCAAAAAATCCTGAAATTTTGTATGCTGCTTTTTGGCAATATCGTAGAACTGCCTATTCTTTTGACTCAGGAAATGACAATCCTGCTAAAAGTGCCTTGTATAAATCCACAGATGCGGGCAAAACTTGGGCAAAAATTCATAATGGTTTCCCCACAGGAAAAATGGGCAGAATTGCTATTGCGGTTGCTCCTTCTAATCCTGAAATTTTATATTCGGTTATAGAGTCGGAGAAACCCGAAAACAAAGGCTTATACAGGTCTGATGATGGGGGCAAAAATTGGAAGTTTTTGAATGGAGATTTTGAATTGACTGTTCGTCCTTTCTATTTTTCAAGGATTGTGATTGACCCAAAAAATCCCGAAGTGGTTTGTAAGGCTGGTTTAAGAGGTTCTATTAGTAGTGATGGAGGCAAAACCTTTCGCACACATGGAGGCACACACGCAGATATTCACGATTATTGGTTTGCGATTGACAATTCGCAAATGCTATTTGTAGCCACAGATGGCGGTTTATACAGAACTTGGGACGGCGGCAATGTGTTTGATATGGTTAAAAACATTCCTGTTTCGCAGTTCTATCATGTCAGCGTGGACAATGCAAAACCTTACAATGTCTATGGTGGTTTGCAAGATAATGGTTCTTGGTATGCACCTTCTGAAAGTCCTGGGGGAATAGAAAACAGAGATTGGTTTTCGGTAGGGCAAGGTGATGGTTTCAGAGTTTACCGCCACCCAACAAAACCGAATATTGTTTATTCGGAAATGCAAGGGGCAGAAAATATTTGGCGTTATGACACAGAAAAAAGGCAAACCAAAATAGTAAAACCTTATCCTGCTGATGACACCGAAAAATTGCGTTTTAATTGGAATACACCTATTCAAATTAGCAAAAAACAGCCCAACAGATTGTATGTAGCCAGCCAATTTCTCCACAAATCGGAAGACATGGGCGAAAGTTGGGTAAAAATTTCACCTGATTTGACTACCAATGACAAGAAAAAACAAGAGCAAGAAAAGTCGGGAGGTTTGTCTATGGACAATTCGGGTGCAGAAAACCACTGTACCATTTTCAGCGTGGCAGAGTCGCCAATAGACGAAAACACCATTTGGGTAGGTACAGATGATGGCAACGTGCAAGTTACAACAGACGGCGGCAAAACGTGGACAAACACCATTGCCAATGTACCAAATTTGCCAAAAAATACGTGGGCATATCACGTAGAACCCAGCAATTTTGACAAAAACACTTGCTATGTGGTCTTTGAGGGACACACGCAAAGTGATATGAACACCTACGTTTACAAAACTACGGATTTGGGCAAAACGTGGAAATCTATTGTTACTGCTGACATCAAAGGTTTTGCACGCAATATCAAAGAGGATTTAGAAAACCCTAATTTGTTGTTTGTAGGCACAGAATTTGGCTTGTTTATTACGGTTGATGGGGGGCAAAATTGGTCGCAATTTACCAACAATATGCCAAGTGTGGCGGTGCATTACATCACCATTCACCCTGAAACTAATGATTTGGTTATGGGTACGCATGGGCGAGGCGTAATTATTATAGACGACATCAGCCCTCTCCGCCAAATTACGAAAGAAAACACCGAAAAAGCTGTTTATTTCTTCAAAACCAAACCAACTTTGTTGCGTGATGGGTCTGCTTTCTCCGAAGGTGGCGACATGGGCGAATATGTTGGCGACAACCCTGAACGTGAGGCAAAAATTATCTACTACCTCAAAGGTCGTCATACGTTTGGCAAAATGAGTTTGGAGGTTTTTGACAACACAGGCAAATTGGTTGCAGATTTAGCCCCCAACAAGTCAAAAGGTATCAATATTGTGAATTGGAACTACAATTTGAAAGCACCTAAAATGGCAAAAGCCAAAACTTTTGCTTTTGGAGGTTTTTCTACCCCTCGTTTGCCCGCAGGAACTTATACAGTGAAAATGACCAAAGGCAAAGATGTTTATGAAACCAAAATTGAATTGAAAGCAGACCCCAACAGTATGCACTCAGACGCAGACCGCCAAAAACAAGTGGAAACCACGATGAAATTGTATGAGATGTCTGAACAATTAGCCTACGGAATAGACCAACTCGATGCTATCAAAGATGGTGCTGCGGACAGGTTAGCAAAAAATGCAGCCTTGAAAAAAGTAGTAGAGCCTATCACCAAAAACATTGACAAACAAAAAGAAAGTTTAGTCGTGTTGAAAGGCGACAACTACGTGGGCAGTGCAGAGCCACAGTTGCGTGAAAAAATTGCAGAGTTGTATGCCGAAGTTGCCAATTATTATGGTAGCCCTTCGCCTGCTCAAGTCTTGCGTATGGGAACTTTGGAAGGCAAACTAAAAACTGCTCTTGCGGGTATTGAAACTTTGAAAACTACACAACTTGCCGACCTTAACAAAAAATTGGCTGCTGCCAAATTGGAGGAAATCAAATTAAGAAGTTTTGAGGAGTTTAAGAAGGCAGATAAGTAGGAGGTAAATTTAGCAGTAATAGAGGTTATTACGATAATTTTTGTATAGAAAATTAACTTGTTGATTTTCAGTTGATTGACCTTGCACCCTAAAGAGTACGGTACAAATCGTAGTAACCTCTAATAGAGTTTATGACTAAATTTTTGTTGAGAAACTTAAAAAAAGATGTCATTTTTTTTGAAAAATGACATCTTTAGAAAATTATTCATAAACTCTATTTTACTTGCTTTTCCGCCTATACTCCAAATCATATTCAGCTTGCCAAGTCGTGCCTTTGTCTTTTGAGATTTCGCCCAACTGCCTCACTTTATCTTTGGCAAGGTTAAAAAATGTCAATTTTCTTACAGCCATTGTATCTTTGGCAACTGCAATTGCTATTTTTTTCATTGATGTATTTTTTGCCTTAGGCGAAAGTAAAAAAAATGTATTGTGCTACTCTATATTTAAGAGCAAAGCCTCAATGATAAAATCCATTGCAAGATAAAACAATTTATAAAAAAAATAGCACTAAAAGAAAGCATCTTTTAGTACTATTTTTTGCAAGTAGGTGAGGTATTTACTTTTTCAAATCATTAAACTTGATATAGTCATATTCTGGCGTACTCTTTAAAAGTTGATCTA
This sequence comes from Cytophagales bacterium, assembly GCA_013299115.1. Classification (GTDB taxonomy): domain Bacteria; phylum Bacteroidota; class Bacteroidia; order Cytophagales; family Thermoflexibacteraceae; genus JAAFKA01. The sequence continues at coordinate 22,185 of JAAFKA010000025.1, forward strand.
ATATGGCAATATGACCTGCCCCAAATAATATTAAAACTCTGTCTTTTGGTGAGGTCGCAACTCTCTGAATATTTCTAAATATTCTCAAATTTCTATTATACCAATAAGTGGCTAAGGCATCTGCTCCATCATACTTTCCATTTTTAAAATCTCCGACTAAATACGCACCATAATCTCGTTGCAAATTCTTGGGAGAATTCAAATATTTGAAATAATTGAGTAATGGAAGTTTAAGTGATAACTCTGTATTATATTTGAATAAATTAGTGTAGTTTTCACTTGTTTTAAAGTTATAATCGTAAAAAATTCTATCAAAATAAGGCTTGATAACAAGTGAGTCCTTCGATTCTGGCAATTCTTCTGCTATTGTCCTTGCATCAACAGCGTAAATTGTATCTAAGTTGAACTTATCCATCAATCTAAACCCAATTTGCTCGACCTCATCTCTTGCCAAATCTTTTTTTCCAGTCTTATACAAACGATAGTTGTCCATAGTTTTTCGACCATCTATGGCTTCCATACATATTTTTGTGGGTTTAAAAATGGCTAAATAGTCCAGCAATTTTTGTAATTCTTTCTGTTTTTGCTCAGATAAAATATCAATTTGCTTATTTTTGTCCACTTTATAAGCATCTGCATTGTAATACTCAAAATGAAAAGTACCTACAAGAAATATTTTTGGCAAACTATCCTTGTTAGGAGCTAAAAAATGATCTGGGTCATGCAGTTTTTGTCCAAATACAAATTGTCCATAAAACAAACTCACTACTAAACACAAAAATATTTTTCCAAAGTTTTTGTTGCCAAAGCACCAAAAAAATAAAATAATTGCTATTTTTTTCATTAGTTTAAGTTTTTTTATATAGCACCTTTTTAGGTGTAGGGTGTTATACCACAGACTTTAGTCCAATGCTATTAAGCTAAGAATAACTCACAACCTCGAAGAGGTTGAACAATAATAGCCCTACGTGCAACGTAGGGAAAAAGGTGCAAAGTCACTCCACAACCCCGAAGGGGTTGAACAATGACGTATTGCTACACGAATGTTCAACCCCTTCGGGGCAGGGTCGATTGTTTCTTACCTCACCCCCTGCCCCTCTCCTTCTGAGAGGGGAGAAAAATTACCCCTTTGGGGTAAAAATGACCTCGAAGAGGTCAAAAACTCCCCTCCCAGCAGGGGAGGGGCAGGGGGTGGGGTTGCTTTGTTAGCAGAAACAATCGACCCTGCCTTCGGGGTTGGATGCACATTTGCAAATACTTCCCTATGTTGCACGCAGGGCTATTAGTGTTTAACCCACAATGGAATTGCTCTTCGAGTTTGTAAATATTTTCTTAGCTTAATAGCATTGGACTTTAGTCTGTGAATAAATAGTATAGTAAATATTGATTTCACAGACTAAAGTCTGTGGTACATTTTACCTAACTGATAGAATGTAAGGAAATATGATTGCCTTCGCAGTCCTCAAAGATGGCGAAATATCCAAATTCGGGCGTAATTTCCGTTTTAGCAAGCAACACTTTACCTCCTGCTTTTTCAACCCGATTTAGCACAACATTTAAGTCATTACCTCCGTTCAAATAAACTTTTGCACCTTTCGTAGAGGGTATGTGGTTGTTGCCTTTGACAATGGCAGCACCAACACCACCTTGCTGGTCGTAAAGCAAGAAGCCCATCTGGTCTTCGCCCATCATCATTTCAGGCATCTCGTAGTCATAAATTTGACTGTAAAATTTCTTTGCTCTCGCAAAATCAGTAACAGGAATTTCAATCCAATTCACTGCATTTTTTAGCATTTCCATTGTAATTGTGTGTTAAAGTTTATGTTTTATAAGTAACATTTCTCTAATAAATGTTACTTCTTTGTATTTTTGTACCACAGCCTTTAGGCTGTAAGGTCATTGCAAAATAGCAAAAAATTACTAAGTGATGCTAAATTTTATATATTTTGTAACGACCTTACACCCTAAAGGGTGTGGTACATTTTACAAACTTTATTTCAAAACCTCCGACATTTTTACCCAATAAATATCTCCTCTGCCATTTGCGGGTGTCATAAACCTACGCAATAAATCTGTGGTTTTGAAAGGATTATTGGTCGTGGGCAGGTTTTGAGTTTTTTCACTCGTAAAAAACAAGTAGCTTCCGTCTGCACTCACATAAGGGCAATAATCTAAGGCAGCGGAGTTCAAAAAAGCAATATTTCTACCTGCTGACCAAGTTCCATCGGCATTTTTGAGGCTGATATACAAATCTCCACCGCCATTGTCGTCTGCTCTGCCGAAACTTGAAAACAAAATATAGCTGCCATTGGGGTCAATAAAAGCATTAAATTCATCTTTCCCTGTATTTACGCCACTCAAAACTTCAGGCTTTTGGTAAGCACCATTCTCAAATTTTGATGCCCAAATGTCCTCGCCACCCACACCACCTGCATATTTTGCGGTGTAATATAAGGTGTTGTTTTTGTCAAGTGAAGGATAATATTCATTCTCGGCAGTGTTGATAGGGCTACCCATATTTTGCGGTGCAGACCACGTGTTATCTGCATTTCGTTCTACAAACCAAATATCAAAATCCTTTGTGCCACTGCCTGTTAAAGTGCGACTGGAAGCAAAAAACAGTTTTTTGCCATCGGGCGAAAATGCAGGTTCAATATCATTAGATTTGCCCGAAAACGAAGCCACTTTTGCAGCCTGCCACTTGCCATTTTCATAACGTCTGACCATAATCATTGCCGAAGTTCTGGACAAAACCAAAGAATAGTAGATTTCTTTGCCATCGGGCGAAATTGCCATATCTCTTTCATTAAAATTGGTAGAAAGCAAATAAGGTGCAAACATAATTGCTTGATTATCAGGCAATTTTTGTGATAAATATTGCCAATCTTGCCCAAAACTTACATAGCTTGTAAGCATAGCACCAGCAACTAAAAGAGGAAAAAATAAAGATTTCATAAGATTTTTTGAGTTAAAGTTATGTGTATTGTACGTTGGCAATGGTGCTTTTCGCACCTTGACAATCGTACTAATTCTACTTTCATACGTTTGTCAAGGTCTGCGACCATTGCCAGCGTACTAAAATGTTCTATAAAGGCTTCATTGTAAACAAAACCTGAATTATTTTGCCTTCTGCCATTGTTTTGTCAAAATCAACACCCGAAGCAGTGAGGTATAAGTTGGCAAATTGCAACAAAGTTTCTTGCTCTGCATTTGGGTTTGTTAGTGGCAAATTGGCTTGTGTGGCAACGTAAGTCCATTCGGTTGTGCTGGAATTAGTAATCTCAAAAACTGTTGTCGTGTTGTCTGTGTGCGTAATTTCCAACTTTTTGCTTGCCTCTAACCATTTCCATTTTGCAGTTTGGTCTTGTCCGTTTTGGTTGAAAATGTATGTACCTTTATCCGAAAATTTTGCAGAAATTGGCGTGGCAGGCGAACCAGGAATGTCATAGCTTGCCTTGTCTGTTTTGATTGTGATGCCACTAATTTTCCAATTCCCGACAATAAAGTCCGTATTGGTTTGTGTTGGCTTTGGCGTGTCGTTTGAGCCACAAGCCCAAGCAAAAACAGCGAAAAAGATAAATGAGAACATAAGAATACGATTTTTCATAATTTTGGTTTTAAAATTTTGAATGTAGCATAGACTTTAGTCTGTGCTTGTATTGTATCAAAAGCACAGACTAAAGTCTATGCTACAGCACTACACAAAAGTAAACAACGCAAAATTATGATTTTCAAAAAGTGTAAGTTGGTGGGTTTGCAACGGACTGACAACCTTTTCTGACTACCGAATGTCGTTTGTGGGTTAGAAAAAGTTGTTTGTAAACTGAAAGATGTTGTTTGTAGTTTTTGTGCAAGAAAGTGAAATAGAATTAGTATGTTTGTAGTAACAAAAAGGTGTTAAAAAATAGTGTAAAGATGTCATCTTTTAGAAAGATGACATCTTTACACTATTTTTTAACACCCACAATTACACTATTTTTATGTATCCTCAACTCCTAAAATTTTGGCAGACCAGCAAATTAGATTTGCTTTTTTGGGCATCTTACTTGGCTTTGCAAATTTATTTTGAATATGCTTGGGTACATAGTTCAATGAAAGAATTGCCTTATTGGAAAATTTTTGCCATTGCAGCTACTTCTGAACTTGGCTTATTGCCTGCCAAAATAGCCCTTATTTATGTTATTTTTTGGCTTTTTGAACAACAAGAGGGTGTTTTTAAAGGCAAGTTTATAAAATATTTGACTATTTTTCTATCTTTTTGCTTTGCAGTTCTTGCATACAGAATAACTATTGTGTATCTTCTTTTTCCTATGTTTTATGCAGATTCGCCAAGTAAACCTCAACTATTTACTTTGGCTCGTATCAATTCTACCCTTACTGATTTCTTTTTTATCATTGGTTTGTTCATAGCTTTTAAGCAATATGTGGCAAAGCAAGCCCAAGAAAAATACGCTGCCCAGCTACAAAAAGAAAAATTAACTGCCGAATTGCAGTTTTTACGCAACCAAACCAATCCCCACTTTTTGTTTAATACACTCAACAATATTTATGCCCTTGCCCGAAAAAAATCGGAGCAAACTCCCGAAATTATCCTTAAATTGTCGCAATTATTGCGTTTTATGCTTTATGAATGTCGGTTAGACGAAATTCCGATAGCTAACGAAATTAAAATCATTGAGGATTACATTAGTTTGGAAACTATCCGTTACCAAGACCGTCTGGAAGTAAGTTTTGTGCAAGAATTGACAGATAATTTTGAACCTATTGCACCTTTGTTGTTGTTGCCTTTTGTTGAAAATGCTTTTAAACATGGGGCTGGCGAAAGTCGTTTTGGGGCTTTTATCCACCTCAATTTAAGTCTAAAAGATGGAAATTTGTTATTTGTGGTGGAAAATTCCAAAGAAAATACAGAAACAGTGCTGATAGAAAATATTGGTTTGGGCAATGTTCGAAGGCAATTAGAGTTGATTTATTCGGATTTTGATTTGAAAATAGACAACCAAGTGCAGCAATTTTGTGTTACATTATGGGTGGATTTGAGAAAAAGGAAATGAAAAACCCTACACCCTAAAGGGTGTGGTACATACTACTGCTATGCAAACCTATAACTGTTTGATTGTGGAAGACGAGCCACTGGCTGCCGAAATTCTGCAAGATTATATCAAACAAGTACCTTTTTTGGCACTCAAAGGCACTTGTCCCGATGCTTTGTATGCCTTAGATTTTTTGCAAAAAGAAAACAAGAGTATGGATGTAATCTTTTTGGACATTCATTTGCCCCGACTAAAAGGATTAGATTTTTTGAAAATATTGCCCACACCACCAAAAATTATTTTAACTACTGCTTATCACGAATATGCTCTGCAAAGTTATGAATTGAATGTATTGGATTATTTGCTAAAACCTATAGAGTTTAGTCGTTTTTTGCAAGCAATAAATAAGTTAGGCAGCAGTAAAAACACACAAGTAATTGAAAAACAAGAAGTTATAAAGCCTATTGCTACTCAAAAAACTATTGAAACAGAGAGAATCTTCCACTTTTTTACTGTTGATAAGAAAAAAATTAAGGTCTATGAAGACGAAATTTTATATGTTGAGAGTTTAAAAGAGTACATAAAAATCTTTACCATTTCGCAAACCATTGTAACAAAACTGCAATTAGGGCAGTTTGAACACCTTTTTACAAGCAATAAATTTTTGCGGGTTCACCGTTCTTTTCTCGTAGCAAAAGACAAAATAACAGCCTATTCAGCTACGCACATTGAGTTGCAAATTGCCTCAGAAAAAAGAGAAATCCCGATTGGTAGGAATTATAAAGAGTTGATTAGCAAGGAGTTGGTGTAGTGTGGGCTTTAACCCACACATTTTAACCTTCTAAAACAATTTTTACACAAATAAGTATTTGCCTATTAAATTATGTGTGGGCTAAACCAAATTACAGCACCTGCTTATTGAAAAAATAGTCTATTGTTTTTTGGGAGAACTATTTGACGCAATCTTTTCAAAACTAAGAATATTTAGAAGATTTTGGGTTGTCCGACAATTTTTGTGGAAACGTAGCCTTTGATTTATCAAAGACCCTTTTGGGCAAAGCATTTGATAAATCATAAGCCTACATTATTCTCATTCCACAAAAAATTGTTGGACAACCAAGTTTTTTTATTGCAATTTCCCTATCTTTGCAACCAAAAATTATATTTTATTTCTATGCACAGACTAAAGTCTATGCTACAAAAAAATAATTTGCTGGTACAATTTAGCAAGGTATGACAAAAAAAATATTTCTTCTCTTTTTGGGTTGGTGTTGGAGTTTAGCTTGGAGTCTGGGCTGTTTGGCACAACCTTGTTTTACGACTGATGTGCGGAAGGGCTGCTCTCCTCTCAATATTACTGTTACCAACTGCTCTCCGACTACCGACAGCCGTTTGGTTTTTTACGAATATGGCGATGGTTCTACCGCCAAAACCTCTAACACACACACCTATACAAAGGCAGGAAAATATTTTATCAAGCAATATATCAACTCCAACCCTGGGCAGCAAAGTGATGGCACGTATCTCATAGAGGTTTTGGAGCCAGAAACTCCACGATTTTTGGTAGAATATTGCGGAGCTAATACAGTGATAGTCAAAGTTTTAACCAATGGTATGCCTGCTTACCAAATAGACTACGGCGATGGCGAAAAAGCCGAAGTAGGTGGATTAACTAGCACCACGCACCGCTACGCAGACAACCAGCAACGGACTATTGTGGTGGCAAGTTATATTCCAACCGAAAAAATTACTTGTGGCACTGCCTCGCAAAGCATTACGCCACTTGCCCAAGTGCCACCTGCCGAATTTAAAGAGGTGCGTATTTTGCCAAACAACGCAGTGCAGTTGAGTTTTACGCAAACCAAACCCTATAGCTACAAAGTTTCGGAGTTTTCAGGCGTTGCTAATGCCTTGACTACCATAGACTTAGCTGATAATGGCGTGAGTTCTTTGACCCTACCCAACCGAAATTTGCAAACCGACAAATTCATTTATCGGGTCAATCCTTTCGACCAATGTCGCAATGCGGTTACGGCAAGTGCCGAAGGAATACCTACGTTGCACTTGACAGTGGAGGCAAAACAAAAGCAAAATGTTTTGCAGTGGGATTTGCTCACAACGGCAGGTTTTGTTTCTTACCAAATTTACAGAAACAATACCTTGTTGCAGACCATAACAGAGGCAACTACCAAAACTTTTATAGACGAAAAAGTAACTTGCAATGAATTGTACCAATATCGGGTAGAACTCAATTTGTTTGGGGGCAAAAGCAAATCAATCTCCGCCACCCAAAACATAAAAGCTGCTTCGGCTCGTGTGCCTGTGGCTGTTACTCAATTTTCTGCCTCTACCGAACAAAATGCAGTTCGTTTGCGTTGGCAATATCCCAAAGAAATAGTGCCTACAAAGGTGCTGATAACCAAACAGTTTAGAGGGCAAACGACCACCATTCAGCAAAATGCCAAAAATACTGAAAATGATTTTGTCTATGATTTATTGCCAACTACCCAAGAACAGGCTTGCTATACGCTGGTGTATATAGATGAGTGTGGCAACCAATCTGCCCCCTCCCCTACCCTATGCAACATGGTTTTGACAGGTACAGAAAATGGCAATACAATTTTGTTGAATTGGCAAGCCAACGTGGGCAACCAAACAGCTCAATTTGTGATAGAAAAAATAAATTTAGCAACTAATCAAGTCGTAAACACCTCCCCTGTGGCGGGCAACGGCAATTTGACGGAGGACAAAACCCAACAGGACTTGGCTTATTTTGGTTACAGGTTGCGAACTATTATTGGCAATGATACTTTACGTTCTAATCTTGTGCCTATTACCATGCCAATACAAGTGGCTATTCCTACGGCTTTTTCGCCCAATGGCGATGGATTGAACGACACTTTCAAACCCTTGATACGCTATGTGTTGGCTTATCAACTACAAATTTTCAACCAATGGGGGCAGGTTATTTTCGAAACCAATGACCCCAACCAAGCATGGGACGGCAACATAGCAGGTGGCACAGCCTCCACAGGAGTTTATATTTCTCAAGTTTTTTATAGGGCTGGCAATGGAGATGCTAAAACCTTAGTCAATCCGCTAACAATCATAAGGTAAATTTTAGCTACCTTTTGTTTTATTCTTTTGTCTTTTCGTAAAACCTATTACTTTTGTAATCTTATTCTATTTAAGCCTACTATGCAGCATTATCATTTTTGCTCAATCAACAATCTCGTTTCATACAATTTTTTTTCTTTTTTTTGCGTGCTTTTTTGCTTGTTTTTCAGCAACTTACAAGCACAAACCGAATGTAATTTTGAGTTTCAAAAACAAAAAGCTATGCGTATGATACCACAAGGTTTTTTTTATACTCATACCTTGCCTTGTTTCAACGAAAGTAACCCAAACAAGCAAATCAGGGCAACTTGTTTGCTATTTAAAAATAGAACATATTGTATTGCAGTCAGTCGCAAGGAAAAAGAATCCGAAGGTATCATTGCCACACTTTTTGATGACAAAAAAAATGTAATAACCAGCACCTTGTTGAGTAATAAAAATTACGAAAAAATATTTTTCGAATGCAAAAATTCAGGTTTATATTACCTCCAAATTTCTTTTAAAGATAACAAATCGTACTGTGGCTACGCAGTGGTAGGAGTAAAATATTAGCCATTCAACATTAAAAATTCAACATTAAAATAAACCCATGCGTTTTCTACTCATTTTACTACTCATTGCCGTATTTGCAGCAGCCTTGCAACTTTTTCTGCCTTGGTGGACTTGTGCAGTGGCAGCTTTTTTTGTAGGAGCAGCCGTTAGGCAGTCAGGTAATAGTGCATTTTGGGCAGGTTTTTGGGGTATTTTCCTCTTGTGGGGAGGTTATGCTTTTTGGATAGACCAACACACCCAAAGTTTGCTAACGACCAAAATGGCAAGCCTGTTTTCTTTGCCCTCACCTTTCTTGCTCATTTTTCTTACAGCTTTTGTCGGTGGACTAACCAGTGGTTTTGCAGCAGGTGCAGGGGCTTATTTGCGAAAAACTTTTCAATAACCAATGGAAACAATACCTACCGAACTCATTATCACCAAACAATCTTGGACTACCGCAGGGCAGCAGGCGAGGTTGCAACTATTAGAAAACCAGCAACAAATTACTTTGCCTTTTTTGGGCAACGAACAGACTTATACAGATATTCCTTCCCTCAAAGGCAATATAGAGCATTATATTGGCATGACCCAAGTACCTACGGGCATCATAGGCGAGGTCTGCATAGAAGGAACTGACGCAAATGGCAATTTTTTTGTCCCTTTGGCTACTTCCGAAGGTGCTTTGGTGGCTTCTTATCATAGAGGAACAGTGGCTTGCAAAATGGCGGGGGCAATTCGGGCTGTGGTCGTGAGTGAACAGGTGCAACGCTGCCCCATTTTTAGGTTTCGAACTGTGGTGCAGGTCTTGGCTTTTGTGGCGTGGCTTACAGAGGAGTGGGAAAAATGCAAAGAAATAGTAGGCAAACAAAGTCGTTTTGCAAAGTTGCAAACACCCAAATTTAACATAGAGGGCAATCAAGTGATTGTTACTTTTGAATATACAACAGGCGATGCAGCAGGGCAAAATATGGTTACAGTCTGTACGGAGGCTGTTTGCTTGTATTTGGTGCAGCAAAGTCCTGTCGAAATCATAGAATGGTTTATAGATGGCAATTTGTCGGGAGATAAAAAAGTGCGAGGGAGTGCTTTCATAGCCCCAAGAGGAAAGTATGTAACAGCCGAAATTACGCTGCCCCGAAAAATTGTCATAGATTTTTTGCGGACTACACCCGAAAAAATGCAAACTTTTTGGCAGACTTCGGCTTTGGGGGCTGTCAAAATGGGTGGAATTGGAATGAATGCCCACTTCCCCAATGGCTTGGCTGCTTTGTTTTTGGCTTGCGGACAAGACATAGCTTGCGTTTCGGAGGCTTGCGTGGGCATAGCCAGAGCCGAAGTAACAGCCGAAGGAGATTTGTACGGGGCTGTTACACTACCGAATTTGATAGTGGGAACAGTCGGCGGCGGCACACACTTGCCCACGCAACAAGAGTGTCTAAAAATTATGGGTTGTTATGGGGCAGGCAATTCACGCAAATTTGCTGCTATTTGTGCGGCGGTGTTGTTGGCGGGAGAATTTTCTATTTCGGCAGCCATGTCGGGTGGCTATTTTTCCAAAGCACACAAGTTGTATGGAAGAAAAAAATAATTATTTATTCGCCTCTTGGCGAATAAATTGGTTGTTAAACTTTGTGAAATATTTTTATTATTTTCAATTTTCATTTATTTTTAGGCACTTTCAAAAAAGTATTACTTTTGCCAGCCGAATTTAAATGAAACTACGCCTACTTTTTATTTTCCTTTTGTGCCTTCCTTTTGCTCTTTCTGCCCAGCAGCCTTTGTTGTCGGCAGATACCTTGTCGCACCAACAAGTTCATGTGTTGCAACCTTTTTTGAGTTTTTTGGAAGATAAAAGCAACCAATTTACTATCAACGAAGTGTTGGCAACGCCACAGCAAAATCAATTTGCTCCGCTAACCCCAAAAACGACAACTAATAGTGGTTCTACGTATTGGCTCAAATTCCAAATCCGCAGCATTTATTTCAGAGAAACAAATTGGATAGTTGCTCCTGCTACTTTTGGTGTTGCCGATGACTTAGAATTGTATGCTATCAATCCTTACAATGCCTATATTCGCAAGTTAGGCGGCGTAAGACGCAAGGCTGCTGAAACCGAATTTGGTAGCCAACTTAAACATTATTTGGCTTTTCCTCTCAAACAAGACAGTTTGCCGACTATGGTTTATGTAAAAGTTCGCAACTTTTCGATTACGCCACCCACCTTGAATTATAGAATTGTAGAGAAAAGTTTTGCCCTCAAATTGACCGAAAGACTGACTACTATAAACCTTGTGCAACAAGGAGTTTTTCAAGGCATGATTTGGATTATTTTGATTTATAACTTGCTGCTCTACTTTTCGACACGTGAAAAATCTTATTTTTATTATGCCTTGTATTTATTAGGGGCTGCAATATACTTTATTTTTCGCAATAGTTTTCTTATCTCCGATTTTTCGGAACAATACCCACACTTGGGTACATTGGGTTGGTTTGGTTCTATCGGATTGACTTCGGTGTTGTATTATGTCTTCATGAGGTCGTTTTTCAACACTGCCCAAAAACACCCCAACATAGACAAACTGCTTCGCTACGGTTTGTATTTTCAGGCTGTGGTTATGGGTGGCACGTGGTTGTATGTAGCTTTTACACAAGATACTTTTTATGCCCTGCGGTTTATTTTCCCTCCGAGTGTGTTGCAAGTTGGGTTGAGCATTTATATTTTGTATAGGTTGCGGACAGAAGGAGGCAAAATAGCCAAATATTTTGTGCGAGGAAGTGCTGCCTTGCTATTATCAGTCATTATTTACAACATAATCTTTTATGGTGTGGTACAATTTCGATTGATAGCCACCGACCAAAATGTCAGTAGGCTAAATTTATTGGTAGAAATTGGGGTGATTATAGAAATTTTGTTTTTTTCCTATGGCTTAGGTCGCAAGATGCAAATTGCCGAAGCCGAAAAGCAATTAACGGACAAACAACTTATTGTGCAACTCAAAGAAAACGAAAGGTTGCAAGCACAGGCAAACCAAGAATTGGAGAGCAAAGTGCAAGAAAGAACCCTAAAACTCAACGAAACCATAGAGGAGTTGAACTCTATACTGTTGTTGGTCAATACGCAAAAGAAAGAAATTGAGGAGAAAAAGGAAAACATTACGGCAAGTATCAACTATGCCAAACGGATACAAACCGCCATGATGCCTACCGAAACAGACATTCAACGGACTTTACCCGATAGTTTTGTGTTGTTTCGTCCTTGCGACATTGTGAGTGGAGATTTCTATTATTTTGCCGAAACCATAGACAAAGTGATTGTAGCTGCCTTAGACTGCACAGGGCATGGTGTGCCAGGGGCTTTTATGAGCATGATTGGCAATGAAATTTTGAATGAAATTGTCAATCTCAAAGCTATTTACGAAGCAGATTTGATAATAAACCACCTGCACACAGGCGTAAGAAAAGCCCTAAAACAACAAGATACAGACAACAAAGACGGAATGGACTTGGCTTTGTTGGTGCTGCACAAAGCCGAAAAAACTTTGCCCAATTTTCAACCCCTCACAGGCGTAACTTGCGTAGAGTATGCAGGAGCAATGAATCCTTTGTATGTATGCGACCACACAGGCAAACTGCACGAAATAAAAGCCGACAAAAAGCCTGTCGGAGGTAGCCATTTTTATGACGAACAAGATAGAAAATTTACCAAAAACCTTGTTTATCTCTGTCCTGAGCCGCCAAAGGAACAAGAAAATGAGGAAACAGCACAAGAAAATGAGGACAAAACTTTTTATACCAATCAAACTACACCAACACCTACTTTATGGCTCAACAGCCCTTCGGCTACGTTTTACCTCTCTACTGATGGCTATCAAGACCAATTTGGTGGCTCACAATCCAAAAAATTCATGCCACGCCGCCTACGTGAACTCCTCGCCCAAGTGCAACCTCACGAATTAAGCCAGCAAAAGCAAATCATCGAGCAAACTTTTGTAGAATGGCTAGATGACAACGAACAGATTGATGATGTACTACTAATGGGAATAAAGGTGCAAGGAAGTTGGTAGGAATTGGAATTCATTAACACTAATATTTCTTTGAGAAATGTTAGTTCTGTAGTACTATGCTGTTTTTTATCATTTCCAATCTTTCTAAATATCTTTGACTGTAATCTTGCCAAGAAAAGCCTTTTTCTACTCTTTTGCGTGCCAAAATGCCCATTTGCTTGTTCTTTTCACGATTTTCATAGCAATATTGGACTTTCTCCGCCAATTTTACATTATCCTCTATTGGTATCACAAAACCTTGCTCAAAATCTGTTACCACATCAGGCGTGCCTGTATTGGTAGTGCCAATCACTGCCAAACCTGTGGACATAGCTTGCAAAATTACCAAACCAAAACCGTCTTGCACCGAATTAAGCACAAATAAATCCATTTGTGAATAGTAAATATGCAGTTGGTTTTGTGGAATAATGCCTTTGTAGTCAATAAAATTTTGCTCTAATTCTGTTTTGTCAAACGTGGTAGTATCAATTCCACCTATCAATAAGAGTTTGATTTTCAAACCTTTATGATTTAATAAAGCTACAGCTTCTATCAATCCTTGGGCATTTTTTTGGCTACTCATTACGCCTACATAGCCCACAACAAAAGTTTCTGCTGCGGTTTTAATTTTGCGGTCATAAAAAGGAAACTCTTGTAAATCTACACCCATATTATTCACGAATATTTTATCAGTTTGAAAGCCTTTCTCCAAAAAAGTGTTTTTTGCAAACAAACTAATGGTACTCACAAAGTCTGCCTGGGCATATTCGGCTTTCTCTTTTGCTACTATTTCAGGCTGCACCACGTCTTGATTGGCTATTTTTTTCAACAGTTCTGCCTGTGTTTCTATATGAGCAGAACCCCTTTCTATGATTATTTTTGCCTTTGGGTTGTGTTTTCTGATATGGGCAACGGTTTTGAGGGCAAAACTTGACCAAATAATATAAACATCAGCATCTAATTTGATTTGCCGACTTGCCCAAAAATCAAACCAATCGCAGAGCAAAATAAGCGAAGGATAGTTGCCTGTGAGTTTTTTCCAAGTTCTCTCTATAATTTCTTTGCTAAGGACACTACAAACTTTTTGGCTCGGAATACCATGTTTTACCACCTCAAAAGTGGGATAACTTGTAACTAATTGGTGCAAATGACCTTTTTCTTGCAAGTAAGCAGCCAAATAAAAGGCGTGGAACTTACCTCCAACGGCTATACAGATTTTCAAGGCAGTAAGGTTTGTGAAAAAAACAGTGTTTGCGGTTTCTCAAAACCGCAAGACTTCGGGTTTTGAGAAACCCAAAGCACCTTATAAGGAAAACAACAAAAGACACAAGCTAAAGCATACACTACATCAAACTGAAACAAAAAACCTACGAGGCTTTATATTCCTCATAGGTTCTTGCTTACAAAATAGGCGAAGACTTATTTTTTGTCTTTGCTTTCTTCTGTTTGTTGGTTTTTAATGTCTTGCACTTCCAAACGGATAGATTGGGCAAGTTCTTTGAGGTCTTGCATACCTTTACGTACACGAGTACCTGCTGCTTGGTTGTTTTTTTCGTAGAACTTTGAGAAGTCATCTTTCAAGTCTGCTACTAATTTTTCGAGTTCTTCAAATCTATTTTTCATTGTTACAAAAATTGTGAAATGTGGTTACAAAAACCTTTTGGCAAAGTAGGCAAAAAAAAATATCTATTCAAAGATAAAAAATAACTTTATTTCTTATTTTTTGAATCTATGCTAATTGTGACGGGTCCGTCATTGAGTAAACTCACCTGCATATCAGCCCCAAACTCTCCTGTTTCTACTTTTTTGCCCATTTTTTGTTCGGCAAGTGTGATAAAACTTTCGTACAAAGGAATGGCTATTTCTGGTCGGGCTGCCTCCGTAAACGAAGGTCTATTGCCTTTTTGGGTGCTTGCAAACAAAGTAAACTGACTGATAATCAACAAGTTGCCTCCAATATCCTGAACAGATAAATTCATTTTGCCTTCTGCATCACCAAAAATACGGAGATTGACAATTTTGGTTACCAACCATTCCACGTCTTGTTGCGTATCGTCATGGGTGATGCCGAGCAAAACCAACAGCCCTTTGTCTATCCTGCCTTTGCACTTACCCGCAATATGAACCGCAGCTTCTTGAGTGCGTTGTAATATGGCTATCATGTGGTTTGTTTTTGTATTTTAGTTTTGTCATTCTGAGCGTAGCGAAGAATCTGCCAGATTCTTCGCTACGCTTAGAATGACAAAATATTCGTGTCATTGCTTTGCCCTGAAACAATACCAGCGGCGACCAAAATTTGCTTCTGCAATAGCATACAATTCAACACCATAAACCAACCTTTCTGCCTCGTAATGGTATGCAAGAAGAAAATAAAAAGACGAAGTAAGTTAATTGTGTAGATTGTTATGGTGGCAAAAGTAGGCAAATAGCTGGCAATTACAATTTTGCAAACATTTTTTTTAAATAACTAAAATTCAGTTTTGAGGTTATCAAGGTTTGCAAAAAAATTTGTTATTTGCAAACTACTTTTACTTAATCTTATGACCAAACCACCAATTCATTCAAAGCCCAGCATAGCTGCTGCCATCGAACATACCAATCTCCATCCGTTGATAACCTCTGATGAGATAGAAAAATTGGTAGCCGAAGCCCAACAATACCAATTTGTTGGGGTTTGTGTGCCGCCATTTTGGGTCAAAAAAGCCAAACGTGATATTGGAAATTTTCCGATTCATTTGGCTACGGTCATTGGTTTTCCTTTGGCTTACCAACGGACAGAAGCTAAACTGCACGAAATTTCTTTGGCTTTGCAAGACGGGGCAGATGAGTTGGATATGGTACTCAACCTTTCTTGTATCAAAACAGGCACGCATTTTTGGGCGAAGGCAGAGGTGGCAAGGTGTGCAAAACTATGCCATGAGGCAGAGGCTGTGCTAAAAGTGATTATAGAAACGGCTTATTTGAGTGAGGAGGAAATAGTGTTTTGTAGCAAACTTTGCCAAGATGCAGGGGCAGATTATGTAAAAACCTCCACTGGTTTTGCCCCCGCAGGTGCAAAGGTAGAGCATATTCGCCTCATGCGTAGTGTGCTTGCTCCCGAAGTAGGCATTAAAGCATCAGGTGGCATACGCACTTTTGAGCAAGCAGCAGCCATGTTGGCAGCAGGAGCAGACAGAATAGGCACGTCTTCGGGGATTAAAATTTTGGAAGAGGAGAAAAATAATTCTTAATTCTTAATTCTTAATTCTTAATTCTTAATTCTTAATTATTTAAATTATTGATTTTCAAATAATTACAAAAAATTATGAAAACTACTTATTTTTCTAAAATTATGGCTTGTTTGGCTGTTGCTTTTTTTGTTTTTGCTTGCAGCCAAACCAATACGCCCACACCTACCACAACGCCAGTTACGACTGCCGAATTTGTGGCTCAGGACACAGATTTCAAGGATTTTAGAAAGTGGGCAGTCGTGGCTACACTTGCTCAGGCTTTGTCGGCAGATGGCAGGGCACACACTGATGCTGCCCGAACTATTTGGATAAACAAAAATGTAAGTAGAGGTACTACTAACGAATATCCAAACGGAACTATTTTTGTGAAAGAGGTGCAAGGTAGCTACGGCATCGTAGGCATGGCAAAAAGAGGCGGTACTTTTAACACCACACACAATGGCTGGGAGTGGTTTAAGTTAGACAGTGATGGCAAAATTCTTAATCGTAGCAGTTCAAATACTTGTAATTCTTGCCATGCCAAAGTAAAAAATTTGGATTATGCCTTCACAAAACCGTAATTTTCAATTTATTTGTTACAGATGACATCTTTTTAAAAGATGTCATCTGTAACAAATAAATTGAAAATTACCACCAAAATACTCAAATGACATGAAAAAATATCTTTATTTCTATTTTTTGGCTTTTTTGCTTTGCTGTTCCCAAACTTCGGTGGCTCAACATACGACCCAAACCAATGAGCAAATTGGCGAACAAATCAACCAAAATTATAAACAACGCCATCATTTTGACGCAGCTGTAGGCTTAGGTAGTGGCTTTTCTACGGCTTTGTCTTGGTCGCATTTGCATGGCTTAGGTAGAAAAAAGAAACTCAAAATAGGTTATGGCTTGCGAATGACCAACTATTTTGGTATGAGCCAAAACTACAAAACTGCCCCTGCCGACCTCATTGCTGCCAAACAAACGGAGGAAATTCAGTTTTTGTCTGCCCAAACCAACAGTGTAAACGCAACTTTAAATTTGCAATATTCTTTTTCAAAAAGGGTGGAAGTAGGTTTTAACATCGATGCCTTCGGATTTACTTTTGGTGGCGAACAAACAGCTTACCAAGCCAGTGGCGCCTTAGTAAAGGCAAGTCCTACTTTGGGCAATTTACTTTTGATTGACAAAAACGACAGAGGTAGCCTGAACTCCGAGTTTTATGTCCGTTATTGGCTTTCTCCTCAATTTGCCATACGTGGTGGATTCAGCCATTTGTTTTCTGAATACACCACCAACACCAAATTAGCTTATCAAAACGACAGGTATAGATTGATTACCAATTTGGGTTTTGTGGCTTTTACGTTTAGACTGTAAAAAAATTAAAAAAAAACTGTAAAATTTATTATTCTTTTTGCAAAAAAATTAACTTGTTGCCTCATCGCAACCATTACACAAAACTATCACATAAAACTATGTTTGAGAAATATCGCAAAGCATTCAATGCACAGTTTACCGAGCAGAAATACAACAATATGCTGCAAGATATTTACAGCACCGTTGGCTATACAGTAGATTTTAAAATCTGCGAATCTCCAATTTTCATTCCTACTTACTTCAAAGAGCATTTGGAGAAGGGCTGCAAAGATATTTTGGCACAGATGGACAGCCCAAACTATCGCAAACACATACACAAAGCTGTTCCGCCACAGATTTATGTACCCAATGACACAGATGAGCCTTTGTTTGTAACCCTCGATTTTGCCGTATGTGATGTGGGCAAAGGCAATGAGGCTTTGAAACCGCAACTGATAGAGATGCAAGGCTTTCCTTCACTGTATTGTTTCCAAAATTTTTTGAATAAAAGTTACCGTAAACATTATGAAATGCCCGACAATTTGACGCACTTTTTTAGTGGCTACACAGAAAAAGATTATATGCGTATCATGCGTGAGGCATTGGTAGGCGATGCCCCCGTAGAAAATACAATTTTGCTCGAAATTGAGCCTGAAAAACAAAAAACCAGAGTAGATTTTACTTGTACCGAAATGTTGTTTGGTATCAGGTCTGTTTGCATTACCAAACTCCGCAACGAAGGCAAAAAACTCTACTACGAAAGAGATGGGCGTAAAGTGTGGATAGAAAGAATTTACAGCCGGTTGATTTTTGACGAATTGCTGTTGAAAAAAGACAAGTTGGACATCAGAGTCGACCTCCTCAAAGAGTGGGACGTGGAGTGGCTGGGACACCCGAATTGGTTTTGCAAGATGAGCAAATTTACCTTGCCGTTTTTAGACAGCGAATATGTACCCAAAACGTGGTTTTTGCACGAGTTGCCCTCCATTCCCGATGATTTGGAAAATTATGTCTTGAAACCTTTGTATTCTTTTGCAGGCTCAGGTGTGAAGTTTGACGTAGAGAGAAAAATGATAGACGAAATACCTGATAATCAACGCCATAACTTTATCTTGATGAAAAAAGTAAACTATGCTCCTGTCATAGAAACGATGGACATCAACGCAAAAGCCGAAATTCGTATGTTGTGGATAAGACAAAATGGAGAAACCAAAATGCTTACCAATTTGGTGCGTCTAAGCAAAGGCAAAATGTTGGGCGTAGATTTCAACAAAGATAAAACATGGGTCGGTGGGTCTATTGGTTATTTTGAAAAGTAAACCAAATGTAAAAATTCAACTCCACAAGAATTTAAAACTTTTGTGGAGTTAGTTAAGAAAAATAAATACTTCAATAGAAAAAGCCTGAACTCCTAACATAGACTTAGCGAAAGCGGGGCAGAAGTGCTAAATTAAATTTTTGAATAGATACTGGGCAATTTGTTTGGTTGTCGAAACTACGAAGTACCATGCAACTTACCTTGCTAATCAAACCGAATAGCTTTAATAGGTGAAATGCGTGAAATTATCTGAACAGGAACAAACAAAATAAGGGCTACTAAAACGGCAATGCCAATATTTAATCCGCCAACAGTCCACCAATCCCAAGCTATGGGAACAGTGTCCATATAATAGGTGGCTGCATCGAGGGTAAAAAAATGAAATTGGTCTTGCAAAAAAGCAAGGGTAAAAGCCAAACCATTGCCCAGTAACAAACCTTTCCAAAGAATTTGCCAACCATTGTAGAGAAAAATCTGTTGTACCTGCCTTTGTGTAGCCCCCAAAGCTTTGAGCATACCAATCATTTGGGTTCTTTCCATTATCAAAATCAGCAAAATAGACATGGTATTGAAACAAGCCACAAACAAAATGATACTCAAAAAAATGACTACATTGCGGTTTAAAATTACAAACCAATCGAAAAAGTGAATGTATTGGTCTGTAACTTTGGTTAGTTGCAAATCCATGTCCATTCGGTCATACACTTTTTCGGCAGTGAGGTCTAAGGTTGCAAAATCTTTTACAAACAATTCGTAACCTCCCGCCAGCGTATCTGCCCAACTGTTTACCTCTTGTATCAGCCTGTGGTCGCAGACGACAAATCTTTTGTCAAAATCCTCAATATCAGTCTTGTAGATACCGCAAACAGTCATTTTTCGCAACTTGGGTGGGTCTTGAATAAAGTACAAAATCACTTTGTCATTTAGTTTTAAGTTGAGTTTATCTGCCAAATATTGGCTAATGGTAAGTTGCAAATTTGCCGTTGTGTCTTGCAGCGTGGCAGGTTTTAGCAATTCTCCTTTTACCAAGTTCGGCGTAAACCTTGCTCGGTCAAAATCTGTGCTTATTCCTTTGAGTACCACGCCCAAAACCTCCTCATTTGCACGCATGAGGGCAGGTTTTCTATCAAAAAGTTGTATAGCAGCTATGTTTTTGTCGAGCAGTTGGGGTTGTTTTGCAAATTGGCGAGTCGTACCCAAAGGCGTATCTTCGTAAGAATTGTTAAGCGTAAATTTAGAGAGTTGCAAGTGAGCAGCAAAACTAAATAGCTTGTTTTCTATGGTGCTGCGAAAGCCGTTGAAAATCATAAAAGACAACAAGCCCACACACACGCCAATAGCCACACTACCAATGGCAATGCGACCAATTAAGGTAGAAAATGCCGATGTTTTGACACTGAAAATGCGTTGGGCAATGAAAAAAGAGGTATTGGGCATAGATTTAAGTAAGTAATTTGGAGAGCAAGGTAAAATAAATTTGCATAAGACCCAAAATTTTATTGCTTTACAATCACAAACAAAGAAACAGTTGAAAGTTACAGCTTTGGATTATTTTGTAAATTGTTGGCAGCTATCTTACTTATTTTTATTATCTTTGCTATACGAATAAAATTTTCAAGACCTATGAAATTTGCAGACATCAAAAATGACGTTGCTTTTCACAAAATCTTTGGCAGTGAAGACCGCAAAGAAAGTCTGATTTCTTTCCTCAATGCGACTTTGCAGTTTGAAGGACAGCAACGAATTAAGGAAGTGGCTATTGTGAATCCCTACCAACTGCCCAAACTCAAAAGTGGCAAGACAACCATTGTGGACGTGAAAGCAACCGACCAAACAGGTAGGTCGTATATTGTAGAAATGCAAGTAGCCGACCAAGATGGTTTTGATAAACGAGTGTTGTATTATTTTGCAAAGGCATACAGCAACCAAATCAAACGTGGCGACCAATACCGCAAACTCAATCCTGTGTATTTCATCGGGATTTTAAACTTTGAATACACAGAAGGTAAAAACTTTATCAGTCGCAGCCAAATTGTAGATGTAGAAACAGGGGAACAAACTTTCAAAGACGTAGAATTTACGTTGATAGAATTGCCTAAATTCAAGAAAAAACTCAACAAATTGCAAAATCTGTTTGAAAAGTGGGTATATTTTATCAAAAATTCCGAAAATATGACCTTTATTCCCGAAGGCGTGGAAGACGAAGGACTGAAATCTGCTTATGAGAATGCAAACCAATACATGTGGTCGCAAGCCGAACTCGATGCCTACGATGCCCTGTACATTCACGAGGAAGGACGAAGGGCTGCCATGGACAAGGCAATGCGGAAGGCAATGGAAGTAGGAAAAATTGAAGGGAAAATTGAAGGGAAAATTGAAGGGAAAATTGAAGGAAAAATTGAAGGAAAAATTGAAGGAAAAATTGAAGGAAAAATTGAAATTGCCCGAAATGCAATTTTAGAAGGTGCAAGTGATACGTTTATTGTCAAAATTACAGGGTTAAGTTTGACAGAAGTTCGAGCCTTACGGGAGAAAACTAAATTGTAAAAAACAGATGTTTCTAAACAAACTAAACCTATGAAATTTGCAGATTTTCAAGACAGTACCGAATTGTTAGCATATTTTGGATTTCGGGTGATAGCAGAAGAATTTATCAACTTTGCAACTATTCCCTCTATTAAAATTCCGATACACCTTAAACAAGACCTTACCTTCTTGCTTGCCAATCGTGGGGATAAGGATTTGGAAAATTATGCGTGTGAAGCCCTTATTTTCCCGTTTTTGAAAGAAGCTTGGAAACGAAACCCACAAGCAAAGCTATTCAGTCACCCACAAATCAAGTATGAAGAATTGATTTTAGTGCCAGATTATGTGGTTACACCCAAAGACAAAGTAGGTTTAAACAAATTTACTTATCCTTTGCTCATCACTGTTGAGGCTAAAAATGACGATTATGCACTCGGTTGGGCTGATGTTTATAAGCAACTAATGGTGGCTAATTTACTGAATAGCAATGAAAAAATACCAATTTATGCCTTAGTGAGCATTGGTGAAGGCTGGCAAATTGGTAAATTAGATGGTAAATTGATTTATAAACACCCAAAGCCTTTGTCTATAAACAATCCAAACCAACTGTTGGGTGTATTAAATTTTGTTTTTGCAGACTGCGTACAAACTGCCGAAAAATTGGGTCTGTATGCCTAAAATGATATTTTTTTGACTATTTTTAGTAAGGATTACTATGTTGGTTTTTGGTGGTAATTATAAATTTTTTATTTTTTGCGAAACTTCGCTTGTGAATAATTTTTTGCTTGTGTATTTTTGGCTGCAAAACTTCGGTGATTGTTAGTTAAAGATGACATCTTTTAATGGTGCGACAACTCGCAAGATGTCATCTTTAACTAACAACTATCCAAAACTTCAATAATTCATAGACAACCTCAATACCGAAAATAGATGGAATCTTCATTTGCTTTTTTAGAAAATATAGAAATACGCGGTGCCGTTTCGCAGTGGTACAATGCCATGCTCACGCCAGAGGCTTTGGTGTTTTTGGCTGCACTCAACCGCCAATTTAACTCTCGCCGCAAGCAACTTTTGCAAAATAGAATCAAGGAACAAGAGGCTATTAATCAGGGTATTTTGCCAAATTTTTTGGCTGCAACGGAGTATATTCGCAACGATATGCACTGGGGAGCTGCTGCCATTCCAGACGAATTGCAAGATAGAAAAGTGGAGATAACGGGTCCCGTAGATAGAAAAATGATTATCAATGCCCTCAATTCGGGTGCAAAGGTGTTCATGGCAGACTTTGAAGATGCCAATTCTCCCACTTGGCGAAATTGCATAGAAGGGCAAATGAATTTATATAATGCTATTCGCAAACAAATTGATTTTGTGGGTGAGCAAGGCAAAGCCTATAAACTAAACGAAAAAACGGCTGTCCTCATGGTACGACCACGCGGCTGGCATTTGGAGGAAAAACACGTATTGGTGGACAATCAGCCTATGTCGGCAAGTTTGTTTGATTTTGGTTTGTATTTTTTTCACAATGCCAAAGAATTGTTGCAACGAGGCACTGCACCTTATTTTTACCTGCCCAAAATGGAGAATCACGAGGAGGCAAGGCTTTGGAATGATGTTTTTGTATTTGCCCAAAAAACTTTGGATATTCCACAAGGCACTATCAAAGCTACGGTGTTGATAGAAACTATTTTGGCTGTTTTCCAAATGGACGAAATTATTTATGAGTTGCGTGAACATATTGCAGGGCTGAATGCAGGTCGTTGGGATTATCTGTTTTCGGCTATCAAAAAATTTGCAAAATATCCCGATAAAGTTATGCCTGATAGGTCGCAACTGACCATGCAAACGCCATTTATGCGTGCCTACGCCTTGCTGTTGGTGAAAACTTGCCATCAACGCAATGTTCATGCCATGGGCGGAATGGCTGCTTTTATCCCCAGCCGAAAAGATGCCGAAATCAACCGCAATGCTTTTGCCAAAGTGAAGGCAGACAAAACCTTAGAGGCAAGCACAGGTTTCGATGGCACGTGGGTAGCCCACCCCGATTTAGTGCCTATTGCCTTAGAGGAATTTAACAAGGTATTGGGCGAAAAGCCCAACCAAAAAGACGTTTTTTTGCCCGATTTGCAAATAACAGCCAAACAACTGATAGATTTTAAAGTGCCAGAGGGCAAAATTACCGAACAGGGGCTACGAACTAACATCAACATTGGTATTCTCTACATAGAATCGTGGCTCATGGGAACAGGGGCAGCCGCCTTGCACAACCTCATGGAAGACGCAGCCACAGCAGAAATCTCACGTGGGCAGGTGTGGCAGTGGCTCAATCACCACGCTTACCTCGACGATGGCAGAGAAATTACGGTTACTTTATACAAACAGCTATTTAACGAGGAGTTGCAAAAAATAAGGGACGCAGTAGGCGAAAGGACTTGGTGGGAAAGAAAGTATGAAAATGCAGCCCGACTTTTTGATAAATTGGTAATGGCTACCAACTTCGAGCCTTTTTTGACTAATTTGGCGTATACTTATTTGGCATAAGTGCCAAAAAAAATTTAATATGACTTTTATTTTTCCTTTGGAGTTGCTTGCTTTACCTTTGTGCCAATATTAACAAATTGTTAAAACTACCAAAATGAATATTTTTGATATGTTTTCGGCACAAACGGCAGATGCAACCACTATGGAAGCAGTGCCTTCGCCCAAAGCTACATTGAGTAATAGACAGTTATTTTTAGATTATGTAGCCCAAACATCTGATAATCCTTTGCTACTCGAAATTGTAGCAGCCGAAGGATTGCTATTGAGGGGAATAGACGGACAGCAATATTATGATTTAATTTCAGGGATTGGGGTGAGCAATGTGGGGCATCGCCACCCCGCCGTAGTCAAGGCTATTCGCAAGCAGCTTAAAAAGTATATGCACCTCATGGTTTATGGCGAATTGGTGCAAGCCCCCCAAGCCAAGTTAGCTTCTCGATTGACCTCTACTTTGCCCGCCGCCTTAGACAATGTATATTTTGTCAATTCGGGCAGCGAAGCCATAGAAGGGGCAATGAAATTAGCAAAGAGATACACAGGCAGAACCGAATTTATTGCTTACCACAAAGCCTATCATGGCAGTACGCAAGGTGCTTTGAGCCTAAACGGCGATGAATTTTTTAAAACAGCTTTTCGTCCTTTGCTGCCCGATATTCGGTTTATCAACTTTAACGAAACGGCTGATTTAGAGCAAATTACAGACAAAACAGCAGCCGTTTTTATAGAAACTATACAAGGCGAGGCAGGTGTGCGGGTGCCTGATGCAGCGTATATGCAGAGGTTGGCAGCACGTTGCAAACATCAGGGGGCTTTGTTGGTGGCAGACGAAATTCAGGCAGGTTTTGGGCGGACAGGCAAGTTTTGGGCATTCGAGCATTTTGGCATTACGCCTGATGTAGTGGTTTGTGCCAAAGGAATGGGCGGCGGTATGCCTATTGGGGCTTTCATAGCCTCCAAAGATGTGATGAGTGTGCTGAAAAACAATCCTTTTTTGGGTCATATTACCACTTTTGGTGGGCATCCTGTGTCTTGTGCAGCAGCCTTAGCCACGTTGAAAGTAATACAAAAAGAAAAACTCTACGAAAAAGCAGAGGCAAAAGCCGAATTGTTTAAAAAGTTTTTGGTACACCCCAAAATCAAAGAAATTAGAAATTGCGGTTTGCTGATGGCAGTCGAATTTGAGTCTTACGAAGTGCTGAAACCTATCATAGACAAGGCTATTCAGTACGGCGTATTGACAGATTGGTTTTTGAATTGCAACAATTCTATGCGAATAGCCCCGCCTTTAACTATCAACAAAGCCCAAATTTCAGATGTTTGCGGCATTTTGTTGAAGGCTATTAATGAGGCTTGATTACCGAAAACTCCAATACCTCACATACTCCCAATTTTTTTCTACTAATTGCAAAGGCAAATAAGCCAAATATTCTTTGGCAGACAGCGAAGCAAAAAACAAATTATCGTCTGTCAAAAAAAGTTGCTTGCCCTTTGCCAAATCTGCAAAAGGTAAATTTTCGTGTAGAGTTTCAGCTTGATTATCAGGATTTTGCGGTAAATTTTGCAATAAATTTTGTTTGATTTTTTCTTTCAAATACCAATCCACCGTAGGCTGTTGCGTAGTGGGCAGTGCCTTGTTTTCTTTCCCTTGCGAAACTGTCCACGCATAATGTAGGTAGTGTTGCAACAATTTGACCCCTTCATTTTTCAGGTTTTCAGTTTGTAGTTGGTGAGGCAAAATACTTGCCACCACATAAATTTTTTGCTTTGCCCGCGTAATGGCTACATTCAACCTGTTTTGCCCTTTTTCCATGTTCAGCAGCCCAAACTGCATAGCCCAACGACCCGATGCTGAAGGTGCATAACCCACCGAAAAAATAATAATATCTCTTTCATCACCTTGCACATTTTCTATATTTTTCACAAAAACCTCTGGTGCCAAAGCCAAACCCGACTCGTCTATGGTGTCTAAAATCAAGTTTTGTTGATGCACATTGAAAGTAATTACACCAATAGAAGTGCTGCCTTCGGCTTGCAATTTTTTTAGCAAAGCTACTACTTCCTTTGCCTCCACTTCGTTCTTATTTTTCTCCCAAACACCCTCCACTTTCAAATAATCTATGGCTGGTGTTGTACTTGCAAAGTCTTGACTATCAGGGATTAAACGCAAATGATTGTTATAAAAAATTTGATTAGAAAAAGCAATCAACGAATTGAAACGGCTGCGGTAATGCTCACGCAAGGCATACACAGGCAAATAACGACTGCCCAAATCTAACAAGGACTCCACCTCCAAAGCCAGATGTTCCTCCTCATCTTGGTCTAAATTTTCCTCCCAACGAGGTCTATACAAGTCAAACGGGGCTAATTGTTGGCTGTCGCCTGCAATAACGGCTTGCTTGCCCCGATACAAAGCAGGAATTGCTTTTTCGGCATAGCACTGCGAAGCCTCATCAAAAATTACCAAATCGAACAAGGGCTGCAAGGCAAACAAAGTAGATGCCGTTTCGGGAGAAACCAACCAACAAGGTAGCAAATCAAAAATCTCCGTTTCGAACTGCCCCAACAACTTACGCAAGGGAAACCAATGTCGTTTTTTGCTTACCTGATGTTTCAAATCTCGATAAGTTACTAAGTTACCTAAACGATTGATAATGAGGGTTTTATAACTTCTCTCACGCAATTTTTGCAGCACAATATCCCTCGACAATTTGCGTTTTTCTATCACATTTTTTTGCAATAAATTTTCCCACTGTTCCATTTTAAAACCAGACACAGCCCGCAAAATAGGAAAGTGATTTTGCAAATAAGCCAACCACGACTGCCGAATACTGCTGGCACAATAAGCAACTAATTTTTCATACTTTCCAATACTTTCCAAGTCTTTTAGACTTGGAAAGTTTTTTAACTTGATACTTTCCAAGTCTTTTAGACTTGGAAAGTTTTTTGACTTGATACTTTCCAAGTTTGATAAACTTGGAAAGTGTTTTTCAAAATATTTTTCTCCCTCTTTAACTAATTGATTTTGAACAGGTTGCCAATTTTTTTCTAATAAATCTATTTCGCAAAAAGTAGCAAAATTAGCACGCAACGAAGGTAGCAAGGCTTTGGTGAGCCAATTTGCCTCGTCTTTTTTGGCGAACAAAATTGCTAATTGTGCTGGCGACAAAAAAGACAACCACATTGCATAATTGGTTTCAAATTCCTCTAAACAAGCCACCAACTTTACCAACAATTCAGTAAATGAAGCAAAAGTATAGTCGGCAAGAGGCACAGCACCAAAAATATTTTGGAGTTGCAGCCAAAGTTTTTTGTCTGCTAAGGCTTTGTCGTAGCAAGAAAACCAAAGCACAAAATCCTGTTTGTCAATGCTTTGCGGTATATTTTCCAACCAATCTATCTTGTCCACTGCCACCGCCAACTCCTCTACCGACAAAGCCAACAACCACTGCTGCGAAACTAATTGGTTTTTAAAATCTTCTAAATTTTGCCTATTTTGTATCTTTTTTGCCAACAAAGCCAAATCATCAGGTGTAAAAAGCAAATGGTGAACTGCTGCCAAAGCCTTTAATTTTTTCTTGTCTTTTGAAAACAAATTCCAATGCCAACGGTCAAAAAATTTAGTTTGGGCTTGTTGGTAAGTGGCAATGATGGTCTGCCAAGTTTCCCAACTTACCTCATTTATCCGATACCTCGAAGGTATCGGATAAGTCGTTGAATTGTCCTCATTTATCCGATACCTCGAAGGTATCGGATAAGTCGTTGAATTTTCCTCATTTATCCGATACCTCGAAGGTATCGGATAAGTCGTTGAATTGTCCTCATTTATCCGATACCTCGAAGGTATCGGATAAATAGTTTCAGGAATATTTGCAATTCCTTCGGGTTGCTCAAAGCAAGCAAACAACTGTTGGCGAAGTTGAAACAACCAATCCAATTCTTTTTCGGTGTGGTTGCAAACTTTTTGGAAGTGCCTAAAATCCACTACTGTTTGCAATTTTTCGGCAAGCTGTTTAATGGCAGGTAATTGCTTTGCAAACTCAAAAAAATCATTCCATTGCAGTTTTTTGTGCAATAATTGGCTACTTTCTTGGGTGAGGTTTTGCATTTTTTGCACAACGGCAGGCAAAAGTTCGAGCAAAGGCTGCAAATCTTTGGGCTGATAGGCAGCAAAACTGTTGCGAAGTTGCCAAAACTCTGCTAATTCTTGCCCTGTTTTGGAGTCGGCGTGCTGCTGTTCGAAATAATCCAAAACTTGTTGGTGATATTTTCCCCAAAAACCAACCTGCTGCAAAAATTGTTGGTGATGTTGCCAATGAAAGCAAGCCGTATGTTGTTCAATAGCAGGAACATAGCCAAAAGGTTGTTCAAAATCCGTAGTCAAATACAATTCCTTTGCACTGATGCCTGCCACCGAAGTATCGAACAAAGCCTGCTTGTATTGGGTAATTTGCAAAGCTGTTTCTGCAATTTCTCCACTCAACTGTTCAAATCTTTTGGAGGCATAAGCCGTATCAAAACTTTCATTTTCTTTTTGGTAAACCGCCAAATTTTCTATGTGCGTGAGAATTTGCTGAAAAATTTTTGCCCTATCTGCCTGTATGTCATGCACTAAGGCTGCAAAAGGAGCAAAGTTTTTTTCTGCCAGCCTTTGGTTTACTACGTCTAAGGCTGCTCTTTTTTGGCAAACCACCAACACTTTTTTGCCCTGTGTCAAATTATCTGCTATCAAATTGCAAATTAACTGCGACTTCCCTGTGCCAGGAGGTCCCTGCACCACTGCGGACTTGCCCTGCTTTACGGCTTGCAAAGCCTGTTCCTGCGAAGCATCGAGGGCATAAGGAGCTACGAGGTTTTGCTCTTGTTGTTTTAAATTTTCCAAATCCAAAGAACTCAAACTTTCCAAGTCTTGAAGACTTGGAAAGTTTTGCAAATTTTCATTTAGCTTTCCACTCAATAATTCCTCCAAAGTCGGCAGGGCAGAGTCGGCAAGGAGTTGGTCGTAGTCGGGCATGAGATAAGAGTCTGCAAGGGGAAACACACCCAACACAGCTTCGGGCATGAGTTTGAGTTTGCCTGTTTGGTGCAGGAGGTCAAAATCCTTTTTGGTGTGGCTTTGAAAATAATGTAAGGTATTGGTAAAAATTTCTTGATTAAAGTGCAAATCTATGGGACTATTTGCCAATAAATGGTACAAAGCCGTATGAAAAACTTGCACGTCTTGGCTACTTTCCTCAAAATCGTAGTCTAATAAGTCCGTAGGCAGTGGCACTTGATTGTAGTGCGTATAAGCCAATAAAAAAGTAGTATTCCAAATAATTGGCTGATTTTCAATGGTTTT
This sequence comes from Cytophagales bacterium, assembly GCA_013299115.1. Taxonomy (GTDB): domain Bacteria; phylum Bacteroidota; class Bacteroidia; order Cytophagales; family Thermoflexibacteraceae; genus JAAFKA01. Next base: position 51,197 of record JAAFKA010000025.1, read on the forward strand.
CAACAGCCATTGCTTATTTTCTATTGCCAAATTGACAGGAAAAAATAGCAAAGGGCATCTCACCAGCGTATCGTCTATCATTTTGCCCTGCACAAAAGGATAGCCTACATACAAGTTTTTTGCCCCTCTTTCCTCCTGAATAATTTGTGCAGTTCTATAAATTTTGTGTAAGGTATTTGCAATTTTGTTATTATTTTTATCTCTACTATCCACCACTTCGCACAAAGGAATTTTCTTTTTGCGAGCCAATAGTTGCGTGATGAGGTGAAAAGAAGGTTGGTTTTGCACAAAATCCAAGTTGTGCAGGTCTAAAAAATACTGCTCTGCCAACCGCAACAAGAGCAAACTTTTGTTGCTGGTGCTAAGGTTGGTCAGTCGTTTTTGGTAAATTTTCAGTAGTTTTTGCATCGGTTACTGCTCATAAGCTGCTCTCAATCTTGTGTCTAACAACCACCGAAATTTGCGGAGAATAGCTATGATTTTGAGCAAATCATCTTTTTTGGTGCAGGAAAAGGTATCGGAAACACAATAAGTTTTGCCTTCCATGATGATAAAAGTCCAATGCTTTCCTACCATAGAAACACCATATAAAGGCAGTTGAGCATTTTTATTTTTGACTTGGGCTATCAGAAAAGACTGTAAAAGCTGTGCCATCGGCTCTCCTGTGGGGTTGAGTTCTGGCTTATACTCGTGAAAGTGAAAATAAGGCACTTGCAGCAAATTCAACAACCCTTTTGCCATCATAAAATCTGCTTTGACTTTTAACTTCATACCCTCAACGGTTGCCTCCGTTATTTTATCAAAAAAAGTTACTAAGCCATTACCTGCTTTTAAATTCCCTAAATCTATGATATAAGCAATAAATTTCATTTTTAAGTCTTCCTCACTCCAACCCGCAATTTGTGTCAATGCTTCTTTATATTTGTCCTCAAAAATAAACTGTTCCACTACATTAAACTCTGGTGGTTGCACATCTAACCATTCTTGCATAAGTGGCGTTTGGTACTCTACAATTCGAGTGAGTCCAAATGACAAAACCAATTCGGCTTCTTTTTGAAATTGCCAAACTTCTTGATTTTTTTCCAACTCATCATTGTTTACCTGTTGTTTTTTGCGTGCCATAGTCTTCGTGCTATTTATAGGTTAAAGGTAAAAAAATTGAAACTCAACAAATAGATTAATCATATTTTTACTGCTCATAAGCTGCCCTCAATCTTGTATCTAATAACCACCTAAATTTGCGGAGAATAGCTATGATTTTGAGCAAATCGTCTTTTTTGGTGCAGGCAAAGGTATCGGAAACACAATAAGTTTTGCCTTCCATGATGATAAAAGTCCACTGCTTGCCTACCATTGAAACACCATACAAAGGCAATTGAGCATTTTTATTTTTGACTTGGGCTATAAGAAAAGACTGTAAAAGCTGTGCCATCGGCTCTCCCGTTGGGTTGATTTCTGGCTTATACTCATGGAAGTGAAAATAAGGCACTTGCAACAAATTCAACAACCCTTTTGCCATCATAAAATCTGCTTTGACTTTTAGCTTGATACCATCAACAGTTGCCTCTATAATTTTGTCAAAAAAAGTTACCAATCCATCGCCTTCCTCTAAATGCCCTAACTCCAATACATCAGAAACAAATTTCACTTTGAGGTCTTCCTCACTCCAACCAGAGATATTGAAGGCTAAATTTTTAAACTTTTTGTTAAAAATATATTCCTCACCACTGTCAAATTGTGGTGGTTGTACGTCTAACCATTCTTGCATTAAGGGCGTAGATTCATTGACTAACTTAGTCAAATTAAACGACAAAATCAGTTCTGCTTCTTTTTGAAATTGCCGAACTTCTTGATTTTTTTCCAAATCATCATTGTTTATCTGTTGTTTTTTGCGTGCCATAGTCTTCGTGCTATTTATAGGTTAAAGGTAAAAAAAATTGAAACTCAACAAATAGATTAATCATATTTTTACTGCTCATAAGCTGCCCTCAATCTTGTGTCTAATAACCACCGAAATTTGCGGAGAATAGCTATGATTTTGAGCAAATCATTTTTTTTGGTGCTGGTAAAAGACTCAGAAACACAATAGGTTTTGCCTTCCATTATCACAAATTTCCATTTTTCGCCAACCATAGAAACACCATATAAAGGCAGTTGAGCATTTTTATTTTTGACTTGGGCTATGAGAAAAGACTGTAAAAGCTGTGCCATTGGCTCTCCTGTGGGGTTAAGTTCTGGCTTATATTCGTGGAAGTGAAAATAAGGTAATTGCAACAAATTCAGCAAACCTTTTACCATCATAAAATCTGCTTTTACTTTTAGCTTGATACCCTCGACGGTTGCCTCTATAATTTTGTCAAAAAAAGTTACCAATCCATCGCCCTCCTCCAAATGTCCTAACTCTAAGACGTGGGCAACAAATTTCATTTTGAGGTCTTCCTCACTCCAACCAGAGATTTTATCTACTACTTCAGTAGATTTTTTATCAAAAATGTACTGCTCTCCTACATTAAATACAGGATTTTCTACTGTTGTCCACTCCTGCATCAGCGGAGTTTGGTAAGTTGTAATTCGTTTCAAGCCAAAAGTAACAATCAGTTCGGCTTCTTTTTGAAATTGCCGAATTTCTTGGTTATTTTCCAACTCGTCATTGTTTACCTGTTGTTTTTTGCCTGCCATAGTCGTCGTGCTATTTGAGGTAAAGATACGATTTTTTTTGAATAAAAAAATACGTTTGTCAAAGTTTTGCAACCCTCAACAAACGTACTTTTTACCAACTAAGTGAACAAATTTATTTTTTTTAAACCAGAATCTTAAAAATAAAGCCGTATTCTATTATATTTGTTTCAGGTTTGCTTTTCCTATTTGAAACAAGTAACAGGTGTAAATTTACAATTTTTTACAGCAACTTATTTTTATCATGTTGTCTAAAAAAAGCATGGGGTAAGCCCTCTGAGTCTAACGCAAAGTAAGGTTTTTGCTGCCCTTCTGCTACATAAACAGCTAATATACTCTTTCCTTCCTCCTCAAAAATTTCAAACTCCACTGCCAAAGGTGGCGAACAATATTGCATCGCTTGTTCTATCACAAATTTTTCTTCTTCAGGGTCTATACCTATCAGTTGCTTGTGGTCTGTAACACCAATCAAAATAGTGCCACCTTTGGTGTTGGCAAAAGCAACCAAAGTACGTGCTACTTTGTGGGCTGCTATAGTCTGCTTAAAATCTAAGGTTTCAGATTCGCCAGCCCTCAACAACAGTTGTAAGATTTCAGATTTCAAAACAACTAATAGTTAGGTAGCAAAGATAATAAATTGCTTGCAAATACTAATTCTTAATTTTTATTTGTTATTTATTTTTATTTTTTTTATCTTTGTAAGAGGTACAATAATTGCTTTGCTGTTTAGAAAAATAGATAAAAACCTATTTACTTTGTTGGGCAAGTAAAACAAAAACGTCATGAAAAAATATATCATATTCCTCGTTGCTATTTTTTGTTTGAGTATATTAGCGGGCTGTAATAATTCTGTGCGAACAGCTTGGACACCTTACAGACCTGCTTATGGTAAGCATCAAAAGAAGAAAAAATTGGAAAGAGTAAGAATGGGAACTACGCCACTTACAAAAGGCAATCCTACACATTAAAGATTAAAAAAAGTTGTTATTTACTTAGCTGCTTTTATGCTTGTTCGCCATACAACTTCAAATTGTGTGGCGAACTTTGCTTTTTTGCTTAATTCTCCTTGGTATCATTGCTCGTTTTTTTACTACCTTATGCGTCTATTACTCTTAGGTTCAGATTATCATTATTCCATAGAAAGATACTATCTAAAATACCTCCAACTGATGGGAATAGACGTAACTTTATTTGGCATAGAAAATATTTATGGTAACTACTCGAACCGAAATTTTTTTACAAAAGGATTGAATAAGTTGGGACTTTCCCAATACTTTTTTTATCAAACCAACCACCAAACCATTGACTATATTAAGCAGCACCGTCCTACGCATATTATAGTTTTTAAGGGTATGCAACTCTATCCAGCAACCATAGCTTGGTGTAAAAAACAGGGTATTTTTATTGCCAATTATAATCCTGACCATCCCTTTATTTTGACTGGGGAAGGTAGTGGTAACAGTTATGTTACAGACTCGGTAGGATTATATGATTTGCATTTTTGTTATTCCCAATTACTTAGGCAACAAATAGAAAGCAAGTACCAAATTCCTACTGTTTTTTTACCTTTTGGCTATGAATTAAGTGTGGAAACGTATGCTTTGTGTGAGCAAGTGCCTGAGGTAGAAGCAGTTTGTTTTTTGGCTAACCCAGACAAAGAAAGAGTGATTTTTATCAAAGAATTAGTGAACCAAGGTATAAACTTGGCTATTTATGGGCATCAATGGCAACGGTATCTTTCTCCTTCTGCCCAACTAAGCCTGCACCCTCTCCAATTTCAGCAAGATTATTGGCAGACTTTGAGAAAATATGCAGTTCAAATTAATAGGCTCAGAAAACACAATGTGAACTCGCACAACATGAGAACTTTCGAAGTTCCTGCTGTTGGTGGTATTCAATTAGCAGATGATACAGATGAACACAGGCAGTTTTTTGAGGCAGACAAAGAAATATTTTTGTTTAAAACTCCTGCTGAATGTGCAGAAAAGATAAAATTTTTACTCAATTTATCACCTCAACAAAGGCAAGTAATTAGACAAGTAGCACGTAAACGAAGTGTACAGGCAGATTATACTTACCAAAATAGGGCAAAAATATTATTGGAAGGTTTGAGAAGCTAAGGAATAGATATGAAATAGTAGGTATAAAATTAAATTAACCCCATAAGAGTTGGAAACTCTTGTGGGGTTAATTTTACGTTTTTATAAAATTTGTAGGTATTTGATTTATCAAATACTAATTGGCAGGAATGGTCATTTCTGGTTCCTCAACAGGCGTTGTGCCTTTGTTTTTAGATTTTTTGAAGTCAAACAACAGCGTAAAACGGAAAGTGTCTGCCAAAGGGTGGTTTTGGGCTTGAGGCAACATATAGACAAAATCTAACCCAAAAGTTTGGTAGCGCAAGCCACCACCCAAAGTAAAATATTTGCGGTTGCCTTTGCTGGCATCTTCATAAAAATAACCTGCCCGAATTGCTAACAAATTATTGTACCAATATTCTACCCCTGCTGAAACTTGCAACTCTCTTAGTTTTTCACCAAATCCATCGGGTGCTTCGGTCAAAGAACTGCCAATAGCCCCTAACAAAGATTTTTCGGTGTCTTGTTTTGGTTGTCCATTTCCATCACGCAAGGGCGTAGGCACAAGCAATTTGTTTGCGTCTATGGCTATGGTTAGCTTGTTGTACTCGTCAAAATCTGCTGTCCACGAAGTACCCAAACGCAAGTTAGAAGGAATGTAATCTTGATTATTTCGTGCCACATAGGTAACTTTGGGTCCAATATTAGAAATATTTACACCCCACGAAAACCTTGTGTTCAAACCACCCACCATAATATTCGGTTTGCTATAATACATAGAAATATCTACGGCAGCCGAAGTAGCAACGGATTGTACGTTGGGTCCAGTAGGAGAAATAACAGGTGCAAGATTTGATTGAAACAATCTTGCCGTTACGCCCATGCTAAATCTTTTGGATAATTGACGTGAATAGGTTACGTCAAAAGCAAACTCACGAGGGTCTGATGTACCAATAGAGCCTCCTGTTGCATTGGTCAGTTGCAGTTGCCCTAAGCTAAAATAACGGATAGAGGCAGCCACCACATCTTGTTTGCGAAGACGATAATAACCCGATACAAAAGACAAAGACATATCAGGAATAATATTGCGGAGCCAAGGACTGTAAGAAAGTGAAGCACCAAAATCGGAGTCTATAAAGGCATATTTGGAAGGATTCCAATGTGCAGAAGCTCCATCAGGAGAAGTGGCTACGCCCACATCACCCATACCTGCCCCACGTGCCTCTGGCGAGACCAACAAAAAAGGTACAGAAGTGGTAATAATTTGTGTTCCTTGCTGCCCACCTGGATTAATTTGGGCGAAAGCACAAGGGGACACCAACACACCCGCCAAGACTGCTGCGAAACGAATTTTTTTGAATAACATTTGCTTTTTATTTGAGAGTTAAGTTACCAACTAAGTATGACAACTGCCAAAGAGGAGTTATCGAGATAAAAAAATTAAAACTTGTTGTAGCATAGGGTTTAGCCTGTGCAGTGCATTAGTACAACTGTTTCATGCTTTGTTGGTGCGAGGTAGGTGTTTTTTTAGGCTGCAATTTTGTCATTTTTTTCAAAAGAAAAAAATAGAATAACAAAAAAGTTTTTGTTTATTGTAACATAAGTAAGTTTTCTATGCTAATTTTTATTTTTCATGCGGTTTTGGTGGCAAGTCTTGGCTATTTTTTGCACCGCCAACGGGTTGCCCAACCTTTGGGCAAGTTCTTTTTCGGGGGCTTGCTGCTCAAATGTGCCGCTGGTTTGGCTACTTTTTACGTAGTCAATCAATACGGTGGTGGGTTACACGACAGCCAAAATGCTTTTGCCGTAGGTTGTCGGTTAGCAAACAAATTGGTAGAAAATCCCCTCAAATTTGGCATTTTTTTCATAGAACAAGAATGGCTGTATAACTTTGACGACTACCGCAACCATATTTATCAAGATTGGAATGTGCAAACCTTGTTTCTCTACAAACTCACTGCTTTGTTTTGCCTCTCTGCCCAATCTAATTTTTACGCTGTCAATCTTTGGTTTTCTTTTGCAAGCTACTGCGGACTCTGGGCTTGTGCCAATGCGTTGGCAAACAAATTTCCTACTTCGCAGTGGGCTGCGGTGGTGGCTTTTTTGTGCTTTCCTTCGGTCTTGGTCTGGAGTGCAGGCTTGCTGAAAGAAAGTTTGCTATGGGCTTTTGGTGGTTATTTGCTTAGTTTTTTGCTTGCATGGCAACCTTCCCAAAAAATAAAATCTTTGACTTGGCTTTGCTTGTCGTTGGCAAGTTTGGCACTTTTTCGCCTGAAATACTACTATTTTGCAGCTTTATTGCCTATGGCTGCGGTCTATGTAGTGGGCTGTTGGTTGGCTACTACCTCCTTTTTTCGCAAAAACTTTTTCGGTTTGTTTGTTTCTTTGGGCTTAGTCTTTGCGTTGGTGCTTGGTTTAGCAAGTTTTTTTCACCAAAATTTGGCATTAGATTACTTTTTTGAGGGTTTAGTAGGCAATTATTATAACTTTGCCAATGCTTCGGATATAGACAATATCCAACATTTTCGATTTGTGCAGCCTTATTGGTGGTCGGTACTGTGCCAAATTCCCCAAGCCCTTTGGGGTGCTTTTTTCAATCCGCTGGGCTGGCAAAAAGGAGAAAGTTTGTTAAAAAATATGGCAGGCATAGAAAATGCAGGTTTGTTGTTGCTGTTGGTAGTGGCAAGTGGAGGGGCTGGTTGGCAGTGGGTAAAAAAAATAAAAAATTACCTCACCCCCAACCCCTCTCCTGCTGAGAGGGGAGATTTTAACTCTGCAAGGGCTTTAAGCCCTTGCGGAGTTGAATTGGGAATAAAAAACTATATTTTCAATCATTTTCCTACACTTTTGCTCATTACTTTGGGTATTGGTTATGTTTGTTTATTGGCAATTTTTATTACCTTCGCCTCACCCAACTTAGGGAGTTTGGCTCGGTATAAAGTCGGTTTTTTGCCTTTTGTGGTTTATGCGGGGTTGGCGGTTATCTGCCGTTGTTTTCGTTCAACCATTGGCAGGGTCTATCGACCACTGCCAAGGTTTCACTAAAACTTTGGCAGTGGCTTTTTTGCCCTGCCAATAGTTTCGTCATTTTCGTTCAACCATTGGCAGGGTCTATCGACCACTGCCAAGGTTTCACTAAAACTTTGGCAGTGGTCTTTTTCAGACCCTGCCAATAGTTTCATCATTTTCGTTCAACCATTGGCAGGGTCTATCGACCACTGCCAAGGTTTCACTAAAACTTTGGCAGTGGTCTTTTTCAGACCCTGCCAATAGTTTCATCATTTTCGTTCAACCATTGGCAGGGTCTATCGACCACT
>JAAFKA010000025.1:59277-75994 GCA_013299115.1 Cytophagales bacterium
TTCAACCATTGGCAGGGTCTATCGACCACTGCCAAGGTTTCACTAAAACTTTGGCAGTGGTCTTTTTCAGACCCTGCCAATAGTTTCATCATTTTCGTTCAACCATTGGCAGGGTCTATCGACCACTGCCAAGGTTTCACTAAAACTTTGGCAGTGGCTTTTTTGCCCTGCCAATAGTTTCGTCATTTTCGTTCAACCATTGGCAGGGTCTATCGACCACTGCCAAGGTTTCACTAAAACTTTGGCAGTGGTCTTTTTCAGACCCTGCCAATAGTTTCATCATTTTCGTTCAACCATTGGCAGGGTTTATCGACTACTGCCAAGGGTTCACTAAAACTTTGGCAGTGGCTTTTTTGCCCTGCCAATAGTTTCGTCATTTTCGTTCAACCATTGGCAGGGTTTATCGACTACTGCCAAGGGTTCACTAAAACTTTGGCAGTGGCTTTTTTGCCCTGCCAATAGTTTCGTCATTTTCGTTCAACCATTGGCAGGGTCTATCGACCACTGCCAAGGTTTCACTAAATTCAAAATTAAACATTCAAAATTGCATATTCGTCTTTTCATTTGTTTCGTTTGGTGCTTATGCCCATTTTTAGGTTTTGCCCAGCTACCTTCGGAGGAGATGCAGCAGGCTGTTGTTTCTCCAAAATTACAGCAACAGTTGCAAGTAGTTTTGGAAAAAAAGCAAACTCCTTCAGCTTGGTTATACAGGCAATTTGCAGAGCAAGGTATGGTTTTGCTGCACAACCAACAAAATCTATTGCCTTTGCAAGACCTCACCACTACGCCTTTTTATTGGTTGGCTGTGGCAGATTCGTTGGCAGGGGAAACCAATGACTTTGGTAATTTTTTTGCAAAGCAACCTACACAATTTGCTGATTTTGAGGAAACTATACAACTTTATACCACTGCAATTAAACCACTCACTGTTGATGATTTGCTCACTTTTCAACAGAAATTGGGCGTAAAAGCAAGCAAAAATAAAACGAAGAACAAAAATTTGTCGGACACCTTCGAGGTGTCCGACAAATCCAAATCTTTTCGAAGTATTTGGTTGGTGGCTGCAAAGGGTTGTCTTTCGGCAGATAGTATGCAGCAAGCCAACTATCACGCAGCCCTTGTTCGGTTAGACAGTGCAGCCCAAAGTTTGCAAGCAGCCATTGTTTGGGTGCATTTGGGCAAGGCAGCTACCTTGCCAGCTTACCAAGACTTCAAAAGTTTTTGGGCTGTTTTGTTGCTGCACCAAAACAATGCAACCACGCAAAGCATAGCTGCACAGGCAATTTTTGGGGCTATTAGTCCCAAAGGTCGTTGGCAGGGGTTTGGATTGGATATGCCGTTGTTGTCGAGGTTAAAATATACCTTGCCCGAAGAAGTTGGTTTGCATACAGACAATTTGCCCCGATTAGATTCGTTGTTGATTGCAGCCATTCGCCAACGAGCCATGCCAAGTTGTCAAGTGTTGATAGCCAAAGAGGGCAAGGTTTTTTATCACAAGACTTTTGGTTATTTTCGTTACGATAGTTTGCAACCTGTCCATCTCCATTCTTTGTACGATTTGGCTTCTATTACCAAAATTGCTGCGGGGACGTTGAGCATAATGAAATTGGTGGAAAATAAGCAACTGAATTTAGACAAAAAATTGGCGGATTACCTGCCTGAATGGAAACGGACAAACAAAACAGCCATTACCTTGCGTGAATTGTTTGCCCACCAATCTCGACTGCCTGCGGGCATAAACGGCTGGCAACAAACCCTGACCCAAAACGGCAAACCCAATCCTGCCTATTACAGTCGGGTGGCAAAAGCACCTTTTTTGTCGCAAGTGGCTGATAGTTTGTTTGCCAATGAGCAAAAAATGGAGAAGTTGGTCGCAACAGCTATACAAAAAACTGCCTTGTTGCCCCAAAAAGGGCTGTTGTATAGTGATTTGCCTTTTGTCATCAGTAGTTGGTTGGTAAAAAAAGTTGCCAAACAAACTATTGCGACCTTTGCAAGCAAAAACTTTTACCAACCATTGGGAGCTAATTCTTTGTGTTTCAATCCTTTGCAACAATTTTCTAAACAGGAAATAGTGCCTACGGAATACGACTCGGTGTTCAGAAAACAACAAATTCAGGGGACAGTTCACGATGAAACCGCAGCCCTGCTCGGCGGGATTTCAGGCAATGCAGGGCTTTTTGGCAATGCCAACGACCTCGCCAAACTGATGCAATGCTACCTCCAAAAAGGGTATTATGGGGGCAAAACCTATTTGCAAGCTGAAACTTTATTGAATTTTACTCGCAATCAATACGGCTGGGAAAAACAGGGCAATTACAGGGGCTTGGGTTTCAACCGACCTGCTATGAACCCCAACCCTTCGGGACATACGGCAGTGGCAGTATCGGAGCAAAGTTTTGGACATTCGGGCTTTACAGGCACTTATACGTGGGCAGACGCAGAAAATGGTCTGTTATTTGTATTCTTATCTAACAGGGTCTATCCGACCAGAGAAAACAAATTGCTACTGACGACCAACTTGCGAACTAATTTGTTGCAAAAAATTTATGAATGGCTTGAAAGATAAGAAAATCTATTTTTTCTTATAACCCCAACGCCAAAAATGGGTTTGTCGGGTGTTTTCGTCTAATTTTATTTCTATGGTTTTTTCAAACTCAAACTGAATTTAATTTTTCATACTCTTTTTTGAAGTCGTCCATGTAATTTTCTTTTGTGCCTTTGATAACCATACAAGTTGCCACTAACAAAGCACCGCAGGGATGCAAGACAATAACAGACTTGACAATGTAAATCAAGGAAAAGGTTAAGGGCAACAAAAAAGCGTAGGCAATTAGCAAAAAATTTAAAGTTTTTTGGGTTGCTTTTTTCAATACATATTGAGACTCTGGTGTGGGTTGGGCATATCTTTTTTGGTAGGCTTGTGGAATTTCATAAACCAGCGAAAAACTAAACGCAACCATGACGCTGACCACCACAAAACCCACTATCATCATCACAAACTCTATGGCTGCTCTTTGTTCTGGTGTTCCGTTCATTTGCGTTGTCCTTTTTCGTCAAAAATTTTATCTAAATGTTTGCTGGTTAGAAACATGGCAAGCAAAGTAGGAAATACAGCCGATACAGCCACCAAAGTAATTAAACTAAGGGCTGGCAACACAAAAAACAAACCCAAAGAAACTGCAAAATTGCCAAAAGCAAATTGCAAATATTTTAAGTTAAAATAGGTATTTGCCTCTGTCCACGTATCTTGATTGAGCATAGAAAACGGCGTACGATAGCCATATACACTATTTATTTTCTTTGGTGGAAAGAAATAAAAAATGGCAGGCAAAATAAGCATTAGGGCTATGATGCCCAAGCAAATATAGGACAAAGTAGACATATCGTTAGACATTGTTTTAAATATTTAAGTTTTTTGAAAATTATCAATATTCATTTTCTCGTACTCTTTTTTAAAATCATCAATATAACCTTCTTTCAACCCAATAGCACCCAAAATAAAAGCAGTATTGAGCATCAAAAAAGGATATAAAACAATAGCATTTTTGACTAACCAGAAAAGAAAAAACATAAAAGGAATTAAAATACTGTACGAAATACCAACAAATTTTATAGCTTTTTTGGTTGCTTTTTCCAAAATATATTGGTTTTTGGGTGTATTTTCTGCTCCATTTTTTTCTACAAAATCTTTTGGTGTACTCAAAGCACCTACAAAACCACCCGCAATAAGTAATACCAAAACCAACACCCCAGCAATAGCCAGCACAATTTGTGCGTTGGTGTTGTGTGATATATCAAATTCTTCTTTTCCCATTGTTATCAAATGTTTTAGCTAAATGCTTGGAAGTGAAAAACATAGCACCCAAAATAGGAACTAAAATTAAGAAGGCAGCAAAAAAGACTGCTGCGGTAATAGGCAGAAAAATTGCCAAACAGACAATCAATAAAGCTGTTGGAATTGCTAATTTTAACAAAATTTGTGGCAAATAGGTATGTGCCTCCTGCCAAGTATCTTGATTTTTTGTAGAAAGCGTAGTTCTATACCCATAAAAACCATTAATTTCTTTGGGAGGGAAAAATTTTAGGGCAAGAGGTAAACCAATCAAAAAAGCTAACATAGAAAATATGTTAAAATAATTGAGCAAATCTATAGATTGTTGTTCAGGCATTGTGTTTTGAGAGTTTAAGGTTAAAAGCACCAAAAACTGGACATGCTAACGAAAAAATAAAAAAAAGGTTATAAATTCCATTGATAGACGACTACATTTTTATCTTTATTTAAGCCCATCGTGTATAGAAAATTGCCTTGTTTAAATACAGCTTTAGGCTTTTTGTTCATTAAAACTCTATAACTTAAAACATTACTTTCACTGTCTTGTACTAATAAACAAACCTTATTGTCATCTTTTAAATATAAAAACTCATGTAAGTTTTTGCTTAATAATTCTACATTATACAGAAAAAAGGATTCTTTATTTTCTTTAAGCCCTTTTTTATAATCTTCTGAAACGTAATTTTCATTAATTCTGTATGTTTTATTCTCTGTAACATTAAGCAAAGCAGGAAAAACCCAAAAATGATTATATAAGTTTTTGTATTTTCTTGTTACTGTTTGTGGATATGAGTAATCACTAATCATTACAGTAGGTTTGCGAATATCTTGATTTTTTATAATGACTAAGCTATCTTTTTCATGAACTAATTGCACATTATAAATTAAGGAGTCCATAGAAACAATTGGATTTGTATAGGCTTCACACCAAATATTATTATTTTCAATAGTGTATGAATTTTGGTAAAAAGAAACTCTTCTTGTGGTATTTTTAGTACTGAAAAAATAATTCTTAACAATATTAAAGTTTTTATCACAAATGGAAAGTACAGGGATACTACGAAACTCTAAACCTCTTTTGGTTTGTTGTTGTATGCTAACTTCGGACGTAATATAAATGCTATCATTTATAATTTGGTAAGCAGCATAAGAGATTGGTGGAATTAAATTTTTCTTTGCCCTTGCTTGAAACCCTGCTTTTTCTGTTTCTGTTGCTTTTACTACTGTATTATAAACAGACTTTTGAACAGATTCTGGCAATTCAAAATGTTTCTGATATTCGTCTGTTTTCATATCATATTTAAAAATTATTCTCAAGTGATTCTCCAAGAAATACAAAATAGAGTCTTCAACTACATGAAAATACGTAATATCTTGCAGAGGAAAAGCTGGGTGGTCTTGCAATATGACAGAGTCTTTCAAAACAGCACTTTCGTTAGGATTTAGTAATGGTGCTAATATTTCTTTAATATCGCCTGCTTCTTTCAGTGGAACTACAGAAAATTGCCCTTTTGATAAATTTTTCATTAAAACTACAGATGACTGATTAGTGCTATTAAAATATTGAAATAATGAATCACTTACCAAGAAAAATGGCTTCTCTACAATTTTCAAATCATTTTCCAACATATAAACAATAGCAGTTCTTTTGATGTCTTGAAATATAAATATTCGAGGAATATTAATATTTGAGGTTTTTAAATAATTTTCGATATTGCTATACGAAACATTGCAAGCCAAACAGTCTGATTGACGGAAAGTATAAATCAAAAAAGGCTTTTCTATGTTGATAGCAGTATTTTTTAGAGAATCTTGTAAAATTTGCAGGGTTGAATTTTGCCTATTTATTTTTTCTTGATTAGCTTGTTGTGTGCAAGAATAATTTAACAGAAAAAATAGAATGAATAGGAAATTATAGATTTTCATTTTACTATTAGGTTATATATTTCGTTTTGAAATTTTAAGAAGTTGTAAAAACCTATACTTTCAGTAAATTATAAGTCTTACAACTTCTTTTGACAAATTTAGGATATTTTTAGTCACCAAAAAAGTTAGACAATCCTTTCAATTATTCTTGACCTACAAATTTTACTTTGTCAGGTTGTAAAATTCTGTACGTTGTACCTTCTTTGTCTTTTGATATAACCTCAATAATGTCACCAACTTCCTCTGGATGAGGAGGAATAACTATACAAATTCCGTCAGTATTTTTACATCTAAAAGCTCCACCACCTAATTTTTGTAATGTACCGATGATATAATCATCAGCAACAATTATTGGCTCTGCTTTTTGTTTCAATGCTACTGTATTTTGTGGCACAATAGCATCAGCCTCATTTTGACAAGAGAACATTGATAATGTAATCATTGACAAAGCTATAAAAAAAATTACTTTTTTCATTATTTTGTATATAAGTTTATTTTGCCTACTCTTTTGCTTTTCGGCTTACGCAAAGAAAGTTATGATTTCTTGCCACAAAAGTAAGTAAAAAAATAATAGCTGATAGCCAACTAAAAGTTGGCAACTTTGCCAACTTTTTCTTAACATTGCAGACAACTAAAAAACTTTAATCCTATGGACTTAGGGGACAAAATCAGACATTTTAGAATGGCAAAAGGCTATTCGCAAGAGGACATAGCTGAATTTTTGCAAATTTCTCGTAACAGCTATATGAAAATAGAAAGTGGCAACACAAAAAATGCTTACGAAAAGTTGGATAAAATAGCTGAAATATTGAAAGTTGATAAATGGGAGATTTTGTCGCATAAAGAAAAAGAAGTTGTTTATGTACATACTAACAATCAAGGTCATGTAGCTAATAGCGGAACTGTAACGCAAAATATAGCAACAGATAAAGACCTTACCGAAAAATGCAAAAACCTTGAAATCCAAGTTGCTGTATTAGAAGAAAGACTTTGCAGCAAAGATAAAGAAATTGAGTTGTTGCAGAAGTTGTTGGAGGGGAAGGTTTAGTTTACAAAAGACCAGCAACCTCATCCTTATATGTGGGCAAACGCAGAAAATGGTCTGTTATTTGTATTCTTATCTAACAGGGTTTATCCGACCAGAGCATTTGGTAAATCAAATGCCTACATTGTTTCTATTCCACAAAAATAGTCAGACAATCTTTTTTTTATAATCCCAACGCCAAAAATGGGTTTGTTGAGTGTTTTCGTCTAATTTTATTTCTATTGTTTTTTCAAACCCAAATGGGTTGTTAAGAACTGACTAATTATTGAAGTATCCGATAAATTGTTTTCAATCACAACTGCATAATAAAAGCCTCCAACTCCTCATCTCTGCCAAGTTCCAACTTTTTTCGCAGCCTACTGCGGGTTACGTTAATCGTATTTAGTGAAGTTTTGCGGAGTTCGGCAATGTCTTTGTTGGCGAAGGTCTAAAATGCCTTTTTGAGCAACCAAAGGTTGAGGAGTTTGTTGTTGGCAGGAAGTGATAAATAAAATACCAAAAAAAAAGTATATGAAAAAGTAGTATTTTTTCATAAAAGAATTGGTTTTAAAAGTCTTGCAATGATTAAATAATTTCCACATTTCCTGCCATAATCATAATAATTGTTGTCAATGCTTTTTGGTGTTGTAAATCAGCAAGGTTTTTCAACGGTGCAAGTACCACTACTTTTTTCTTTGTTTTAGTATCTGTTTGAAAAATTACCCACTTTCAAATAGTTACAACCTTTTGTATAGTATTTTAATTAGTAATATAAATTAAATCCCAAAAAACTCCGCATGAAAATTGACTAAATACAACTCTTTTATGGCTCTGGTGAGGGCAGTGTAAAGCCAACGCAAAAATTCGATATTGAGCATATCTTCTTTTAAGAAACCTTGCTCTACAAAAATAACCTCCCATTGTCCGCCTTGGGCTTTGTGGCAGGTCATGGCGTAGGCAAATTTGATTTGCAAGGCATTGAGGTATTCGTCTTTTTTCAGGGCTTGAATTTTCTCTTTGGGTTTTGTCATTTCTTGGTAGTCTGCCATCACAGCCTGATAGAGTTTGCGGTTGTCCTCTTGCGATAAATTGGGTTCATTGGAAGTGAGAGTACCCAAATGAGCAACAGCCTCAAAAGGCGGATGTTTGTCATTATCAACTAATTGCAGCAGCAAACGAACAAAACGAAACCCATGTTTTTCCTCATGTCGCATGACCCTGACCACCTGCACAAACTCGCCATTTGCCAAAAAAACAGCAGGCGAATCTTCGGGCAACCACGTATAATTGTTGCGAACTATGAGCAGATAATCTCCACTTTCTATTTCGGAGTCTTTGTATAAAATTTGTCGCCTGATGTATTGGTTGTACTGCACCGCAGCCTTGTTGCTACGGCAAATAATCAAAGAGTTTTCTATTCCAAACTTCCTGTACGCATACCGCAGTCCGTCTTCCAATTTTTCGGAAGTCATCCGATACATATCTTTGTAACCTTTGGTAGCAAAATTTATCTTGATTTGGGCTTCGGCAATGCTGTTTCGCAAGGCTGTTGCATTTTCCAAAATCCCCGATAACTGTTCTTGCCGCATGACTTCTGTAAGCAAATGTTCCGTAACTTGCAAACGAAAATTGCGGTGGAGATAAGTAGCCTCCAAAGCAGGACTCAGCAGTTGCCCAACGGGAGGTAGCTGGGCAGTGTCGCCAATCAAAAGTAGCTTGTTTTGTTGCTCCTCGTCCTCAAAAACAAAGTCGACCAAATCACTAAGCAGTCCGTTGGTAGAGGAGTCTCTTTCATCGCCAATCATCGAAGCCTCATCTACAATAAAAATCGTATTTTTGTAGTAATTGGTGGTGAGTTCAAACACAAATTTGCCGTTTTCATCAGCCGTTTTGTAAATAATGCGGTGAATAGTGGAGGCTTGGCGGTTGGTGTAAGAGGCAATGACCTTTGCAGCCCTACCCGTAGGGGCAAGCAAAACCACCTTATAACCGTATTGGGGCAATATTTTTACTAACAAACTAACCGAAGTCGTCTTGCCTGTACCTGCATAACCTTTGAGCAAAAAAGCCTGACGTGCTGTTTTTCTATCTGTAATAAAGTTATCCCACAACTGAAACAGCCTGTACTGCCCCTGCGTAGGCACCATATTGGCTTGTTTGAGCAAAACCTCCGAAGGCAAGGCTTGCTGAATGGGCTGTTTGGGTTGCTCTTTGGGGGCTGTTTTCATCGGTAAAATAATTGTGAATTTTTAATGCTTAATTTTGAGTTTTTAATGAGAACTTGTTTAGTTGCCTTCAAGCAGACGACTTAGCACACAGATAACACTGATTAAACTGATTTTTTTGGATAAAAAAATAAAAAATTAATGTTTTTATCCGTAAAATCAGTATGATCTGTATGCAAAACACCACACGCTAAAGCGTATGCTACATTCATTTTATACTACTCACAAAATTAAAGAAAAATTGAACTAAATAGAGGTTATTACGATAATTTTTGTACAGAAAAATAACTTCGGCAAAAATTTAAAGGTACTTTTTCATTTGATTTTTATGTTTAAAAACTATTTGCAAAATTGCGGTGCAAATAATATAACAAAGACTAATAACGAGTGCTTAATAAACCTGAAAACGAGCTTTAAAAACCTATCTTTCAGAAAACTCTCATCCCAATGAAAAACTATTGGTATCTGCTGCCTTCTTTGCTGGTTTGTTATGGTTTGGCGGTTTACAAAATTACCAACACTGGATTGCCTGAATACGACTCGGTACGCAATTTTTTCATTGTGCAAGCAATGACTGAAGGAGATTTTTCAGAGTTTTATCACCATGGTAGTCCTACTTTTTATTTGTTTTTTTGGGTAGTTGCCAATTTTTCCAACAATGCCCATGTTTGGCTTGCGGTCAATGCTGGCTTGCAGACTTTTGCCTTAGCTGTTTTTGCCATTCGATTTGCCAATATTTTTCAATACAACCGTTGGTGGCAAATGGCGTGGGTCTTGTTTGTGGGTAGTGGCACGTATTGGGTCTATTGCACAAGGTCTTTTGCCATCGAAAGCCTGACTATGGCGGTTTTTGCTTGCCTTTTTTGGTTTTACACCCAACCTCATTTTGCCTTGCTTAACCTCCAAAGCAAACAACCTGCTCGATATTTTTGGCTCTGTTTTGCACTTTTGCTCACCATTAATTACAAAATTTTGCTTTTTTTGCCTGTTTTTATTGTAGCACAGACTTTAGTCTGTGAAAATTTGACTACTAAGCACTTAGTTAATAACAGACTGAAGTCTATTCTACAAATTTTAATTTTGCTGGCTCTGCCTTTTACTGTTTTGTGGCTGCTGGGTATTATTTTGGGCGTAAGTTGGAAAACCTACCCCGCCACTTGGTATTTTTTGTTGTTTGCAAAAAACAGCAATTCCAATGTTTGGCGTGAAGTAAGCACTTTTTCGTGGGACATAGATTTTTATCTGCAATACCTTCTTTATTTCGAATCTCCTTTTTTGCTGTTGGGTTTGCTTTTGTTCTTGGCTTTCTATTGGATAGAACCAAAACCAAAATTAAAGCAGTTGGCAGCTATCAAAATTCTCCTCATCACAGTTTTAACTTTGGCGGGAATGTCTGTTTTGCCCAAAGCCCCGCGTGGCATTTTGTTGATTTTGCCTTTGTTGTATGGCTTGGCGTTTGAAGGAGTTTTCCAACTTTTTAACTTTAAACTTGCTAAGTTTTTAAAACTTAGCAAGTTTTTCGAGAAACTACGATTGTCAACGTCTGCGACCATTGCCAATGTAACCACTTTTTTACTCTTTTTTTTCCTGTTTTTTTCTCAGTACCAAAATTTGCAAACTCATATTTACCAAGACACCACTACAAATTACAACCAAATTAGCAACGCATTGGCAGCAGAAAAAGATGTCAAATTATTGACTACGGTTGGTATCAATGCGAAGTTTTTTTTGCCTAACTCCTTGTCATTCAAAACTTTGCATTTTGCTCACGAAATAGATAGTTTTCGCAAGCAAGGCTATACGCATTTGCTTATCGATGATTATTACAAAGTAGTCAAAGCTACTTCGTTTGATAGTTTAGCTGCTAAATACGAAAAGCAGACGATATTGGCACTGCCCGAAAAAACTTTATTAGACCCTATGCTCCACCTCGAACATTGCGAATTTACGGGGCATACTTTCCAAGAGGCTTTGCTAAACCAACAAAAAATGGAGAAGGAAAAAGTGCAGTTGAAGTTGGTGAGGTTTTAATAATATTACCCAACCCTTATTCCTAAAGCAGTAATATCATCTCTTTGGTGAACTTCTGTCTTATAAGTTTCCAATTCCTGCAACAAAATTTGTTTTTGTTCTTTCAAAGGCAACTTGCCAATGGTTTGCAATAAGGTTTCTAAACGAGAAGTGCCAAATCTATCGAGTGCAGCATTGTGTTGGTCTGCAAAGCCATCTGTAAACAAATAGAGGACATCAGCAGACTGTAAATCTACGGTTTGATTGGTAAAATGGTGTTTGTGGCTATCTTTTTCTTTCTTTATTTTTTCTATTTGCTCTGTCTGTTGCCGAAAAACAAAAACAGGTCTGCGTGTAGAGGCAAAACTAAGCAAAGTATTTGTCGGGTTTGATTCTTTTTCTTTGGTCAGCTTACAAAAAACAAGGTCAGCGTTGCCATGTAGAGTTTGGTCTATGGAGGCATTGAAAATTTGTTTAAAAGATTGGTGAAGTTCGGTAAGTATGGTGGCGGGGTCTTCGTTTTGCTGCGTTTTCACAATTTCGTTGAGCAAACAATAAGACATCATAGCCATAAAAGCCCCTGATACGCCATGCCCAGTGCAATCTATTACAGATAAAAAGGTAACTTCTTGCTTATCAACTTGTTTTGGTGGTTGATAGACCCAATAAAAATCACCCGACACAATATCTTTGGGCAAAAAAATTAGCAAATAATCTACAAATAATGTTTTGAGTTGCGTGTGTGTGGGCAAGGTAGCCTGTTGTATACTCAACGCATAACGAATATTGGCAGTGATGTTATTATTTTTTTGGTTTAGTTCCAATTTTTGTTGATTGACTAACTCCAATGTGCTGTTCAGTTCCTCCACAATTTGTTTCAGTTCTTCGTTAGACGAAGCAAGTTCCTCTGTTCTATAATCTACGGTTTGCTCTAAAAACAAATTTTGTTCTCTAATCAACTTTTCATTTTCTCTCAACGTAGTCAATACTTTTTCACGCGAAACTTGCAATTTTTGGTGATAGGCAAGCAAATTATCTTGTTTCCAACCTGCCACACCAAAGGCAAGCCCCAAAAAAAACGGTGCGGTGTCTATCACAAAATGTAGGTAATTGACTGTATGCACATAAGCAACATTGGCAAAAGAAAAAGCCAAGCCTTTGAAAACCAACATATCCAACAAAATGGAGAAAATAGGAAAACAAAAGCCAAAGGCAGCACCAAATAAAGTGTAGGAAAGTTTGTTAGTCATGTGCAGCTTTGGTTTACTCCCCCCAAATTTCTCTAATCATTTGCCTGTTTGCCTTCAATATTCGCAAAATTTCTATTAATTGGTCTTTATGGGTAGCATCGTGAGCCAAACTTATGCAGTATTCCCTTGCTTTCAGCACCACAAAATACCAAGACCTGCCCACTACATAAGCTCCATAAACAGGTTTTTCTTTGAGTTGCTCCACTTCCAAATTGTGTGTGTAAGCCACCAACATAGCAGCCAAGAGTTGCCCTGCGGGGTCGGGGCTGTCGTTGTCGAGTTCTTTTTTGTATTCGTGGAGAAAGAAAAACGGCGATTTCATCTCTTGTTTGCCCCTTGCCACTATAAAATCTGGCTTGCCTGTTAGTTCTACCTCATCTACCACGCCGCCAAATTCTCTATCTGCAAAGGCAGAAATTCGTTTGCCATCGAAGTTTACCAACGTCAATAGATTGCCTATAAACTTTATTTTCACTTCTTCCTCATTCCAATAATCCACATAACGCAACAGGTTTTGCTGCAATCGGCTGAGAGTTTGCCTTTCAAAATCGTCTATCTCGGCTTGCATAGCCAGCCAATCTTGCAACACAGGGTGGTCGAAAGTTTGTTCTAAACCAAACTTATCCCATAATTTATCTCTTGTCCACTGTTTGAAGTTGCTCATCTTTTTATTTTTTAGAAGAAAAATATTGCAATACTTCGGGTTTTAAGAAACCCGAAACACCGTTTACGAAACCCGAAACACCGTTTACTTAGTTGCCTAAAACAACTATTTTAATTTACTCTCCCCAAATTTCTCTAATCATTTGCCTGTTTGCCTTCAATATTCGCAAAATTTCTATTAATTGATCTTTGTGGGTAGCATCATAAGCCAAACTTATGCAGTATTCCCTTGCTTTCAACATCACAAAATACCAAGCCCTGCCCACTACATAAGCCCCATAAACAGGTTTTTCTTTGAGTTTCTCAACCTCCAAATTTTGGGTGTAAGCCACCAACATAGCAGCCAAGAGTTGCCCTGCGGGGTCGGGGCTGTCGTTGTCGAGTTCTTTCTTGTATTCGTGGAGGAAGAAAAACGGAGATTTCATCTCTTGTTTGCCCCTTGCCACTATAAAATCAGGCTTGCCTGTTAGTTCTACCTCATCTACTACGCCGCCAAACTCCCTATCGGCAAAAGCCGACAAGTTTTCGGTGTCGTAGTCTGTCAAAGTTAGTATAGTGCCAATAAACTTTATCTTGACTTCCTCCTCATTCCAATAATCTACATAAAGCAGCATTTTTTTTCGCCACCTTTCCAAAATACTCATTTCTTCTGCATCAATAGGGGCTTCAGTAGCCAGCCAACTCAACAAATCGGGGTGGTCTATGGCACGTTTCAAATCAAACTTTTCACGAAGTTTGTCCCTTGTCCACTGTTTAAAGGTACTCATGGTTTTCTTTAGTTTTCTTTTGCTGACTTGCACAAAGTTACAAAAAAATAGGATAAAAGGAAAAGAAGTAGCAAATGATTTTATTGCTTGTTTTAGTAATTGTGCAAAAGGCAATAATACAAATGACATCTTCTAAAAAAATGTCATTTGTATCATTGCCTTTTGCACAATTACCCTTGTTTTATGATATTTTTTATAGCAATAGAGGCAATTTTAACTATTTTGAACCAATTTCGCCATTTCTTCGCCTATGTTTGTGCCAATAGCCACGCCCATCCCCCCACAACGGACACCAAGCAACACATTTTGAGAGTGCCACCGTAAAATAGGTTTTTTCTCTACCCCAAAAGCCATAATACCAGCCCAACTTTGCTCTATTTCGCAAGTTAAATTGGGGGCTATGACTGTTTTCAATAAATTTTGGAGATAGGTTATAATAGGCGTTGTTGTTTGTAGTTCCAAAGTTTGTTCTCCTGCAAAGTCGAGGTTTCTACCACCGCCAAGCAAAATTCTGTTGCCTATGTTGCGAAAGTAAAAATAACCTTCGTCATAGTGAAAAGCCCCTTGGAATGGCAAGTTTTCTATTGGTTTGGTAACAAATATCTGCCCACGACCTGCTTTTATATCCAATTCGGGCAAGAGCAAAGTAGTAAAAGCATTGGTACAAATCAACAACTTTTTACAGTATAAGGTCAATAGGTCTTGCCTTGCTTGGTCTTTTACCTGCACTTCCACGCCGTTTGGGTGGTCTTGCCAACCAGCAACTTCGCAACCCGTAAAAACTTGTATTTGCAGCCGTTGGGCATGGTGCAAAAGTGCCTTCATCAGTAGCCCAGTGTTCAGTTGTCCTTCGTATTGATTGAAAACTAAGGCTTTAATTTTTTGGGAATTAAAACCAAAAGTTTTAATCTGTTCGTCTTTACGTGTATAAGTAGCATTGCCCACAATAGATTGCAACCATTCATTTAACCTCTCAATATGTTGCAAGGCTGGATATTCTTTTTCAGTAATGAGTTCGTAACCGCCCAAACCTTCATAACCAATGGCAGCATCGCCCAATCGGTGGCGAAGTTTGTGCAAACCTTGCCACCGACTGCGAACTAAGTCTAATACTGTATTTTCGGGCATAGTTTGCAAGTCTGCCAACAATTCGGTTAGACTACCAAAACAAGCAAAACCTGCATTGCGGGTGCTTGCTCCTGTGGGCAACAAGCCTCTTTCGAGTACGGCTATGGTGGCTGTAGGGTGCTGCTCTGCCAAACTTACCGCAGCTGACAAGCCCACAATACCTGAACCTATCACCAGATAGTCGTAGTACAACCAATGTTGTGCTTCCCAAAAACTAAGGCTATTTGCTGTTTGCTGTTTCATGAAAATGTTGTGGTTGCCTAACTGATATAGGACTTACGCAAAATTAGTAAAAAATTAGTTACTTTTTGCTACTAAGTAGTCAGACTTATATTGGGGCAATGTGCTAAATTTTGGGCTTTCGTGCTGGTTTGCCCCACCTGCGCCAAGCCCTTTCCGTTGGGCACAATTTTAACAAATACTTAGGTAGAAGGAAATTTTAAATCAGAGGCTTTAGTTCATATAAAGTCAAAGCAAAAATTTAAAACAGGCGACGTGGTTCGTCTTAAATCAGGAGGAGTAAAAAACGACAGTATCACTGATAAATTTCACGAAGATATGCTTGAAAAGGTTGAGCAATCAGTAAAATAGCGTATCTTTGCAGTATGATTTTTTACAAGCAAAATATGAGCAAGAAACTAATCCGTTTTTGATTGGGCTATTAAAAGACTACTTCGTGATAATCGGAATAGATATTGCAAAACACACAGGTTTAACTATTGAGCAAATAGAACAGTTACGCCTCGAAAAACAATAAAAACTGTGCCTAACATTGGTTTGGCACAAGCGGGGCTAATGTGCTAAATTTGGGCTTTTGAATATGTATCAGGGCAATGTGCTAAATTTGTAGCTGTGGTCGGCACTCCGATTTTGTGCTGGGTTGCTCCTGTTGCTCCAAGCCTTGTCCGTTAGGCGTAATGATAAAAGCAACAGGGCAAACATCAACAAACGTAAAAAACCACAACTTTTAACAAATGAAAGAGTTATTTCCATTCTATACTATCGGACATTTTATTAACAAACCAAGCAGTCGAACAGAATTTGAAATTATGCGGTTTGACGAAATGGACGAGCCAAATGTGGACGATATTCACAAACATACATTCTACGAAATTCTTTGGACAGAAAAAGGAATAAGCAAACAGACGATAGACTACAAAGAATATGAAGTTTTGCCAAACAGTTTGTTCTTTATTTCGCCCAATCAAGTGCATCAATTTGAGGAATGGAAACCGTTGGAGGGTGGTACAATTTTGTTTACTGAAGACTTTTTTTTGCTCAACCACAACAACAAAGATAAATTGTTTGAATTGAGTTTTTTGGATAATTTTTACTCCAATCCTTGTATTCAGTTGGACAAGATAAATTTTGCAGAAATTAAACAAACCATTGACCTGATTGCCAATGAACAAAAACGAGCAGACAAAAGCCAAACCATTACGCAGTCATTATTGCATATTCTGTTGGCACAAGTGCAGCGTTGCATTGACAATGAAACTGAAAAACCTGTTTCAAAAAAATATCTCATTCTTTACAAGCAATTTAAAACTTTGTTAGACAAAGATTTTGCAGAAAACAAAACAACTTCGTTTTTTGCCCAACAACTACATATCACAGCCCACCATCTAAACTTAATTATTAAAGAAGTTACAGGAAAAACAGCTAGTGTTACATCTCATAAATAAGTGCCTATTTTTTATTTTACTTTTTTTGGTTATCTTTGTGCTATGAAAAGTCCCGCCATAGTTTTGAGTTCCCTACAACGTGAATTCTTAACCACCTTATCCAAACAAACTACAGGCAGTTCTCGTGATAGAGAACGGGCAACAATTATTTTACATCTCTCTGATGGTTTGTCAGGTCTACAAGTAAGTAAGTCTTTAGGTTTA
>JAAFKA010000026.1 GCA_013299115.1 Cytophagales bacterium
ATTCTGTTGAAAATATTGCAGAAATTCAGAGAAAACTCAATAATAGACCAAGAAAAACATTAGAATTTGACAGTCCAATACAAAATTTAACCAAAAATAAAATTGCATTTCAAAGTTGAATCTGCGGAATAGAATTAAATTCTTGTTCAGTAATATAGTTAGTAGCAAACAATAATTCTAACCAGTAGCAAGTTTCATCACATTCTTTTTGTGCAATACTCAATTTGTGAATAAAATCGGCTGTACTTTCTGCGTTGGTAGCCTCACGAACATTTGCACCAACAGAAGTACCTGAACGAAGTAATTGTTTGGAAAGTACAAACTCTTTCTCTTTTTCTCTTTGGGTCAGATGTTTATAAAGTTTTACGATGCGAATAGCAAAAGCAAAACTTTTTTCTTTGATAACAGACATATTTTCTTTTAATTATGAATTATTAATTATGAATGATGAATGATTAGTTATGAATGATGAGTTATGAATGATGAATGATGAATTTTCTATTTCTGCAATTTGCAAAAAAAAATCATAATTCAAAACTCATCATTCATCATTCATCATTCATCATTCATCATTCATAATTCAATCTACAATTCATAACTAATAATTCATAATTCAATCTACAATTCATAATTCATAACTAATAATTCATAATTCAAATGTTTAACTTTATTCGCAACTTATTCAACCCCTCTAAACCAAACACAGTAAAAACAGAAAAACTGTTTTGGGATGGAGCTAAGTCTATACAAGTAATGCCCAAAAGGAAAGTAAAACTTTCTGACCAAGCAAGAAAAACTATCTCAAACTATCAATCGACGAAGTTTAAAGATAGAATGAAAATAGACCAATGGCAAGAGGCTATTACACAGGCAGAGCAACCGCCTTACTATTATCGTTACCCACTGTACCAAATCTACCAGTGGAGTCTTGACGATGGGCAAATTAGCTCTGGCATACAAACACGAAAAAACAAAGTATTGGCAGAGGCTTTTAGTTTCATAGACAGCACTGGGAAGGAAAATAAAGAACTAACCAAGTTGTTTAAGTCTTTGCCATTTTACGACTTTTTGGAAAATGCCTTAGATACCAAATTTTGGGGACATACTTTATTGGAAATAGACGCAAACGAACAAGGTTTGCAAGCAGTTTCGTTGATAGACAGAGAATTTGTAGCCCCTTCCAGCGGACTATTCTTAGCAAATCCCTTGCTATACAGTAGCAGTGGCTTGCCTTATCGTGAGTTTTTAGACGAACTCAACCTAATAGAAATAGGAAAAACAAAAGATTTGGGTTTGCTACGCAAAGCCTCTCGGTATGCCATTTGGAAAAATTACAGTTTTTCGGATTGGAGCCGCCACTCCGAAAAATACGGAATGCCAACCATTATTACCCACACAGACACCACAGACGAAGTTGAATTAGACGAGTTGGCAAGAGATTTATCAGAATTAGGTAGCAATGGCTGGGCTATTCTCTCCAATGATGACAAAGTTACGCTATTGGAACAAAACGCAACAAATGCCCACGAAATTTACAAACAGTTTATAGACAGCAACGATGCCCAAATCTCCAAGATACTAAACGGACAAACCATGACCGCCGACAACGGCAGTAGCAGGAGTCAGGCAGAGGTACACGAAAGAGTATTGGACAGCTACATTGAGTCTGATATGCGTTGGCTATCTTTTATCATCAACAAAGATTTGTTGCCCTTCCTACTCTCCAGAGGACTAACCGCAATAGAAGGGCATGAATTTGTTTGGAAACATTTTAACCAAGAGAAGAAAGACCCCACCCAACCCTCCCCTTTTGGGAGGGCTAAAAAAACTCCCCTCCCAGAAGGGGAGGGGCTGGGGGTGGGGTTGAGTGGGGCTGTACCTTTTTTCGACTCCGCCCTGCTTATCAACACCAGTGCAAACATTGCTAAAACAGGTGTAAAATTAGCAGGGCTGTACCAATTATCAGAAAAACCTCCTTTGGAAAACAGTAGGTTTGCTGCCATTTGGCAACAATTAGCAAAAGACTTGTACGCAAAAGATACGATAGACCCAACCCCTTTGCTCTTACAAACGGCAAAGGAACTGCAAAAAGCTCTATTCACAGGAGGTGTAAGCTATGATAGTTTGCCTGACTTAGCAGCTACGATGACCGAAAACATCTTTGTCTTTTCTGGTTTCAAAACCTACCAAGAACTACAACAAGCAAGTGCCTTGCTCCGTGATGCACAGGGCAAACTTCGTTCTTTTGCAGACTTCAAAAAAGAAATTGCCAAACTAAACAACACCTACCACGGGGGTTATCTCCATGCGGAGTATAACCAAGCAGTAGCCTCTGCACAAATGGCGGTGAAATGGAAAAAGTTTGAAAACGAAAAAGACAACTACGATTTGGTCTATGATGCCGTTGGCGACAAACGTACCCGACCAGAACACGCCGCCATAGATGGCGTGGTACAGCCTGTGGACAGTCCTTTTTGGGATACACACTACCCACCCAATGGCTGGAACTGCCGATGCACGGTCTATCAAGTGGACAAAGGTACAAAAGGTACAACGCTGCCTACAGACCTACCCGCAAACCCTACTTTTTTTCAAAACAACGTAGGCAAAACAGGTGTGGTATTTCCAAACGCACACCCTTATTTTCAAAACCTAACAGAAAAACAAAGGAAGGAGGTAAAAGGAAATATAGAAAAGGCAGTGCAGCTTAGAAGAGAGGCGAAAATTTTGAATATAGAAAAAGAAATGCGTACTTTAACAAAAGAAAGGGGCATCATTTTTGACAAATTTGGTAACATCTTAGAACAAACAGATGGAACTTTAACAACTGTATTTTTCAAAAATAATGAACTCGTAAAGAATAATTACGTTACACACAATCATACAGAGGACAGCTTTTTCAGTACCCATGATATTAGATTTGTTGTTGTAACCAATCCTACGGAATTTAGGGCAATCCTAAGTGATAGGATTATAAGTATTACCAGACCTGACAAGGGTTGGGACCCAGAAGACTTATTAGACGAAGTTGTGTATTTTTTTAGTACAGAAGGTGGTGGCGAAAATATTACAGGTGAACAACTTGACCATTATCTGGAATATGAAATTGGTAACGACATTATCAAAAAATTAGGTTGGACAGTCAAAACAATAAAACTATGACCACAATAGAAAGAAAAATCATCGGACTTGCACATTTGGAGGCTATGAAATACCTTGATGAAAGAATGAAAAATGGTATAGGTAGACCAAATGCAGAAATGAAGGCAGAGGCAAAAAAAATATATGATGCTGAACTCGCCAAACTCAAAAAGCAATACAATATTGCAGACGAGGAATAAAAAAAAACTTTTCATACGTTGGCAAGGGCTTAGGCAGCCCCGTCAAGACCTTGACAATCGTATGAAATATTTTTTTTTACGATTGTCAAGGTCTTGACGGGGCTGCCTAAGCCATTGCCAACGTAAAAAAAACCTACCAAGTCTTTAAGACTTGGTAGGTTTTAACTTATTTAACACCCATTAAACTAACCTTTAACACTTTTGCAACTTCTCCATTTCTCTAAACAATACCTTCAATTCTTGTAAAACCGAATGAATTTTTGGTATCATACCATACACCTCCTCGCAGTGTACCACCAACAAAGCCTGTGCCTCATCTATATTCTCTACCACTTTATTTAGTGAGTTACAGTCCATAAACTCCTCAAACAAAGTCATTTGCTTAGAAGTCATCATTACATTTTCCCTTGTTAGCATATCTCGCCTCCTTTTTTGCTTGTAGCATAGGCTTTAGCCTGTGCATTTGGACTTAATAATGCCACTGGATTTTGCGTACAATAATTTTCGTGTTGCGTATTGGCGTGATAATTTTTGCTCTCCTTCCCACAAAACTTACAGCTATGCGGCAACTTGTGCAAAATACCCAACTCATATTTTAGCTCCAATTTCTTAACCTCCAAAACCCCCAACTCCTTCCCTATCTCCAAACCCCGCCTCACATGAGGCATTTCTGTAGCATAGACTTTAGTCTGTGCAATCTGTGCTGTCGCCAAACTCTTCTCGCAAGCTATAAAATACTGCCTCGCCTCTTTGCCTTTGTCGTTTCTCTGCAACATAGCTATTTGCTTTGCACAATCCAAAGTTAAAGCATAGTCTATCAATGTACTTTTACCACCTTTTCGGTTGTCGTCATTTTTGACGATAACTTCCGTAAAATCCTGATTTTCAACAAATCCGTATTCAAACATTCTTGAACACCATTTTGGAAATTCACTTTGCACATCTAAGAATTTGTGCAATTCCCTTGCTGAAACTACTTGACTACTGCCTTTCGTTTCAATTTTAATCAATTCTTTCATTTCGTTTTTAGGCATTTTAATTTTTGGGCAACAAAAAACGGTGTTGCTATGCCGTGTGCCTAAAGTACGAAAAGTAACTTAAAGGTTTTAACCTTTACACGACATAACAACACCGCCTGTATCTATAACAAACTATCCGACAACAAAAAAAGTTGTCTGATAGACTATGGTGGCATTGCAATATACTATTTTTTACTTTTATACTTTAGGCACTACAAAGTAGGGGTTTTATTTTTAGAAAAGCAAAAAAGATGTCATCTTTTTTTTTAAGATGACATCTTTATGCGTACATTTGTGCTGTTAAACCTACAAACCTACGACTATTTAGCTTAATGAATGATTTATAAAGTGCAAATATTCACAATATAAATCATAAAAGCAAATGGAAACATTTCTCAATCAATGCCAAGCAATATTAGAAGCACAGGGCTTTAGCTGCCGTCAAAGTGAACACACCCGCAGTATTTTAGTAGCCGAAATCACAAACGACAAAGAAGACCAATTACAGGTGATTGTAGATTACTATAATTTGCCCGACAAGCCCACAGTTTTACAAGTGGAAATGAGGCAACGATTTTTTCACAAACCTATCTTTAACTTGTCCATCAGCCAGCCATCCGAAATCATGCAGCTTTTGGCAAAAGACTTTTATGTTAGGCTGGCGTTTCCAGCTTGTCTAACAAGTCCCGAATCAAAAAGAACATAGGATTTCGCACCTCATTCAGTGCCATGCGGGGGTTTTGGTGTTTGGCAATATCAAAGCCAGCATCATGTTGTTTGCCTAAGGCTATCACCGTTTGGCATTGGCTCTCCACAGAGGCAAGAAAAGTAGAAGTAAAAAATGAGGTTTCAACCAAAGCAAGGGCATTTTGCAAGGCTACTACGTCTTGTTCTATCTTAAAACCAGACAAGGCATCCAGCCCCACAGGACTACCTTTATAATACTCGTATTGGCGTTGCAACAAAGCAACCAAGTTTTTTTTGGAACTCATAACAGTAGTTTTTTAGCTTAAAAATTTTGACCCTGCAAGGTAAAAAAAGATGACATCTTTATAAAAGATGTCATCTTTTTTTGTGTAACCTCGGCAGTGGCTTTTTTGCCCTGCCGATGGTTTGCGGTCAAAAAAAAAACGGACTAAAGTCCGTTCTACAAAAAAAACCTTATAAGGTCTTTGAGACCTTATAAGGTTTGCGAAAAAAACCTTATAAGGTCTTTGAGACCTTATAAGGTTTGCGTACATTTGCTTTGTGAATTACCAAACCTACGACTCCTGATTTGTTTACACTGGTACAAATCTATACACTTTAAACCAGAAAAACAAATGGAAACATTTCTCAATCAATGCCAAGCAATCTTAGAAGCACAGGGCTTTAAAGTTTTTGCTCACAAAGAGATGCTCACCGCAAAACTTGAAAACAACACAGCAGACGAGCTAAACATACACATCAGTGCCAAAAGCACCAAACACCCTTACATTCATATAGAAATTCACAAAGAATTTTATAAATGCTTTCTTTTAGAACTACTTTTTGAAAAGCCTACCGAAATTATGCCACTTTTGGCAAGATGCTTTTATGTCAGGCTGGCGTTTCCAGACTTAGTAGCCAATCTCGAAGAACCGCAAACACTTCCTTAATCAGTTGTGCCACAGCCATAGTAGGATTTTTGCCTTTCAGTTTGTTATAGCCTTGCTCATACTTATCACAGTGTAGATGCAGCGAGGCTATGTCTTTGTAAAAGTTGCTTACAAAATCAGGAGGCAAAGCCTCCAAAGGCACTTTTTCCAAAGCAGCTTGCAAAGCAGCTAATTGATTGCGAACTTTAACAGCCGCCGACTCGTCGCCATCTGTTTGCTGGTGGTCGCAAATTTTGGAATAGCTTTGCAAAGAAGCAATAAAATTTTTTTTGGAACTCATAACAGTAGTTTTTTAGCTTAAAAATTTTGACCCTGCAAGGTAAAAAAAGATGACATCTTTTAAAAAGATGTCATCTTTTTTTGTGTAACCTCGGCAGTGGCTTTTTTGCCCTGCCGATGGTTTGCGGTCAAAAAAAAACGGACTAAAGTCCGTTCTACAAAAAAATCAATCTGCTTGTTTCAAAACCTTTCTCACCGTCCCCACGGTAAGTGCAAACTTTGCTGCCAGTGCCAGCAACACATCATCAAAACGCAATCTTTTGACCTGATACAATTCCCTAAATTGTTCTATTATCAGCTTGTTCCTTCTTTGGGTATTTGCCCTGCGAGTCGTGGCAGCTTTTGTGGCAAGGGGTGCAGTAGTCATAATTTTAATGAAGGATTAATAAATTTTAAAATACAAAATTAAAAAATAATTTTGAATTACAAAAATTCAAAATTCAAAATTCAAAATTCATAATTCATAATTCAACACTAAATCCCACCTTCTTTTTCAAAAATTGCTGCTCATTGCTATAATCAAAAGCTATTGCCGAGAAGCTTTGCTCCGTGATGAGCAAATTAGACAAGTCATGTTCAGGTTTTATGGCAGTTCTGCTAATGGTATTGATTAGCTGCACATCGCCATCTTTGTAGTTATAGCCTTCCAAATTTTCATAGACCAGTTGCACCAGTTCCAGATGCTCCAGCACAGCCTGTTCAGTTTCCTCGTAACTTTCAGAAACCAAACGGATTTTGAAACTAAACTTTCTTTCTACCATTTGCACCTTTCTGGTCAGGCTTTGCAGGTTTATGGTGTCAAATAGAATGTAGGCGGCAGGCACAGCATAAATACTTTGCTCATTGTCCCCACTATACACATCTTGTTGGGTGTACCATGTAACTTCTTTGAGTTCCGTAATTTCTGCTAATCTATCTCTTAGCACAGTGTAAATGTTTCTTAGTATCATTTTGGTTGAATTATGAATTTTGAATTATGAATTATTAGTTTTGATTTATGTACGCAATGGTTGTCAATCATAATTCATAACTAATAATTCATAATTATTTTAAAAAAGCCTCTTTTATTTTTTTCACTATCAT
This sequence comes from Cytophagales bacterium, assembly GCA_013299115.1. GTDB lineage: Bacteria > Bacteroidota > Bacteroidia > Cytophagales > Thermoflexibacteraceae > JAAFKA01. Next base: position 7,360 of record JAAFKA010000026.1, read on the forward strand.
ATTTTCAATCTTTTGTTCCAACTCCTTCGATTCGCCAATAAATTGCCGTTTTGGAATTGTAATTTGGTGTGCCTTCGTAACAGGAAGTTTTACACTTCGTTTGCGGTTTGCCATGCTGTCAGCACGTTTTTTGCTCACAAACTTTGGCTTACCAGTTTCTTTGTCCATGATATACGGAGTTCCGCCGGGGTGATTGATAGTGCCTCCTTCGTTTTGGATTTTTGCATAAGGCATATCAGACGAAATAATGATTTGCGTACCTCGCTGCACTACCTCTACTGACCGCCGCAAATTGCCTGACTTCACCAACAAAGCTCTGGGTTTGTCTTTATTTTTGCGGTCATGTCTGGAAGTCACTCGTTTGCGTTTGTCCCATTGCTTGCCATCCCATTGCTCCTTTTTAAAAGCCTGCCTTGTATAGTCTGTTACAATTTTTTCAGTGCCATTAAGCAAATCTTTTTCTAAATTTTTCAGGTCATCAGCCGTCATACGGAGATGCTTTTCAAATACTTTATAGTCCATCTTGAATTATGAATTTTGAATTATGAATTTTGAATTATGCCTTTTTTACACCCCCTTTGGGGGGTTGGGGGGGCTACATAACCTCAAAATTTTTGTCCACGATATTGTATTTGCTCACAAACCTCCTCACCGCCTCTGCATCTGTCGTTGGAGGTACAAACACAGTGAAGTGAACAGCTAAGGCTGTGTTTGCATTTAGTGTGTGATTGACTACACGAATACGTTGCAAAACAGTATCAAACCTTCTATTCAATCTGTATGTTAGCAACAAGGTTTGAGAATTGGCATAAGCCTCCTCTCTTTGCTCCAATGAAAAAGCTAACCAAGCATCGTGTAGTTCCTGTAAAGGTTTGCACAGCACATATAGCCACAATACGTTAAACTCTTGCGGCTCAATGGATTGCGTTTGCTGATTTACCTTATATTTATCAAACACAGAAAGCAACCTTTGAATCTGCCTACCTATATTGAGGTTATAAATTAAAATGTTTATCATAATTTTATCCTTTTTTTAACACCCCCTTTGGGGGGATGGGCGGCTTTTAGTTTGCAGTTAAAGTAATATGATTAACAAGGTCATAGGCAGGGTCTATTTGTATATAGCCAGCCACAGGTGTATATATCCTTTGCATAGCTGCAAACACACCTGTATTTGTTCTTACCTCCAACGTAGTTAGTTCCACGTCCTCCACTCCTTCCACTTTTTGAATGGCATCAATAATGGCATTTCTTTTTACAACTGCATCAAAAGGCAAAGTGGCAAGATAGTTTTTTATAGCTGCAATGACCTTTGTTTTCACCTCATCGGCAAACAACAAAGGGTCAAAATAAATGGTAGCAAATAATTTTAGGTAGTCGGTATTGGCTGACTCAATCCTAATATAAGACCCAGCAAACATCAAGTTGTTGATGTAGTCTGTAAAGGCTTGCATTTGGTTATTTGTTGGGTCGTTGTCAAGTGCAACTATATTGCCTCCAGAGTCAGTAGTAGCCACTTTTAGCAAGGTATTGTTTAGATTATCCTTTGCGTAGGCTGCACGTTTAATAATGAGTTTTGTAGGGTCTTTGGCAGCATAACGAATGACCCCATCAATCACAGCCAAGTCATCGCCAAACTGAAACTCGTAGGCTTTCTGTACGTACCAATCTGCTCTGCCTACGACTGATGTGGCAGTGATATAAACAATTTCGTTTTTGTAAAGGTCTAATTGTTCCTCAAAATAGTAGATAACAGAGGCTATAACAGATGCCCATTTTCTCCAAACGGCGGTAAACGAAGTGGAGTTAAGCCCTGCAAGTGCAGCAAAACTGTCTTTGCTGGTGATGATACTTTCTAAAATTTGCTCTTTTGTGCGTGCCATATAGTTCTTAATTATGAATTTTGAATTATAAGTTATGAATTTCGTAATTAAAAATTCATAATTAATAATTCATAATTAGTTTATGGCTCATGGGGTTTGCAAAGATAAGAAATTATTTGTAAACAAAAAAGCCTACCAAGTTTTTAAAACTTAGTAGGCTTTTACATTTTCACCCCTTTGGGGCAGGGGGCTTTTTATAATTGCTTTTTTGTCATTTGCTCCACTTGACTAACAAGGGCAGCTAATTCACTTTGATTGTACTCGTTTAGCTTTTTTGGATTGTGTTTGCCGTAGTGTTGCACCCAACCATAAATTTTTTTCATATCTGCAACCATTTTGTTTTTTTGCTTGTCATACACAGTCCAGCCAAGTCCGTAAGCCAACAACGCAATTACTTTTTTTCGCATCGTTTGCAAAGCCTCTTGGTTAGCTACTTCTTGTTTGCCTTCCTTTTTAGTTCGCCAGCCTTTGGGTTGTTGGCTTTGTGGTAGTTTACTTTGCAAATGAGTTTCCAAATTTGCCAACTCCTCTGGAGTTAGCTCTTTTAGTGAGGAAGTCCGTTGGTTGCTGATGCCCAACACCAAACTATATTTCTCCTCCTGTGCCAGCCCTGCCTGTGAAAGCAAGGCATAAAAACGAGAAAATTTATTGCCCTTCATCGCCGTACCAATCAGTTATTTTGCTGTGTAAATTCAATTCCTCCAATGTCTTATATTTGCCAAAGTAACAGCCCGCGGACTTACCAAAATCAACTACATTTTTGTAACCTCGCCTATTCACCTCGTGCAAGATAGCTGATTTGATTACCTCCAAATCCTCATCACTTTTGACGTTAAAAATGTTAAATTCATGCACTGTAAATGGCACAGCATATTGTTCAGGAACATCATCGTCACTCACAAAATCAAATAATTGAAAAAGGTTTTCAGGCACATAATCAGCCTTTAACTGATTGAAATTACTAACCAAATGGTGTAGTTGATAGATACATTCATTGTGCCAATGACGAATATCAATTACATTTGACCAAATCAATGTATCTAATTCAGATACATACTTTCTGATTTCAACAGAAAGTGTAGGAAGTTTAATCTTTTTAGCTTTCATGGGGGTTGTTGTTACATTTTAAATTTATTTTGTAATTCTTGTGCAATTTTGTCTATACTTTTTGTGGGTGCTTCCCAAGTGTTACCCTCTTTTTTCCAACCTAAACTCCTCAAATGTGTCCAATATTGCACCAAGTCATTTCCTGCATATTTTAGCTCCTCTTGCCTTGACCAGTAGTTAGGAAATTTTTGTTTTGTTGTTTCTTTGGGTACATTTTGCAGCCTACGAATTTCATTGATATTATTGGCAAAAGTTGTAATATCTTTTGTTTTAGCAAACCACGCATCAACAGTGGTACAATCAAAAAAGAATTCTATCAGATAAATAAACTCCTCTTTTTCCAAAGCCAATTCTTTTAATATTTTACCTTCCTTTGGTTTGATGATATATTTTATGTTCCACTTTTTATAATACCTATCAACCCATATCGCACAATAATTTATTGTTGGAGGTATATTCTTTATATTGATAACTTGGTTTGGTATATCTTCATTAACAAGCAAAAATCCAATTTCAGCCAAAGCCTGTATAGTTTCTTCGACATCAAAATGAATGCAGCCTAAAAATTTTGTTAAGGAAAGTTCATCAGATTTAGGAAACTCAGTTTCTAATTTTTTGAATTTATCCCCAACGTATTGCAAGGTACACGTATATAGATTATTTTTTGCGTGAATGAATTTGTATAGCATAACTCATTGGATTAAAATTTTCTTATTTATTTGCCCGACACCTCAAAGGTGTCAGGCAAATTACTTCTTGTGTTTAGATACCTGAAGGCACTCCTTCTACGACTAATTTTGGTGCAAACTCTTTGATTTGTATGCCAAACTCCTCTAAATCAATGTTTTTCATTGATTTCAATCTGAAGTCCAACGATTTCGGGTATTTTTTTACAAACTTGCCAATCAAATCCAAGTCCGAATGCCCAAAACTGTATTGAGGACTTTGCGACTCCCAAACTAATTTTGCACTGCCAAAATCGCAACTTTTCATTACTTTGCCATCGGCATCCCTAAACCATTCAGGGTGTTCGTCTGCCAATTCTTGCAGTTCTGCTAATGCCTCTTTCATCTCCTCATCGGCACTTGCCTTAAATTGTTTTAGCTCCAGCACCTTGCGAGTCAATTCACGAGCCTTTTGCGTGTCGGCTAATTGCTCTTTACTTTCTTTTTCCTTGTCGATAAACATAAATTTAATGGGGGTTAAATGGTTGTTAAATCTGGTACTACTAATTGTTCTTGCAATTCGCAAAGCCTTAATTTCATAAACTTCAAAAAAGTAGCTTTCAACTCCTTAGTAAAGGCTTCTTGAAGTTGGTTAGGTTGCTTAGTTTTTACGTGTACATTAAACCCACGTTCATAAGACGAACAATAGTCGTCTTCGTCTATTTTTAGGGGGTCTCCATCTTGTCTGTAAACTTCTATCCGAAATTTACTTACATTACCAGACGACAACAAGTCTATTAGCTTGTTAGCCTCGTCTATTTCATTGGCAGTTTCGCCAAATTTTTTGGCTTGTTCTAAGGTGATATTCATGGTAGTAATTGTTTATTCATTTCATTTTCCAAGAACAACAAGTAGTCTTGCTTTTGTATGTTGATGGAGTTGTAAATTTTCCAAGTAGCCGAGTTAGCTATTTGCTCAAAAAATGCTGCACAAATTTTGTTGTTTTGCACCCTGCCCAGCACAGGACATAGAAAAAACCAAATGTTGTTTACCTCATTTTCAGTCAATTTGACAACTGGGCATTTTTGGTTTAACTCGTCAAAGTAGAGTTTCGCAAACTTTTTTTCGTAGCAGGTTTTGAGGATACTGTAAGCATTTTCCAACGCAATATTAGGTTTGTAGGCAAGGGCTTTGTAGGTATAGTTTGCAATATCAGCTTTGTACCAATCATAGCCCTTGATAAAATTTACAAACAAATCTTTCAAGTCTTGCACCTCATCTCTGGGTATGATGACTTTGGTTAGTTTGCCTTTCATGTCTTGCAAAATTTGTAGAGATGTACCAAACTTGCCATAGCCCACGTCATTACTTGGTCGCACTCGTGCAAGGTTTTGTAGTGATAAAGCATCTCGTCTATGGAAAAGATAATTACTTCGTCCTCACTCTCAAACTTCTCTTTGTAGTAAAACGGACTAAGATACTCACCATAGATTTTACTTTTCTGCCTTTGCTTGCTGTCTTGTTGGGGCATATTATCTGTTATCCTGTACCCAACTTTTGTGCTTTTGTTCTGCAATCTTTCCAAAAACAACCTATCCGTTTCATTCCATTTGCGTTTCCAGATAGCCCAAAAAGCAGGCATTGAAACAAGTGCAGAAAAATCTACACCTTCTTTTTCGGTCAGATAATCCAAGAACTTAAAGGCAGTTTCGTAGTAGAGCAACGTCATTTCTTGCCAACAAATGCAGGTAGTTGCTAACAGTTGCGTTTGTACTTCACCCTGTAAGAGGGCATTTTCTTGTACTAATTTTTGTAGCTGTCTCATGGGGTTAAAAGTTTTGCTATTTAATACGTTGCAATAATTCCAAACTTACCTCCTCGTCTTTTTTCAGGCGTTGGAGATTAGTCAATGTACTTTTTAACTTACCAAAGTTACTGCTATGATAAGTCAAAATGTGCTTAATGCAAAGGTCATCTTTGATGCCATGATACTGGCAGATAACCTCAACTACCTTGTCCTCTGGTTTGCGTAATTCTTGCCAATACTCTATGCGGCGGTGAAGTTCTCTAAATCCCATCGTATCTTTGCGAACTCGCATATCAATGTGCGACTTAAAATTAGTAGTACCCGCCAGCACAATGCCGATTCTATCTACTGTCTTGTCATAGAGCAACCGAATTAACCGCAAACAGCTGTCATTCAATTTGCCCACATCATCAAGCATTAAGAGTATGCCTTTTTTATTGTTCAGTCCCTCTGCTATGTTGTTCATGATAGTGCTTTTATCACCTTCTTTTTCCACACCCAACTCCTCTGCTATGGCTTGCAAAAATTTCCGTTGGTTCATCAGTTCATCGCACAACACATAATAAGAGGCTTGCGGATAGTGTTTTTTATACTCCTCCAAACTGGTTGTTTTGCCGTAACCAGTTTCGCCATACAAAGCCAACATACGCTGATGCTGCTGGGCATCTCGACAAAGATTGTGAACCGTGGTAAAGGTAATGCCTTTGAAAACCTGCCACCTGCTATGCTCTTTTGCTCCTAATTCGGTTTTGCTTACAATAGCTTTTTCAACCTTAAACCAAATCTCATCGCTGATTTGCTCCCATTTATCTTTTAGTATGTTGGAAACATTGGCAGTAGATATGTTGGCAAGTTTTGCTATTTTAGCTTGTGTTATCGTGGTGCTGTGGATATAATTACGCATACGCTGCCTAATCATTTCTTTGCCCTCAACACTTAATTCTTGTTGCTCCATAATTTTAGTTTGAGTTTAAAATTTCAATTCAAAAATTTTCAATCGTGGCAAACGGCATCATAGCTTGGTGTACTGTCATAAATGCCACCATGCCAGTTGTCCCTTTCCTCACTTACCAAATTTTCAGCAATAGCTGGCAACTCTTGCCATTTTTTCACAGGGTTTTGCGTTTGCAAAATTTCTGTCAAATTGTAACTTTCCAATGTTGCCTGATACGCTGCCCTTTCGTTGGCTATGTATCTTTTGAGTTGTGCCAATTCTATTGCACCCAACCCTAAAATTTCTTTGTCATGGGCTGTTTGCTCCACTTTGGCACGTTGTGCCTTTGGTTTTTCGCTGCAAGTGGCAAGATACCTACCACTTTGTGGGTGAAAAAGATAAACCTGACCCAAATCGTGGGGCAAATACTTGACCTGATAGAAGTCATCAGCTGGCTTGTTTTGCCTAAAATTGTCGTCAATTAGCGTAGTCATAGGCAGGGTATAAATATTACCTTTTACCATAATTTCGTTCTGTCTTGCCGAAACATTGCTCACGCAGCCCAAATATTTCGCAAAAAGTTGTACCATTGCCAAATCATCAAGCGTGGGGCATTTCGGTTGCAAATTTGCCAAGAAGTAAGCCAATCTGGTTTGTCCTTTGCCTTTGGGGTGTAGTTGCCCACACTTAAATTCTCTGTACTCCACCCATTTGGCTGCTACTTGCTCCGCTGTTACGCCGCCCTTGTTTGCTTTCTCTGGATTGGCTTTGCTGTCTGCCTTTGTGCTGGTAATGTTGTTGCCTACATACCATTCCAATTCCCTAAAAAACTCATTTTGGGCTATGTTTTGACGACTTTCGGTCAATTTTGCCTGTGGAGTTTGTCGCAAAGTGGTGTAAGGAAATAATTGTTGCAATTCCAATTCAAAAGCACTTTCAACCCTTTTATCACCCTCTTTGGTGCTTTTTTTGCTACCTTGTGTAAACATTCTTTCCATCTCTACCTCGCATGGTGCTAACCAATTGCCTGTTTGCGACTTTATAAAGAGCATAGCCACATAAATAGCCTGAAAAACAAGTTCTATCTTGTAGCCCTCTCCATGTGCAGAGCCTAACGGAATGTCCGTTGCAGTGTCCCAGATAGTAAAAGTTCTTAGCCTATCACTGCTGGCTTTGGTTGTGTTCTTAATAGTTTTGAGTAGGTAAAAATTGTTTACATAATCATCCATCGTTACCAAACTCAAACTATGTTTAGGCAAAAGCAACCTGTTAAACGGACTATGCTTGTCTAAGTGATACTTAGTCCCATGCCTGTGCAGGTCTGCATGGCGTGTAAAATCTTTGGCTGTCAAAAACTTGCGGACAGTTTCAAAATCTACAGGCTGATAAACATAGCTTTGCGAAAACTTATCATAAACCATGTCCCCTATTTGTATTACTTCACCTGTTTGCCTGTTTACATACTCCAACTTCGTATATAAACTGCCTTCGTTCATAGCCCTGCTCTCGTTGTCTATGATTTGACCCCTGAAATTTAGCTTTGCCTTCACCACCAAATCCATCTGCAACAAGGCAGCGTGGGCTGTTTTGCAAAAAGTTTTGTAGATAGTAGGGGGCAATAATTTTTGAGTTTCACAATAAAGGCTATACAAAATAGCCTGATGCCAGTCCTGAAACTTGGCGTTATTCGTATTGCCCTTTCTGCCATCTACCAACCCCTGCCAACCCTGAGTCTGATACACCGCTATTTTCTCTGTCAAACTCTCTACACTACTCAAAGCCTTGCCGTACAGTTTGCCTGTTGCCCATTCTTTTTGCATCATTTCCAAAATAGCAAGCCCCCCAACCCCCAAAGGGGGCTTTTTTGACGTATTTACGTCAGTTCCCCCTTTGGGGGTTAGGGGGCTTGGCGTTAGGGCTTTTTGGGCAGCTTCCAACCACCCACACAACCGCATCATTTGTTGCGTTTCTTGCTCATTCAGCCTTTGCAAACACTCAGCATAAATACTCCATTTCGGTTGCACACTCGCCGCAAAGTCCATAGCTTGCAAAGCATCGGCACTTTGTTTGCTCGCCAAAAGGCTTGCCTCCATCTCTGCCAATAAACTTTGCTTAGTCCCTATCTTTTCTCGGTGGCTTTTCAATCTCTCGTCATACACCACATACTTTTTGCCTCCCAAAACCTGCAAAGACATAGCTTTTTTACATACTTTCATTTTTATGTAATCATACACCTTTCGGTCCAGGTTTCTTAGCTTGTCATAACTAACGAGGAGTTGGCTACCCAGCAAAACAATGTCGTTTGTGTTTGTGTGCATATCCATTACTGATTTAAAATTGCTGTAGCATAGACTTTAGTCTGTGCATTTTTTTACTTTTTACTTTTTTTCACCCCCTTTGGGGGGCAGGGGGGCTAAAAAGGTTGTTACTTTCCTTTTTCACATAAATCGTATAAGGCTTTGTAGCCCCATACCTGCTCTCTGCCACCGCCACACCTGCCGATGCTTTAATTTTTATGTCCACATCATAGCGAATAGACTTGGCATGATTGCCTTTTGGCTGCTCTTGCAGGGCATGGCTTATCATGATGATAGACTTTTTGCCCTTCTTGCAAAACTCTTTCAGCGTTTTATACTGTCCGTAGGTCATACCCAAGTTGCCCATGTATTGCACCGAGTCGATAAAGATAAACCTTGCCCTATTTTTTTGCAGGTCAGCCATCATCTCCTCAAATGTGTGCGTTACACCCTTTATTCTACTGTGTTGCTGGGCTGTCAGTTGGGCAGCTTTTAGGTTATCTTGCAAAGAGCCACTGTAGCCCTGCTCCAACGCATTGTAATAAACCCTACCAAACTGGGTGAGTTCACCCGCCATGCGGAGAGCAAAAGTAGTCTTGCCCGACCCAGAGCCACCCCATATTAAGCAATGAAAGCCATGCTCTACTTTGCCTAATACCTCAACCCAACCAGTCGACAACGCATAGCGATGAAACTCCTGCTTTGCCAACTCCGAAAACGAAAATTCTTTACGCATAACCTCTCATTTAAAAGGTGAATACTTACTGATGTACTTGTAGCATAGGCTTTAGCCTGTGCATTTTTGTAGCATAGGCTTTAGCCTGTGCATTTTTTTTGAATACCCAACACCTCATTAGTCATTTAAAAGAAGTACCTCCATGTCAAAGAACTTTCGCAAACCTCCATTTTTTTACTCCCCCTTTGGGGGGCTGGGGGGCTTTGCTTTGTTTTAAAATAGTGCCTCCGCAAAGCAGCGGCACTAAGTAAGTCAAATCAGTAAGCTAATCTTTCTGTAGTGCGGACTTTTAGTCCGCACATTCTACTTTTTTTTCTCCCTCTGTAGGCATGGGGGTTTCTTGCATGACCTCCTCCACCAACAGCGGATTCTCCAAATCTCTCAACACCCTCACATACTGCCTAAGCAAAATAGTCCGCCTTTCCCTTAGTTTTTCCAACACCTCAAATACCTTTGGCAAGTTTCTTTCGCCACTCATTACCTTGCGTATATAGTCCACAGTGTAGCCCATATACACAGCCACTTGCTTGGGCTCTTTTTCTGCCCATTTTTTTTCTAATAATGCTATGGTGTCCTCTTGTATTTTCATATCTTTGTGCCGTTGTTATTATGATACAAAGTAATATAGATATTTCTATATTTGCAAATTTTTTATAGAAATTTCTATAAAATTTTATTATTTTGTCTTATTGGCTTTTTTATTATTTGTATATGACTGAAAATGAACGAATTAAGATGATTAGAAACCATTTTAATTTAACGCAAGAAAAATTTTCTGAAGAATTAGGTATTCAGCAAGGTTCTTACTCTGATATAGAAAGAGGAAAATCTGGTATATCCACAATAGTTTTACGGAATTTAGTCGTAAAATATAGAATAAATCCTATATGGTTATATGAAGGCACAGGTAATATGCTGTTTAGTGAATTAGAGTTTACCTCTTTCAATAATATTAACACAGGCATAAATCACGGAGAAATGAAAGTTTCTAAAAACGCAGAAACTGAAATAGGGCAGCTACACAAGCAACTTGATTTTTTGTATGAGCAAATCAAAGAAAAAGATGGTTTGATAAATAGGCTACTTATCAAATTAAACTTGTAAAAACATAAAAAATACAATTTCAAAAAACTAAAAGCCAACATGAAAGCCAACATGAAAGCCAACATTTAATAAAAAAACTACCCTTTAAGTGTTAAATACGGTTAATAGAGGAAGTTACTTTTTTGCGTGACCAAATCAAAGAAAAAAATAACCAGCTAAAAGAAAAAGACAATTTAATTAGTAGGCTGCTTACCAAGTTAAATTTCTAAAAAACCATAAAAAATACAATTTTATACTTTCAAAATATAACAAAAAGTATAACATTGAATATAACATTTTTTGCAAAATCGGAGCTTTAGAGGTGTTAAATGGCAAAACTTGTAAAAACCATAGAAAATACAATTCTTGTTTTTTAAAAGGCTACAAAAAAGGCTACATGAAAGGCTACATTTGAGGAAAAAAGGTTACTTTTTGGGTGTTCAATGGTGTAAAAAGAGTTCAATCAATTTCAAATCAGTCAAATCAAATGAAAACAGACCACAAACTAAAAATAATAGCTGGCATAGCAGGGCTTGTTATGCTCGTAGGTTTCTATTTAGAGTACAAAAAATCTAAATACATACCCATTCCTCGCACCACCACAAACAAAACAGTATGCTTGCAGGGCGAAAAATACTTTGATAAGGAAGGAAACCCAATCAAACCAGATGTTACTTACAAGATAGTGAACGAGGAACTTTCTGATACACCCATAAAAACACAAATAGACCAATCAATAGGTTTAGAAGGCAAATTTGATAGAGATGTTGTCGTAAAAGTATTAGAATTAAGCTATAATGTAGCCAAAACACGCAATGGTTTTGAGTATTATAACCCTGCCAACTCGTATGCTATCTATGTTTATGCAGATACAGACAGAGCAAAAGCAAGGGTACGTTATCTTGGGCAACTGTCGCATTATAAAAACATGGAAACTTTTAGAATTGATTTGAACGAGGAATTGATAGTTGCAAGTCAAGAACCAGAGCAAGATAAATGGGGCTATACAGAAAAACAACGCAAACAAATATTTAATGCCCTTGCTAATCCTGACGACCTATCAAAAAGTATCATCGATTCTATTTACACAACACATAGCCTTAAACCTGCCATTGTAGATAGTATTCGTTTTGAAGGAGGCTTAAAAGCATGGGCATGGAATTATTGGTATAAAAAGCCTTAAATGTGTATTTAATGGTCATTAAACAATCCATTTACTATCTTGTTTGTACCAGTGCATTTTCTATACACAATCCTTGTCTTTTCGTGTGGACTTTGTAAACAATTTTTAAAATGTGCCAAATTTTCAAAATTTTCGCCTTTTTGGTAGGAGGTTTTGGGGTGTGTGGATTTTGCCTTTATAAATAGCCCTACGTGCAACGTAGGGAAGTATTTGCAAATGTGCATCCAACCCCGAAGGGGTTGAACATTCGTGTAGTAATCACTTACAATAAAAATCTAATGAAAACTGCTTATATCTTTTTCCTATTTCTTTTTTTGGTTGCTTGTGGCAAAGTAGAAAAAATAGCCAAAGGCGAAGAAGTGCCTGATATTCAGACAGTTGATAGAAATGGCAAAGCTGTTAAATTGTCAGATTACAGGGGAAAAGTGGTCATGCTTTATTTTTGGGCAGATTTTTGCCCTACTTGCCAAAAAGAATTTCCTGCTACCCAAGCCTATTATGAAAAACTGAAAGGCAATGATTTTGAACTATTGGCAATTAATGCAGGAGAAGCCAGCCAAGCCACCAAAAAGTTTTATAACAAATACCAACCCACTTTCCCCATGTGGTTAGACACTACTCAAAATATTTCTAAAACTTTTGAGATTAAAGAGTTGCCTACCAACTTTTTTGTTACGCCAGATGGCAAATTGGCAAGAAAAATTACAGGTTTTGTGGGAGAGAATCAAGTAAAAATTATGATTGAGCAAAATAAAAAGTAAGCAATAATTTTGCTACAATTTTTTCAATGCCTGTTTTATTTCGTGCAAAGTAGCTGCCCCGCCTTGTTGTAGCACTTCGGTTGCCACTTGTTTGCCTAATAGTTCGGCTTGTTGTGGTGTACCTGTTGCCTTTGCCTCAAAAAATTCTTTGCCGTCTAAACCAATCAAACCTGCATGAATAAACAACTGATTATCAGTAAGTTGTGCTAAGGCAAAAGTAGGAATACTACAACCCCCTTGCAACTCCCTAAGAAAAGCCCTTTCTGCCAACAGCCTGTATTCGGTTTCGGTGTGGTTAAGCACTTGGCGAATTTGGTGGGCAAGGTCTTTGTCCAAGTCTTTGGCTGCTTCTACGGCTATGCTCCCCTGTCCTACGGGTGGCGTAAACTGTTCGGTAGGCAAATTGGCAACAATATATTGCCCATATTCCATCCGATGCACCCCTGCATAAGCCAACACTAAGGCATCGCAAGCCCCGTCTTGTAGTTTTTTCATACGAGTTTGCAAATTGCCACGCATATCCACCACCTTAACGTGGGGATAAAACCTGCGGAGCATAGCCACCCGCCGCGTGGAGGAAGTACCCAAAACCAATTGAGAATTTTGCAAATCAACGGCAGGCAAATAGCTGACCAATACATCATGTACAGCTTCACGTTCCATAAACGCCAACAGGTGCAGGTCATCGGGCAGTTCAGACTGCATATCTTTGGCACTGTGTACGGCTATGTCTATGGTTTTCTCTCGTAACTGCACCTCCAACTCCTCCGTAAATACGCCTTTGCTACCAATTTTGGCTATGGTCGTATCCAAAATTTTATCTCCTTTGGTTTCTATTATCACAATTTCGGTGGCTAAACCTGCCTTTTGCAGTTCTTCGGCTGCTTTGTAGGCTTGCCAAAGAGCCAAACGACTGCCGCGTGTGCCTATCCGAATAGTTTTTGAAGTCATTGCTTAAACAAGCTATTAAAAATTTGCACCAAAATAATAGATAAGCAATTATAAAAGCTAAAAATTTTGATAAAAAGTTTGTTTTGTGTTATTTTTGTGCGAAGTATATTTGTCTTTACACAAACTATGCACAGACTGAAGTCTATGCTACAAAATAATATGAAAAATTTTAGCAATTTTGAGTGGCAAAGCCCCGATAATCTTAAATTCGTGGGTTACGATTGGCAATCCGAAGGCAGTGCCAAAGGTGTGGTATGTCTTATTCACGGTTTTGCAGACCATACTATGCGTTTTAGCCATGTTGCCGAGCATTTTACGCAACAAGGTTTCGTGTTTACAGCTATGGACTTGCGTGGACATGGAAAAACAGACGGCAAACGTGGTTTTACGCCTGACTACGATACCTTGATGAAGGATATTTTCCAATTTATCAATTTGGTTAGAGAAAAGTACAAAGGTTTGCCTTTGTTTTTATACGGACATAGTATGGGCGGCAATTTGGCTATTTCCTACGTCTTGCGTTACCACCCCGATTATTTCAAAGGTGTCATTATCACAAGCCCTTGGTTGCAATTAGCTTTCAACCCGCCAGCTATCAAAGTGGCAGTTGGCAGGTTAATTGGCAAATTATTGCCCTCTTTTACCGAAAAAAGTGAGGTCGATGCCCAAGGACTTTCGCATGACCCCGAAGTAGGCAAAGCCTATAAAAACGACCCTTATGTGCATAACTCTATCAGCATTTCTTTGTTCAACGGCATATCTAATGCTGGTGAAGCAGCCCTAATAGCTGCCCATCGTTTCCATTTACCTTTGTTGCTCATGCACGGCACTGGCGACCCTATCACGTCTTACAAAGCCTCCAAAAAGTTTGCGGTGCAAGTTCGCCATGACTTGATTAAATTTGTGGAGTGGAAAGACATGAAACACGAACTGCACAACGAAATCATAAAAGCAGAGGTGCTAAAAACCATGACAGATTGGGCGGAGGAAAGAGTAGCTGGGAGTTAGAAAGTTGGTAATTAGTAAGGTATTTCATGCCTCATACATACAGATTTATTCAAATGAAAACATATTGCTTTTGCTTATTTTTTACCTTTTTTACAGCAGTGGAAATTACTGCCCAGCACCCCCAAACCGAAGCTCGAAAACTGAGTAGGCAAGGACTCTTTTATTTGGATAGTGGAGATTTGGTGCAAGCCATGAAACTTTTTAAGCAAGCCCAGCAGTTGGACACTTCCAATATCAATTATCGTTACCAAATAGCTTCGGTTTTATTTCTGAAAAAAGATTTTAAGCAAACTATCAAAATTTTGCTGCCCTTGCTAGACCATAGAGATGTGTCGCCTAATATGATTAGGTTGTTGGCAAATAGTTGCGATAATTTGGGACAGCAAGACAAAGCCATAGAATATTACAAAAAAGGTATAGAATTGTCGCCACATGACGGAAAGTTTTATCACGATTTGGGCAATATTTACCTCATGCGAAAGCAAAAGGACATAGCCGAAGCCTATTTCGAAAGAGGTTTGGAGATGGATAATAAATTTGTCCTCAACTATTATTGGGCTGCCAAAACTGCTCTGAGTAGCAACGATATTTGGTGGGGGTTGCTCTATGGTGAAATTTTTGTAAACATAGAACGAAATTCACATAAAACCTATGAAATTAGCCGACTGTTGTATGAAAACTATACAAAAATTATAAAGACAGACCAAGACAGCCTGATGCGGATAGACAGGCAAAATATGCATTGGAATGGAAAGTTTGACAAGACTTGCGATTCTATTTGGCAACACATCACCGTTAAAAAACAAGTCTCTACCATCGAAGCCATTTACCAACTTCGCAAAGGTTTTTTAGACGACCTAAAAGCCACGCATATAGGGCAAAGTACAGGTTATATTTTGTTTGATTTTTTGCGAGATGTAGAGCAAGACCAGCATTTGGAGGCTTACCATTATTGGTTACTCAATCAAGGCAATGAAGTGGAATTTGAGGAGTGGACAAGTCAAAATGCCCCAGCCTTTGGACGTTTTATTTCTTGGTTTGTGCAGCACCCCTTAGAACTCAGTGGGAAAAAAATGGCACGTAGGGAGATGGAATAAGTAACAGGAAGCCATGAAAACATGGGACTATACCCCTTAATATCACTAAATAGCACTAATAACCCACAAAAAAACTACCCCAATTGCCAATATACCCAAAGGCAACGCCAAAGAATTATAAAGAAACTGCCCTGCGGGTCGGGTCATGGTTTGAATAGAGATTTTGGGTAGCCACCAAAGATGAAACAGGGCAATGGCTGTGAATTGGGCAAAAGGAAAAACCCATACGCCCATTGGGTTTATGCAGGTCAAAAGCAAAACCAACTGCATTGCCCCTGTAAACAAGGAGGAATAATGAAACCGAATGATATTATCCGTTGCGGACTGCTGGGCGTGGAGGGCTGCTATTCTTTCTGCCAAAAATGCCACACCCATAGCCAACCAAAGGCTAAGAGGTACAAATTTTACCTTAGAACCAATGAAAGCCAATCCCCAATCTGCCAAGAAACCTACGCCCAATACGCCCAAAACAAAAAACAACAAAGAAAGTTGCATAGATTTTTCGACCCGAAAAGTCAGCGTATCTATTTCCCCTGCTGCCCGTAATTTGGCAAATTCGGGCAATTTAGAATAAAAAGGAGCTTTGGAAAACTCTGTTAGTTGGGTAATAAAACGCAAAGCTAATTGGTAAGAGGCAAGCAAAGCATAATCTGTAATATGTTGGGCATAGAGCAACCCCGTCCATTCAGTTACACCAGCTGAGGCAAAAGTAACTAATCCTGTTCGCCATGCAGCCCCAAAAGCTATGCGAAACAGGGCTGGCTCGAAGGAAAAAGCCCGAAATGCTGCAAATTTTTGTTGGTGAACTTGATACAACAGCAAATAACGGTTGCGAAACAAGGTAAGCAAAGCAAAAGCCTGTGAAGACAAAAGTAAATTCAAAATATTGCCACCAAAACCCAAAACCAAAACAGAGGCAAAGATAGAAAACAAGCCAAACAAGATATTCCACCGATTGACTAAGGGAACAAAACCCAAACCGTTGAGGATAGCCTCGTATTTTTTTGCGTAAAAAATGCAGCCCACTGATACACATAAAACTGCCCAAGCCTGCCAATAGACCGCAGCGTTGGACAAGGTAGCCAAAGGTTTTTGTAAAGCAAACGTGCCAAAAATTGCCAACAAAGTGGCTGCTGATAGACTCAAAACCAAATTGACTGTGCCTATTGTGCCGTAGAGTTTTTCCATAAACTGCCAAGAAATGCTGTTTTCTTGACGTGGTTGGGCTATTTTTTTGCCAAAGTCCTCAAAATTTGCTACGCCCCCGCATACATGAGCAACCATACGCACAAAGGTAGGCGTAAAGCCAATATCAGCCAAGTTGCCCAATGCCATAAGGCTCATAAAAAGCAACCAAATAGCATTTTCGGCAGGGCTAAGTTGTTTGAGGATAAAAGGCAACAGCACTGCCAACCGCAGCACACTCACTGCCCAGTTGCCCCAAGTGGTGAAAGTTGGTGACTCCCACCAAGTTAAAAAAAATGAACTTTGTTGTTTGGTTTGCAAGTTTTTTCGTAAATTTAAGTGCAAAATAACAACTAAATTTCGTATTTTTGCTATTTTTGTCTAACTAAAACATAATAAAAACTACTTTCGGTTTTGAGAAACCGAAAGCACAACAAGTGGTTTTGGTTTCTTAAAACCAAAACATAATAAAAAACTACTTTCGGTTTTGAGAAACCGAAAACACAATAAACTAATTATGAAAAAAATACGCAACCTCCTATTTTTGTTTGCTCTGTTGAGTGGTTTGCAAACAGCCTGTAACACCGAAGAAGCAAATCTGGACATTGTGCCAGCAGGAAACGACTTTTTCCCCTTAGAAAAAGGTCGTTTTATCTCTTATAATGTGAGTGAAACCAATTATTTTCTCAACTCACCCAGCACCCAAAGCACCTACCAACTCAAAGAGGTCATTGCAGACTCTTACAAAGACCTTGTTAGTGGTACAACCTACCGCATAGAGAGGTATAAACGCAACAATGGCAGAGAAAATTGGATTTTGCTCAACGTCTGGACAGCCCGAAATACTTACCAATCTGCGGTAAAAGTGGAGGAAAACGTGCCTTTTGTGAAGTTGGTATTTCCTGTTGAGTTGTTTAAAAAGTGGAATGGCAACAGTTTCAATACCATAGGCGAAGACAACTATGAAATGCGAGATTTTGGCAAATCTTTTAGCTTTGCAGGCAAAAATTATAAGGAAACTCTTACGGTTTTACAACAAAACGACTCTACTTTGGTGAGCAAAGACAAACGCCGAGAAGTTTATGCAAAAGGTGTGGGTATGATTTATAAAAAATCTGATGTAGTGGTCTATTGCCAATTTGATAATTGCAGAGGCAAAGCCCAAATAGAAAGAGGAAACGTAATTGAAATGAGTATTTTCGACTCAGGAAAAGAATGAGTTTGTAAGTTATTTTTGGCACTCAACATTTATAAAGGCAGCAAATCTATAATAGATTTGCTAAATCTTATAGCGTATTTTTCTCATCTCTTGTCGTTTCTACCACAAAAGGTGGTCTTTTCCTGACTGTATCTAAGGTACGCCAAATGTATTCCCCTAAAACTCCCATGCCTAACATTTGAAAGGAAGACACTATTAACAGCACCAACATCATACTTGACCAACCCTCTACGTGAATAATATTGGTAATTTTTGCAAAAATAATTACCACTGCATAAAAAAAAGCACACAGACTTAACAAAATACCAATAACAGAAATAGCACGAATAGGGAAAAAAGAAAAAGCTACAAATGAATCTATAAACATCTTGATTTTTTTGGTCAGAGTCCAACGTGATTTGCCTATTTCTCTTTTTCGTCTGGTGTAAGGAATATTTACATAATCATAGCCTAACCAAGTCAATAAATACAAGATATTGGTGTTTTTTTCGTTCATTTCCACTACTTTTTTGCGGAGTTCTTTGTCAAATAACACCAAATCAAAACCACCTTCGGGAACATTTTTGAGGGCTAATTTTTTAATCAAATAATGATAAGTGTTTGAAAATAACTTTTGTCCCAAAGACTCTTCACGGTCTGCTCGGTTGGCAATAACTAATTTTATTCCTTTGCACCAATAATCAAACATCTGAGGAATTAATTCAGGAGGGTCTTGCAAATCTGCTGCCAAAATCACGTTGCAATCTCCTGTGGCATAGTGCATACCTGCTAGAATAGCATTGAAAGAACCTACATTACCTGCTAATTTTACTAATTTCACCTTATTTGGGTAAAGTGCATGAAATTTTTGTAATTCCTCCCACGTATTATCTTTGGAACCATCATCAATCATTACATATTCAAAAGTAATATCTTCTGAAAACAGTTGTTCGTTTACTATCAATACCTTGCTTGTGATAGGCAGATTTTCGCCATTAAAATAGCAGGGAATAATGTAGCTTAATTTTGTCATTATATTGTCAGTTTGCAGTATAAACCAATGCAAATTTAAAGATATTTTTATCACTATTGCAAAAGAGACTACACAAAGAAGTAAAAGGAAATTAATTAAGACAAAAAAATATATTTCTTATTTCATTTACCTTTTTGCACGAAATTTGCTGCATTTTTTCAAAAATTAGAGCAAATAAACCTATGAAATTTCGCACCCCAACCACCAAAGACAAGCAAAACAGCATAGCTGAACACGAAACAGCTACGCCTACTCTCCAAAACCCTGCTTTCCAATTTGTGGACAACAGACCCCACACGCAGATTCAGCGTAAATTGCAAGAAATGGCAAATAACAGCCCCCAAACTGCCCAATTCAAAGCCTTGCAACGGTTGGCTACCAAACAAACGATACAAAGAGAAGAGGAAATAGACGAGGATTTATTGCAACCAAAATTTGAAACTGCACAAAGAGAAGAAGAAATAGACGAGGATTTATTGCAACCAAAATTTGAAACTGCACAAAGAAAAACTGCACCAAAGCAAGAAAATAAAACAGGTTTGCCCGACAACCTCAAAACAGGCATAGAAAACCTATCGGGTTATAGCCTCGACGACGTGAAAGTACACTACAACTCCGACAAACCTGCCCAACTCCACGCCCACGCCTACGCACAAGGTACGGAGATACACATAGCTTCTGGACAAGAAAAACATCTCCCCCATGAGGCTTGGCACGTGGTACAACAAAAACAAGGCAGAGTAAAACCTACTATGCAGCTAAAAGGCAATGTGAATGTGAATGATGAGGCAGGGTTGGAGAAAGAGGCAGATGTGATGGGGGGGAAGGCTTTACAATTAAAACCAGAGAAGAATAAGAATAAAGTGATTGATAATTCTGTTACTCGGAAAAGGAGAAAATCTGATACTATACTTCAAGGTTATTTCACTTATAAAGGAATAGAATTAAATGAAAAGACTGCTGAAAGTGTACACGGTTGGGCTCATTTTAACTTGCTTGATCTCGATTTGAAAAAAAATTTTTTTAAAAAATATAATGACAAAATCAATGCGACAGATATTGAACTTTGGTTTTCTTCCAATAATTTAATATTAAACGAGAGTGTATTTAAACATCTAACTCATTTTGATATGAGTGAATTGCAACTCACAAAAAATGAGCTAATTTTTGAGATGAAAAATATGTATCAAGACACTTATCAATCCATAGATGATATTCTAGGAGCAGATAAACTAATGTGTGATATCGCCACAGTTGATATTTCAAAAACAACAGCTTTCGCCTTTCTTCAAGGTTATAGATTTCAGGTAAAGACACTAATTGATTATGTGAATAAAAGCAAATTTATAGAAAGTGATGGTATGGATGAGTTTAAGCCAAAAGTTAAAGCAGTTGAAACACAATATCAGGATTATAAAGGTGTTAGCAGGTGGGCAGATATGGAGATTAATGATTCTGATGATGAAAGTTCATCATATATTGAGGTAAAAGCCATGAGCCCAGACTATAATCCAAATGAACAAACAAAAATAAAATTTGAAGAGCAGGCTATTGCATATTCTAAATGTGGAAAAAAAGTGATGTATTTATTTAAAAATCAACCACCAGATTGGGTTAAGCTTATTTTAGAGAAATACAAACTGGAATTTAAAATAGGGTAACGAATTTTGCAGAGAGTCTAAATCTCTATCTATTCCACAAAGCAAGTCCACCCAACTTGCTTGTGGTTTATCGTATCTTTTGGGTACTAACAAAACTAAAAACTTCTTTATGAAAAACCTACAAATCTCCACCCAGCAAATAGAACAACTGCAATAATACTTCAAAGCAAAACCTGTTTTGAAGGCTTAAACAACTTTCTACCGCAAAGTACGCAAAGATTACGCAAAGTACACTAAGAAAAGTAGTCTTTGCGACCTCTGCGTAATCTTAGCGTACTTTGCGGTAAAAAATAACTTTGAGGCAGAAAATCACTCCCACCCCTCCGTCACCTTTGCCAATTCCTTTTTGCGGCTTTCGTACAACTTATAGAAAATATCGTAACGAACTTTGGGCGAAATTTCGAACAACTGGGGCAGCGAAGACTCGGCATATTCGGTAAAGTTCAACTCCAAAGCCTGCAAAATATATAGTTCATAGACAGGCACAGGATAATAACGAAATTCGGGGTAAAAGTGCAAATTGTCGACCAATATGTTGTAAGCCTGCTGTTTGCGGTTGCGTTTGTTGTAGTGCTGGGCTACGGTCATCACCACTTCCGCATCGAAGGGCAACTGCTGCAAAGCTGTTTGGTATAGTTTTTCGGCTTGCAGCGTATCTCCTGCATTTTCTGCTGCCACCGCCAAATAAAAAGGTTGGTAGCCTTGCTGCACCCCTTTAAATTTGCTTTCGGTTGCCAATTTTTTTACCTCGCCAAATCTTTTGAGTTTAGTTAAGAGTTGCAAATCCAATAACCGAAGTTGTTCGAGCAAGTCGGGTTTGTTTGTGCCTAAACCTGTTACAGCATTACGCAGATTTTCGGCGGCTTCCCATTGGTTTTGGGTCATAAAAAACTTCATTCTTTCTGTAACAAGCAAAAAACGAAGGTCTGCATCTTTTGCCAAATTGATTAGTTCGTTGAATTGACTATCACTAATTTTTTCTTGGTTGAAATGGGCAAAATAATAATTTTGTTGGTCGTTTAAGGTACTGATTTTCAAAGTTTTAAGGCTGTCGGGGTGCAAAACTTTGAGTATATTTTTTGCTACCAACTGCGTTGTCATATCTTTGCTTGCACGCAATTCTTCCCAAATAGCTAAGGCTATTTTTCGGTCTGCAAGTTCAGACAAAGCAAAAGCCTCATACACCCGACCCTGTGCATACCCGCGAAAATAGGCTTTCGAAAAATAGTAGGCAGCGAGGAGAAACTGCTCATTTTCGTAGAGAAAACTCCCCAACTGCTTTGGTTTTTCGTAGTCCGTATCACTTCCTTCTTTATAGGCTCTCTCAAATAGCTTAAAGGCTTTGTGGTTGTTGCCCATTGCCCTTTGTTTCATTGCCTCTGCCCAATAAAAAAAGTTGAAATATTGGGCGTTGCTTTCTTTGCTTTTATAAAACCGAATGAAAGACAACATAGACGTATCAGCCGTTGGCACTTGGTTTAGCGTATAGTTGTAGAGGTAACACATGGCTGCGGGCTGCAACAACGTATCTTGCAGCATATCAGGGTTTAAGCCTTTGGCAAAAGGCTGTTTCATTCGGTTGTTCCACGCCAATTCGTTGCTTAACGTAGTCAAATTATTGGGGTTAGCCACCAACTGTTTCAACGAATCGGGGCTAATGGTTTTGGCTTTTTTGCCCAACCAATACATAAAATTTGCTTCGGCTATGGTGGGGTCGTCTGCCAATGCTTTTGCCTTGTCGAAATAAAACAAAGTGCTATCCGTAATATCTGTTCGACTGAAAAGTAAAGCAAAATTGTTTGCCAATTCACTGCTGTTTGGAAACTTTTGCAACCCTTCTCTCAATTTGAGCAAGGCATCAAAAAATTGGTCTTGTTGCAAATACAATTCACTCACATTGGCGTAAACAAAAGGCGAGGAAGTTCTGTTTAGGCACTTTTGGAGGTGGTATAGCGTGGCTTTGGTGTCGTTTTGCTTTTGGGCTAAGGAGGCTAAGGCATAATTTGCTTTTTGGCTACTAAAATCGTAATCTAAGGCGTGTTGGTACTCAAATTCGCTGAGTCTTTGGTTATCTTGGCGGAGGTAAGCATCGCCTAAGCCGTTGTAATAGGCAGCTTGGGCTTTATCATAGACTTCGTAATTGGTATAAAAAACAGCAGCAGCCGTCAGCAAACCACCCGCAAGCAACACCCAAAGATAGTCGAGTCGGTAAGGTTTATACAAAATTTTGTGAATATCCTTGCCTTGTTTCAGCAAAGGATAAAAATTTGACAAGGTGTAAAGCACAAAAGCAGCCCCAAAACCTACGTGTGTGAACAAAACAAGATGCTCGAAAACTCCACGCAAAGAGTCGTTGCCAGACGAAAAACTGTAAGCCGCCGTAGCTAAGGTAATGATTGCCAAGCCGTTGTAAAGCAAAGCCCCATGCGGTACAAAATCCAACAAGTTGCCGTATTGTACTTCTCTCCTTGCAAAACCCCAAACACCCAACACAATGCTAATGGGCAAGACCCAAAGAGGTTCTAAAAACAAAATGCCCCAGTCCACTCCCTCGATGTAATAAAAACAAGCATACAATAGGTTGAGCAAGTAAATCAAACTAATGACAATAAAATGCAAGTGCGTACTTCGGCTGGTGCCGCCGCCTGCCTGAATAACCAACCAAAGCAAACCCCTGATAATTTCGTGGGCATTGAAGGCAATGAACAAAGCCGACAAGCCCAACGGCACAACCAAGCCCGAATTGGCAATAAAAATGGCGGGGAAAGAGGCTTTCGAGAGATAGGCAATAACCAAACCCACTACGGCTGTGATGCTGGCAAATACGCCCAAACGAAACCGCAACGAAAAATGCGTTGCCCAACTCTGAAAATAATAAGCCAAAGGCATATAAGCCAAAAAAACAGCCAACAAAGGCAACTGGTGGGTCTGTTGGGAGATACCCAACAACTCCATTTTGAGGGTTACAAAGTGCAAAACGACAGGTACGGAGAGGGCAAAAAACCACGTATTGCTGAGGTAGGTAGAAACCGTAAGCAAGAGCAACAAGCCCACCACCACTGCACCCAAGAGCAAATAATTGGCGGTTTGGTTGATTGCAATAGGCGAAGCCTGATAGGTCTGCGTAATGGCGTAGCTGTCTGCCTCTACCGAAAAGTTGAGCAAATATTTTTCGAAACTGTCTAAGGTGCTGCCAATGGGCTGCGAGTCTTTGACTATTTCCCAGCTTATAACAGCCTCATTGCCAATGAAATACGCCACCACATACCAACCCAACACGAAACACAAGGTAGCAAAAGAAAAAAGGTACAAATATTTGTCGGCGGGTTTCCAATTTCGCCAGAAAATTAAGGATTGCATGAAATAGGTTAAAGTGATTAGTTAGTCTTTTGAGTAGTTTCCAAATCCGAATGAATTAACTTACTGTTTTCAGATTTTTTTGAGATAGGATTTGGTGTTGTTTTTTCAAATTCTTTTAAAATTTTTTTCCATACTTTTCTAAACTCAACTACCAAATAAATAGGAGGATTACCTGTTAAAGCATAGCAAATTAGCTTTTCTGCCTCACGATATTCTTTCAACTCCATAGCCAAAGTAATAGCACTGCGAAAATAAATACTTCGCAAGGGTTCGTAGTCATTTTGAGTGGCTAACAACAAGACAGCCTCTTTCTCTAATTCGTATGCTTTGCGTGTATTTTCTGCTACATAGGTTTCGTTTTTAGTTGCTTTTCTCTTTTCTATGTATGCTAAATCTGCAAAATACATAGCTTCATCATGTAACTGTTCAAATGTTTTCATCTTTTTACAATTTTGATAGTGGGAACACTAAATTCAACAATAACAACGTATGCAGGTATGCAAAGTTCATCACTTTGCATACTTTGTTTGATTTTTTGTTTCATTCTATTGTTAATTTGTGATTTTGTCCCTGCCAATATTCCTGAAACTTCCAAACGAGCCAAATACTCAAAAGTTGCTATTTCTTTTTTATTACCTAACAAAAAATCAATTCCTGTGGATTTAATAGCTTGCTTTCTGACTTCATAAGGTGTAAGACGTTGAATAATCATAATTGCCAAGCACATTGCCCCGTCTTCTGTTGTTGAGTGCATTTCTGCCCTCGATTCTCTCATTCTATCTGTAACTTGCTCCCAAATTAAATGAAATTCGGCTTGCAAATCTCCTTCTACCTTCACTAATATTCCCTGTTGATGTTGGTGATAATCTAAACATACGGCTGCTGCCTCAGCCAAACTTGCACACAAACCAGCCGAAAGTAGAGTTTCTCGATGGAGGTCATAAATATTAATAGTTTCTATCATGGGTAATAGTACAGAATAAAAATAACTTTTTGTCTTGTAACTCCTTGAAAATCATTTATTGGACACGAATGGTTCGACAATTCGCAAAATGTCCAATAAATTCGTCATACGACTCTAATTCGTATGACGAATAATAAACAATTCAAAGTTTGAAACTCAAAACTCAAAATTAACCAAGTGCCGAAGTTAAGGCTTTTTCTATTTTGGTAGTCAATTCTTTTAGCTGTTCGTCTGTCCACGCCACTTTTACCACCAGAGAAATTAGTCTGCTCATCAGGTTTTCGGTAATAGGCAAGTCTAAGTTGTTGTAGTCTTGTGGTTTTTCCAAAAGGTGAATAGGCATTTTGGCGGGAGATTTCAGGGCTTTGAGGTGTTCCCAATTTCTGATGTAGTGGTAGTTGTTGTCATACCAATACTGTATGCCTGTCAAATTAGCCACGCCTTCGGCTTTGAGTGCAGCCACCACTTTGCGAGTAGTAGCCTCGTCGGGCAGGAAAAAGTCCATAAAAGTAGCTGAGTCGCCATTTTCGTCTGGTATTTGTCTAAATTTTACCTGTGGAAACTTTGCCAAAGCAGCTTTCATCGCCTTTTTGTGCTTGCGTTGTTGCTGCAAAATATAGTCAATCTTGCGGATTTGAGCCAAGCCAACGGCAGAGTTCATTTCGCCAATTCGGTAGTTGAAACCAATAATTGGGTGTGCCTCCATGCCTCTGTTGTCGCCCACGTGGTCGTGTCCATGGTCGGAGAATTGGTCAATCAAATGATACAAAGCCTTGTCGTTGGTTATCACGCCGCCGCCTTCGCCACAAGTAATAATCTTGAAAAAATCGAAAGAAAAACAGCCTACTTTGCCAAAAGTTCCTGCTGCTCTGCCTTTGTAACTTGCCCCCAAAGCCTGTGCCGTATCTTCCAACAACACGAGGTTTTTCTCTTTGCAAAGGGCTACAATTTCCTCTATGTTTGCCATAGACCCGCACATGTGTACCAGCACCACTGCCTTCGTTTTGGGCGTAATTGCCTTGCGAATACCCTCAACACTTAGGCACAACGTATCGTCTATTTCGGCAAAAACAGGCAAAGCACCGCCCAACAAAGCCCCTTCTATGGTGGCTATGTAGGTAAAAGCTGGCACAATGACCTCATCGCCTGCCCCTAAACCGCAAGCAGCCATTGCAATAGCCACTGCCGTAGAGCCACTCGAACAAGCATGAGCATATTGCACACCATTAAATTTGGCAAGTGCAGCCTCAAATTCTCTTGTTTTCCAATGCCCTTTGCGTTGAGCATCATGGTTATAACGAAACAGCACCCCTGTTTCCAATACGTCTTGAACTTCTTTGCGTTCTTCCGCACCAAATAATTCTGAACCTGGCATTTAATTAATTTTTAATGTTGAATTTTTAATGTTGAATATGCTTATTTTGTGCCTGTAAATAAACTTATAGCACACAGATAACACTGATTAGGCTGATTTTACGGATAAAATCTGTGCTTTGTCCGCAAAATGAGTGTTATCTGTGTGCTAATTTTAGTTGATTGCCCCGCAAAGATAGAGATTGTTTTTTGCACTCTTACTTTTTTAGGAAATTTTAACTTTGCAATGGCTTATTTTTTTGTAACTTTGTAACAAGGAATAAAATCGTAAAGAACAATGGAAACCACACCCAAAAAATTAAGTTACGATACGGAAGATATTTTAGATGCCTTTGCTCTCAAAAGAGGCGTAGATGGTTGTGAATTGTTAGACACTTGGTTGGCTTACCAAACCAATTTTAGTGCCGTTGAGGAACAAGTATTAGAAACCAAAAGAGTTGCCTTAAAAAGAGAAGGCGAATTTTGGAATGAGGAGGAATTGAAAATGCAATTTATAGCTTTTCTTTTTGATATTGCTGCTATTAACGAACCCGACAAGTTCAAATTATTTTACGAAAGACCTCTATCGGCAGTTCTCGATGGCTACGATTTAAGTGTGATTTGTGATGCAATGGTGGCAACACCCAAAGGAATTGGCAAACCCAAAAAGCCTTATTTCTTTTTGCAGGAGTTCAAAAAACAGAAAAATGCCCCCGATGCCGAAGGACAACTGCTGACTGCTATGTTGCTGGCACAAAACGAAAACGGAAATGATTTGCCTGTGTATGGTTGCTATTTGCAAGGAAAACATTGGACTTTTGCCACGCTTCACAACAAAAATTATTGTGTTAGTTCGTCTTATGATGCCACACAAAAACCAGATTTATATCAAATTGTATATGCTTTGCGACATTTGAAACAGTTGATTTTGAATTTGACAAATCACTAAATACTAACTACAAATTATGAACTACAAAAGAAAACTTAATTTTGGTAAAATTACTTTGCAAGATTTACAAAGTTTTGTGAAAATATCGGAGGTAGATGATGCAAAAGCATTTGAAAAATGGTTTAGTTTTGATTATGAACTCAATAGTCAAGAGAAATTATTTATTCAGGAGTTGCAAGAAACCAATAAACCAAGAATTGATTATTATTTGGAGGAGGAATTAAAAGCCAAAATGATTATTCCAATGACTAATCAAATCAAATTTCACAAAAGCAACAAAGCCAATGATTGGTATGAACGGAGTTTGGAGGCAGTGATAAATGAGGTTTTGCTAACAGGCAACCCCGATTTTATGGTGGCAGGTGGGGTGGAAGCACCCGAAAAACCCTATTTTTTCATACAAGAATACAAACAAACTTTGGGCAGTATTCACCCAAAAAACCCATTGTTGGCAGAGATGATGGTGGCAATGGAACACAACAAAGAAACGGAAATGAAAGGTGCTTTTATCATTGGGCGAAGTTGGTGCTTTGTGATACTCAAAAAAATAGCTTTGCACGAATATATTTACCACATTTCTTACGATTTTAGTGTTTTCAAAATGCACGAATTGGAGGGAATTTATAAAAATTTGCAGTATATTAAAGATTGGATAATAAAATCTTAGTCGTTTGTACGGACACAAACAAAAGCAAAATAATGTTGAATGTTTAATTTTGAATTTTTAATGTTAAAATTCAACATTCAACATTAAAAATTCAACATTAAAAATTCAACATTCAACATTAAAAATTAACTCATGCTTACTAAAATCTTTGCTTTTTGTATGGTCTTGCTCGCCATAGACCTGCCCGATGTCAATAAAATTGCCAAAATCAACAAACTCAAAGAGGAGGCAGCCCTTGCTTACAAGCAAAAAATGTATAATGTGGCTATCAACCGTTACCAAACTTTGGTAAAAGACTTGGGTGTGGAAGATGAAAAAATAAAGTTGAATTTGGCACATTCTTATTATTTATCGCAAGATATGTCTAATGCAACCAAAACTTATGGTGGTCTGGTATTGGCAACCGACAAATATATTCGTTCAGTAGCACATCAACAATTAGGCAATATTAGAGCCAAAGAAGGAGATTTTGAAACTGCAATGGTGCATTACAAGGAGGCTTTGAAAGCTGACCCTACCAATGAAGCAGTTAGGCAAAATTATGAGGTAGCAAAAAAGCAACAAGAAAAGAAACAACAACAGCAAAAACAAAACCCTGAAAATCAGGACAATAAAGACAAACAAAAAGAGGAAAAAGAAAAAGACAAGCAACAACAGCAAAAAGACCAGCAACAAAAAGAACAACAACAGAAAGAACAGCAAGAAAAAGAACAACAAGAAAAAGAAAAACAACAGCAACAACAAAAAGAGCAAGAACAAAAGCAAAAAGAACAGCAAAAACAAAAAGAAGGTGCTTCGGGAGAGAAAAAAGACAGTCAAGGAGATAAAAAACAGGCAGAAAGGGACGATAACAGCGACAAAACAGCCCAAGAGAAAGAAAAAGAGAAGTCGCAACTCCGTTCTCAACGCCTGCAAAATATCAACATGACCGAAGAACAGGCAAAAAATATACTCGATGCAATGAAAAGTTCAGAAGTGCAGTATTTGCAACAAAACCAAAAAAGAACCAACAAAAAACCCGAAAAAGGCAAACCCGATTGGTAGGCTTCTTGGAAAAAATTGTTAAAATATTTTTAGTTAATTTTTGTTAAAGTTAGTTAGCTATGAAACTAATTTTGACAAAAAAATATTTTGAGTATGTAAAATAACAATCATTTAAACAATAATTTCAATTACAACATGAAAAATTTAGGATTTGCAGTTGGTTCTTTGGCAGTTGCTTTGCTTTTAACAGCCTTTACTTTGGGCATCAAAGCTACGCTTAATGTAGACAAAAATGCTTCAAAAATTACTTGGAAAGGTGAAAAAGTTACAGGTTTTCACGCAGGCGAAATTAAAATAGACAATGGCACTTTGAGTGTTGAAAATGGAAAATTGACGGGTGGAGGCTTTGCTATTGATATGAATTCTATCACTTGTACAGATTTAAAACCCACAGAGGGTGGTGAAAAATTAGTAGGACACCTTAAAGCAGATGACTTTTTTGGCGTGGCTAAATTTCCAAAAGCTACTTTGGCTATTACTAAGGCTACTTGGCAAGGTGGCAATAACTACAAAATTGTAGCTAATCTTACTATTAAAAACATTACCAAAGAAATTAAATTCCCTGCTGTGGTAAGTCTTTCAGATAAAGCAGCCAAAGCAGAAGCAAAAATCATCATAGACAGAACAGACTTTGATGTAAAATATGGCTCTGGTTCTGTTTTTGACAACTTAGGTGACAAAACTATTTACGACAACTTCGAGATTGGTGTAACTTTGTTTGCAAAAGAATAAATTATCTCGTTACTTGGTAATGCGTAAACTGCAATGCTTAACACTAACATTTCTTTGAGAAATGTTAGTGTTAACAAAACAAAGTTAGCTGTAACAACTTGTAGGTTTATCTTTTAATTCCAATTACCAACCAATCGTCAGTTTGCACCTTGCTCCCTTGCCATTGTCTAATTTCGGTGGCTATGGCTTGGCATTGCATTTCAGGGTCGAGGGTGTGAACTTGCAAGAGCAATTCTCTAAAACGGCGTTTCATATATTTGCCCTGCTCTCCAAATTGGTCTTGACAACCGTCTGTAAAAAGGTAAAAAACATCTTGGGGGTTTACAGACAAGGTAGTAGTCGTAAAAACTTTGGTTGTTTCGTATTGGGTGCTGCCAATCGGAAATTTTGCCCCTTTGGTTTCCTCCACTTCGCCGTTTCTGATGAGATACAGGCTGTTTTTTGCACCCGAAAAATGAACTTCTTGGGCTGTTTCGTCAAAGGTCAAAATGGTAATGTCCATGCCATCATTAGTGGCTACACTGCCTTGCTTGTTTAGTGTAGTGGTAACTTTTTCGTCGAGTTTATATAAAATTTCAGCAGGATTGGTAATTTGTCGAGTGAGAATAATGTCGTTCAAAAAATCATTGCCCATCACAGTCATAAAAGCCCCAGGCACACCATGCCCAGTGCAGTCTGCCGCAATCACTATTTTGTATTTCTTGTCGGGTTCTTCATCTTTTTCCACTTCTCCATACCAATAAAAATCTCCGCTTACAATATCTTTGGGCTGATAAAAAATAAAAGCATTGCCTATTTGCTTGCTTACCGTTTCCACAGGGTCTAAAATAGCCTCTTGTATTCGTTTGGCATATTTGATACTGTCTATAATGTGTTGATTTTTTTCCTCAATTTCCTCATAAGCAGCTTTGAGTTCTACATTTCGCAACCTTTCTATTTCGGCTTCCCTTTTCGACTTTTCGGCTTCGTAGAGGGCATTTGCATTGCGAAGTTGTGAGGAGGTTTCCTCGCCCATCACAGCTGCCTTTATCTCCATATATTTTTCATACACAGCCAATGCCTGCCAAGGTTGTTCGGTTTCTTTATAAATAATAGCCAACTCTTGATAAGCACGCATCATTTTAGGTTTGGCGTTGAGAGTTTCTGCCAATTCTATTGATTTTTGCAAAAAATCAATGGCTTGTTCCTGTTTGTGTGTCTTGTGGTAGAGTTTGCCCAAAGTCAATAAAGCCGTAATAATGCCTGGCTTGTTGCCATGAAGTTTTCTTTGCTCTAAACTTTTGGTGGAGTAGTCAATAGCTTTTTCATATTCTCCTTTGGTTTCATAGACTTGTGCCAAATCATTCCACGCCCTTGCCTCTATGTTTGGGTTGCCAATGGCAACAGATTTTTCTATGGCTTGCTCAAAAGTAGCAATAGCCTTGTCCAATTCATTCAGCCCATGATAATCATTTGCCAAACTCGTCAAACTATTGGCAAGCATCGTGTCCTCTTTCATCTGGTCTGCCAAATAATAACTTCTTTCGTGGTAGGTCTTTGCATTTTTGTAGTCTTTGAGGTCTAAATACAAGTTGCCCAAGAGATAAATAGCCAAAGACTCGCCATCTTTGTCCTCGCAGAGCCGAAAACCCTCAATAGCACCTCGGTAGGCAGCAAATGCTTTTTCGTATTCTCCCGACTGCAAATACAAACTTCCCCGAATATTGGCTATCCAAGCTGTACCTTCTATATGGTTGAGTTCTTGAAAAATGTCTTCGGCTTCGGTCAAGTTTTCGTAGCCCTTTACCAAATCACCCAAAATATAAAACAAATAAAACGACTTATTGAGCAAAGCAAAACCCATTCCTTTTTTGTAATGGATACCAACAGCTAATTGGTAGGCACGACCAACAGCCTCAAAAGTTTCGTGAGGTTTAGAAACTCTTTCTCTGCGGGCTACTGTATTGGCAGCATCAATTTCAGCTTTTATAGCTGCGGTTTCTTCTTTGCTTAGTTGGACTTTGGTTTGCAAATTCATTCGAATTATTTGTTCAGGCTACAAAATTGCTTACATTAAAATCCACAACCCCAATTAAATTATACTAAAATGGTAAGCTACAAGTTAGTAAATTAGTTCATTATTTAACAATGTTTTAAACACATTGTTTTGTCTGTTTTAAGCAAAACCCTATTACACCAACTCAAAATCTATCATTCTTTTTTCCAAATCAGTTCGTTTGACTATCACTTTTAGCTTGTCGCCGAGTCTAAAAGTTTGGCGGTAACGTCTGCCTACGATGCTGTGTTGGGCGGCGTGGTATTCGTAGTAGTCATCTGTGAGGTCGGCAAGGCGTATCATGCCCTCGCATACCTGCAAGACTTCTACATAAATGCCCCACTCCGTAACGCCAGAGATGATTCCTTCCAGAGTTTTGCCCTTCATGCCTTGCAAATATTCCACTTGCTTGTATTTAATAGAGGCTCTTTCGGCTTCGGCAGCTTTTCTTTCCATGTTCGAGGTGTGTTTGCATTTGGTTTCGTAGAGGTTTCTATCTACGCTGTTGCCACCATCGAGGTAATATTGGAGTAGCCTATGCACCATCACATCGGGATAACGGCGAATGGGCGAAGTAAAATGGGTGTAATGAGCAAAAGCCAACCCGAAATGCCCTTTGGGTTCTGTGCTGTAAACTGCCTTTGCCATAGCCCGCATTGCCAAATTTTGCAATACATTTTGTTCAGGTTTGCCCTCCACGTCTAAGGATAATTGGTTGAGAGATTTCGACAGATTTTCCTCTTGCGTGTCTAATTGATGCCCAAATTGTTTGGCAAATAAGGCTAAATTTTGCAATTTTTCAGCATCAGGCTCATCGTGTGTACGATAGACCATAGCCAAAACATTTTTACCTTTCTTTTTCTTAAACACATATTCGGCTACACATTTATTGGCGAGCAACATAAATTCCTCTATCAATTTGTGGGCTTCTTTTCGCACTTTTGGAATAACGGCAATAGGTTTTGCGTTTTCGTCTAACTTAAACCGAACTTCTACACTTTCAAAGGCTATTGCCCCTTTTTTAAACCTTGCTTGCTTGATTTTTACTGCCAATTTTTGCAAAATACCAATTTCTTTTGCAAAATCTCCTTCCCCTGTTTCTATCACTGTTTGGGCTTCTTCGTAAGAAAAACGGCGTTGAGAACGGATAATAGTCCGCCCAAACCATTGATTGACGACTGTACCTCTTTCATTGATTTCGAAAACGGCAGAAAAAGTGAGTTTGTCCTCGTCTGGTCGCAAAGAACAGACAAAGTTCGATAGTTTTTCGGGCAACATAGGCACCACTCTGTCCACCAAATAAACCGAAGTGGCTCTGCGGTAGGCTTCTTGGTCTAAAAAAGTATCAGGCTCTACGTAATATGAAACGTCTGCAATGTGTACGCCTATCTCCCAATTTCCATTTTCTAAGGGCAACACCGACAGGGCATCGTCAAAATCTTTGGCATCTTCGGGGTCTATGGTGAAAGTAGGAACAGCCCTAAAATCACGTCTTTTGGCTATTTCGGTAGCCGAAATGGTTTCGTCTATGGCTTGGGCTTGCTTCTCTACGGGTTCAGGAAAGTCTATGGGCAAACCATATTCTGCCATAATTGCGTGAATTTCTGCATTGTTTTCGCCTGCCTTGCCCAATATTTTTTTCACTTTTCCTGTTGGATTTTTGTCTTCTGCCTTCCAACTTTCTATGGTTGCAATTACCTTGTCGTTATTTTTTGCACCATTGAGGTTTTCTAAGGGAATAAAAATGTCGTAAAACATTTTTTTGTTGTCTGCCACCACAAAAGCAAAACGAGTGGAAATTTCTACTCTGCCAATAAACTCTGTTCTTGCACGTTGCAAAATCTCCACTACTTCGCCCTCTATTCTATCGGATTTGGAGAATTTATGCAGCACAATTTTGACCGTATCGCCATCGAGGGCAAACCCCAAATGCCGTTTATTCACCCACACATCTTGGGCAAATCCTTCGCATATCACGTAAGCAAACTCCCGATTCACGTAATCTACCCGACCTGTGGCGTACTCTGCCTCATGGTTGCTTTGATAGACACCCACGTCTATTTGCTTAATCAAATTGCGTTTGACAAAATGTCCCAACAATCCTTCGATGTGCAACATATCCTTGTCTTGCAGCCCCACTTTTTTGGCTAAACTCTTGGTAGTGAACAACTTGCTGGGGCTACCGTCTATCATGGCAATGAGCAACTGCTGCACGTCTTGCCAATCTATTTTGCCTTTGCCTTTTGCTCTGCGTTTGCCTTTATTTTTAGCTTTTGCTGATTTATCTTTGGTTTTTTCTTTTTCTCTGGTCATCGGTGTAATTTTTTAGGAAAATTATTGGCAATTTCTATTTCTTTTCAAAAATTCCTTTGGTCAAAAACTGCATCGTGTCCACGCCGTCTGCATAGTCATAAATTTCAGGTTGCTGGGCTTTGCCCAAGTCTATGCTGTTCGGAAACCAAGATTGAGACGAAGTAATACACTGCAAAGATTGGCTAAGTACGTCTATTTTTTGCTGTAAGTCCTCTTGCGATGCATATCTTTCGTAATACAACACCGAAGTAGGTGAAAAAAGTTGCTTGTTTTCTGTAAGCAATAAAAAGCCTGTGTCATAATGCTCGATTTGCTCAACCAAGTAAATAGCTTTGTTGTAATCGTAGTTATTTTTGTACTTGTTATTATTTGCTACATTTTCTTGTGATAGCAATGCCCCGCAAAGTACAGTCAAGTCAAAATCAGTAGGCACATAAACTTTCGATACGTTGCGACAGCCCATTCCGAAGTATTGCAGTACATCTTCACCTAATCCCGCCAATTCTTCTTGGGTTTCGTTGCCATGCAAAACTGCCACCGAAGTACGACTTTGACGAATGATGTGCGGATATTTTGAAAAATAATACTCAAAATGACGGGCTGTGTTGTTGCTGCCTGTGGCAATGACAGCATCAAAGTTTTTGATAGTTTCTACTATTTCTATCTGTTTTTCCCACTCCTCGTTAGTATAAACTAATTGGCGGATAATTTCTTTCATCAAGACCGTATCCTTTGCACTCAATTTAATTTGCATTTTATGCCCTGCCAGCAACACACAAATCAAATCGTGAACTCCCACAAAAGGGATATTACCTGCCATAATTACGGCAACAGTTTTAGGCGTAACTCCATCTATGTCATAGCGTTGCAACCATGAAATCAATTTATCTTTGTGTAAATAACGCCTAATACCGCTGTAAGCTACCCATACTTTACCAATACTAAACCAAGCATTTTGGGCTTGGGCTTGGTAAGCAAGATGAGAAATCTCATCGTAGGTTTTGTCATCTAATGCATAACCAAGTCTTGCAAAACAATCTATTCTTTTTTCGAGGTTCATATTTTTTCTATTCTAATGGTATGGTTTCACATGTGCTTTCGATTGCTACAACCAAAAGTACGTTGGGATTGTAGCAACCCTAACACTACGCAAGCATAAAAACGACACAGGCTAAAGCCCAATGCCACTTTCGTTTGAATTACTTTTTTCTCAATAACAAAATTTCTACTAATAAAAACAACAAAGTTGCCACCAATAAATAACGCCACAAAGGTTTGGCTACATTTTTTTCTTGGAACAAAGAAGCAAAGGAATTGGTATCTGTTTCGCCAAAAATTTGTATATGTGGTTGATTAGCAAAGAGTTGTTTCAATTCGGCTGCGGTGTAGCAAGGCGAAGCCGACTCCGTTTTGCTATAATTCAGAGCCAAAGCCCCACAGTTTTTGTTGTCTGTTTTTCTTATCACCGCATAGTTGCCCGCTAAGGTATTGTTTTTTGGTATTTCTATTAGCAATTTGCCATCATTTCGTCTTTGTGTAGGTATCCATTCGGTTTTGGTGGTTTGTTCTACCAACTTAAACAATTCGTTTTTGTTATTTAGCGTATCATTTAGCGTAATTTCTGCCAAAGTTTCGTCAAAAGAATAAGCCAACCTACTACTTTGTGCTGCCGAATTGAGGGCTATTTTGTAGAGCAAAGGCACAAAAATTGCGTGTTTGCCCAAATCTGTTGCATTTTCTGCCAACGGACTGCTGAACACAAAAGTTTTGCCGTTGCCCTTGTTGTTGCTTATCTTGTTGGTTATCATTTTCAAAAAAGGATTGCCATTTTTAAATTTCAGCAAGGTTTGTCCGCCACCATTCAACGCAAGCCCTTGCAAGGCAGTAGGCATATTCATATTAGGGGTTAATTTGTCAAAAATACCTGCAAAAAAAGGATTGTTCAGGTCGGGTGGCAACAGTTCAAACTTTTCGAGGGTGCTTTGGCTGGCTGTGCTGCCGAGCAACAAGGTATAACTTTCGGTATCAAAATTATCGTGAGGGAAAACCACCAAACTGCCACCCTTAGCAGAAAATTTTTGCAGAGCAGCCAACAAACCTTTGTCTATGGTGGGCAAACCTTGCAAAATTACCAAGTCGGCTGTTTGTAAGGCGTTGTAATCCACCGAGTTAGGGTTAAAAGATTGCAACTTAAAAAAAGTTTCTTGGGCATAGACGTTTGGAATAAATTGGTTGTTTTCTGCCGAAATATGCACCATGCGAATCAAAGGGGCAGCTTCTAAGATAAAAAAATAGTCGTTGTCAAACAAAATAGGGCTGTCTTCTAAGGACAATTTACAGTGTTTTGCCCCTGCCTCCTGCACCGCAAAGTTCATTTTGATAGTCGTTTGCGTTTGGGCATCGAGGGTAAGGGTGGCATTGGATACTTGCTTGCCGTCTATAAACAATTTGGCTGTTCTTTCGGCAACACCACGTTTACCTACGCATTGGATTTTTGCAAACAAGGTATTGTTTTCGCCTACCTTGATAAACGGATTCTCTAACCAAACAGAGTCCACAAAAAGATTAGACGAGGTTTCGGCTTGTTGTGGCACAATGTATAAAATGCTGCTGCTGTCTATGTTTTGCGGATTAAAATTGTCGAACATATTTTTTTGGAAGTCCGAAATCCAAAATAAATAATTTTTTTGGCTGTTGCTGTGGGCTGCAAAAGCATTTTTTTGGCGTTGATAGACTGCGGTAAGTGGTCGGGAAGCACTGCTATAGGTGAGTTGATTGATGTTTTCTGTAACTTTTTTGGGTTCTGCAAAATAATTCATACTTCCCTCAAAACCATTGGTAAGGAGTTGAAAAACTGTGTTTTTTGGAAACAACTTTACTATCTGTTCGCCATAGAGAATGGTGGCATCGAGCAGTTTTTTGTTGCCCTGTTCGGCTTGCATACTGAATGAGTTGTCGGTGTAGATACTCACGTAGTTGCTGTTGGCGGTGTTGCTAACTGCCTGTGGTGCAGGCAAATAGGGCTGGGCAAAGGCAAAAACCAAAGCCAAAACAGCCAAGCAACGCATAAGCAAAACCAACAAATGACGCAGTTTATTTTTGGCGGAGGCAACGGATTTGATTTCCCTCAAAAAAGTGATATTGGTAAAATAGACTTTTTTGGCACGTTGAAAGTTGAAAAGATGTATCAAAATAGGCACTGCTACCAAAGCCGATGCCCAAAGAAACGAAGGATAAATAAATTGCATATTTTTTTAATAAGGTTGCCCAACAATTAATAATTGGTCGGTTACAAATTACAAAATCATTGGCACTAATAATGAATTGCTTTTACAAAGGTAGTCAAAAATAAGATTTAAAGTTAGTGCTTACGAGTACCTAAATAATTACAAAACATGAATAAATGTTGTAGGATTAAGTAGCCAATACTTCAGATTTGATAATTGCTTTTCTGAAAATAGTGCGTTGTTGGTATTGATATTGCAAAAAATAGAGATTATCAGCCAATCCTTCCAAGTCTATATTGCCTTGTTCGTCTGGTTTTATGGTCATCAGCAATTCCCAATTTGCGTCATAGAGGGCTATGGTTTGGTCGTCTTCTTCGTCTTCCATTGCCAACAATTCGGTTTTTGCATTGCGAAAAATGCCTGTTTCGTGCTTGAGCATCTCCTCGTATTCCTCACAAGCACTGTTTTCGAACAACCATTTGTAAGCTATGGGATACTCTCGTTGCCAAAACCATTCGCTGTGCATAGCATCAGGGCGTATGGCTAATTGCAATTCGTCTTTGGTATAACCTACGGCTTGTAAGGTATCGTACATTCTACGCAAAAAACTAACCATTGTTGCACTTTCTTTTTCGCCACCCATGAGGTAAATCTTGGTGTCAAACATTTTGAGTTTTTCTCTTGCCATCTTAAAAATATTACTACCAAACCAAAAAGAGGGTGAAAATACGCCCAATTTAGAAAAAGTATCGGGATGACGCAGCCCTGCATACATTGTGATTAATCCGCCCATAGAGCTACCCATCATACCTGTTGTTTCTCTTTCAGGCATGGTTCGGTAGTTAGCATCTATGTAAGGTTTTAAAGTTTTTACAATAAAATCGAGGTAAAAATCTCCTTCGCCTCCGCCATAGTTGGAATTTCGCCAAGGAGAATATTCGTTTAGTCGGTTGATGCCACCATTGTCTATGCCGACTACTATTGCCCCATAATCACCTTGTGCTTGCAGCAGATTCATTGTTTCGTCCACTTGCCACTCGCCGCTGTATGAGGTCATTCTATCGAAAAGATTTTGCCCATCGTGCATATACAATACAGGATAGGGTTTGTCTGTTTTTTTGTAATCTAAGGGCAAATAGACCCAAACTCGACGGTTTCTTCGGAGTTCAGGCATAAAAAAGTCGTTGATAATAGTAACATTCGGCGTGGCAGTACTTTTGCTTATGTCGGCTGTTAATTTATTCCAAGAAAGTTGCCCGTCATGTACCAACAAAGTTTGTGCTGATACTTGATACTTAAAAGGCTTTTCTTTTTTGCTAATTTGTTCCCAATTTCCCTTAAAAAAACGGTAAGGGGCTATGGTTTTTACATGATTGGTCGTATTGTTTTCCACAGGCAAAATGTTTATGTAGCTAAGTAAGTTGCGTATGTTACTTTCATACTACGTAACTACTTACAAAAGCAAAGTAAAGCAAAGCCTCGA
Source organism: Cytophagales bacterium (assembly GCA_013299115.1). Lineage (GTDB taxonomy): Bacteria > Bacteroidota > Bacteroidia > Cytophagales > Thermoflexibacteraceae > JAAFKA01. The sequence continues at coordinate 46,076 of JAAFKA010000026.1, forward strand.
CTTTTCCAAATAAAATATTAAATAAAGATAACAATAGAGGTTATTACAATATTATCCGTAACAAGCCCTTGCTGTTTTTGCGAAGCAAAAAAGCTTGAATTGTACTTTTTATGGTTTTTATCGGGGCTGCCACCAGCAAAAATTAGGTTTAAGTGATAAAATCGGCTAAAAAAGTATTTTTATCATTTTTTATATTTTTGTTTGTTTTATCAAAAATAAAGTTTTATCATTGTGGCAAATAACAAGAGTGAATAAAGCAAAAGTGATACTTCTCCTAAAAAAATTGACGAGTAAATGACTACGTTCTACTACGTCTCACAAAATTATGAACCCCTTTTGAGTGTTTGCGGTGATTATTAACGGATAATTGACAAAAGAAACAATTAAGCTACTTTATGTCTGATACAATTTTGTAATTTGTAACCCGCAAAACATTTTATTCACTGCGGATTGCCGCCCACTTGTATTTTTTATAGATTTAGCTTGCAATTCTTTTCGTTTTTTTGCACCCAAAACCCAGAAAAACGCAACGCAAGCCCTACACCCCACGCCCAAAAATTACGTTTTAGGCACTCGATATTGGTAGAAAATCCAAAATCACACCGCAAAGGTCGCTAAGATTACGCAGAGAAACGCAAAGAAGTTTTAATGTTTAATGTTGAATTTTTAATTATAAATTTTTAAATTTTTCCAACACTTTTATAATATCATTCATTATTTCTTCTTTTTTGTTACTTGTTCCTTCAAAATTAGACCAATCTAATTGCAATATTTCGCATATATCTATAAATTTTTCAACGTCTAATTTACTCTCTCCATCCTCATATTTTCCATACATACTTACACTCACACCTAATTTTTCAGACATTTCAGATTTGTTTATGTCTAATTCTTTTCTGCGTTTTTTGATTATTTCCAAGTAATTCCTATTCATTTCCCATGTTGTTTGTGATAGTAAAGTTATAGATTTTGATAATTTTTTTTATCAAAATTATCATTTTTATTTACTAATTATAATTTTAATATTAAATTTGTCTGTTATTTAATAACCATACTATTAAATAACTGTTTACTGGTAACTGTTTACTGTAAACCGCACCAAGTTCTTTGACATCGTTGTATTTCATAAATCCTAAATCTTAAATCCTAAATCTTTTATGGAAAACATATTTATAGGGCTTGACATCGGCAAAAAATTAGTTGATGTGGCTGTACCTGTGGGCAATGGCGGTTTTAGTTGCTTTAGAGTAAACAACACGGCAATAGACTTTCAAAAGAGAGAAATAAAAGATGTGGTTTCGGTTTCTCAAAACCGAAACGCCACCATTATTGCAGCTTTTGAAGCTGAGGGCAGCCCCGCTGAAAAGTCGTAAGATGACATCTTTTTTTTAAGATGTCATCTTTTTGCAAGTAGTTCATTTTTAACCTTTTAACCTCTTAAACCCATGCACCACCGCATAGAAATTATAGGCTACGTGGGCAGCGATGCCAAAGTGAGCCAAGTGGACGATAAAAACTTCGTCATCAATTTTAACCTTGCCGACAGCCGAGAGTATCCAGACAAAACACAGGCGAGGAAACAAAAAAAACGCAATGGTTTAGCTGCGCTTATTGGTTTGAAAAAGAGCCAAAAGTAGCTGAATTTATCAAAAAAGGTACATTGCTTTTTGTTTCTGGTTATGTTTCCTCAGAAGTCTATCTGGACAGGCAAGACAAGCCACAGGCACAGATAAAGGTAAAAGTTCAGGAACTGAAGCTGCTCAAACAGCCAAGCCCCAAGGAACCAGCCAACAAGTTGCCTCAGAACTTTGGCGAAGACCCTAATTCACCTTTTTAAAACTGCGGGCTAAAGCCCACAGCTACAGAGTGCTTTCGGTTGCTACAACCGAAAGGTGCGTTGGGGGTGTAGCACCCCTCTGCACGTATAGTTTTTTTGCTACCGCAGGTTTAAAAAAAGGCATTTTTGTTTAAAACAGACTAAAGTCTGTTCTACAGTACAAAAACAAATACTTAATTATTGATTTTATTTCACTCTTAAAACCAAATTTCAAACGTATGGAAACTACCAAAAAAGTGCAAAAACTGTATCTACCACAGGCAAAAAAGGTAGAGAAACCTATGTAGATATCAATATTACGGCTGATGAATTGGTAAACCAATTAGCCGTAGATGATAGCCTACCAAAAAACTTTGAAATGCGTACCTACGATGAGGTAGGTTTCAATGCTTTTTTGCGAATGAGCAAACCAAATATCAAAGAAAGCCGAGATATAAACGGCGTTTGCGACCATAATGCCTACCTCAAACAAGAAGGAAAAGAAAGCCCAACGTATGTGGCTGTATTGAAAAAGTTTAAAAACAAAGCCTAAACCACTGCAAAGCTATGACTATCACCACTTTAACACCAATAGAAACGGAGGAGGCTTACAGGCTGGTGGCTGAAAATTCGTTTTTGAGTGGCAAGCAATTAGCCCATGTTTTGCAGATGAGTACGGCTACTGCCAACCGCAGACTAAAGCAAATGAAAGAGAAATTTGAGGTAAAAAAATACCAAAAAATTAATCTGTTGCAGGTCTGCAATTTCTTTGATTTAGATGTAAAACAGGCAGTGGAGAGGCTGTAAAAAAAACGAAAAACCTTATAAGGTTTTGAAAACCTTATAAGGTTTATGCTCTTTTTATAAGTATTTTTTATCATTTTTTATCAAAATTTGCAAACAAAAATATCAATAATTATTTTTGTATTGCAATTTTGCACACAACAAAACAAAAACTACTACTATGGCACTCGAAAGCATAGGACTTTTAAGCCCAGAAGACAAACTGAAGCTTAAAACAGAGTTGGAAAAAAAAGCAGAAATGATTAATTTTAGCATCTCTTCTGCCCAAATTCGCAAAGACAAAGCCCTTGAAACGGCTACTAATTTGGAAACCGAAAGTACCACGCTTGATGCTGAAATTACTGCATTAGATGCCGTAATTGGCAATTTGCCAGAAGGTGCTATCAAAAACCAAATGGAAGACAAAAAACGTGCTGAGGAAAACAAATTATGGTCTGTAAACAAACGCAGGGCTAATTTTGGCACTATCTCTGTCGTAAGGTCAGAAGCCTTGATTAACGAACTGCAAAACAGATACACCGTTATCATGGCAGATGTAGCCTTGTTGGTCTAAAACAAAAAACTAAACTTGCTAAGTTTTAAAAACTTAGCAAGTTTGTTTTGTTTCTTTTTCTCACTAAATATTACTTCTATGAACTTTGATTTGCAGACCTTAGAAACCGTCATTACCACTTCCGTAGGCTTGGCAGCTATTTATTTTGCACTCAAAGCAAAAGTAGAGAAGTTAGATTTATTGGTTGATAGATTGGAAGCGGAGAACAAAGAAATGAAAACAGAACTCAAAACTTTGCACTCCGAAATTGAGGAAATGAAGGCAGTAAGAGAGTACAAAGAAAAGCAAAAATTAAATCAATAAGCTGTGTAAATCCGCCTAATCTGTGTTCTCTCCATATTGTACTTTTCACAGATTTGAAATTTTATATGTTCTTTGAAAACCTAAAAACGGCAAAAGTTTTTTTTACAATATTAAGGAAAAAAATAGTAAAAGTTTATCAAAAGTCGGTATTTTACACTACTTTTGCTCAGTTTTTGGCTCTTTTTGGCTTGTTACAGATAACGAGGTAAACGCTAAAATGTGCCAAATTTGCACTGAAAGTGCGAAACGGACTAAAGTCCGTTATACAAATTTTTGTATAGAAAATTAACTTGTTGATTTTCAACTAATTTACCTTGTACCCTAAAGGGTACGGTATAAATCCTAATAACCTCTAATAGTGTGGGATTAAATTTTTTAGAACTAAAGATTTTTTTAAGGAGTAGTGCCACAGGTGCAATGCGCTGCACTAACATTTTTCAAAGAAATGTTTGTGCAGCGTATTACACCTGTGGCACTACCTTTTAAGGAATATCAGTGCTAAAATTGCAACTTTTACTCACTCAAATCTTGAATATCCAACATACCGATGGCTTTGCCAGCTTCTAAAACCAACAAATTGTCCACTTTCTTGTCTTTGAAAACTTGAGCAGCATCGTTGAGTAAAGCATTGGCATCTATGCTGATGGGTGTTTTGAAGGTCAAATCTCCCAATTTTTTGTTTAGCACGTCTTTGCCTTGCTCTTTGATATAACGGCGAAGGTCGCCATCGGTAAACACACCAACCAAATTTTGTTGAGCATCTACTACGGTTACGCAACCAAAACCTGATTCAGTCATCACGACCAAAGCCTCCGTAATGGTGTGTGAAGTCTGCACCAACGGATTGGTAGCTTGCATTGCCTCTTTTACCTTTACAGTAGTCATTCGAGTATGTTCGAAGAACTGGTCTGTGCCAATGGTGGTTAAGACGTTTTCGGTTAATTGCTTGATAATTTTGTAAGGTACGGTGCAAGTATGCACGCCCATATTGATAGCATTGCGAACATGCTCAGGGTGGCGAACAGAGGAGAACATGATTTTGGAAGCATAGCCATAATAATTTACAGCCCCAACGCATTGCTCTATCAGCCCCAACGCATCATGTCCTTGGTCTTGCAACCTGCCCACTAAGGGACAAACGTAAGTAGCACCCGCAGCCATAGCCATATACGCCTGTTGCAAGGTGTAAACTAAGTGTACGTTTACCATAATGCCTTCATCTGTCAATCTTTTGCAGGCTTTTACACCTTCCAGAGATACAGGAATTTTGAAAACAGATTTGCGAGCATCTAAGCCTTTGTCTAACAAACGGTGTGCTTCTTTGTAAATTTCATCAGAAGTTTTGCCCAAAGCCTCCACTTGCAAGACAGGGACTATGGTTGCCAATTCCAAAATCAAAGCATCTACGTCTGTGATGCCTTGGCGGTGCATAAAGGTTGGTGTGGTGGTTAGACCTGCCAAAAAACCTAACTGAAAAGCCTCTTTAATTTCTTTTAAGTCGGCTGAATCTAAATATAATTCCATCGGAAATTTTAAGTGTAAATAGCAATGAAAGATAAAGGCTTGGCAAATTCTTACAACTTGACAAGGTTTTATACAAAAACGGCTGCAAGTTCTGAAAAAACGCAAAGAAATCATAACAAACAAGTAAAAAACTTATTTGTTAATCAGTTTAAAATTTTCCTTATTCGCCTAGCAACTGCTGTTGTTTTCTGATTTGCTCCCATGTTTCCAATCTTTTGTCTATTAGGGCAAACCACAAGGGCGGCACTAAGGCAAGTAAAATCATGGCGGGGTATCCTGCGGGCAGTTGCGGACTTTCCTCCACGTGGTTTAGTACCTGATAAGGCTTGGCTGCGTAGGCGTGGTGGTCGGAGTGGCGTTGGAGTTGAAACAAAAACCAATTACTCAACAATTCGTTTGCATTCCAAGAGTGCAAAGGCGTAACCCTTTCGTAGTAAACTTCCGTAACTTTTCGCCTTACGATGCCGTAATGTTCTATGTAATTGACAGCCTCTAACAAAGAAAAACCAATGATGCTTTGCAAGATAAAAAATTTAGGAATTGCAACACTCCACACACCTTGCCAAAGACTTATTGCCAGCGTAAGTACCACACAAAACAGCACAGGCAAAGCCACATACCAAAGCATGGCGTTGTGAAAACTCCAAACAGGTAGATTTTTTCGTTGCAACCTTTCTGTTTCTAAATGCCAAGCACTTTGCCAGCCTTCTGTTACAGTCCGCCACCAAAAAGTATAAAAACCTTCTCCTTTTCGGCTTGTGGCGGGGTCTTCGGGTGTAGCCACACGCACATGATGCCCTCGATTATGCTCGATGAAAAAGTGCATATAGCAGACTTGCATCAACAAAAATTGGCTCAATAATTGGTCTGTTTTGCTTTTTTTATGCCCCAATTCATGAGCTACAGTGATGCCAATGCCCCCTGTCAATAAGGCTACACTTATCAAAAAACCAATCGAAGCTGTGCTGGTAAGTTGCTCATTTGCAACTACATAACAAGCCCAAACCAAAATAAAAGTTTGCACAACTGCCCACAAATAAAGCACTACCCGAAAATAAGTATCGGCTGCCACCGTAGCTAATTGTTCTTTGCTGATATTTTCGCCATCTCTACCAATTAGGGTATCGAGCAAGGGAATACAAACGAAGACAAAGATGATGAGGGTATAGTTCCAATAGTTACCCAGCCAATAACCAAGTAGCAGCAACAAAGGCAATAAAAAAGCTGCAAAAAAGCCTGTTTTTTTGAGAGTTTTCATAAAAGAATGGTAGTTATAATTTTATTCTTCTAACAACACTTTCCAAGCACCCAACAAATTTCCTTCGGCAAGGAGTCTTTGGGCTGTTTGGTGGCTGTTTTCGGTGGGTAGTTTGCTTGTTATCAGATTTTGTAAATCTTTGAGTTGTGGCAAATATTCTATGTTTGCCAGCCGAGCCAAGTTGTTGCCTGTCAATATTTTACTTGTTCTGATATTTGTAGGCAATTGGTCTATACCTATACCTTTGGTCTGCAAAGGTTTGGGAATTTCAAACAAAGCATCAAAATTAGCCCTGCTGTACCAATCTCCTCCCAGACGAGCTACTAAATCTATTTTTTGAGGCGAAATCATACCTTTGGTATCTAAAATTTCTTCTTTGATGTGCATAGCCAACACTTCGCAAAGTATCAAATTGCCTGCACCACCACCTGTACCTAACTCGATGATTTGGTTGATTTTACACTCAAAACTGACTGGAGACTCTGCTACGCGTGGCGGGCGGATTTGCAAAGACGGCAAGGGAGTAAGTCCTGCTTTTACAAATTCGTTTATGCCTTTTTCATATTCCGTACTTGCCAATGATGCTTGTTCTACTATATCAAAATTGACAACATTGATTACTACTTCTTTTACTTCCCACGCATTATTAAGGGTGTGTTTGGTGGTGTTATCTCTCACGCGACGAGCAGGAGAGAAAATCAAAATAGGCGGATTGGCACTAAACACATTGAAAAAACTAAATGGACTGAGATTAATATTGCCCTCTTGGTCTATGGTGCTGGCAAAGGCAATAGGACGCGGGGCTACTGCTCCTTGTATATAGGCTTGCAATACGCCTACGGCTACTTCAGAAGGTATGATAGTTTTATACATATTTTAAGTAGTTGTAAATTTTTGTTGGTAACAAATAAAGTATGATAGATTGGCTAAAAGTTATTAATACTAATTAGTGTTTTGTTATTTTTATCTATTTTTGTACCTTGACAGAGAAAGTAAATTAGCGTAATCGTAGAGTTTTTACAAAAGTAACAAATTCGTTGTCAATTAATTAAACTATCATGCTTTTTTTACCATTATCTACTTTTTTGCAAAAAATATCGAGTAGAGTAAAATATGACGACAAAAAGAACTACGGATAAAATGATACGTATAACAGATACTTTGCAACCAAACTACCAAAATCCAGAGCATTTATTTTACATTATTAAATGAAGTAGAGTTGGTGGAGTAAAGGAAATAGAAACAATGGAACTTAAAACTTAAAATTTTGTTAAAAAAGACAAACTTCTTTTCTTTTTTTGCGTTAAATTTATATATTTACACCATAAATCATTCTAAACCAAGCCAATTAACAGTCATGATAAAAAAACTACTTTATATAGCCCTTTGTGGTGGTCTTTTATTAGCCCATGTCAAACCACAAGCTATGGCAACTAATAGTCCGTTGCCCCAAACTACACCTGTTTCTTTGCCTCTTAGTGGCGTAAATGGCAGCAATGACGAAAAATTATATACCAGTAGTCAGCTTACTGTTTCTAATCTCTATCCAAATCCTGCTGATAATTATGTAGAATTGGATTATTCTCTGCAAGAGCAAAACCTCGATGCCCGATTGACCATACGCAATGTATTGGGCTTAGTTGTAGGTGAATATGGTTTGGTGGTGCATGGTAGCAAGCTCCACATAGATACTAGCCATCTGTCAGCGGGGGTTTATTTTTACACTTTGTCTTTGCACAATAAAAATGTGGTTACCAAAAAATTGTTAATTAGAAACTAAAGGTGCTAACTAAAAGCCTCTAACCATTAACAGTTTATTAACAAAGCACTATTCGCAAACAAACCCCGTTGTCGTTGTATCTTTTGGTGGCTCAAATTACTTTTTTCAGGTTTTTCTTTGGTTTTGATGTATAAATAGTTGCATTATTCAATCAAAGCAAAAGCTTGTTTCAAGTCTGCTATTAACAGGTCGGCATCTTCTAAGCCTATGTAAAAACGTATGATGTTATAGGGCAGGGTCGTATTGGCGTAGTTTGCCGAGTCGTACAAGGCACAAGCAGGGAAAATCAAAGATTCGTAGCCACCCCATGAAGCCCCCATGAGAAACCTCGACAGGGAATTGCAAAACTTTTCGGTTTGGGCTAAGTCAGCTTTGAGGAGAATGGAAAATTGTCCACCACCTTGTTTCATTTGCTTTTTGGCAAGGTCGTACTGCGGATTTTTCTTGTCGTGAGGATAATAAATTTTTTCTACAAGGTCTTGGTCTTTCAGAAACTTGACCACTTTTTTAGTTGTTTTGGCTACTCTTTTCAACCGAATAGGCAAAGTTCGCAAACCTCGCAAGAGCAACCACGCATTAAAAGGGGAAATAATGCCCCCCAACGTCATAAATTCACCTGCAAAAATCTTGTCAATCATGGCTTGTGAGCTACACAATACCCCACCCACCGCATCACTATGTCCGCAGATGTATTTGGTGGCGGAGTGTACGGTCATGTCTATGCCCATCGTGATAGGAGTTTGGTTCAGGGGCGTCGCATAGCTATTGTCTATAATGGTGAGGCAGTTGTGTTTTTTTGCAATTTTGACTACGGCAGCTATGTCTTGCAACTCAAAGGTAAAACTATTGGGACTTTCCAAAAACAACAGTTTGGTATTGGGTTGTATGGCTTTCTCAAAATTTCTGGCTTTTGTACCATCTACAAACGTAACTTGTACGCCAAATTTTGCTAACAGCACAGCCAACAATTTATAAGTCCAAGAATATGGTTTTTGTACACATACCACGTGGTCGCCAGCCTGTACGTTGTTCATAACGGCTGCTGCTACGGCTGCACTGCCACTACCAAAACTCAACGCTGCTTCGGCTTGCTCTAAGGCTGCCATTTTTTTGTTCAGTAAGTCTATGGTTGGGTTGTTACCTCTGGTATAAAAAGGTGTGCTACTCTCGTTTTTTAGGGCATTTCGCATCATCTCTACGTTGCGAAACACAAAATTTGAGGTTTGGAAAATTGGCGGAACCGTAGCCTGATAGTATTGCTGACGTTCTTCGCCTAACTCGTTGAGAATAAAAGATATATCGGACATAAACTTGGGTAGAATACCTGTTTTATTATTTTTTGCTTGTAATTAATACTTAGGGCAGTCTTAATTTGAAAAGGCAAGTTACATTATTTTTACTGATATTGTCCTATTAAAATTCTCATTCTTTTTCGTGTCCTTCTAATAAATCAAGTATAGCAAATATTTTTTGCTTTTCGAGCCTTGTGAATATCATTTTCAAAAACAACTTATTCAGCCTCATAAACAAAACTGCCACACCATATAAAATTTAAACTTGGAATAAAATTTACCAAAAAATAATATCCTTATTATTTGCTTATTAACTTCGTACCTTGTTTTTTTGTTTTGAGTATAAAATTACACTGCTAATTTCTTATATGGTGGTAAATATGAAACTTTTATTAGCCAACTGCCGTAGCTTTATAAACAACTTAACACACCTACTCCTATGTTATTTGAGCCAAAAGAGTTAATTTTAGCAGACTACTCCAAAGATGAGTATTGCTATGCTGCCTATGTGCTGTATTATGCAGATGACCACCACCAAGAAATAACTTACAAAGAAGCACAAGAAAGGTATAAAAAAAAGCAAGCTTTCTTTGCCTATGTTCGTTATCTTAACGGAGAAAAAGAATTGGTACCTCTCATGGACTTGCACCGTTTTGATGTAGAAATAGATGACTATGTTTTCTACAGACTTGATTCTTATAGTCGTTATTCTATAGAAGACAAAGCAAAGGTGCTTAGTCTAAACCTGCCCACTTCTCTGCAAATTGCCTATATGAAAAATGGTAAACTACAAGAAACAACTATAGGACTTGGCGATTTTAGAGTTGTCAGAAACAACAGAAATGTAAACAAAAGGTAATCTAATGATTAAATAAATGAAAACTATCTTCTTAGAAGGTGATTATGTCTTGGCAGACCACACAGCAGACGAATATTGCTACATAGCCCAAGTAAAAGGTATAGCTCTTTTATACAGTACCATTGGTTTTGTGAAAATCACAGAAAAGGAAGCACAAGATTTTATAGCCGAACAACTTGGCAAGGGAAATAGCAACGAGTCAGACCAAATAGGTTTGTACTATTTTGTGCGTTATTTTTCAGGAGACAAAGAATGGTTGCCTTTTAGCGAAGTCTATGAGTTTGATTTAGAATCAGGCGATACAGTTTTTTATAAACCCAAAACACAACATTTTTTTTCTCAAACCAAAAATTTTGAAATCAAAAACGTAGATTTACACAAACAGCAAATTACTGGATTATTTAAAAATAAAGAGGAAATTGCTACGCTTGCCCAAATTAGAGTGATTAGACGGACTAAAAAAGAAAGTGTGGCAAAGGTAGAAACTTTTTATGTAGAAAATAGAAGTTCTTTACTCAATGAATACGAACAACTTTTAGAATCTTATGAAACCAATCCAACCTTAGCAGGTTGTGAGGAGTTGCTTGCTATTTGCGAAGACTTAAATGACAAAGAAAAAATAAAAATTGTGCTTGATTTGTTTTTTGATACTGACAATGGCAAAATACCTTCCATAGAAAAAACAGGAGATATAGAAGTTATTGGAAGATATGTAAAATTGTTAGAGAAGCAAACAGATACCTTAAAAGACTTGAAAGAGGACAAAGAGGGAGCAGTGGGTAGTAAAAATAAGGAAAGTATAGATTATTTAGAAGAACAAATTAGGGATATAGAACGAAAAACCAACGAAAAAATAAATTTACAAGCAAATTTACAGTTGGAGCAAGTAATCTTTGAGCATACCAACTATTTTGTTGCGATTGATTGGAAATTAAAACCTCGTATTAATTTATTGTTGGGCAACAATGCGTATGGCAAGAGTTATTTACTCAAATTATTGACTGCCATTATGCGAAAAAAAGACCCTCTACGCAATATTTTAAAACATTTTCAAGAAACAAAAATCAAGAAATATGACGATTGGAAAATAGATATTACTTACAACAGAAAAAAAGAAAACAAAGAAGAAAAACTTACTACAAGTTTCTCTTATGATGTTTCTATGGGTAGTAAAGCCTTTTACAAAGGAGATGAAGGGCTGATACCTGTATTGGCTATTCCTGCGGTGCGGTTTCTGAATCAAAATACAGACTCTATTGCCAAACCTGCAAGAAAAGATAACAAGGCTATCAAACTGTCGCAATACGCTACTGATGATTTTCTTCGAGGAGTCCCCTCCACTGAAACTTTGTATCATGTCATAGATTACATAGAGGAGTTGAGCAAAGCTGAAGGTAGTAATAAAGCAAAAGAACTGTTTGTGATGCTTGCAGATGTACTGGGGAAATTGACCAAAGATGAATATCCCTACAAAGCATACGAACTTTATTATGACAAGGGGCAAATCACAGACAGAGATATAACCATCAAGTTGAAAACTATCTACAAAGAAAATGAAGATAGTGAAACGCATCTTTTTGATGATAATACCCGTTTGCAATTTGTTTCTAATGGCGTGTTGTCCATTTTTGCGATTTTTACCATAATTTATTTTTATCTTCGAGATATTTGGACTTCACCAGAGTATGGTAAAGTAGTGGCTGAAAATGAAATCAATCAACAATCAGGTATTGTCATCATAGACGAAATAGATGCACATTTGCACCCTTCGTGGAAAAGAAAAATAATTGAATTGCTTGTCGAAAAATTTCCGAATGTACAGTTTATTTTGACTGCACACAGCCCTTTGATAGCTGCGGGGTGTTATGCGGGCGAAGTATCTATTATTCGTTTTGACGAAATCCAAAGAGGCTTTATACTTGAACAACAAGAACATGATTTTATTGGCGACCTTCCCGAAGAAGTATTGTTAGAGTGGTTTAACTTGCCTTCTGTCTATGATGAAAAGTATGAAGAATGGTATAAATTATATGCTGCGTATAAGGAAAACCCCAAGAGCGTGGAAGGTAAAAAAGTGCAGGAACTTATTGAGGATTTAAAAAAACTAAATGCCAAAATAGACAGTGGAGCAAAACTTTCTACAAAGGAAACACATGATTATCGAAAGATGTATAGGCAATATATTTCGTTTAGAGAACTAGAAGACGGCATTAGTGATGCCCCATTGGTGGACAAACTAAGCAGAAAAATAGCAGAGTTAAAAAACGAAATAGAGCAACTAAAGGCTGACAATAAAAAATTGGCAGAGCAACAAACTCTTGTCCCCAAAACTAATACGCCCAAACGGAAAACAACTAACAAGAAAACAGATGAAAATTCATGATTTTCCTCCTTATGCAAGCATAGATAGTGAGAGTATTCGCAAGATACTCTTAGCTATTGTTTGGGCAGGTACTTATGATGACAAAAACATAGGTAGGAAAGATATGTTGGTTAGTACTTTGAATGGATTAGCTAAAAACTATGCAATGGTGCAAGGAATAGGCAGAGATGATATTTTGCCTTTATTTAAAGACGTACTACTTTTCAAAGGCAAAAGTCCCTTTGATATAGAAGGAGAAATACCTCCTCATAATCTATGGCTCTTGCTATCGGCTTTGTATGCCTATGTAGGCATAAGAGAAACACAGCCAGATGAATCCGTAGGTGGTTTAGAAAACTTGGAGAATAAACTTGAAGGCAAGGTCAGTTACACCTCGCCGCCTAAAGCTGTCCTGCGATTAGTTTCTTATAGAAAGGAAAAATCAACCATAAAAATTTGTATTTTCTGTACTTCACAAGACCTTTTGTATGCACTGTTAGTAAAAACTTATTTATTGCAAGAATTAAAAAATACGACTATTTATATTTGTATTGACAATGAAATACAAGGCGTAATTAAGGAAGGCCAGCAAATATTGTTAGAAAATTTGCACCTCTGCCTTGTTATTTTATCTGCTAACTTATTAGAAACCAAAGAAAAACTAAATAGTCTTTATGAGGCAATTCACAAAGAGCAAGATGAAAAACCATTTATTGTTATCAAGACAGATGAAACAGACGAAACCAAATTAGAAAAGCAAATGGCACTATTAGACTCTGCAAATAGCAAGGACTTTCCTAAAATGAAAAGTTTAGAGCCTTTACACAAAAGTATTAGTGTGCGTAAGCCTAAAAAAATTGTATCTTTCGCCAAAAAAGATTACCCAAATATTGAGAATAGTCTTAAACAACTAAAAGCAGAAATAAAAAAAAGTCTTAAAGAACTTTTGGGGTAAAATCCATTCCTCAATACGCCTTTTTCGCCTCTGTATTCATCACCAACTGTTTTTTATCAAAAACTACAGTCCACATACCCACCAACTTGCCGTTTAGCGTAACAGGCGAAGTGTAAATAATGGCAGTATCGTCTATTTTCTGAATATTGGCAGTGGACTCCACACTATTGGCATCATTGTAAAAATAGGCTTGCAAGAGTTGCTTTTCTTTCTCAAAAACAGCTTGTTGGGCTTCGCAAACCAACCGAACTGCTGTTACGTACAAAAAAGGTTTGTTTCCAGTCCAATAATTTTCGGTTTTGCACACAAAAGGCTGCGTAGCATCGGTTTTAGCCAAAAAAATTTCGGTCAGAGCCTCCACATTTTGCTTGCCCAATCTATCTACGTTTTCCAACAACTGAGCATCTGTAACTCGTTTAATTTTTCGGCTTTTCATACCTTCAGCTATAAATTCTCGGCTTTTGCGGTCTTGTTGTGGCGAACAAGCAAACAAAACGACCAAACAAAGCCCGCCACAAACTTGCAGCAATGCTCGAATAAATGATAAAATTGGTGTCATCTTTTTGTTTTTGGTGGCAAAGGTAACTTTATACAAACAGAAAGCTAAATTCAGTTTTTTTACTTTCACATTTTTACCTTCTTGTGGCATTACCTTATTTTTCCTCCACTTCCTTCAATTTTTTGTACCCGTCTGTGATGTATTGCACCGCATAGCCCGACACCCATGCTGTTAAGCCATTGCGAGCAAAGATAAACTTTTTGTCGGTGGCTGTGCCGTTGAGGTTGTTGGCAGCCGTAGCCAAAAGCAAGGAGGCAGTAGTCAAAGTTTCTTTGTTAAAAGTTTCTTTTGCAGTTTTGATGTCTTGTTCGGCTTTGGTTTTGGTGGCTGCATCTGCAATTTTTGCAAGGTCAGGATTAGTCAATTTTTCGTACAGCAAGGCAGACATATCACGCAATTTGCCAATATCTGCTAAATTGAGATTGATATAGTTTTCTTGTGCTGCTTGCGGGTATAGGTAAGTTGCCAAAGCCCACGCTGCACCACCCACCAAATAAATCTCTTTTCTGCTTTTGAGGGCTGCACTTCGGTCTATTTTGGCTACCAAATCAGGCTCCACTTTGCTGCGGACAATGGTTTTGGCTATGTTGTTGAAGTCGCCACCTTTTTTTTGCTCCTCTTTTGCCAATGCCTGCAAATTTTCAGACCCGTACTGCACCGCAAAACCGTAAACAGGCTTATCTCCTTCGGGCAACAAACAACCCATTTCTGTATTGCCACCACCCACGTCTATAATGGCTGCTGCATACCGTTTTTTATCAGGCACTACACCCAATAAATCGTATTCGGTTTCTTTTTCTATCGTTGTAAAATCTACTGAGGGTGGCACATCTGAGGGAAAAGCCGACAAGATTTTCTTTTTCAACAAGTCTGCATTTTTGGCTGCTGCCACTGAACTGCTACCGACCACAAAAATACGGTCTGCTTGCACACTTTGCTCGTTTACCAACTTGTCGTAATAAAACTTGACTGTATTTGCCGTTTTGTCTAACTTGTCCGTTGCCAACATATCTCCACTATGCAAAATTGCCAAGTTGGTGCTGTTGTCCACCTCTGTATATTTCACGTTTACTTTATAATCTCCTTTTTTGGTCAAAATAATACCAATTACATTTGCTTTGATACCTTTTGCCCCTACCTCTATTCCCCCATAAATTTCTTCGGTTTCCGATACGGCTTTGAGCAAATAACGCAGGAGGGCAGCACTTACAAAGTTTTTGTTTTTCTCAAAACGACTTTGTGCCATGTTATAATATTGGGCAGCAGCCTGATTATTGTCTTTGTCCCAGCCCAACATACCCAAATATTCGTAAGCCGTAGCCTCCCAATAGAGGTTTTTGTCTTTTGCAAACACCAATCCTTTTTCTATGCAAGCCTGTGCCAAGTCGAATTGTTTTGCTTCTATCAGCGTAGCCCCTGTTTTCATTAGGTGAAAAGCTTCTCGTGTGTTGGCGGGTGCGGTGAGTTTATAGTCTGAAAACAAGGCTTTGTTAGGCTCTGCCCCTTCCAAAATATCTGAAATAGCTTTTTCTGCCAACACATTTTTGTCGGCTATGTAGAGATTGAGAGCATCGAGCAAATATTTTTGCGACTGTTCCTCCATAGCCATATCTTTATAGAGCAAACCCAAAGTTTCGTAAGCAGAGGCTTCCCAAAATCTGTCTTTACCCTTGACCAAAGGCAAGCCTTTTTTTACATAGTATTCAGCCAAAATACTTTGGTGCCCTCGCCTAAGCAAACTGCCTAATTTGATATAGACCACACCAAAATTTTCGTCTTCCACTTGGGCATTGGCGGGCAAATATAGCCCAAAAAGTCCTAAAAAAATTAATAATAGCTTTTTCATATAATTTTTATTGAGTCGGATGGAAATTATTTATTACTTGTAAATTCGGAATAGCCACCACAAATTGCCCTCCCCACTCACGAATATAAGCCAACTGTTTCATTATTTCGTCTTGAATATTCCAAGGCAGAATGACTACGAAGTCTGGTTTTTCGTCTTTGAGCAACTGTTCATTGACCACAGGAATATGGCTGGCGGGCAAAAAACGACCTTGTTTGTGTGGCGACAAGTCCACAACAAAACTAAGTAAATCTTTGCTGATTCCACAATAATTTAGCAAGGTATTTCCTTTAGCTGCTGCCCCATAGCCTGCCACTTTTTTGCCTGCTTTTCTCTGTTCTAACAGAAAACTCAAAAAGTTGTATTTCACCTGCTCTGCTTTTTGCTGAAAACCTTGATAATAAGCTAAGGTGTTCATGCCCTTGTCAATTTCTTTTGCAAGCAAAGTCTGCACATTGGGCGAAATAGCTTTGCTTTGGTCTTCGGCGTGCTTGGCGTAAATACGCAATGAGCCACCATGCGTAGGGATTTCCTCTACATCAAACAAAACCAAACCATGTTTTTCAAAAATTTGCTTGACTGTCAAGCAAGACAAATAAGAAAAATGTTCGTGATAAATGGTATCAAATTGGTTGTTTTCAATGAGTTGCATCAGGTGAGGAAACTCCATTGTGATGACGCCTTGCGGTTTGAGAGCTATTTTCATTCCACCTACAAAGTCGTTGAGATGAGGCACGTGAGCCAATACATTGTTGCCGAGCAACAAATCTGCTTGGCGATTTTGGGTTGCCAATTTTTGGGCTAAGGCTACACCAAAAAACTCTGTCCAGCTTTCTATTCCTTTTTCTCTTGCAACTTTGGCAGTGCTTAATGTAGGTTCTATACCCAAAACAGGTACATTTTTTTCCTTAAAATATTGCAACAGATACCCGTCGTTAGACGCAATTTCTATCACTTGCGATTGTGTATGGAAACCAAAACGGGCAATCATTGTTTCGACATAATTTTTGGAATGTGCCAACCAAGAGGTAGAAAAGGAGGAAAAATAGACGTAATCTTCGCTAAAAATTTCGTCTGCTTTCTTATATTCGTCTATCTGCACCAAAAAAGTTCTTTCACTCACAAAAAGTTTGAGAGGAAAATGGGTTTCAGGTTCATTGAGCTGCTCTTTTTTCAAAAAAGAATTAGAGGCAGGACTAAAACCTAAATCTATAAATTGGTGGCTCAATGGCTGGTTATCAAAACGGCAGTTCATGCTATGTATCTATATATTGGCGAAAAATTAAGTTGCAACTAAATCAGATGATTTATTAGACACTTTTAAATGTGTACAATAAATTTGTTTACTCTCTTCAAGGCTGCAAAGGTAATAAAAGAATTTAGCTTGACAAGTCTAATGAACTACTTTGTTTATTTACAGAAAAATTGTAGCTCTGTTCAGTTTATTTAGAAAGAAATAGAAAAAAATTGTGAATACAAAAAGAAAATATTTGAAAGTTTGGTAGTAAATACCCAAAATAAAAGTAAATTTTTATTTTTGTAACTCCTTGAAAATCAATTATCGAACATCTTTAAAGTGTCCGATAGTTTTGTACATTTATTTTTACTGCTTGTTACTTCCGCCTACCTCAAAAAACATAGCAATCAAGTAAACAGCCTGCCTTAACTTTGTATCCTATTAAAATTTAAAATATGAATAGACTGTTTCGTGAAAAATTGGTAGCCCAATTAGCTGCCAAAGTAGGCGTAGCTAACGCCAAATCTTTGACTTACAAAGACTGTGAAAAAATAGCCATTGCCTTAGACTGCGACCCCAATACGGTGGCGAGGTTGGCAGGTATCAAAAATTTTAAGCCTACGGAAAGCCTAAAACCTGATGTAGAGCAAAAGATAGCTGTGCTATTAGGCTTTGAAACCTATCATAACTTAGAGTTATATCTCTGGTTTGCTATTGTTTTAGACTTTCTTAGTTTAGGTATGTTTGAAAAGTCCTTGCAAAGTAAGAAGTAAAAAGTGGCTTTTTGCAGCAAAAAAAGGCTTTTTGACTGCTAAGTAAGAAAGTAATTTAAAAATTAATCTACCTAATTTTGTATTAAAAAAAAGTGAATACAATCATTCGCAACAAACTTATCAAGCGGCTTGCTCTCCAAGCAAAAGTTTCTTATACAGAAACTTTGACTTACAAAGACTGTGAAAAAATAGCCACCGCCTTAGACTGCGACACCAATACAGTGGCTCGGTTGGCAGGTGTGCAAGGTTACAAGCCTACACAATGTTTAAAACCTGAACTGGAGCAAAAAATAGCTGCTTTTTTGGGTTTCAAAACCTATTCAGATTTGGAAACCGACCTCATGGTAAGTTTTGTGGCTGATGTTATCAAAGAGTTTCTGCAAAGAGAAAAGTGAACAGTAAATAGTTAATAATTTAACTAATTGATAATCAATTAGTTAAATTACGAATTACAAATTACGAATTACAAGTTTAAAATTCAAAATTCAAAATTCAAAATTTAAAATTCAAAATTTAAAATTCAAAATTTTATGAAATTCATTTACAACAGTTTGATTTTCTGCTTATTGGCTGGTTTTGTGGCAAGTTGCGTTATCAATGCAGACCCCGCAGCACCTGTAAACCCTGCCTTGCCGAGCAACACAACCTTTGTGCCTGCCTCCTTCCAATCTATTCGGGTGAGCAACGCACAGGTAATTATCCGCAAAGGAACAACTACAGGCTACTACGTTACCCGCAGCAGCATAGATGCCCTGAACACTTATAACCAATACATCAAGGTCAGCGGCGGCGTCTTCGACTATACGCCCAGTGGCTCGGCTGTGGCTTTGCAGCCTACCCTTACCTTAGTCATGGCTTCTATCAACTCAATGCAACTCTATAACTTTGCAAAGGCGGAGGTACAAGACAGTTTTGAGGTAGGAAATTTGCAAATTACAACAGCCAATAATGCCGACATCCGTTTTAAGCAAAATATGATTGCCAATGCTTTTAGCTTTGTAGGCAGTGATTTTGGCGACCTGAGCATGACTAATTTGGAAGTGCGTACTCTTGCTAACATAGAAACCAACAACAACGCAGATTTTGTATTGTCTGGAAACCTAACCAGCGAAAATATCAACTGCAAAGGCGAAGAATTTGGCGATATTTCTATGAATAACTTGACTGCTACCAGAGAACTCAACTTAGACATGGCTAACAATGCCGACCTGATGGTAAGAGGAGATATAAAAGCAAATAGTTTGGTCTTTCGCACAAGTTGGTTCTCCGATATTTCTTGCACCAACTTAACAGTGCAACAAACACTGAACATAAACTCACAAAACAATGCCAAAACCAATATTCGAGGTACTTTAACTTTGTCCAATGGTCTGGTGGCTAATTTGCAAGATTTTGCCACGCTTAACGTAAGCAATTTGGCTACACCTCAAAATGCCACGCTAAATTGTGCCAATAATTCGGCTGTTGTCATAGACAATGCCCTTGCTGCCAGCAATCTTACGTTTAATGCAAGGGATTTTGCAAGTTTTAGGGCAAATAACCTAACCATTGGCAACAAAACCACAGCCGAACTTCGCAATAATTCAGACTTTATAGTGAGCAATACACTCAAAACCAATGAGTTAAATAGTCGTTTGACGGAGTTTGGCAGTCTTTCAGTTAGCAATTTGGATAATACACTAACCAAAATCACAACAGACCAAAACGCAAAAGTAAGCCTAAGAGGGAGAACAACAACCTTAGATTTTGAGCAAAATGCCCAAAACGAATACAATTTTTATGGTTTGGTAACGGACAATGTGGTGATAAAACACAATAAAACCACAGGTTTGTCTTCGCACATCAGAGTCATTGCCAACCGAAGTATCAACGTAACTATTTTGGGCAGGTGGAATGTCTATTATAAAGGAACAGCCACCAACATCACGACCAGCTACGCCAGCACAGGACGGTTGATTAAAGAAAATTAGGAACAGGTGCTTCGGGTTTCTCAAAACCCGAAGTTTTTTATACGATTGTCAAGGTCTTGACGGGGCTGCCTAAGCCATTGCCAACGTATAAAAATGCTGCAAACTGCTTGTTATTTCCACCAACCAACAAAAAACTTTGTTTAGTCGCAGTAAAATGTTTAATTTTGTAAGGTAATAAAAGGTGTTTGTTTGCAAAGATGACATCTTTTGAAAGATGTCATCTTTGCAAACAAACACCTTGCATTACTACCCAATTTTGTAACAATTTAAACAAAATAAAAAAATGGATTTATTTGCAATGCTTGCAATACTTTTCGTTCTCTTTTCTCTACCCGAAGTAGATGAATGGTTTGCAGCTATTTATCAGGGCTTTAAACCATTCGGTCGTTTGGTAAACAGTAAGTTTACCTACAAAAAAGGAGAGTCAAAAACTTCTGAAAGAGGTTTTGCAACCTACTATGGTGTGAATGCCCAAACTTTTAATCATTGGATTAAAAACTGTTGTCCCTCTTGGCTTAGAATGGTTTATTTGCTGTCAAGAAAACAAGTGAATAAATATCTGGAAGCAGCAATCAAACGTTATCTTGGCAAAACCCAACCCAAAGCCAAAAAAAAAGCTGCATTAGCTACTGAACAATTTGCTGAGTTGAAAAAAAGTGCAGCTTACGAAAAATTACAGTGGTTGATAGTAGAAAAATTAGGTTTGCTTACTTTGGTGGCTTATCAAAATTTGCGAGTTCTCCCGCCACGTGTGGTGGGTGCTGTGGTAGGTGTGTAAGATTGATAATTTACTTGTGGTTACGTGCTTGTGAGTAGGTGCTTGTGGGTTCTCAAATCCACAAGTTTATTGCACCACACTTTTCGGTCTCTCTAAAACCTGTGGCGAATGATTAGAACAAGTTTTTAAAACTTAGACCATAGAAGTTGCATCTTGCTATTGAGATGATAAAAAAAAGTAGTAAATTTGTCTAAACTTAAACTTTCCACCAATGAAAGCAAAATATGTCAATCCGTTTACCGACTTTGGTTTCAAAAAGCTATTTGGCGAAGAGGCAAGCAAAGCCAGCCTTATCGAC
>JAAFKA010000027.1 GCA_013299115.1 Cytophagales bacterium
CAAAAAACTAATCAAAAGAGGACATTTTAGCTCCAAAGAAGACCTCAAAGAAAAGCTAAACAAATTTATTGACTACTTCAATCAAACTATGGCAAAGCCTTTTAAATGGACATATGGGGGAAAGCCTTGCAAGGTATAAAGTAAACGGTTATTTATGAGATGTAACACTACATTGTTTCCATTCCAGAAAAATGGCTATGATTTGGAGCAAACTACTGGTTGCTTAACTATCAAAATTACAAAATTACTTACATAAAACAAAATTTGTTTTGCCCCTCTTTTTTCACGCCACAATTCCTACCACTCACGCACATAAAATGACCACTCACGACATTTCTATTTTTTAGTTTTTCCTCTTTGATAGTTTTGTTTCGCAAGCCTGATAGACCCCAAGAGCCAAATTGTGCTTTCGGTTGCTACAACCGAAAGTAAACGAAGGCAGACAAGGTAGCAAAGTTTGCAAAAACTCAACTAAACAAATAGGTAAAATGGTACACAAACTTTATGCAAACATCACCGACCATTTACTCGGCACGATGTTGATGCTGGCTTTTCTGGCAAGCATCTCTGTTCGGTGTAGCTGCGAAAACAAAAACACCGCAACGCCAAACACCCCCGCACAAAACCTTGCCCGAACCTGGAAGGTCAATCAGGCACGAAAATCGGGGGTTGCTTTCACAGGGGCTGATTTTTCGGGCTTCCGCATTACGTTCTCGGCAACAGGGACTTACAACATTACAAAGGCTTTGTCCCCCGTTTCGCCTTCAAAATCTCCTTCTTCGGGAGGAACTTGGGCTTTGGCTAACAACAACACCCAATTGGATTTTGATACCAACAGCACCTATCCGCGCCAAGTGGCTATCTCTAATTTGACTGCTGCCACCGCCACCATTTCTTGGACAGAAGACACCGACAAAACCAATCCCAGAATTGATTTTGACCTTATTCCTGCTCAGTAAAACAAACATCATATTTAACTTTTAAATCTTATGTATTCTACATTTCAAAAATTAGCAAAAACGTGGGGCATAGTTCCCATTTTGCTCTTGGCTTGGCAGATGGTACAGGCACAAACTCCTGGGGCTGTTTCGTCTAACCTCCGACTTTGGTACAAAGCCGATGCAGGCTCCAGCACCACCACAGACGGGGCTGCCGTAACAAGCTGGGCAGGACAGGCAAGTACGCCAAACTCCACAGGCTCGGCTACCTACAAAGCCGTAGGTTTCAATTACAATCCTGCAATGACTTTCAACGGTACAAGTAATGCTTTTGCTCTCAACACAGGCACTGGCTTGATAACAGCAGGTACACAAAGTTTTAATATCTTTGCGGTCTATAAAACCAACACCGCAGCCCAACAACACACCATTTTGGGACCTTTGAATGGGGCAACAGGTGGCAATATTCAATACAGGGTAAACGGAACAGGGGCAAATGCAGGCAAAATACACTTGCTCGACGATGGGCTGGGAACTATTGCCTCTTTGAGTACCAGCACCACCAATACCAATGTAGTAAGGTTGTCGTCTTTTGCAAGAATGGGAACAGGCTTTTTCCATTATAACAATGGGTTGGCTGATGGTTTTGCTACCATAATGAGTAACTTTTCTAATCTCACAAACCTCAACTATGCCATAGGCAAAGCCCAAACAGGCACAGCCACAGATAGTGAGTTTTTTGGAGGAGATATTGCCGAATTGATTGTCTATAACAGTGTGGGTTTAACGCCAGCGGAAAGGTTAAAAGTTGAAAGTTACTTGGCTATCAAATATGGTGTAACCTTAGAAGTAGGTTTAAACTATACAAACAGTGCAGGCACTACGATTTGGAATGTAACCACAGGCGCAGGCTACGGTGCAGGTACAATAGCTGTAGGCAGAGATGATGGCAGTGGACTAACGCAAAAACAGTCTAAATCTGTTTCGCAAAATGATGTGATGTATCTCACAGCAGGCACGACCATTGCAGCCAGCAACGCAGCCAACGCAGCTACCATTGCAAACAATGAATTTTATTTTACCAGCAATGACGATGGGCTAACTACTTTTGCGGGTGCAAATACCTTCACAAGTTTTGGCTTGACGCACAGAATGAACAGGATTTGGCAGGTGCAAAAAACAGGTTTTGCTATGAATGATGTCAAAATTTATGTGGACATCACAGGCTTGGGCTATACTTCTACCAATATGGCAGATTATTCCTTAGTTTTTGCCTCCAATTCAGCCCTAACAAGTGCTATCAACATTGCCCCTAATGCAATGACAGGCAACCTATTGGAGTTTTATATTGGTGGTTCGCAAATGATACCAGGCTCTCCAACAGGTGCAGCTACGTATTATTTCACGATGGGTTATAAATTGCCCGCACCCGCAGTGGCAGCACCCGGTGGCGTAAACACCAACCTCCGTATTTGGCACAAAGCCGATGCAGGGTCAAGCACCACCACAGACGGGGCGGCGGTTACAAGCTGGACAGGCAACAGCATTGCAGCCACAGGCACAGCCACCTACAAAGCCGTAGGTTTCAATTACAATCCTGTAATGACTTTAAACGGAACAAGCAATGCGTTTTCGTTAAACACAGGCACGCCATTGATAGCCACAGGCACGCAAAATTTCAGTGCTATTGCGGTTTACAGAGCCAATCCTGTTGCCCAACAACACACAATTTTAGGACCTTTGAATGGGGCAACAGGTGGAAATATTCAACTGCGAGTAGATTGGGTAGGAGCTAATGCAGGCAAAGTTCGTGTGCTTGATGATGGATTGGCTACAATCAGCTCTACTTCCTTCTCCAATGCCAATGTAAATGCTTTGCGTTTATCTTCTGTTGTGCGGGCTGGTACTTCGTTTTCGCACTATCTTTTGGGTAGTGCCGATGGCGTAAATACTATCACAGGCAATTTCTCTAACCTTACCAACCTCAATTATGCCATAGGCAAAGCCCAAACAGGTGTTGCTACGGATAGTGAGTTTTTTAGTGGAGATATGGCAGAGGTCATTTTCTATGACAATGATTTGTCGGCAGCAGACCGAAATAAAATAGAAAGTTATTTGGCTATCAAATACGGAATTGCAATGTCGCAAAACTATGTCTTGTCTGATGGAGCAAAATTAGCTTGGGATATGGCTGCCAATGCTACCTACAACAACAACATGGCAGTGATAGCAAGAGATGACAACAGTGGACTAAGCCAAAAACAATCTAAAAGTGCCAATGCTTATAACTTTGTTACCCTCACCACAGGCACAACAGTAGCTGCCAGCAATGCTGCAAATTCGGCTACTTTTGGTGCAGATTTGTCCCGAATTGCCATTGGAGATAACAACGCATCGGGTTTATTGGCAGGTGCTGCCGTAAACACCAACTTTGCAGGTTATAACAGAATTATGGCAAGGCAGCTATTGGTGCAACATTTAACACCAACGGCTCGCAGTTTTACCATAGAGTTTGATTTGGCTGGTTTGGGTTATCCTTCTACCAATCCCGCAGATTACAAAGTAGTAACTTCTACGGACGGCGTGTATGATGGGGTTGGCGAAACAGTACAAACCACAAGCTATTCGGCAGGAAAAGTTACCTATACTAATGCTGGTATAGCAACTGCCCAAGCCAATACACCTGTCAATCTTTATGTGGCTTTGCTTTACAACCACACTATACCCGCAGCCATTACCACTGCACCTGCAGGTGTAAACACAGGCGTAGTGTTTTATAACAGAGGAGATGCGGGCATCACTGCAACAGGCAATCAAGTTACTGAATGGGCAGACCAAACAGGCAATTCAAGCACCAACCCAAGCATTGCAGCTTCGGCAGATGTTACTGTAAACTCTACCAATTTTAACCCTTCTTTGTTGTTCACAGGGGCAAGTGGCAAGAGATTGACAGGAATGTCCACTATCAATTTGGGTGCTACACCTCTTACCATGTTTGTAGTGGCCAGAGATGAAGGCACAACGCAAAACATATCGGGTTTGTTTGCTACCTTCGACTCGCAAAGGTCTGCTCTCAATGCAGCAGGGCAGGGAATGGTTTGGCTCACAGGCAGCACCTATGCCTTAGATGGCAATGCGTGTGTGGGTACGCCAACCACTTCTTTAATCAATCGTTATAGATTGGTGCGTGGAGCATATAGCACAGCAGGAAACACAGCAGGCGGCACTCTTGCCTTCGATGGCAGGTTAGAAAACACCTCAGCAGGTTGTGGCAACAGCCCTGGCATTGAAAACAGCTTTGAAATTGGAGGTCGCACTTTGGGTAATTTGCCACAAAGAGTTTTCAAAGGAACTATTGGCGAAGTGTTGGTTTACAATACAACTTTGTCGGCGGGCGACATCAGAAAAATTGAAAGCCATTTGGCTATCAAATATGGTTTGACCCTCGACCAAACCACTGCCACAGACTATGTTTTGTCTAACGGCACAAGAAAGGCTTGGTCTGCCACAGGTGGCGGTATTTACAACCAAAACATTACGGTCATTGCACGTGATGATGCAGGTAATCTCAACCAAAAACAATCTCGCAGCGTAAATGCTGGCGGTTTTGTAACCCTCACCACAGGCTCGGCTTCGGCTGCAAGCAACGCTGCCAATGCCAATGCCTTCGGTGCTGATGGCGACAGAATTTCTTTCGGCGACAACGGAGCTTCGGCTGCTTTTGCCGATGTTACCACACTCACAGGTTTTACAGGTGTAGATAGGTTAATGGCAAAACAATGGAAAGCACAAAAAATAACCACAGTAGGCAGAACTTTTGCAATGGAATTTGATTTGACAGGCTTAGGCTACACTTCTACCAATGCAAACGACTACAAAGTGATTGTTTCTTTCGACGGCGTCTATGATGGAGTAAATGAGTTCCTCATCAACACAACCTTGTCTGGAAATACTGTTACATGGACAAATCCCGCAGACGTAAACCCTGCCAACGATGAGCCTGTTACTTTCTTCTTCACATTGGCTTACAAAAACCCACAAAGCATTTATTATTGGGTGGGTGGTGCAACAGGCAACTGGACAGACGCATCGAGCTGGGCAACAACCGTAGGCGGTGCGGGCGGCGCAAGAACTACTCCCGCAGCCACAGACATCTTGATTTTTGACGGCTCAGACATCAGCAGCACAGCAGGTTTGCAAACAGGAGCAGTAACAGTGGGCAACGTGATAACGCAAGCCATAGGACAGTTGAAATTAGTCAATAATGCAACTATCAATTTGCAAGGTGCTGCACCTACTGCAAACCTTACTATCAATGGTGATACGGGCAATGATTTGGATATTCCTGTTGGTAGCAATTTGAACGTAACAAGCACCACGCCTATTCTATTTACCATTGCAGCTACTCACCTTATCAATGTAGGTGGCGGTTTCAACTTGGGTAGTGGGGCAGTTTTCGGAGCAGGTGATTTTACCTTGTTGGCAGGTGCTACTTTTACCACCGCAGACTCTGATGGTTTGCGTAGTATTGGCAACACAGGCGTAAAAACCTTTACAGCAGGAGCAAATTATGTGTTTAACAACCAAACTGCAACCACTGTAAACCTAAACAATCCGTTGAATTGGCAAGTAGGAAGTTTGACTATCAACTGTCCAAATCCTGTAGTTACAGCTAATAACAGCATCATTGCCATTGGCATCATGTTTACCCAATCCAACGTAGGTACATTTATTTTGGGAGCAGGCGGAAGCATTACCTACACAGGTGCAGGGGCTACTTTGCGTTACAATTCGCCTGCAAATGGCTACAATTATGTGATAGGTGGCGAATTTCCTTCTGTAATGCCTCCTGCAAACATACAGTTGCGTATGACAGGCACAGGCAATCCAACGGTTAATTACTTCAACTTTTTCAGAGTTGTACCAAGTGGTGTAGTTTCTGTTGGTGCAGGCAGCACGTTAAATTTTGTATTCGCATCAGGCAATTTGACAGGATTGAGTATTATTCAAAATCTTGGCGTTATCAATAATTGCGTAGGAGCAACTTTTACAGCCGGTACTTTGCTTGGCAATCCAATCCAAACAAGTGCAACCCTCACAAGCCAACCTACTTCGCAAGCTATTTGTTTGGGCAATCCTGTTACGTTTACAGTTGCCACCGCCACCGCAGGCGTAACCTACCAATGGCGTAAGGCTGCGGTAAATATTTTGGGGGCAACCAACGCCAGCTACACCATAGCTGCTGTAGCTGCGGGTGATGCAGGAAGCTATGATTGCGTTGTTACAAGTGGTTTGTGTAATACCACTTCCAATGCAGCCACTTTGACTATCAACACCACCGACCTTACGTTGGGTGCTGTAACGCCAATTTGCGAAGGGACAACAGCTTTTGCTCTGCCTTATTCGGCTGCTTTGGCAGGTACAAACCAGTATTCAATTACTTCTACACTTGCGGGTTTTGTGGCTGTTAGCAATGCTGCTTTGCCTGTTTCGCCAATCTCTGTAAACATTCCTGCCAACACACCTGCGGGAACTTACAACTTTACTTTGGTGGCTCGCAACAGTGTAACAGGTTGTGTATCAGGCAATAAAAACTTTACAATGACGGTAAATCCTGTTCCACAAATTACCAATGCCTTGCCCGACCAATACTACATTATTGGTGGCGTAACAAATCCTGTTGCTTTCACAAGCAGCGTGGCTGGTACAGTGTTCAGGTGGACAAATGTAAATAACAACCCCGCAATGACTTTACCAGCCAGCGGAGTGGGTACAGTACCAGCTTTCAATGCAACAGCATTAGGGGTAGCAACTGTTACTGTTACACCAGAATTTACAGCAGGTGGCGTAACTTGTTTTGGTACTCCTCGTACTTTCAGAATCTTTGTAGATTTGCCTCCACCTCCGCCAAGTCCCGCAACGATTATCATTACAGGAGATTTGGCTGATAGAATATTCACAACGGTTCCTTTTGGTATATCGGCTACTGCATCTTCAAATTTGCCTGTTACGATTACCATTGTCAGTGGCAATGCAGTGATGATAAACGGACAAATCACTTTGACAGGCATAGGCGATGTAACCATACAGTTTACTGTACCCGCAGGCAATGGCTATTTGAGTTCGACTATCACTCGTACTTTCAGAGTCTTGACTAATCAGCAAACCATTTCAGGCTTTGAAACCATTACGGACAGAGCTTGGAACAGTGGCAGTTTCTTACTCAATGCCACATCTTCTTCGGGTGCTGCGGTGGTTTACACAGTTACAGAAGGACAAAACATTGCGACTATTTCAGGCAACGTAGTGAGATTGAATGCTGCCACAGGTAGAGTTACCATTTCGGCAACAGCCCCCGCCAACGGAGGTTTGAATGCAGCTACGCCTGTTGTTCGCAGTTTCAACGTCATCAAAGCAAACCAAAGTATAGGCAATATTGTAAGCCCTAACAATGGCGTGTTTGGACAAATGACCACAGCAACTACCTCAGCATCAGCCAATTCGGGCTTACCTGTTTTGACTACTGTTACAGGCAACGCAACCATTGCAGGCAATACGCTGACCATTACAGGAGCAGGTACAATCGTGATAACATACGCCCAAGCAGGCAACGACCTTTGGAATGCAGCAGCCAACCAAACTCGCAGCTTTACTATCGAAAGAGGTACGCAAACGGTAAGTTTCACCGAGCCTGTCAATCCCATGTTAGGTACACCAATCAACTTAAATTTGGTGTCCAGCGTAGGGCTGCCCTTCACTATCCGTTTCATCACAGGAACAGGTACTGTCAATGGGTCAATCATTACGGCAACTTCGGGTGGTGAGGTCATTGTAGAAATTACCCAAGCAGGTAACGACAACTATGCACCCATGACTCCTGTACGAATCAGGTTTTTCTCTACACCAAACATTGTTTTAACTTCTTTGTCGGGTGCGAGATTCTGCGGTGGCACAGCCATTACCATAAACTACACCACAGATGCACCATATCCTGCGGGAAATATCTTTGCAGCCTACATTTCTGATGCCAATGGAGATTTTACTAATTCCATTAGTTTAGGTAATTTCGTACAAACCACATCAGGTAGTTTGCAAGGTATCATACCTGCCTTCATACCCACAGGAACAGGGTATAGAGTGCAAGTGAGAGGTATTATTTATAGTTCGGTGAGCAACAGCAGCCCAGCTATCTCTGTTGATAGATTGCCCGAAAGACCATTTATCAACTATGCAGCCAATGGTGATTTGCAAGTGATTACGCCAACAGCAGGGTTGAGTTTCCAATGGTTTACAGTGGCAACCAACGGCACAACAACCGCCGTAGCAGGTGCAACATCGCCCACTTTGAAACCAACAGCCAACGGAATTTACCAAGTAGCCATTACCACCGCAAACTGCACAGTAGCATCTAATATGCTTACTTTCAACTTGCCGTTGGTAACAGCAGCCGAAGACTTGACGTTGGAACAGGCTACACAGGTGTATCCGAACCCGCATGAAGGCAATGTAAACGTAAAAACTGTTTTGAAAAAAGCAGGTGCAGTGAGTATTGTTGTAACAGATGTATTGGGCAAAACGGTCTATACCTACAACGAAACAGCTACCACAGGCAAATTCGAACACAATTTGCGTTTAGAACACCTTACTTCGGGAGTTTACTTGATTACTGTAACTGCCGATGGTAATTCGGTGGTGAAGAAAACAGTGAAACAGTAAAAGTAAAAACCTTACAAGGTCTTAAAGCCTTGCAAGGTTTAATTTAGGTAAGAAAACAACTATTGGCAGTGGTACAAAGTACCCTGCCAATAGTTGTTTTTCTTTGAGTTGTCAAACAGCACCTTTAAGTAAGATAATGAAACCCTAATAGTTTTCTTAGAACTGTTGGGTTATTTTCATTCCGCCTCTTTTTCTTTGCCCAACCCATGCCATTGCAAAATACGGCTATATTCTTGCTCAAAACTAAGGTCTTGGTGGGTTTTCTTTTGGTCTTTGATGTAGTCTTTGGTTTTATTAGCAAAAGATTCACCAACTGCAAAAATACCACAACCTGTATCCCAACCAAATTTTGCGTTGCTTAGGTTTTCTTGATTAATTAAATAAGCGGAGTGAGTTTTCAGATTTTTGACTATCTCGACCAAAGTACGTTGAGGGTTGAGCAAAAAAAGCAGATGTACATGGTCTTCTGTGCCATTGATACATTCAGGTTGGCAACCCTGCTCGGTTAAAGAGTCGGCTAAACACTGATGTAGCAAGGGTTCTATCAGAGGTTTTATTAAAGTTGTTTGGTCTTTGGTAGTCAGAATCAAATGAATCCAAACTTTGCAGGAAAGGTTTTGCATAGAAATAAAGCTATTCAGTTTGGCATACAAAGTAAAGAGGAAATGCCAAAAAGCAAAAAGAAGAGAGGTTTTTTTGTCAAATTACTTCCTCTCCAAACACGCCATATAAAAACCATCAAACCCTGTTTGGGCAGGCGAAGTCCGTTGTTCGGCTATCAGCGTATATTGGTTGGGGTGTTTTTCCAAAAACAGGCGGATTTGCTCCTCACTTTCAGAGGGCAAAATGCTGCACGTGGCATAAACCAATTTGCCACCAACTTTTATGATAGGTGCATATTTTTCCAAAATTTCGGCTTGGGTTTGCTTAATTTTTTCTATAAAGTCGGGTTGCAATTTCCACTTTGCATCAGGGTTTCTGCGGAGAACTCCCAAACCTGAACAAGGCACATCGAGCAGCAGACGGTCTGCCGAATCATACAGCCGTTTAATAACTTTTGAGGAGTCTATCACTTTGGTTTCTATCGTAGAACAGCTGTTTCGCCTTGCCCGCAGCTTCAGTTCGTTTAATTTCCATTCTTCAGTGTCTAAGGCAATAATACGCCCTGTATTTTGCATCAGCGAGGCAATGTGCAAAGTTTTGCCCCCTGCTCCTGCACAAGCATCTACCACACGCATACCTTGCCGAAGGTCTAAAAACGGGGCTACCAACTGCGAAGCTGCATCTTGTATCTCAAACAAGCCATTTTTGAAGTGAGGCGAAGTAAAAATATTCAATCTTTTTTCAAGTAGCAAGGCATCGGGCAAATCAAGAGTCGACTCTGGAATTTTCACCGCAATTTGGTCTTGACCGAGCAAAGCCAACAAATCTTTTTGGTTGGTTTTCAACTTATTCACACGCAAAACAACAGGGGCTTGGCGGTTGAGCATAGCTATTTCCTTATCCCACAACCCACCCAATTCTTTTGCACCCAAGTCATCAAGCCAATCGGGGATAGAT
Organism: Cytophagales bacterium; assembly: GCA_013299115.1. Lineage (GTDB taxonomy): Bacteria > Bacteroidota > Bacteroidia > Cytophagales > Thermoflexibacteraceae > JAAFKA01. Next base: position 10,215 of record JAAFKA010000027.1, read on the forward strand.
TGCTGAATTTTGCGAATTTGTTTAGCTTTTTCGTAGTTGGCCGCAATTTTTTGAGGTTGCAACCCAGCAAATTCCTCCCATGCAGGCAGAGAATTTTTTTCGAGTAGCTGCCAAGCTCCAAACAAATTCCAATACCATTGGTCGGTGTAGGGTGCTTTTTCGTGTTCTTGTTCCAGCACAAAAAGCAATAACCGATGCCAACGGACTATTTCATAAGTATTTTCGGCAATAAAAGCCCTATCTCTTGCTCCCCATTTTTTGTTTGCCTGTAAAATTCTCTCCAAAACCTTGTCTGCATAACGATTTTCCTCAAAAATAGCAAACAAAGCCTCCAATACAGCCTCTACCAAATTGCGGTGAAATTTCATGTTGTAGTTTTTTATAAATCATGATTAACCTTTTGAAACAACCTATTTCATAAGAAAACAATTCAAAATTCAAAGGTTACGCACCCCGATTCAAAATTCAAAATTATTATTGTGCAGTCCAGCCGCCGTCTATCGGAATAGAAGTACCTGTAATCATTTGGGCAGCTTCGGAGGCTAAGAAAACAGCCAATTTGCCTATGTCATGCACCTCCGTAAATTTTTTGATAGCCTGTTTTTTGAGCATCACCTTGTTCACTACTTCCTCCTCGCTAAGGTTGTGGGCTTTGGCTTGGTCTTTTATCTGCCCTTCTACCAACGGAGTCCGCACATAACCAGGGCAGATGGCATTGCAAGTGATGCCACAAGTAGCCCCTTCGAGTGCCAACACTTTGGTCAGCCCTGTTACGCCATGTTTGGCAGCTACATAAGCCGACTTAAATTCAGAAGCACGCAAAGCATGGGCAGAGGTGAGGTTGATAATTCTACCAAAATTTTGGTTTTTCATACCCTTCCAAACAGCTTTGGCAGCGTGGAAACCAGCCGACAGATTGATACCAATAATTGCGTCCCATTTTTCGGTAGGAAACTCGTCTATCGGGGCAACGTATTGAATACCAGCGTTGTTTACCAATACATCGATGACTCCAAAAGTTGCTTCTGCCTCCATTATCATACCTTGAATAGAAGAAACTTGCAACAAATTGGCGGGTGAAAACTTAGTAGCCACTTGGTAAGTCTTGCCAATTTCTTGGGCTATTTGTTCGCCATTTGCCTCCAATCCATTGAAAACAATATTGTAACCTGCTTTGGCAAATTCGGTGGCTATGCCCAGACCAATGCCACTGGTGCTACCTGTAATGAGTGCTGTTTTTTTGTGCATGAGTTAAACCGTATATTCGCCTTTAGGCGAATTTTTGTTAGTCTATTTTTCGCAATTTTTCAATTTCTGCAAAGGTTAAACCTGTCAATTTAGCTTTCTTCGCCAAATAGTTTTTTGAAACCAAAATCTGTATAAGGGTTGATATATTTTGCCATAACAAACTTTTCAGGTAGTTCCATCAAAGTTAGTTTGTTTTTGCAATTTTTTCAAGAGTTTTATGTAAAATTTTGTTTCAAAATTGAATCACAGCTATACCAAACCCACACGCAAGCGTAGGTTACATTCAGCTTGGCAACAAAACCTAATTCAAACTCCACCTCACCCCCGCAAAACCTCTGATTCCTTGCATAGAAGCATAGCTGTAGCTGGCATCGAAAGTGTAATTGTTGGGATTATTGATGTTGATTTGCCTGTCGAAAGGGTCGAAAGGTCGCATAATGGGATTTTGTGGCACAAAGTTTAACAAGTTTTTTACGCCTGCATACACCTCGAACTTCTGCCCCATTCTCTTGCGAAATTGTATATTTTGAATACTGTACCAAGGCGAATGAGCAGAACGAAAATCATTTTCGAGTATAGGCAAAGGCATAGGGCTGTAACAGTTGCCTGTCCAGTCTATGGTCAAATTGATTTTTTCGAAGGTATAACTCACATTGAAAACTCCCGAAAAAGGAACTGCCAATAATTGGGCTTGTCTTTGGTTGTTTTCCACCGCAAAAACATCTGTATAGGTAATTCCTGCATTGATTTTGAGGGGAATATCAAAACTAAAGTCGGTATTAACAGCAAAACCTCTGGACACGCCATAACCTTGCAAATTGTCGTAAAAAATCTTGTTGTTGTCGGTCAAATAATCGGGAATTATTTTGTTGGTAAAATAAGTATAAAAAACATTTGCCTCAAAGCCCAACGTACCAGCTTTGGTGTGGTAAAACCTCTGCCAACTCAAATTGCCATTCCAAGACTGTTCGGGTGCTAAGTTGCTCTTTATCACCACCTGCCTTGCCCCTGTGAGGGCTGCGTGGTCTTCTGTAAACACATTGACCACTCTAAATCCGTTGCCAACAGTGAGGCGAATGATGTCGCCTTGTTTCCAAGTCCATTTGTAAGCCAAACGAGGGGAAACTACGCTGCCATGAGCCGAATGATAGTCGTAACGCAAACCTGCCAACAATTTGTGATTTTTTTTCCAACTCCATTCGTCTTGCACAAAAAGCGAAGGCATATTAAACGTAGTGGGTTGATTAACAGGGTTTTTGGGGTCTGCCGAAGCCGTAGCTGCCGTATTGTCGTCATAAAAAGTGTGGCGAAAAGCAGCTCCCGCCAACAAGTCGTGCTTGCCAATTTTTTTGTCCCAAGTGAGTTGCCCAAAGGCAATGGTTTGGTTGCCCATATACGCCTTAGCCCCGTAGTAAGAGTCTTGCAAGTGGTTGTTTAGCGAATAACTAAACAATATTTTTTCTTTCATTGGTAGTTGGTAGTTTCCAATCAACTCCCAACGATTGGTAAAAATGCTTTCGCCATAGACCTCCTCTCCTCCTCGGTGTTGGCGTTGCCAGTTGGTCTGCCCACCCCAACGGTCTTCGTAGAGGTAACGCCAAGCTATGCTTGCTTGGCGGTTTTGCTTGCGGTCAAATTGCCACTTGTTAAAAAAAGAAATTCGTTTTTGCTGCACCAAATCCGTAAATCCATCGCCATTTCTGTCGAAAGGATTGTCTAAATGGTAGTAATTGGCAGACCACAACGTAGCTGTTTTGCCTGTTTTACCAAAAGTTTTTTTGCCAAAAAGGTCAGCATTATGCTCTTGGTCGGAGGTGGTCATGTAGTCAAACCCTATGCGTGCTGCCCGTTGTGGGGTTTTGGTGATGACGTTGATAAGTCCTGCCACTGCCTCCGAGCCGTACAGCGTAGAGGCTGCCCCCTTCACCACTTCCACCCTCTCAATCATACTGTTGGGGATACCATTCAGCCCATAAACAGTGGACAAAGCACTGACTATGGGCATTCCGTCTATCAAAACCATAGTGTAAGCCCCTTCCATGCCGTTGAGATGTATGTCGCCTGTGGCACAAATGCTGCAATTAATCTGCGGTCTTACGCCATTGATAGTTTGCAAGGCATCGAGCAAAGAAGGCGTAGGGTTTCGGCGAAAAAAGGTGGAGGTAAAACTCTGCACAGGTACAGGACTTTCTGCCAGCGTAACCTCTTTCATTGTCCCTGTTACCACTACTTCGTTCAGTTGTTGTTCGTCTGGCGTGAGGTGCAGATGCAAAACAGTTGGTTTGGTCTGGTCTAATTTAAGGCTGATAATCAAGGGTTTATAGCCAATACCTGTAACTTGCAGTTGGTAACTACCCAAAGGAATAGCAGGCAAAGCAAACTTGCCCAAAGAGTCGGTAGTTGTACCCAAAGTAGTGCCTATGAAGGCTACGCTAACAAATTGGGCGGGTTGGTTATTTTGGCTGATTGTACCTTTTACAGTGGTTTTTTGCAGAGTTGCCAAACTTTGCCCATAGCTTTTGGTGGTTGGCAAAGTAAATAACAAGCAAAACAAACAAAATAGTAAGTAAGTATGGCGTGTAGTTGTAAATTGGTAAATTTCCATTTGTCAAATTTTTTATTTTACAAATATAAAATAAAAATTTAGATTAGTCTAAATTTTTATTTTATATTTTGAAAAAAACAATTGGGTAGGTTTCCTAAATCATTGCAACATAGTTTTTATCAAAATTATATTTCTTTCATTAAACCTTTTTTTATTTTTGTTATCTTACAACAAACTATTTACGAAAATGAAAAACTTTTCAATTTTTGCAGCAACCGTAGGCGTTGCAGTTTTGGGTTTGTCTTTGTATGCTTGCCAAAATATAGAAACCCCTGTGGCAGCTTGCGATACTTTTGAGGCTATCAATAACAAGGTTTTAACACCAAGTTGTGCCACTTCGGGCTGCCATGCTTCTGAAAAAGACCCTTCTTTTGCCCAGCATGGTTTGGTCTTAGAAAAATCTGTTGCCTACCGCAATTTGGTTAATAGAAAACCAAAAAATCAGGACGCAGCCGATGACGGTTTGCTATTGGTTACACCTTTTAGTTCAGATAAAAGTTTGTTGTTTCACAAATTGCATAGTGCCAATTCGGGGCATCACAGTGGCAGTTATGGCAACCCGATGCCGTTGGGTAGCAGTTTGTTGTCGGTGGGGCAAGTAGAATTTATCAGACGTTGGATAGAGGCAGGGGCTTTGCAACGAGGCTGCAATGTGGAAGATTTGACTCTATTAGACGATAAAACACCGCAAAGCACTACGCCATTTACGCCTTTGGCACCACCCGCCGCAGGTGCAGGTATTCAACTAAAATTAGACCCTTTTAGCATTGCACCCAACTTTGAAAGGGAGTTTTTTGTCTATAAAAAACTTAATAATCCTGAAAAATTATATGTCAATCGTATTGCAATCAAAATGCGTGAAAACAGCCATCATTTGGTTTTATACACCTTTGATGACAAAACACCTTCTACAATCATACCCAAATATGACGAAATTAGGGATTTGCGAAACCCCAACAACACGACAAATCTCAACACTGTAATTACAATGCAATACCATACTTACGCAGGTGGAGGCAGTTCTCCTGAGTCCGATTTTACTTTTCCAGAAGGTGTGGCTTTGGAAGTACCAGCCAATTTTGCTATTGATGTCAATTCGCATTATGTAAACAAAACTTCGCAGCCCATTACAGGCGAGGTCTATGTCAATTTGCATACTGTTCCTGCTCAAAAAGTACAAAAAATAGCAAGACCTCTGAACTTAGGCAACATGGATTTGAATATTCCAGCCAAACAAACTGTGGTGCAAACTAAAACTTTTAATTTTAACGCCAAAACCAATATTGTTACTTTGACTTCGCACATGCACGCAAGAGGTAAAAAATTTGTGATTAAAATAGCAGGTGGGGCAAGAAATGGCGAAATTATTTATTCTACAGATAGTTGGGAACACCCCGACATCAAAAATTTTGTGCCTGCCCTGACCTTAAACGCAGGGGAAGGATTGACTTCTGAAATTACTTATACCAACCCAACAGACAAACCTATCCGTTTTGGGCTGACCAGCGAAGACGAAATGGGAATTATTTTTGGGTATTCTTACCAATAGTAAATTGCAAATTTAAGCAGCCTTGCGTTTAAAAAACCAATAGGCAGGTATTCCCAACAAGACAATGCCCAAGCCTGTGCCAGCGTAGTCGGGTTTGTAAATGAGCAAAATGATGTTGAAGGTAAGAGTAAGTACCAAATACAAAGCAGGCAAAAAAGGATAAGCCAAAGCCTTGTAAGGACGAGGGACATCGGGCATTTTTTTGCGTAAAATGAAAATACCGCCAATGGTCAAGATGTAAAACAAGACCACCGCAAACATTACATAATCTAACAAATCTCCATAAGAACCCGACAAACACAAGATACAAGCCCAAACACACTGCAAAATCAAGGCGTTGGCGGGTACTCCTTTGCTATTGATTGTTGCCATTTGCGAAAAAAATAAGCCGTCTTTGGCTATGGCGTAATAAACCCTCGCCCCTGATAAAATACAGCCGTTGTTGCAACCAAAAGTAGAAACCATTATCAAAACGGCAATCGCAATGGTGGCTACATTGCCCCCAACTGCTTCGGCTACGGCTACGGCTACTCTGTCGTTGCTCGCAAATTGTATGCCTCTGCTCCAGACATCTGCCCCCTCAGCACTACCTTTGAGGGGCAAAACCAACAAATAAACTACATTTACCAACAAATACAACAGCGTAACTACGCCTGTGCCAATGGCTAAACTTAGCGGAATAGTCCGTTTGGGATTGACCACTTCATCACCTGCAAAGGTAATATTGTTCCACGCATCACTCGAAAACAAAGAGCCGACCATTGCCACACCCAACATAGCCACCAAACCAAAACCTGTAACTGTTTCTACCAATACTTCGCCTGTTTTGCTCACTTCGGTTGCAGCCCATAAATTTGTAAAATTTTGCTCGACTGCCGTTGAATTGATACCAAACAACAGCCCAATGGCAAGCAACCCAAACAAGGCAATGAGTTTGGTACTGCCAAATAGATTTTGAATGAAAGTGCCATTTTTTACGCCGCCCATATTAATCAAAGTCAAAACCACAATGCTGCCGATTGCTAACAGTTGCACTGTTGATACCTTAAACTTGCCTATGGCAAATAAGATATTACCTTCGCTAAAAATAGGCAACAACACCCCTGTAAACTTGGCAAAAGCAACGGCAACGGCTGCAATCGTACCTGATTGAATAACCAAAAACAAAGTCCAACCATATAAAAAAGCTACCAAAGGGCTGTATGCCTCACGCAAAAAAACGTATTGCCCGCCAGATTTTGGGAACATACCCGCCAATTCTCCGTAGCTTAAAGCACCTGCCATCGTGATTAAACCTGTCAAGAGCCACGCCAACAGCAAATAACCCGCCGAGCTGGTGTGCCTTGCAATATCGGCACTGACTATGAAAATGCCTGAGCCTATCATGGTGCCTGCCACTAACATCACAGCGTCATAGAGGCGAATTTCTTTTTTTAGTTCGTGGGTATTGTTGGGTTGGTTCATTTTTAAGTTGTTATAGAAACTAAATGATTAAAATTAAGAAAAATTTTTTGTCAAGTTTTAAATTATTATGCCAAAAACCAACTAAAATATAGCAATTTTTGTACCTTTGCACAAATTTAAGAGTAATTACAACTTTTCAAATTTATACACAAGAGTTTAATAAAACTAATCCATTTATAAAGTTTACAACTACTTTTATGCTTCGTTCATTATTTGAAAAATTATTTTTATTTAATAAGTTGCCAATTTCTCAATTTCGTTTGGGCTGTTGCTTTTTGTTATCTTTTTTTTGCCTTCATCTTGCTACTTATGCCCAAGACGTGCATTTGTCGCAATTTTATAACCTGCCTACCTACTTTAACCCTGCTCTCACAGGAGCTACGCCACACTACCGAGCCACCGTTTTTTATCGCAATCAATGGGCTGCTTTGCCCGACTATCAATTTGGAGCTGCTTCTTTCGACTATAACTGGACAGATGCCAAAAGTGGCATTGGTGGCTACTTTACCTATGAAAAAAATACAGCAACAGGTTTTCAAAATATGACTTTCAACGGCTTGTATGCCTTTGGTTTACAACTTGCTGACGGCTTGCAGCTTCGCATGGGCTTACAAGGCAGTTTGGCATCTCGCAGTATAGATTTCTCTACCCTCGTTTTCCAAGACCAACTGCAAACAGGTGGAGGCACAGCCGAAAAATTGCCTCGAAGTACAACTACTTTTTTTGATGTGTCGGCAGGTGGTGTGCTATACTCCGAAAAGTTTTGGATAGGGGCTTCCTTGCACCACCTTACCAAGCCTTCCATCAGTTTATTAGGTGGCACAGATAAGTTAGCAATACGAATGTCGGTGCAAGCAGGGGGAAAATTTAATTTGAGTCCGCAGCAAGGAGATATTACCTTATTGCCAGCTTTACTCTACCTCAACCAAAATACTTTTCAACAAGTGATGATAGGCTCTAACGTCATGGCAAAACCTTTAATTTTTGGCGTTTGGTACAGGGGATTCCCCATTCAAACTACTCCCTTGGGCAGTTTGCAACAAGATGCATTGTCTTTTTTTGGAGGCTTGACTATCAAAGATTGGGTAGTTGGTTATGCTTATGACCTTAGCATTTCTAAACTCAAAGGCTCAGGTGGCTCACACGAAATCAGCTTAACTTTTGCACCGAAATTTGACAATAGAATGAGAAACAATACCTTACATATTCCTTGCCCTATTTCGTTTTAAGGAGTTGCCTAAAACATAATCAATACCTGTCCTTTTTCCACTCTGTCGCCTTGTTTGCTGTTTATCTTTTTGATTGTGCCATCGCCAACTGCCTTCAATACGTTTTCCATTTTCATTGCCTCCAAAATAAGCAACGTATCACCTTTTTTTATTGTATCTCCCTCTTTTACAGGGATTTGCAACACCAAGCCCGGCATAGGTGCTTTGAGGTCATTGACCTTTTGGCTGCTGGCTGCTGTCATTCCCATTTTGTCTAAGAGCAAATCAAAACGGTTTTTGGCTGCTAAGGTGCAGAGTTTGCCGTTGATTTTAAAGACAAAACTTTTGGTAGCAAAGTCTGTGTTTACAATTTCTGCATTATAAGATTGGTTGCCCACCAAAATATGGTAATGCTGGGGCGAAATTTGCACCAAATCCCAAGTTGCAACTTCTCCATTGACAAGAGTTTGCCCTTGATTGATGTCTATTTCAAATTTTTGATTGTCGTTAATTGTAATGTGAAGCATAATTTTTAATGTTGAATGTTAGTCATTTGTTAGATACGTTGGCAATGGTGCTTTTTCGCACCTTGACAATCGTATCTAACCACTTTTATACGATTGTCAAGGTGCGAAAAGTACGGGACTGCCTAAGTCATTGCCAACGTATAAAAGTTAATAGCTAAATGATTACAATAACTTATTTCATTCCCTCTGCCAATAATTGAAACTCTACCATTGGCGAAATATTTTCGTACAAAATATTGAAAGTAGCCTCCGTAATTGGCATATCTACCCCATATTTTTGGTTGATTTCATGCACGCATTTTACGGCATAGTAACCTTCTGCAATCATATTCATTTCCATTTGGGCAGATTTTACGGAGTAGCCACGCCCTACCATGTTGCCAAAAGTACGGTTACGACTAAACTGAGAGTAAGAAGTTACGAGCAAATCTCCCAAATAAGCCGAAGAACTCAAATCTCGTTGCATGGGGTCTATGGCATCTATAAAACGGCGAATTTCTTGCATGGCATTGGAAACCAATACGGCTTGAAAATTATCTCCGTAGTTTAGTCCTCTGGCAATACCGCAAGCCACCGAAATAATGTTTTTCATTACCGCACAATATTCTGCACCGTCTATGTCTTTGATAACCGAAGATTTTACAAAACGGGTGCGGATAAGGTGAGCAAATAACTTGGCATTTGCCAAACTATAACCGCCAATGGTAAGGTAAGATTGTTTTTCCATTGCCACTTCTTCTGCGTGGCAGGGACCTACAATAACCAAAATATTTTCTTTTGGCACGTTGTATTTTTTCTCTACATATTGCGTTACCAATACATTTTCTTTTGGTATCATACCTTTGATAGCCGACACCACTATTTTTCCTGCAAAATCCTCGGCATTTAGCTCTTTCAAAGCATCAGAAATAAAGGCTGCTGGCACTGCCAACACAATAATTTCTACGTCTGTGAGGGCATCAGTCAAATTATTGAACAGTTTTACCTTGTTCAGATTTATCTGCACATTGCTCAAATAGCTTGGGTTTCTTCCAAATTGGGCTATGTTTTTCACGTCTTCGGCAGACCTCATCCACCAGTTAATTTGGACGTTGCCATCGGACAATATTTTGGTTAGGGCTGTTGCCCAGCTTCCGCCACCTATTACGGCTATGTTGATAGGTTTGGGCTGTGATGTGCTTGTTTCGGTCATGGTTTTGGTTAAAATAAGATTTGGGGTAGTGCAATAGAGGTAATATTCAGAACTAACATTTCTCTGAGAAATGTTAGTTCTGTTGCACTTACAAGATTACTTGTATAGCACTACTAAATTTGGAAACTAATTTAAGTAATAGAATCAAATTAAAAAATAATTCCAAAAAAGTTTTTTGTTGTAGGCAAAATTAGTCCTACGGTTTTAAGTTGTCTGACGAATGAAAAATTATTAAGAAGTTACTTTTAAGCAACTTTTCTACCCTATCTCTACCATTACATCTGCTGTAGTAGGGTGCGACATACAAGTAAGCACATAACCCTGTTGTATTTCTTTTTCAGATAACCCATCACATTCGTCCATTTTTACTTTGCCTTGTGTGCATTTGCCCCTGCACGCCGTACATAGCCCACTTTGGCACGAATAAGGCATATCTATTCCTGCATTGAGGGCTGCCTCCAAAATAGAAATTCGGGGATTTACGTTTACTTTGTAAGTTTGCCCATCGAGCAAAATTGTAACTTCGTGGGCTGCTGTGGCTGGAGTAGTTTCTTTTGCTATATTTTCCGTTGGGGTGCTGCTCACAAAACTTTCTTTGTAGATATGTGAGGAGGCTATTTTCAATAAAGTCAATCCTTCTTGTGCTGCTTTCATCATGCCTTCGGGACCACAGAGGTAATAATTGGTGTCGTCTTTGTCAAATTTTGGCAGTTTGTCTATGATATTGACTAGCAAAACTTTGTCTAACCTACCTTTAAAACCATTCCACAAGGGGCTTGGTTGGCTTAATACATGAACTACTTGCAACGCATCAGGATAATTTACTTGCAAGGTATCTAACTGACTTTTAAAAATTATACTTTGCTCTGTTCTATTGGCAAAAATCAATGAAACTTTGCTATGCGGTTCTCCTGTCAAAATAGTTTTGAGCATAGCCATTAATGGGGTGATGCCACTTCCTGCCCCTATCAAAACATAATGACGTTTGGTGTTTTTTTGAGGCTCTACCACAAAATGACCTGCTGGCTCCATAAAATCTATCTTGTCGCCTGCCTTCACGTGGCTGCAAAGAAAATTGGAGGCTTTGCCATTTTCTACTTTTTTGACTGTAAAAGCCATATATTCATCTGTCAATGGCGAGCTACTTAATGAGTAAGAACGGCGGATTTTTTCGCCATTTACAGTGAGGAGCAAGGTCAAAAACTGCCCTGCTTTGTATTTTATTCTCGAAAACAACGGATTTTTTAAAACAATCGTAACTGCGTCAGCAGTTTCTCTGATAACCTCTTTCACTTTGAGGTCGTGGTATTTGCTCATGTTATTGGAAGTTTATTACCAAAAAAAATGGTTTATTTTGTGTACAAAGGTAATAAAATATGTTTGGATTTACCAAATTCTATTGACAACCCTCCAATAATTGTACTGTCCCTGCATTGGCATCTATGGTAGCTTTGCAACCAATAGGCAAGGTCATTTTTTGATTGATATGCCCAAACAACAGCCCCGAAAATATAGGAATTTGGAGGGGTGAAAAATAATGGTCAAAAACTTGTTCCAAAGTCAGTGAAAGAAATCTGCTGCCATGTCCGCAGTTGGTAAATTGACCCAATACAATACCTGCCACTTGTTGCAATACACCTGCTAATTGAAGTTGGCACAATAACCTGTCCACTTTGTAAATTTCTTCGTTTACTTCCTCCAAAAACAAGATTTTGCCCTTCCAGTCTGGCATGTAGTCCGTACCTATGATAGAAGTCAAGACTGCCAAATTGCCACCTACTAATTCTCCTGTGGCTTGTCCGCCACGCAAGGTGCGTATGCGGTAGGTGGTTTGGGTCAGGTTATCTCCTTTGGCTGTGGGGTTTTGCAATTTGTAACTTGCCCCTTCAAACAATATTTTTTTGAAGTGCGACACTGTAAATTCATTCCAAACCGAACTCCCCATCGGGCTGTGAAACGTAACCAAGCCTGTTTTGGCATAAACAGCCAATAACAAGGAAGTCAAATCACTAAAACCTGCCAAAATTTTTGGGTTTTTGCTCAATAAGTTGTAATCTATCAAAGGCAACAGTCTGCCACAACCCCAACCGCCGCGCATGGCTAATACGGCTTTGATAGCAGGATTGGCAAAAGCATCGTGCAAATCTGCCACTCTTTCGGCATCTGTACCTGCCAAATAACCCTGTTTTTGGCTCAAATTACGCCCTTTACAAACTTGTAAGCCCAAAGCCTCTAAACTTTCTACGGCTATGTCTATTGCTTCTTGCTCATAAATAGCCCCTGCTGGTGCTATCAAGGCTATGGTATCTCCTGCTTGTAAAGGTTTTGGTAAAATTTTCATAGGTAGCTTTTTATTTTCTTTGAGAATAGAGGTTATTACGATTTGTACCGTACCCTTTGGCGGGGGTTGCCTCCAACTGCAAGGTCAATTAGGTGAAAATCAACAAGTTAATTTTCTATACAAAAATTATCGTAATAACCTCTAATGTTAATTCTAATGTAGTGGCAACATTACTTATATGTTACTATCAACTTTTTTATTTGCAATTTACACATTCACAATTATTTTGCAATTACAACTTATTATTTCACAATTATTGTTTACCTTTGGGGCAAAATAGTATTTTAAAATAGTATCATAAGGCAAGCAAGTTATGGAACTCATTAAAGACATAGAACTCCTTACAGCTGTAGAGGAAAAAGGTCATACGCATACACACGCACACACGCACACACATAGCCACGAGGCAAGTTGTGAGGTAAAAACCTCCAAAGACAATCACCAAACAGGGCAGAGAAAATTATACATAGAAAGTTATGGTTGCCAAATGAATTTTTCGGACAGTGAAATTGTGGCTGCTATTATGCAAGAGCATGGTTTTGGTACTACTTCTTCGGCTGATGATGCAGATTTGGTTTTTCTCAATACTTGTGCCATTCGCGACAAAGCCGAGCAGACGGTAAGAAACCGTTTGGTACACCTCAACGCCATGAAAAAACGCAAACCTTCATTAGTCATTGGCTTGTTGGGTTGCATGGCAGAAAGATTGAAGTCTAAGCTATTGGAAGAGGAAAAAATGGTGGATATGGTGGTGGGGCCTGATGCGTACAGAGAATTGCCACGTTTGGTGAGTGAGGTAGATGAAGGCGAAAAAGCTGTCAATGTATTGCTTTCGCGGGAGGAAACTTATGCCGACATAGCCCCTGTTCGGTTGAATAGCAATGGCATTTCGGCTTTTATTTCTATCATGCGGGGCTGCGACAATATGTGTTCCTTCTGCGTAGTGCCGTTTACGCGGGGCAGAGAACGGAGTAGAAATCCTGAATCTATTGTATTGGAGGCACAAGATTTATTCAGACAAGGTTATAGAGAAGTTACGCTGTTGGGGCAAAATGTGGACTCTTACAAATGGGGAGGAACAGAGGACAAAAAACAAACTGAAAAAGCCGAATCAGAGGGCAAAGAAGTGATTAACTTTGCAAATCTGTTGGCAATGGTGGCAGAGGTAAGTCCGCTGTTGCGTGTTCGTTTTTCTACTTCGCACCCCAAAGATATTACAGATGAGGTGTTGCACACGATGGCAAAGTATGAAAATATTTGCAACTATATTCACCTTCCTGTGCAGAGTGGCAACAGCCGAGTGTTGGAAATGATGAACCGAACTTACACGAGAGCATGGTATATCAACCGAATAGATGCTATTTGGCGTATTTTGGGCAAAGATTGCGGTATTTCCTCCGATATGATTGCAGGTTTCTGCACCGAAACCGAAGAAGAACACCAAGACACGTTGAGCCTGATGGAATACGTACAGTACGACTTTTCGTATATGTTTTTCTACTCCGAAAGACCTGGCACGTTGGCTGCTCGCAAGTACAAAGACGACATAGACGAAGACACAAAAAAACGCCGTTTGCAAGAAATTATTGCACTCCAAACCAAACATTCTTTGGCTCGCAACCAACAAGACGTGGGCAAAATCCACAAAGTATTGATAGAAGGCACTTCTAAAAGGTCAGACGACTTTTTGCAAGGTAGAAATACTGCCAACAAGGTTGTTATTTTCCCCAAAGACACTTACGAAAAGGGGCAATATGTGCTGGTCAAAGTGCATACGGCTTCGGCTGCTACTTTGTTGGGTGAGGTGGTGGAATTGGCGTAACAATTATGCAACTGCTCAGGTACGTTGGCAACGGTGCTTTTCGCACCTTGACAATCGTACCTCTCTACTTTTTTACCACATAGCCACCTAGCACACATAGAAAAAAATTAAAAAGCCTTTCAAATGAAAATAATCTACGTGAAAAAAATCATAACAAATCCTGTATTTGTTACTTTCTTGCTATTTTTTCTCTGCAATTTTAGTTGGGTTTTTGCCCAAAACCAACAGCCAATTTTTGTGATGGACAAACCTCAAGCTACTTATGATTTGAGTGGCTACACCTATTTTTTGGCAGACAGCACCCAGCAATTTAGCTTAGAAGAGGTAAAACAGCCCGAATTTTGGCAAAAAATGCAGGTTTATAGCCAAGTGGTTATTGAAAATCAAGACGTAAAAGTAGGTTGTGCTTATTGGTACAAAATCCAAATAGTAAACCAACTAAAAACAAAAACCGAATTTATTTTTGAACCCAATTTGTTTGGCGAAACAGCAGCTTATTATTTTAATGCCAACAACCAACTCCTCAAAAGCCTAAAAGCAGGTAGAGATGTTTCGCCCAAAGAAAGAGCATCGCATTTGCGAACTTATAGCCTACCCTTGTCCCTTGCCTACGGAGATACGCTGTGTGTGGTGGTGAAAGCCATTGCAAAAATTGAATTAGAGGCATTTGCTCCACCTGTTTTGCAACCACAAGCCACTTTTTATGGGAAACTGATGGGTTTTACTTTTCCTCAACTCTTTTTTCAGGGGGCAATGCTCATTATGTTTTTTTACAACTTGCTGTTTTTCTTTGTTGTTCGTGACAAGGCTTATCTCTACTATGCTTTGTATATTTTTTGCATGGCGGCGGTATCGGCAGATAACTACTTGTTGATTGACTATGAACCTGCTTATGTAGATAGATTGATTAACTTTTCTGCTTTGTTTATTACGCTGTTTTACACCCAATTTATTCGCTATTTCCTAAATATTGCTTTCATTAACCCTGTTTTAAACCATTATTGCAACTATTGGGCATATAGTCGTACTGTTTTGGTGCTTTGTGCAATAGGTTTTTATTTTGGCAATTCCGCCCTCTTGCTGAACAATAAATTTGTACTTTTGGTATTTATTACTGATATTTTATTGGGTTTGTGGCTGATTTACAAATCGTGGCGGGCAAATCCTCGTTTGGCAACTTATATTGTGTTGGGTTATATGGCAATGACTTTTCCCCTTGCCGTTGCTATCCTGCAACAAATATTTTTTGATGTGGTAGATGCAGAAGTAGAAGGCGTAAGGGTGCAAATTGGCGTATTGGTAGAATTGGTTTTGTTCTCTTTGGGTTTGGGCTACCGCAGCAAATTGGCAGAGAAAGAAAAACTGAAAGCAGTGGAGGAAAACCGCCAAATCATAGCCCAACAAAACGTGGTCTTAGAGCAAAAAGTGCAGGAAAGAACCACCGAAATTCAAGCCCAAAAAGAGGCAATAGAAAAACAGAATTTGGGTATTCGGCAAAATATCAACTATGCAAGTCGTATTCAGGCAGCTTTTTTGCCCAAAGAGGAAACCATTGGGCAATATATAGACGAATTTTTTATCTTTTTCCGCCCTCGTGATGTCGTGTCGGGAGATTTTTATTTTGTGGAAGAAACACAAGGCAAAGTGGTGATTGCAGCCATCGACTGCACAGGGCATGGCGTTTCGGGTGCTTTTATGACCATGTTAGGCAATGAAATTCTCCGAAATTTGGTTGATAATCAACTGCTTACAAGCCCCGATATTTTGCTCAACGAACTGCACAAAGCCGTAAGGCAAGCCTTGAAACAACAAAATACGGAGAACAAAGATGGAATGGATTTGTCTATTTTGGTGGTGGACAAGCAACAAAAAATAGTAGAATTTGCGGGGGCAAAAAATCCTGCTTTTTACATTCAAAACGGCGAATTGGCGGTACTCAAAGCCGACAAAATGCCCATTGGCGGCGAGCAACGTGAACAAGAACGAATTTTTACCAAAACGACCATTGATATTTCACAACCGACAACTTTTTACCTTTTTTCAGACGGTTATCAAGACCAATTTGGTGGCGAACAGGACAAAAAATTTATGTTGGCTGCCATGAAAAAAATGTTCTTAGAAATTTATAACTTGCCTATGCGAGAGCAAGAACAAAAAGTAGCCACTGCCTTTGATAAGTGGAAAGGAGGACGGGAACAGACGGATGATGTGTTGGTGGTGGGAATTAGGATTTAATTAGTAAGTTTTTAGTTAGTAAGTTATTGATTATCAAACTAAAAACTTACTAACTAAAAACTTACTAATTATTATACTTCATCAGGATTTATCCCTACAGCCCTCAACTTTTCGGCTAATTTATCAGCACGTTGTTTTTCAGTTTCAGTTTTTTGCTTTTCTGTTGCCAATTTTTTGTCTTTTATTGCAAGTTGCTGATTTTTTTCAGCCACAGCCTCCACACCTGTTGGCAATAGCACACCATTTTGGTCTTGCCACCGCACCCATTCTTCCTTCATATTTTCATATTCGCCTTGCCACGTTACAGGTGTTATGCCTATGGTATCTAAAAAGTTGTTTTCTTTCAGATAATAGGCTCTCCCTCGCAATTCATAAACCATGAGCAGTTGCTTTTGCAAAAAACGCAAAGGGTCTATGATAACATAGTAAGGCACACCAGCCTTTGCATAGACATCAAATTTTTTGCCTTTTTCGTTGCCTACTGTATTAGATACAATTTCAACTACCACATCAGGAGATTTGCCTAACTCCCATATCATATACACCCGATGGCGTTTTTCCCACACATCAGGCGGATAGGAAATATCCATGCTTAGGAGCATATCAGGCACAATGGCAGGCAGGTGCAAGCCATAGTAAAGCCCTACATTGGTAGAGGCTACAAATTGTCTGTCGCCAAAGGGAGGCGTGGTCTGCAAGGTATCAATCAACAGGCGTTGCAGTTTTTCAGAATAAATATTGTCCACAGGCGTATCGTCTTCGGTTAGCAAATGCTCCACGTTGGGTGGAGTGATTACAAAATCCTCCACAACCTCTGTTGTTGGTTGGCGGGTTTTCATTGGGTTTGCTTTTTTAGAATTAGATAGGTAAGTTACAAAAAAAAATTAAAAAGAGGCTTTACTTTCGGTTTTATTTTTTTGTAAACTTACTTATATTTGGAAACTTATTTGTACTATTGTGATTAAATGAATGTAAAATACTGTTGCACTGTTATTTAAAATTTCGCATCATTCGTTAGAAGAGCAAAAAAATATTTTAACAAACACTTTTGACCAATGGAAACCCGCCGCCCATAAGCAAACAGATGATGTGTTAATTGTTGGGGTAAAAATATAGGCAATGTTATCAAAAATTGTAACTATTTAGGTACGTTGGCAATGGTCGAAGACCTTGACAATCGTACCTCGTTTTTTATACGATTGTCAAGGTCTTCGACCATTGCTAACGTATAAAAAGTATATTGGTAGTAAAAATTGCTATGTCCAGATTTTTTGTGCCGTTAGGCACTTCATATTGGTAGCCCTGATAAGCCAAGCCTACCTTATGTAGTCCCTACGGGACATAAAGTGGGGCATTTTACTACCAATATAAAGCCCTTATAGGGCAGAAAGTGGTAAAAAACAACTATCGGACACTCTGGAAGTGTCCGATAAATTAGTTGGTAGTGCCACACAAGTAATGCTGCAACCACGTTAGAACTAACATTTCTCAAAGAAATGTTAGTTCTGAGCATTAAAGGGTGCGGTACAAATCTTATTTACCTTTTAACGAAGCCCCGACTCCAAACAAATTTGGTGTGAATATAAAGTTTGGGTCGACTTTTCTCTTCACACGCAAGATTCTCTGGTAATCTTCCTCATTGTCATAATAGTATTGGGGAACTAAATCGAGAGCATTTTCTCCAAACGGTGCCCAAATTAACCTGCGGTCATCTTTGGAAAAAATACCTTTTTCACCAACACCTTCCATTTGATTTTCTTCAGACCATTCTATTGCCAGTTGATATGCTCCGGGTATATTTGGGTCGTAAAAAGCATCTAAAGCACTGAATGAAGTAGAATCTCGCCATGCTGCACTTGTTTGGTGGTCTTTGTTTCCTGTTTGAAATTTGGTTGTTTTACCACTAAGTGGCATAAACTGTGCGGCAATTTTACAACCATTGAATAAAGGTGCCTGAAGTTTATCTATTCGTTCTGCAGTCCATTCTGCGAAACCGTCCTTTACCAACGAAGTAGATTTGGTCATCCACAATCTTTTCTGAAAAGGTAAGTCAAATTCCCTCGGATTTTTCCACGCCCATTCAATCATCATTTTTGAGCAAGGCATAGGTTGGTCGTTTATTTCTGTCGTATCAAACCCCATAGCTATTTTGAAAAACGGTAGGGGAGTGCCAGCAACTTCTTTAATCCGTTGGAAAATGGATGGATTATATGGCTGCCCCTTACCCTTGAGATTAGCCCAAAAACCGAATAAGGCTATTGAGGCTATTGGATGTAATTCATGATTTTCACCATAAAGTTCTTTATGACGTAAACGCATTTCCTGGTCAGTGCCTCCGAAAATATTATAAAAATGGTCAGCACCAATAACCAGTACGGAATAACAAAAGTCATCTTCAATGGGATTGTCACTTTGTTCTGCACAAATTTCAAGTAATTTTTGCAACCTTTCTTTACTATACGGATATGCCAGCTTAAAGCCTCTCGCATTAGGGAAGTCGGCATCTCTAAGACAATTTACGGTTACTGAGGTTACTACGCCTAAGTTGCCCGGACTCCCTCCTGCCAAACTAAAAAACAAATCCCTATCATCAGGGTCTTGCGAATCTCGTCTTACAGTTTTCTTGGTGCAATCCGCCATGATAATATCGTATGAATAAATGTAATCGACAAACAATCCTAAGGGACGAGCCATCAATCCATATCCCCCCGTTTGACAATGTCCACCAACCCGTACATGCGCACATTCTCCATGAGGAATAAAAACACCTCGCTTTGCCAATTCTTCGTCAATTTCGGAAATCATCAGCCCTGCACCCATTGTTGCACGATTCGATTCTTTGTCGTAAAACCACTTTCTATAGGGATAATTTTGACTATTGGGTGATTCAAGCCCGCTAAGGTCTATCTGTAAGTTTGGACCATTGGTAGAAGAATATCCCCTGTATTGATGACCACCTGAACGTACCGCCAATGAAAGTTTGTTTTCTGTACAGTACCTAATAGCCATCATGATGTCTTCATCATCTTCCACATAAATAATGGCATAAGGCTTCGTGAAGCTTGCTGGCTCGGAGGTGGTTGCATATTGGTAGGCATGAATCTGATAATCTTTCTGATTCTCTGAAATAACATTTTCCCTTAAATTTTGGCCATCCAAAAGGCTTAGACTGGTTTGTTTCTTGACTGATGTGCATACGTTAAGTGTATTTTTAGAGATAATTAAGAACATTACAATTGGTTTCGTAAGGTATCGACTTACTTTCAAATGTCCAAATTATCTAACACAACTTTTTACCTTTTTTCAGACGGTTATCAAGACCAATTTGGTGGCGAACAGGACAAAAAATTTATGTTGGCTGCTATGAAAAAAATGTTTTTGGAAATCTATACCTTGCCCAGTCAAGAGCAAAAAGTAGCCACTGCCTTCGATAATTGTAAAGGAAGTGGCGAACAGACAGATGATGTGTCGTTGGTGGAGGTGAAGTTATAAATTTTCAATGAGTAAGTAAAAAAATTGCTTATCCCACTAACTCCGCCAATTCCAGCCACCGCATAGATTTTTCGTCTATCAAAGCCGTTAGTTGTTCTATTCGTTTGCTTTGCTCCTGAATTTCCAAATAATTGCTGATACTGCCCAAACTTATTTTTTCTGTAATTACCTGTTTTTCAGCCTCCAACTTAGCTATTTCTTGCTCCAAATTTTCGTATTCAAATTTTTCTTTGAAAGACAATTTGGTTTTGGACTTGTCTGTATTTTTGGTAGGAGAGGGTAGGGGAGGGGCAACAATTTTTTTGCTTTCCTTTGCCTCCAATTCTTTTTGTGCTGCCTCTTTTTCGGCTTTTGCTTCCCTGTAATCTGTGTAATTGCCCGAAAAATCATTGACTACGCCGTTGCCTTCGAAGACAAAAATATGGTCGACCAGCCTGTCCATAAAATACCTGTCGTGAGAAACCAGCACCAATACGCCTTTGAAACCGAGCAAATAATCTTCCAAAATATTGAGAGTTTTAATATCAAAGTCGTTGGTAGGCTCGTCGAGTATCAAAAAGTTTGGGTTTTTAATCAGGACTTGCAACAGTTGCAAACGCCGTTTTTCTCCGCCGCTTAACTTGGCTACGGGTTGGTATTGCGTAGCAGGTGGAAACTCAAAATGGGTCAGCAGCACACTTGCCGAAATGGTTTCGCCTGTGCCTGTAGTGATAAATTCGGCTACGTCTTTTACTACATCAATCACTTTTTTGTCTAAGGGCAGCGAATTTTCTTGTTGGGTGTAGTAGCCAATCAGCGTATTATCTCCTCTGGAAATATTGCCTTTGTCGGGTGCTAACTCCCCTGTGAGCAAGTTGAGAAAAGTAGATTTGCCCACGCCATTTTTGCCCACCACGCCTATTCGGTCTTGCCTTTTAAACACATAATCAAATTTGTGTAGCAAAACCTGATTGCCAAAATTTTTGCTAATGTTCTGTAATTCAATGATTTTAGTCCCTCCACGCACCATGCCCACATTGATAGCCAACTGCGATTCGCCTACTTTTTGATTGGCTTTTTCTTTGATTTCCTCAAAAGCATCTACCCTATATTTTGCCTTTGTTCCTCTTGCTTTGGGTTGTTTTTTAATCCATTCATATTCTCTCCGCATCAAGTTGCGTGCTTTTTCCACCTCTGCCTGTTTGGTTTCCATTCTTTCTTGCTTTTTTTCCAAATAATACGCATAGTTGCCATTGTAACGATACAAAATGCCGTTTTCCAACTCAAAAATCACATTCACTACTCTGTCCAAAAAATAACGGTCGTGTGTTACTAACAGCAAACTTTGATTTTCTGTATTCAATAAATTTTCGAGCCACTCTATCGTTTCCAAATCCAAATGGTTGGTTGGTTCGTCAAGCACAATGAGGTCGGCTTTGCTCAACAGCAATTTGGCTAAGGCAACCCTTTTGCGTTGCCCACCTGAAAGGTGGCGTATCAGTTTTTCGGTGTCTTGTATGCCTAATTTGCCCAAAGTTTGGTGTATTTTGCTTTCCGTTTCCCATGCCCCCAACTGTTCCATTTGGGCAGCAGCTTCGGCTACCTCGTCGGCTTGGTCGTGCAGCAAGGCTTTTTCATAGCGTTGAATAGCCAATAATACAGGGTTTTCGGTTTCAAACATAGCTTGCCACACCGTCAAGTCTTCCGACAAGTTGGGCTGTTGGCTCAAATAACCAATGCTTGTGCCTTTGCGAATGGAAACATTGCCCGAATCGGGGGCTATTTCGCCACCAATCATTTTGAGCAAGGTACTTTTTCCGCAGCCGTTGATACCAACAATAGCAGCCTTGTCGCCTTGACTAATACCCAAAGTTAGGTTTTCGAATAATACTTTTTCGGTAAAGGCTTTGGAAACCGAATCAACTGATAATAAATTCATTAATAGATATTTTTTTGCAAATTTACGATAAAAAACACAAAGAACTAACAGATAATTTGCATTTTTCCAACCCCCTCATTACCAATCACTTACAACCACTAACAGCACAATTTGAAAATTATGCAAAAAAACAACCAAATTATGCTGTTAGCTTATTTTTTTGGGAAACACCACCCACAACAGGTGGATTTTTGACTAACGAACTTCCAGCCCTATGCAGTAACTATTACCACCACCTCCATCACACACCCTCTCACCGCATACAACCGAAAACCCTTGCTCATTAGTCCGTAACTTTGCTAACTCCTTGTCCGTTAAGCCCAACTTTTGACTAACGATTCGTTTGAAAAAATCTAAGTCATCTTTTTTACTTTTTAACTCCTCTTGTAGAAATTTTTTGTCATTTCGCAACTCCTCAATGATTTCTAAAAGTTTTGAAGTTATATTTTCGTCATTTTTAGTTTCATTTTGTTTATTAATTTCAATAATATTGACGAAAAAAGTTGTAGGAACATTCAAAAAGTTGCACATTTTTTCCAAAACATCCGACTTTATTGAATGATTATCAAGCATTTTGTCGACACCAGTGCGGGACATTCCTATTGCTGTGCAAAAATCATTATAGGTTACACCCATAGTTTTTAATTTTGCTTTAACTTTTTGGTTTAAAGTCATATTTTAAAAGTTTTAAACAGTTGATAATCAGGTAATTAAAAAAAATGTAGAATTTTGTGAAAAATAATTTCACAAAAGTTTGCAAATGTAAACTTATTTTTACTATCTTTGTAACAGTAAAAGCTACTAAGTATTACAAAATTACTACTAAATAGTAGCAAAAGCAAATGTTTGGGTAACAAAATTAATAGGGAATAACTATGCAAAAACCTAATCTAAATGCCACTTTGCGAAAATGCTATAATGTCATAGGAGATGAGCCAAGACGAGATTTAAAGAAACTCTATTTGCAGCATACAGACAAAAAGAGTGCAGTAGGGGGGAGTCGTTTTATGAGCATTATGCGAGGCGAAACAGTGCTTGATTCCAAAGATATTTATGTTTTTGCCACGTACTTTGGTTTGTCAGTCAAACAATTATTAGCAGATACGCTGCCCGATTTGGATATTCAAAACCTAACTTTCGAAACCGATGAAACAGCAAGATTCGAAGCTAAAACTTTTGCCCTTAGCAACTAAGGCTACCATTTTTGACCTCGACAACGAAGTCAATACGCTGGACACGCAAATAAAAAGGGCAAGAAAAGCAGGGCAAGACACCGAATTATTGGAGAGAAGGAAAAAGGAAAAACTCGACCAGATAAGGAAACTAAAAAATCAAAGCAGGTAGCCACTCCTGAACGAATGTAGCATAGGTTATCCTGTGCAAAAGATGCTTTTTTCATAGCAAAAAGGTTTTTATTTTAAAAACAGACTTACGGCAGGTTTTTTAGGCTTGCCGTATTTTAAAAAAGTGTAACAGTAGTGAAACGTTGGCAATGGTGCTTTTCGCACCTTGACAATCGTTGAACGGAGGACTTAAAACGCAAAAAGCACTATGCAGCCAGTACCAGTAACTTCTTTAATTTGTGCAGGTGCGTTACCTATTATTGTGTATGCACTTAACCTATACGCTAAAACAAAGGGACAAATGAAAACCGTAAACATCACACCAGTACCAATGACGTTGCAAAATTATGTGCAACTTATCAAGCACACCAACGCAGCACACCAAGCAGGTTTTCAGGCAGGTGTAAATTTGGCAATGAATATGATAAGGCTGCATGACAATGACAATGACAATGACCATCAATGGAGAGCAAAGATGCTATTGATATTTTGTGAAATCTTAGACGAATTAAAGGACAAGCAGTCCTAAGATAGCTTACTGTGTTTAATTTGAAAAAAACACCAACAGACTTACGGTAAGTGTACTATACTTGCCGTATTTTAAAGAATTGTAACGTACCCTTCAGGGTGCGGGTTTCGAATGTAACGTACCCTTCAGGGTGCGGGTTTTCAGGCAATTAAAACCAAGTATCAATGAAACATAATAAAAAAGAGTACCGTGCAACAGATTTGTTGCTAAAAAAGCAACTTATTTCGAGTTTTGAAAATTTTGAAAAACTTGCTACCAAGCAAGAGGCTACCTTAGCTAACATCTTAGAAATAGCTACTGACCAAGAAAGTGGTCGAATGGTAAAACAGATAAAGCCAGTAACTTATGAAGTAATGGCACATATAAGTTTTGAATTTGGCTTGTCCAAGAAAAGAAAACAAAAAGCTGCTTTTAGATTGGATAGTCATTTTTTCGACACCGAACAAGAGGCATTAGAATTTATCGAGGGCGTAAAACTTGTGAATGAGAAGGCTTTAATACGCCTTACCAAACATACAAAAGGAGTCATTAGAAATGACTTTGTTTAACAGTAGTGAAACTTTGGCAGTGGTCGCAAGACCTTGACAATAGTTGAACGGACAAATTTTAAAACCAAGTTCTTTGTTTATGTCACCCATAGGAGAATTAATAGACTCGGTACATTGCTACCAACCGTTTGAGTTCACAGTAAAAGTAGCAGCCGATGGCAGCATCACTGCATCGATACCAGATTTTAAGAGTTTAGCTATTTTGCTATTTCAGTTAGAAAACAGGGCTTTTTTGTTGAAAGAAAAGAAAGATTTTTTGGCAGCAAAGAACAACGAGCAAGGGATTTTTCCGAAGGTAGTTTAGACAATATAACAGTAGTGAAACTTTGGCAGTGGCTCTTTTGCCCTGCCAATAGTTGAACGGAGGACTTAAAACGCAAAACGCAAATGAATATATGAAAGCACTCAATCAAGACACCAAAGAACTCTGTTTAACGCAAGTAGAACACGAGTTATTTAGAACAGCCTTAGAACGAATTTTTAGGGAATATGACGCCGTGCAGACCTCAAAAAACAAAAGCTATGTGCCAGTACCAGTGCTAAACAACAACTATTTGCAGCAAACCAGTATTTATATATTAGAACAAGTCTATGAAAAGATAATCAAATTAAAGTTTTCGGTTTTCGATGCCCAAAGCAATGCAACTTTATTCAAAATCACACAAACCGAAATAGAGATACTATATGTAATACACGAACAGTTTCAGGGTTGCGAGCAGTTTGTAAACCAGCTAAAACTCAAAGCAAAGTGGTTGTATTACGACAAAGAATTAGAAAAACAATTAGAGCCTGAAAAGGAAGCAAAATTAGAAGGAGCAAAGTAAAGTGTGTAGTGAAACTTTGGCAGTGGGCTATAGACCCTGCCAATAGTTGAAAAAGTTTGAAAACCCAAAATTATTTTATGTCAATAGAAGTAAAAATAAGAATATATAATCCCAAAAATCTAAACAAAATAGGTTTGGAGGACTTGATGCAGGCTTTGCCTGATGGTATTGTTTTGGAGAAAAAAGGGGACTGGTTTCTCTTTGAAAACACCCATTTAGATACTACTACTTTTGGTGAAGTAGTAGCAAAAAAGACAAATGACAATCAACCACAACATCTTTTAAAACAAGAGAATTTACAACACACACTAAAAGAGTTTATAGTTGATTATCTGATTGAATTGAGTAAAGGCAAGTTAATAGAAATAGAAGCCGATGAAGGTGTTTTGGCAAGATGAGGGCAGTATATCAAATTGTATTGGAAGTAGTGAAACTTTGGCAGTGGCTCTTTTGCCCTGCCAATAGTTGAACGGAGTAAAATAGTGAAACTTTGGCAGTGGCTCTTTTGCCCTGCCAATAGTTGAAAAAGTTTGAAAACCCAAAACCAAATTCTTATGTCAATAGAAATTATAAAAAAGATAGAAAACCATCATCTTTTGGAAAACATAGAGTTAGTGGACTTGCTCAATTCGTTGCCCGAACATACAATTTTGCAACGATTTGGACATGACTGGTGGCGTATCATAGACAATACAGCATTGCAAGCAATGCCAATCTACCAAAATATGAACGAAACAAAAAAGAACAATGGAAAAAAATGAGAGGATAGTAGCAACCAAGATGAAAGAGAATGAGCAACAAGGTTACTATCAGCAAAAACTTGGACAGACTTTGAAAGAATTTATTATCGACTATTTGATTGAGTTAAAATACCAAGATAAAAAGGTAATTATCTATCTCGATGAAACCAAAGTTTTCGAATTATAGAGGGAAATAGTGAAACTTTGTAAGTCGGGTTTTGTGGGGTTGATGACAATGCTCGACGTGAATGAATCACTCAACCTTACTTTCTAAGGAAAGGCTGTTTATTTCAGTTCAACATTCAAAATTCAAAATTCAAAACCATTTGTAATTATGCACACTATCAATGCTTTT
Organism: Cytophagales bacterium; assembly: GCA_013299115.1. GTDB lineage: Bacteria > Bacteroidota > Bacteroidia > Cytophagales > Thermoflexibacteraceae > JAAFKA01. The sequence goes on from JAAFKA010000027.1 coordinate 36,155, forward strand.
ATACTTTATATCGTCATAGGCGAGCAGGTTTGGAAAAAACAATTTACCACCACCGCCGCCACCGATGATGAGGTTGTTGAAACTGTTTACTTAGACGGTTTCAACAAATTTGCTTACAACCTCTACCACAACGAATGTTCGGAAGTGGCAGCAAGCAGCAGCCAACAGGCAAGCAAACAAACAGCTTTTGCCCATTGGTTCGAGCAACTTCGGCAAAACGGTTGCCTCCAATACGAGCAACTTACCGCCACATGGCAAGCCGACTCCCAAACCCAAGCCCCACAGCATGGCAAAGGGACTAAGCACACCAACAGAGAGAAAACGCAACCGCCACCCAAAACAGGTGAGCAAAATAGATAGTGAAACTTTGGCAGTGGCTCTTTTGCCCTGCCAATAGTTGAACGGATTAAACTAAGATGATGACAGAATCAGGCGAATACCCCACAAATTATAATGTGCCTTTTCCGACAGTTTACGTAGCATCAGATGGTACTAATTATGAATTCATATACAAAAAATATACTGAAAACATGGGACAATTACCAGTACAAGTACCATTTTTGTTTGAACTGCCATTAGCTTCTTATATGGGTGATGAGTTCAAAAAATTCAGCCCTTGTTATCCTAAAAATTTTAGGAACACAAGCAAAAACAAGAAAGTCAATCGACTGCATTGTAGGCGAAAAGCTAAACTTCGCAGCAAACGAAAAGGTAAGTGAAACTTTGGCAGTGGTTGGTCGGCACTCCGATTTTTTGCCCTGCCAATAGTTGAACGGAGAAAATAGTGAAACTTTGGCAGTGGCTCTTTTGCCCTGCCAATAGTTGAACGGACAATTTTAAAACCAAGTTATTTGTTTATGTCGCCCATAGGAGAATTAATAGACTCGGTAGATTGCTACCAGCCGTTTGAGTTCACAGTAAAAGTAGCAGCCGATGGCAGCATTACTGCATCGATACCAGATTTTAAGAGTTTGGCTATTTTGCTATTTCAGTTAGAAAACAGGGCTTTTTTGTTGCAAGAAAAGAAAGATTTTTTGGCAGCAAAGAACAACGAGCAAACAGGGTTTAGAAAGCCGTTAGGTTAGTATGACCCCACGCATAGGTCGCATACGTGATTTAAAGCTATCTAAATTATGCTTTATTCGGTTTATTTCGGCAGCAGCAGCTTGGTTTCCATTTTGATAGTCAATAAAAATGCTATGAATGTGTGTAACCATAAATTGAGCATAAAAAAGGTCGTATTCTTTCACTTCATAATTATGGTATTTGTGAAGTCTTTGCAACCAGTAAAACAAGCGTAGATACTCCTCGTGCAAACTGGGGTGAATTTCCTGAATAAATTGCAGCAAAGTAGGCAGTGTAACTTGCCTTAGTTCATCAAAGGTAGGTTCTTGAAGCATTGCAGTTTCGGTTTTGGTTTGTATTTTTTTAGCAAAACAAAGGTATTGAATCAAAACCAAACTGCAAAAAATAAAGACAATTTTCGAGTGCAACAGTAGTGAAACTTTGGCAGTGGCTCTTTTGCCCTGCCAATAGTTGAACGGAGAAAGAAAAATAGTGAAACTTTGGCAGTGGTCTTTTTCAGACCCTGCCAATAGTTGAACGGAAGCAATCGTTGAACGTAAATTTTTGTAGCAAATGGCACGTAAGAAAAGTGCATTATTCGACTGGCAGGAACAACCAGTAAAGCTGCACCGAGAACAGTTTGCAGACCAAAAAAATGTAATAGTTCAATGAATAACTAACGTGGTTTGAACTCTAAATGACTGTAGGTAAAAATCCTACGATGCTACAAAAATTTTAGTAAAATTTTCAACCAAACTCAAATTTGTAATTATGCAACGCATAAAAATATTCTTATTCGCAATTTTAGTAGCACTTGCTACCAGTTGCGTGCCAGCCGTCAAGCAGTTCAATTTGTATCATGCCAAGTCGGGTTTTCGGTTGCGGTGGCTCGCCAATGCAGGGTGCGACTCGGTGTATGTACTCATCCGCATAGACCGCAAGGCGGAGTTGTTCTCCAAAGTTCACAAAAAAGAAGTGCGGTACACCCGAACTTCAGTAAAAGATTTATAGCAGTGAAACTTTGGCAGTGGTTGGTCGGCACTCCGATTTTTTGCCCTGCCAATAGTTGAACGGAAGGCACGAAACCATCGGCAGGGTCTATCGACCACTGCCGAGGTTCCACTAAAAAAATAAAAGTTCTTTGAGATAAGAAAAAAAGTTTTGAAAAAAAAGGCAAAACTATTTGGAAAACTAAAAAAAGGTTTGCAAGTTTGCAATGCTAAACAGTAATAATTCAAGTGCCAATACCTATGTAAATAGTGTACTGCACATTTTATATTACACCCATATCCTAAGACATTTGCCTTATTTGGAGAGTAGTATAATTTGTGCTAACTACACACTTGATATTATTGTTTAGCGACATTCTCCATCTAAGGCAATTTTATGTTTTATGGTTATGACGCAAGCTACACCTCCAATAGTTCCACCGAAAATTAAAAGCAGCCAACATAGTGCCAAACGTCATTCGTTTAGTCAGTTGCAGCTTCGCAAATTAGCCACTATGCAAGGCTATTTAGCTACTATTTTTGTAAGCCCTGCCCATTTTTTGGCAGAGTTTTACAGCCTCAGCCTTCAAAACTTTGTGGATTTAGACCGCAGCCAACAAGAAAGATACTTGTTTTTGCTGCACATAGTCCACGACCTTATCCGAGCATTTGAGAAAAAATAAACCAATAGTGAAACTTTGAAATAGTGAAACTTTGAAGCAGTGAAACTTTGGCAGTGGCTTTTTTGCCCTGCCAATAGTTGAACGGAGAAAGAAAAATAGTGAAACTTTGGCAGTGGCTTTTTGCCCTGCCAATAGTTGAACGGATTGCAACACCTTTAACCTTTACAGTTATGCAAAACCAAGCACCAAACCTCATGCTTTTCTGCAAAGACGTAGAAAGACTATTGAGGCAAAAAACCAAAGTACCCACGTTGTCGGTGTCCGTTTCTTCAGATAAAGATTCTACTGTTCTGTATGTAAAATTGAATATGCAGGAACATAATCTTGAACTTTTTAAAGAGATGAAGATAGTAGCAAAAGAAAAAGATTTGAAAGAAATAGCTAAACTGGCAAATCGGAACTACTACGACCTCTTTGAGTACACTGAAACGGTAAATATAGTTCCAGATGAAAATATCTTAGACTATTTGCCTGAACTGGAAAATGCCGTACAAGAGTTATTATCGCAATACCAAGACGTGAAAAATGCTTTTGAGGAGTGGCTCGATGCGGATGTTGAAACCACAACCAACCTCGAACAGGTTGAACACCAATAGCCTTGCGTGCAACGCAAGGGCAAAAAGCACGCAAAAAAAACTATCGGCAGGGCAAAAAAGCCACTGCCGAAGTTAAACAAAAAACCCACAATCAGTAAATTGTGGGCTAAAACTCTAAACGAATTTTGTAATATGCAGACGCAAGCTACACAACAAAATGCAAACTTCCAAACAAGTGCGACACTTTTTTGGAAAGAAAATATAAAACCCATTTGGGATTTCTTTTATAAACTGGAAGACAGCACAGCACTGCGGTATTTGTTTACGCTGTTGGTGCTGGTCGCAACGACTATCATTATCAGGTTCGACTATGCTTTTTTCGAAAAAGAAGTTACCAATTTGTTGCCTTTTAGCGAAGGTTACGAACAGTTTTATGCCATAGTAGCTTGTGTTGCCGTCGTTTGGGGTTTCAAATTGTCGTTTGCAGCACTGGTTAAGCTATTCATTGCATACAGTAGCAACCGCCAAGCCACATTTAGCCAGTATGTAAGGCAGTTTGTAGGTTTTACTTTGTCTTTGGGTTTTTGGACAACGATAGCCTTGTATGGTAGTCACAACGGATATACCGATATAGTGAAAGAAAACATAGTGTATCAAAAGCTACCCGATAACAAAGAGTTGCAAGCTGCAAAAGATAGTTTGGCGAGCAACCAGCAATATTATACCAAAATGATTGCGAAGGAGCAAGCTAAACTCGATGAGTATGAAAGTGTTTTAAGGCAAAATATTTGGAATGTTGCCTACAGAGATTTGTCAAACGAGGCAGCTAAACAAAAAGCAACCTTGATAAATGCGAAACTTGAACAGGCAGACTTTTGGCAGGAGAGAATAGAGAAAATAGAGAACAGGTATTATGCAGACGTGGCAAAGGTAGAACAGGCAAATGCCTTGCTGCAAACCGAAACCGTAGCCAATGCCAAAGCCCTGAGTCTGTGGGTCTATGGCTTGATAGTGTTTCTATCTTTCCTTACTATTTTGATTTTCTACAAGCCCTCCCCTACCCTAACAGAAGGGGCAGCACAAAATAATAATGGTGTTGATTATCAACAAGTTGCAGATGTCGCAAGTTCTGTCGCAAATGTCGCAAGTGTCGCAAATGTCGCAAGTGTCGCAAATAGTTATGATGAGTTGCACCAACGCAAGGTACACATTATACACATAGAGAATGTAGGTTATTCAAAGTTAAATGCCAAGTCGTATTTTCAACAGTATTCACAACTGATTGGTTTGCTTGCAGATTTTAGTAAGTCGGGCTATGAAGACCCAGCTAAGTGGAATTGTAAAAAATTAGACAAAAATATTATCAACAGCAACGGACAAACAATGGAGAGTAGAGGTGGCAAATTTATAAAAGAATTTTGGTTGCATCACCAAAACCATAGGTTGGCTGTGTGGGATGGAATTGAAAAACAGCAAGAACACGCACAAAAAACAGGAGGTGAGCAATGATTAGGGACTACGTTCAGGAAAAAGACAATGGATTTGTAGATTTTGGAGGACGGCAAAGCAAAACCACATCGGGCATTGCCAGCCTGAAACACTTTGTTCGCAGCCGAGAGGAACGGAGGGCAGATATGATACGAGAGTACTGTTGCCAAGTTTGTGGGGGCTTGCAAGCAGCCAAAATGGAAGAAGTTATTTCGCCCGTTTTGCAACACTACATAGGAAAAGAAAATTTTGGGAATTGCACCTGTCGCCCACCGCAGCCCAAGTTAGCGGAATTGCCTTTGGCAGTGTTGGTGGGTGTGGGCAGCAGCAGTAGGTTGTATTTGCATGGTGGAGGTGGTAATTTTATATGTGTCCAAACAGGTAAATATTTGGTGCGAATACCAAACAAAGATTGGTTTAAGTCTGATGTTGCAGTTAATCTGCTCAATATTCTGCTTGAATATTGGGGAGGGCATCGGTTCTATTATTTTACTGACAAGCAAGAATTGGCAGCTATCAGGGCAAACTATCCGCCCAAGCAGCAGCCTAAAACATTGAAAATTAAACCTTTAAACCTTTTTGAATTATGACGAGAGGTTATTACAGTCCGACAATGGTTGTTTATGACGACAGAGAACCATTGACACGAGAACAAGCATTTGAAATCTTGTGGGAGTATCAACCAGTAATTATGCAGGGTTTTCCCGATTGGTCGGCAGAAAACGAAGACGAAATTTTTGATTGTGGTTTTCCTATTCTAATCAATGACATCATTGGCAAAGACGAAATTGGAAAATATACCAAAGAAGAAGTTAAAAAACGAGTTTGCGAGTATTTGGAAGGCTATCAAGTTTTTAAATATGAGGAGCATATACGAACAGTCTTTAAATTTTTTAGGGCATGATACACGAAAAGGAACATTTGAAATTTGTTGAAATGCTAAAAAATAAAACCATTTCGGAGAAATTGGCAATCATTCACGACCATTATGCTCATTGTATCTGCAAAACTGTTTTGACTGTTACAGAAAAAATAGAAAAAATTAGGGAAAAACATCCTTCATTTTTTTGCAAAAAATGTAACAATCTTTTGGAGGGAGATAATCCCCTAACGCAATCCGAAGTAGTTTTTGCAGTAGGTTTTTGCGACTGCAAAAAAGCTAAAAGTAATCACACAACGAAGGCAGTGGAAGTAAAACCTAAGCCTAAAAAAGAAGTGAAAACCAAACCTTTAAACCTTTTTGAACCATGAACAAGATAGAAATTTTAGCAGTCCGCATAGCTGACGATGACGACTGGGACGAGCAAGACGAATTAGATGATGACGACTGGGACAAATGGGAAGACGAAGAGGATGATGACGAATGGGAAGATGATTTAGACGAAATCACTATTTTATCTCAATTACGTCTGGTGCATGAACAGTACAAGGTGCAGCACAAAAAAGTGTTGAACAAAGTACAGACTTACACAGAAAATTTTGTTGCCATAGACCAAAAAATATTTTCAAAAATAGCCAACATCGAAGATTATCTATTGGGAAATTTGTTGGTGGTGGTTTGCGAAGGAAAAGGCAAGGGTTACAAAGTGAAATTTACGCCCAAAGGATTTGATATGCTGCTATTGCTGCAAAGTAACAAAAATTAAAACTAAGTTATGAAACCAACACGCAGTTTGTATTTGATAGTCCGCCATAGGTTTTCGGTGGTACGTGGGATTAAGGTAGCAAGATTAGGCTACTTGTTGTTTACGTTGCTTGCTATTCTTTCTTTGTGGGGCTTGGTGTTTCTGTTTCCTGTTCGGTTGTTGCGAGTGCTAAGGCTGTATCATTTTTGGAAAAGACGAGCAGCATGGCGAGCTTTAAAAAACTTTAACGAAAGTTCTTTTCCAGATAAGGCTTCGAAGAACCATGTATTTGAGTTTATCAAGAAAGTTCACCAAGAAAGCACCATTGCAGCCGACCTCTGCCAAAAAAGCATACAAGGCAGCAAAAAACTACGTGCTATGGCTCAAAAGTATAGCAAAGAGTTAAGGAATGATATTTTATTTTTAATCAAAAAAAACTTATGACACCAGACAAAGACTACGCCAGAGATTTTATTTCTCCTGTGGGCAACATGACAAGGGCAGCGGTGCGTATTTCGTTGAAAAAAGGAGATTTACAGTGCATTGTTTACGATTGTCATGGTTCTATTCGGCTGCACGACAATTTTGAGGACTATCCTTTGTTTGTAGAGAAGCTAACCAACTTGCGAGATAAAATAGAGGAGGCTATACCGCAAATCATAGCCGATGGCGAGAAATACACGCAAGAACAGGCAGACAAACGCAAGGCAGCAGCAGAGGCAAAGAAAGCTAAAGCCAAGACGACAACCAAGAAACCTACGAAAACACAAGTTCGTATGTCGTAATTTTTAGTGTTGAATTTTTAATTCAAAATTCAACACTAAACATTCAAAATTAATTTTTCACATTTAAAACCAAGTAAAAATTATGTTCTCAATTCAAAACGTAAATCTGACGTTTAACCACCAAGCTGATGGCAACGCAGGAGCAAAAGACTTTGTGGATTATCTTACCAAAAGTTTTTTGGAAACAGCCAAAGGTATGCCACCTGAACTTTTTTCAGCATTGGCAGGGGCAATAGCTGCACGAGGTCAAGCACAAGCACCAACGCAAGAAAACTCGCAACCCAATCCGCAGCCACAAGGCTTAATGACCTTTGCTTTAATGGTAGATGATAACACCAAAGCAAGTGCCTTGCACTTCTTAAAGTGTGTGGCAAAAGTTGAAAAAAAAGGGCATGACATGAAAATGCTGTTTGACGACTTAGCAGCAGAACTTTGCAATGCTTTTGAACTTGAAGGTAATAAAGCAACAACGGAGCCTGAACCAGTACAAGACTAAAACCAATTTTCCACCTTTTGCAGGGCTGCACAAGTCCTGCAAAAAAATAATAGGTTATGAACATTTTTAAAGGAGTAGCCGAACAAATAAAAGCACAAATGGAAAAATATAGTGCTTTGGTGGCACAGCAGCCAAAATTAGATAAAGGAAAGTGCTATCGAGTAAGTGAGGGTAGCAAGGTTATTGGTATTGGTATTTACAGGCAAGCCAGCCACTCGATGGCAGATGATACTTTTTATGCTCGCCTACAATTCAAGGACTTTGTACCTTTTTGTTTCGGCAAGATTAGCGATGTTTGGTTTAGTACCGACAAGTATCAGTTTACAAAAATAGCTGCATCTGCATACATTAGATTAAGAAAAAAATTGAAAACTACCCATCGGCAAATAGCACAAGCCAAAAAAAATTATGAGGCTATTGTAAATGAGTGCCAAAAAGAGTATCAAGAAATTGTAAACAATGAAAACAGCAGCAACGCTTGAAGAGATTGTACAGGAGATAATGAGTCTTGTGGAGGGGGTAACTGTTGAAGAAGTTAGAGAATTTGTTAAAGAATATTATTTTAGAGTAAAAGCATAAGTGAGTAAATAAGTAAGTTAAATCATTGTCAATCAATGCCTTAACTTACTAACTAATAACTTACTAATTGTTCACTAAAACCATACCTTTTGTTTTGCCGAAGTTCCCTACTTAGGACATGGCGAAACCTCCAAAACAAAAGCCCGAATAAGTACCCAACCTGAAAAAAAGCCTAAATTTTTTCGGGGGTGGAGAACTTTGCCTATGTTTTTTGATTTTAGACAATTTTCAGTCTACTGTCTGCCCAGTTAATAGGCATTTATAGTGTCTGTGTCTATTGAGTAAAAAGTGTCTAATCGTGTCTTTAAAGTGTCAATAGTGTCAATAAAAAGCACCGAAAACAAACGAAAATATGGAAAAAGCCCAAAATCGTCATTCGCAAACAATAGGGTACTATGACCCTCAAACAGCCTTGTGGGGACATATTATTTACTTCCACAAAAAAGTAAAAGACTCTGCGGAACTCATAGAAAAGTACGGAAAATTTGGTATGCGAGGTTTTTCACGTTCTCTGCCCGATGACCATACTTTATTGAAAATCAAAGACAAAAGCCAACCTTTTACCAAAAAACAAGCAGCAGACTTGCCACAACTAAGAAACTCACGCATAAGTGAACTACTTACCAAAGCACTAACCAATTTGTATGCAAAGTATCTCAAACGGAGTGATGTAGCTTTTATTGACCTTGTAAAAATGGTAGACCGTACCAATATTAGTGGCGAAGAACCTATTATTGCTCGTTTGTATCTCCATACTTACGAAATCATGAACTCAAAATACTTACAAGAAACGTATTGGTATTTGCGAAAACCTTTGTGGGCGTATTATGGTGGTGGTGGCAACAGTACCAAAGTGGTTTATTCTATTGATACAGAGGACAATCAGGATACGCACACACACCAATTACCAAAACAGCAATTACAACCGCAAACCCCGCCCCAACATCTCTTTGCCTCCCTCATGGCACAGATGGAGTCCTTGACTCCCGACTTCCACACCTTCTTATTGGCGTGTGGCTTTGTTTTCCACAAACACGAAATCATAAACGGCAAACAGATGCTTACCGCAAGGCTTAGCAACATAATTTTTGTCGAGGTCATAGAAAACCACGCCTTGTTTGCAGACTTTGAGAAACTACTCCGCAATGTTTTTGGTGCAAATTGCAATTTGCAATACACTGTCAATGCACCACAAGTGCAAGCCCAGCCCAAAACACCACCGCAGCCCGAACAAATCAAACAACCAACGCCCTTGTTCGCAAGCAGCGACAAACGGACAGGCACAACCAACAGTATCGGTAATTTGACTGCCATACCGCAGCCCCCAAAAGTGCAAGAACAAGCACCCCCAACAGACAAAGAGAAGTTGCACGCAGCCATAAAAAGGATAGCAAAATTTAGTGAAAACTACGCTGTCGATTTGCGTAATTACTTGATATTCAACAAAATAGAAGGCAATATTTTGTATCTCCATTGCACCAGCCAACAAGGTAAAGACAAGATAGAACAGAGCAAATTTTACGAAAATTTGCACGTCTTTTTACAAGAAACCTTTGAAGTGGAGTGGGTCATTTTGGAAACTTATAAACGACTGTAAAAATAATTTTCAATTTCAATTTCACTTTCAATTTCACTTTCATTTTCACTTTCACTTTCGCTTTTATTATTATTTTCACTTTCAATTTCAAAATTTAAAATTCAAAACTCAAATGCAAATCATCAAAAAACACAACCAAGTGTATGTAACAGCCAACATATTGGCAACTATACACCAAAAACTCGGCAACATCGGCTGGTCGGAGGCTGGTATCAGTCGCAAAGTAAAAAACAAAGAATTGCAGCAATTTAATTTTGAAGGCTATGCAGACAAAAAAAACCACCCTATCAACTACTTTTTGCTGAAAACCGAAGCCGAAATACAGATGGCAGACAAATTACAAAACAGCCCCGACCAAGTGGCAGCGTTGAGCAAAGTGGAAATAGCCAATGAACAAGGCGAAGTACAGGTAGTAGATATAGGCTACACCGCAGAGCAGTTTGCAAATATGATACAACGAATGCAGACCAATTTGCATAGGCTCGAAGAGGAGTCGGCAAGCAAAGAGGCAGAAATATTGAGTTTGCAAAATCAATTGGCTGAAAATATAGCAGCAACTACCGACCAACTAACAGATTTGAACGAGGAACTGAGAAAAACAGTAGCGGAGTTAGCCGATACCAAAGATTTAATAGGCAGGTATGAGCATAAAGACGAGGAAAGTAGCAAACTTATTTTTGATTATCAGGCAAAAGAGCAGCTACTAAAAGCCGAATTGCAAAAACAGTATGAAGTTGTTGCCAAGCACGAAAAGGAAAAACACGACTTGTCGCTGGCTCAAGCCCAAACACAAGAAAAATTGGCTGCTTCAGAAGGCAAAGTAAAGGACTTGCAAGCAAGATTAGAAAAAGCCGAAGCCACCAACAGCCAATATATTGCAGACGAATTGGCAACTATCAAAGCTGCCTTGCAAGAACTCAAAAACAAGCCCTAATATGCCAACACTACTCGACTTATGCTGCGGTTGCGGGGGTGGCAGCGAAGGCTATGCACAGGCAGGTTTTGCCGTAACAGGCGTGGACTTGCAGCCCCAGCCCAATTACAGGCACACCTTCATACAGGCAGATGTGATGGAAGTTTTGAAAGACAAGGCTTTTTTGTCAGGTTTTGATGTCATACACGCCAGCCCCCCTTGCCAAAAATACAGCATAGCGGGCAAAAAAACCAAAAAAGAGGAAGCACACACCCTTACGATGCTGCCCACGATAAAAGCAGCCTTGCAAGCTACCAATAAAATTTACGTCATAGAAAACGTAAAGCAAGCCGTAAACTTCGGGCATCTTAAAAATGATTTGGAATTGTACGGCTACTATTTCGGCTTGCCTTTGATTAGACCGAGATATTTTGAAATCGGCAGAGGTGAGGAAAAGGTTTTTGTGAAAAGTTTACGCAAAACAAAAAATCCCTTCAAAGTAGATAGCGGAGATTTTGTAATTGTAGCAGGTACAAGCTATCAAAAACGTCAAGTAAAGTACAAAAATAAGTTAAAAGAATACCAACATTTGACTATGCACGAAAACAAGCTAATTGCCATGAGCATAGATTGGTTGCACATAGGCACAAAAAAGAAAATACACGAGGAGATAAACAACGCCATACCTCCTCAATACACAAAGTATATTGGCGAGCAACTTATCCGTAAAATTGTAACCCAACAAATCCATGAACAAAGCAGAACAACGCAGCTTTGCCTCTTTGCAAGCTGAAAAATGTAGCATAGGCTTTAGCCTGTGCAAAATGACTAACAACGAAAAAAGAGCCTTATAGAAGTATTGGGCTACTACAAAAACAACCCTTACCTCACCGCCTTTTTACGGCAAGGCAAAAATGGAGTGAGGTAAAATTATTATTCACAACAAAAATTACTTACTTCGTAACTTTTAGCCACTTTTTGAGGTTAGATAGGTTGAATTGGTAACAACTTAATTAGATAGGTTGAATTGGTAACAACTTAAAGAATAGAAAAATGTTAGCAAAAGAAAAAATGCAAGAACTCAATCAGTTAGTTGGTTTATTGACTGATTCGGAGCAAGAGGCTCTTTTAGAGGCACTCAAAAAACAATTATTGTTGCGAAAAGCACAACAATTAAAAGTTTCCGTATTGCCAAATCCAATTAAAATGCAGGATATAGTAGAGGAAATTCGCAAAGTAAGAACCAAGAAGCCATGAAAAACATAGTTTTTGATACCAATATTTGGATAACTTACTTTCTCAAAGGCAAGTTCGAAGACCTTGTTCGGTTGGTTTATGAACAAGATTGCGTTATTTTCTCCTCTGCCGAACTGATAGAGGAACTCACTGTGGTCTTGCAAAGGAAAAAATTTAGCAAATATCTCACTTTGCCTTTGCAAGAATACATTAATTTTCACAAAGAATTAGTAACAATTATCAAAACCAAAGCCATTTATACAGAAAGTCCTGATAGCAAAGATAATTTTCTCTTTGATTTAGCTTTGCAAAGTCCAGCCACACACCTTGTTACAGGTGATAAAATCTTATTGGCTTTGCAAGAAATAGGCAAAATTAAAATTATTTCTCTGACTACTTTCAAAGAACAGCTTAAATAACCTTTTTTCAACCCTTTTTTGCTTGTTTTTTACCCAAAAAACAAGCAAAAAAGCCCTTTTCAACCCTATTTCAACCCTATTTCAAGGGTGTTTCAAGGGTATTTTAAGGGTAATTCAAGGGTAATTCAAGGGTATTTCAAGGGTATTTCAAGCGGATTACAGGCAAAAATTAATAGGCTTATGACTTGTTAATTTCCTATCTTTTATATAATTTTGACTAACAAAACTGAAATAATATGCTCTATTTAAAAGTAAAAGAGAACACACAACAAGCAAAAGCCTTTGCCGAGTATATCAAAACCCTGCCTTTTGTAGAAGTGATTGAGGTTGAGGAGTTTACTACCATAACAAAAGAGCAGTTTATAGCCGACCTCAAAACTTCATTGCAAGAAGTAAAAGAAGGGAAAACAAAACCTTTAAAAAAACTACTCGATGCCAAATAGAGTTAATTATACACCTATTTTTGAAAAATACCTCAAAAAGTATGTTAAAAAATATCCTACACTTCCAGCCGAAGTAGTAGAGTTAGAAGAATTACTTATCGAAAATCCAAAGATGGGTACAAACTTAGGCAGTGGTATTTTTAAGATAAGATTAGCTACCAAAAGCAAAAACAAAGGTAAAAGTGGTGGTTTTCGTGTCATCACTTACTTGGTTACTGAAAATGCAACCAGTACTGTTATTAATTTGCTGATGATTTACGATAAATCAGACATAGAGGACATACCCAAAAAAGAGCTGTTAGAAATTATTAAAAGTCTTTTTGGTTAGGGTTTTTTTATACGATTGTCAAGGTGCAAGCACCATTGCCAACGTATAAAAAACAACTTTCCCTTACCCCACCACCCTTTTACACACCTCACACACCTCCGCAGCCCCCGAAAGCCCCCCCGCCCCCGAAGGGGGTGTAAAAACTCCCCCTTTGGGGGTTGGGGGGCTTAATTCAGGCGTATCGAGCCAATCCATTATCAGTTTCATACAGGCGGGGGAGTACATAGTCCGAGCCTTGTCTGCATACTCCACTACTGAGTCTTTGTAGAGAGGTTGCTTTTTGAGCCAATTACGCAAAGTCTTGGTTGTTGTTTTGTAAACAGCAGCTACTTCCTGTCGAGTTTTAAAACCTTCTTGTTGGGTACTTTTTGTTTGTGTTTTTGTCATTGTATTTCACAGTTTTTGCAATTTATACACCAAACCTTATAAGGTCTTAAAGACCTTATAAGGTTTTTTTAAGGTTTTTGCATATTTCTTGAGCCTTTATAGTCCTTTTTAGTCCCTTTTGTGCCTTTATTGGAAAGTGCCAAAAATCCTTTTCTTAATTTTGTATCACAACAAAAGAACAGTTATCGACAGGCTGTTTTTTTTGATACGTTGTTTTTTGCAGTAGGTTTTTGGGAAGGTGTTATAGCTTAAATCTTGCAAGGTTTTTAAAACCTTGCAAGGTTTGGGTTACAAACACCCAAAAATAGCATTTTTTATTTACGCAAGCAAATTTTCATATTTTTTTATGGCAAGCAAGCAAGTTTTATGGATAGTAGGCGGTTTAGTAACCGCAGGTGCTTTAGCAGGTGGTTTGTATGCGTACAACCTCAAAAAAGCTGCCGATGCCCTCTCGGTCAATACGGCTGTGCGTGTCCATAAGATAGATGCTGAAAATTTGGAACTGTCTATTGATATTGACTTCATCAATGCTTCGCAAAACAGTTTGAGTTTTACTTACCCCGCTTTGCGTATCTACAAAAAAGCAGAACAACAAGAACAAATTGGTTTTTCTGTCCCCAAGCCCGAAAAAATAACAGTTGCCAAGAGTAGTATCGCCACAATTAGAGATATGCGACTACGTATCGCCACTTCACAAGTAGTAGGCATGGGGGCTGGATTGCTTACCAACATTTTCACAGGTCAAAAACTTGCCATCGATTTATTGCTCGTTATCAACTTACGTGTAGGTCTGTTTGATACCGTTTTGAAAGATGAGGTAAGCATTGATTTGAGCAAACACTTGAGTTTTCTAAAAGGCTTATTCGGCAAAAGCAACGCCACCACCAACACCAAAACATCAGGGTTGGCTTTGGGCTGTGCTTGCGATGCCCAAAAAGATACGTTGGTCATGACCAACAGCACCACTTTAATAGGGGTTTTGGCAGACGACCACACCAGTTTAGTCCCCTTTGAAGTGTCATCAGGCACTATCATAGGCAAAAATCCAAAAACTTTTGACCGAAACCCCAACCACACAAGGTTTACAACCTTGCAGGGAACGGAGGCAATCGGTGTAACCAATCAACTTTTAATGCTGAATACTTAATTTTTTTAATTGACCCTGCACCCTAAAGGGTACGGTACAAAAATCGTAACAACCTCTAATTCATAATTAAAAAAAACTTTGGCTTACTTTTTCTTTTTTTTCTTGGTGCTTTTAGGCACTGCCACAACCATAGGATGGGCAAGCACCGCAGCCTCGATGCACCTGCACCAACGCAACCCAAAACAGGAGGCTTGCTTGCCCGTTGTGGCAAGTAAAGTAGTGGTAGAAAGAAAGATGGGCAAAGCAAACGGCAAAAGCCGTTGTTTGTGTCCCCACAAACGACAACAGGCAATAGCCTTACAAGCAAGAGAAAATTATTTAGCGTGGAAACACAAACAAGAGCATCATTTGCAAATAAAAATTCTTAGTTCTTAATTACGAATTTTCAATTACAAATTACGAGAAAACGTAATTCGTAATTCGTA
The DNA here is from genome assembly GCA_013299115.1 of Cytophagales bacterium. Classification (GTDB taxonomy): domain Bacteria; phylum Bacteroidota; class Bacteroidia; order Cytophagales; family Thermoflexibacteraceae; genus JAAFKA01. Next base: position 51,296 of record JAAFKA010000027.1, read on the forward strand.
ATTCGTAATTCGTAATTCGTAATTCGTAATTCGTAATTCGTAATTCGTAATTCGTAATCCGTAATTCGTAATTCGTAATCCGTAATCCGTAATTCGTAATTTAAAAAAAATGCAAGCCCAAAACCGCAGACAGCTACGCAGTGGAAAAGAGTACGACAAGTACTTTCCCAAACCCGACCATAAGACTTTGCCTTATGCTGGGCGTACTTTGGACTATAACAACATTACAGTTTTTGAAACCTTAGATACCATTGAATTTATTAGCCAAAATTACAGTTGGCAGACCGAAAAAATAGCCCAAATCCTCAAAGGAAGGAATTTAGAGCAGACTTGCAAAAACATATTCAATTTTTTATACGAGCATATTCAGTACCAATTAGACGAGGATGACATTGAGCAAGTGAAAACACCTGCAATGTTATGGTACAGTAGAACAGGAGATTGCGACTGCTACACAGCCTTTATTAGTTGTGTTTTGACAAATTTACAAGTTCCGTTTTATCTCAAAATGACCGACTACGGACTTTGGGACAATGGCGAGCCAGTCGGCTACCAGCACGTTTACATTGCAGTTCCTACGACAAACGGCAGCGACTACATCATCGATGTAGTAAAAGATGCTTTCAATGACGAGCAACAGGGCATCGCAAAGGCTTACTACAAAGAGTTAAACGGCGCAGCCCCCCGCCCCATCAGCGAGGCAGGACAGGCAGGATTAAACGGATTAAATGGCGGTTTAGGAGAGCCAATTACAATGGCTGTTACAGCTATTGCAAGTCTAACCATAAGTGCCATTGGTGCTTACAACAAAAGTGTGGAGAACGACAGAGCCATGAACTCTGCCGAAGATGCCAAAATTGATAAAGAGCAAGAGATGAGCAGGGCGGAGGTATTTGAAAAATTGGTAAAAGGCGAAATTGCCTTCATGCAAACGCAATTAGCCCAGTTGCGACAAGGCAGAAGTATAGGCAAATTAAGTGGAGGGCTGGGCGTTGCCTTGCAACTTCCTACAGCCATAGAAAATTATTATTTGACTACCAATAGCTTTACCGAATTTTACGATAAGGTGGTTTGGACTATGAAATACAAAATCCACGAAAGTTGGGGAGGAGGTTATGGCGGGCATGACTGGATGAACAGGTACTCAAGAGTCATCTCCCAAGACGTGACATGGGCGTATGCAGAAAGAGAAAAGGTAAGGAAACAATTTGCAGAAAAATTGTTTGCCGAAGGCGAAATCTCCGAAAAAGAGATGATGCAATTAATAAATTTTGAGGCAGAAAAACCCTTGTTAAAACCACAAATAGGGTCAAATGTAGAGGATAGATTTGGAGGTAAAATTTACAACGCAAATTTTTTCCCACGCAAAAAAACTTACACCGACCAGCAAGTAGCAGCAGCCAAAACAGTGTCGGCAAACCAGCAAAAAATCAACGCCAGCCAAGCCTCCAAAAAAGGCGACAACAGCAATGAAAATGGCAAACCAGACCCCAAAACTGTTACAGAATGGGCAAAGCAGACATGGGAAACGCCGCAAGGCAAAGTGGGCATGGTGGCAACAGGCGTAGTGGCAACAGGTTTCTTGATTTGGGGCGTAAGCAAAATTTTTTAACTTTTTACAACCCCGCAGGGGTTGAACACAAATAGCCCTACGTGCAACGTAGGGAAATAGAAAACAACATTTACAACCCCGCAGGGGTTGAACACAAATAGCCCTACGTGCAACGTAGGGAAAAAATATTTTTATGCAAGGACAAATTCTTTCAGGTTTGGGCAATACCGACCAAAACACCATACAAGCAGTTGAAAACCAACTACTCAACCTGCCTTTTGAGGCACAGATAGGTATTTTGGTAGGCAACTTGACCACACCCACAGCCCAGCAGTTGGGTTTGGGAGCAGAGCAGGCACAAGTCATGCCGAACTTGCTATTTGTGAAGACTAACCTCATGCAAGGAGGCTATAGCGAACAGCAATGGAACAACCTCATGCGTAGGTTGCCCGCCTATCCTGAATTTGTGAGGTTTATTGCAAGCAAGCAAGCACAAAGTAGAGGAGTTTCAGGTTTGGGTTTTACCACGCCTACTATGTCGCAAGCTACTTTGAGCCAAATGGAACAAGCAAGACAGGAGGAGGAGAGGCAAAAACGAAATGCTTTGTTTAGCAACATTGCCAACAACGTAACCGCCATTGCCACTGCCGACACCACAACCAAGACAGCCCAAGCAACCGCAGAAACCGAAAGGCTGCGACTCGAAAGAGAAAAGCTGCGTGCAGGTATCACTGCCGACACCAACGGCACAACAGGCGGAGGTGGAGAGAAAGACAAAAATAAGATTTTGGGTATAGACAAAACCACGTTTTATGTAAGTGCAGGAGTCTTGCTTTTACTCGGTAGTATTGTGGTCTATTCAGTAGCTTCTTCGCCCAGCCCCGCTGCACAGGTGCAAACAACAACTAAACCAAGAAGTTTGGCGGGGTTGCAAAAACTCAACAAAGGCAATGTGCAAAGAGAAGTGAAAAAAGGAAAAGTGAGGTATGCAATTTAAAACAGCCCCCGCCCCAAAGGGGAGCAAAAAACAAAAATAGGGCAACAATGGCAGGATTAGGCGTATTTGACTGGGGAGGCGTGGTAACGGGACTTATACAAGCAGGTTCTTCGGTGGGTGGTAGCTTAATAGCAGCCAATTCAGCCCAAAACACCGCAGACACGCAACGAAAAATAGAGGAAATGCAGTTAGCAACAGAAAACCGCCGAATAGCAGCGGATGCAGCGATGGCAGCAGCCCTGAAAAACAACAGTCCACCAAAACCGATGGAACAGGAAAAACAAAGTGGCTTGACTATCAGCCCATCAGGGCTTGCACTGGGCTTAGGTGCGGTGCTTGTGGTCGGCTTAGTGGTAACAGTGGTGGTGGTGAGTAAGAAAAAACCTGCACCCGAACCGCAAAGCAGACGAAGGTAAGTGAAACTCACAAGTGAAACTTTGGCAGTGGTCGATAGACCCTGCCAATAGTTGAACGGAAGGTACGAAACTCGCAAGTAAGTGAAACACGCAAGTGATACGTTGGCAGTGGTCGATAGACCCTGCCAATAGTTGAACGGAAGGTACGAAACTCGCAAGTAAGTGAAACACGCAAGTGAAACTTTGGCAGTGGTCGATAGACCCTGCCAATAGTTGAACGGAGGTTTTAAACTTGAAACTATTGGCAGGGTCTATCGACCACTGCCAAAGTTTCAAGTTTAAAACGACAGACAACTTTTTAACTATTTTTTTATGCCAAAAGACAAAAACAAAAACAAGGGCAGTACCGCCACAGCCAGCAACGGCAAACCGAAGTGGTACAACTCTAATCCCCAAAAAGAGGATATTCAGCACACCGCAATAGACGTGCTGAGCCATGGGGCAGCTGTTGTGGCAGGTGGAGCAGCAGCCTCCGCAGTGGGTCGAGTACCTTCATTGGTGCTTTCGTTAGTCAGCTTTGGAGCAGGTAGCTACTTAGACATTCCTTTGCTCAAAAGTTTGGCAGGTGGTATGTTGGTTGGTGGTGTGTTTTCCAAAGACACAGGCACGTTTGCCGAAAAAGCCAAAGCCAACACCAACGACTTTGCCTCTAATCTCAAAGGTCGCATTATTGGCGAAAAAGCAAGCAGCAGCACCGACAGCAACGCCAAAACAGGCAGCACTACCGAAAACATGAAGGGACTCGGCAGCATTCGCAGCCTAAAAGGATTGGCAGGAAACGGCTACACAAGGCACGTAGTCCCGACAAACAACGCAAACAGCTACGCACAGGCACAGGCATTGCCACAGGCTTCTTTTGTAGGCAACACGCAAATGCAGCAACCAATTTATGAGGACGCAGCAGGCGACAGGTATGTGATTGAAAATGACGAGATTAGGTATTTGTAAGCCTTTTTTTAGTTCAGTAGTAAAATTTTTAGCACTTAATTTTCAACTTTTTTCAACTTTTAGTATTATGTATCCAATTCAAAATCCAAACAACTTCCACCAATATCCAAACGGCAACTTAGGTGGTATTCATGCCCGCAGTGCCAGTGAAGGACGTGCTTTGGCGTTGCAGTTAATCAGCGGAGATACTCCAGCTACCAAAGACCTCAAAGAACGAATTGCAAACGGCAAGAGCAAGCCCGCTGACCACGAGATTTTTTGCAAAACTTTTGTAAACAACACGACGCTGAAATTGCATGAGTTGTTTCCAGAGGAAAAAAAGTTTGTGCATAACCTCAAAGATTTGCGAGTAAAGGCAAAAACTATGTTTTTGTGTACTGGGTTGAGTTTTCAATCGGCAGAGGCTACGCCTGAAAGTCCTACGAATAGCAATGACGCAAGATTGCGTATTGCTGCTTACGAAAGCATCGATGCCACAGCCACGCACACAGCCATCGCCGCAGGTTTGCTCTCATTGCGAGTGAATACAGCCGTTAAATTAACGGAGTTTCCGTTGCAAAACTTCTTGAACGAAAACAGAAAAGATATGCCCAAAGGCTATATGCCGTTGGATAATCCGTTTATTGTTTTGGAAGACCAACAAATTGTACCAGAGATAGAAATTCCTGCCTTGACTGGCTTAACTGCCAATACAGCAATTCGTATGTCTTGCTTGGGCTTTATGTTTATCATCACAGACTAATTGCAAAAACCTTGTAAGGTTTTAAAAACCTTACAAGGTTTATAAAAAAACAACTTTTCAACTTTCATTTATCAATTACCATTATGGCTATCAGAAATTGCAAGATACGACCCAAAATAACTATTTCGGCAGTTAATCAAGAGTTTTCGACCACAGATTTTAAGCTACCTGCCACAGTTAAACGAGTGATAGGAGCAAGGCTGCACAGCACCAATCCCAAACGAATGGAGTACGGAGGGTTAGTAACTTTGCGTATCAGTGGCATAGAAGTAGATGTAGAGGCAAGAGCAAAATCATACGCCATACACACTGCCAATACTTTTTTTACAGATTTGAAAGAAAAGAGCAAAGATTGTAAAGGTTTTGAGGCAGGAGATTTGACTGTTGAGTTTAAGTTTAAGGACAACTATCCGCCAAGCTATTCTGAAGCTACTTTTGGTACAGGCTATGACGTGGAATTGCTATTACAAGTAGAGGAGGACTAAGGAGATGAAACGCCAAACTCTCAACACCGAAATCGTCTTAACCCAAGCCGACCAGACCAAAAAAGCAACTGTTCAGTTGCCCAAAGGGATGCAGCTTGCCTATTTCAAAATCACCGTACAAACGGATTTTGATAACACAGACATAGGCAATGAGGGAGGTGGCGATATTATTTTGCGTGCCATACTCTTAGAAAACAGTACACCTGAAAATCCACAAGCCTTACTTTTGCAAGGTGGACAACCGCATTTATTGGAATAACTAAAAAAGCCCCCACCCCAAAGGGGAGTCTTTTAAAAAGCCCCCTTTGGGGGTTTGGGGGCAACAATTATGCAACTAACAGACAATTTTCCCATAGCTGTTTTGAACTTGTATCACAACGGCACTAAGGGCAGTGTGGAGTCTTTTTACTCCACCATTGCAAGTAGTGAATTGCAAGGGGCAGCCTATCTCGACCCCGATGACAGCGACACGATTATGGAGCATGGCAGTTTGGTAAAGCACCAAATAGAGGGACTAATTCCCGATGATGCAACCGAACTTACAATTTATGCCAAAGACTTGATAAACAAGAACTTAGGTACAAATAAAAACGTGAGAATAAGGATAGAGTTTTATTCTAAAAATTAAAAAAATGAACTTAATTTTTGCCCAACTGTATATAGAGGACTTGCTTAGAAAGAGCAACAAGGTCAGCGTGCAAGAACCATTTACTTTGGTCTTGACTGCGGGAGAAAGCCATGAACTAAACAGTACAGACAGTATTTATATTTTATTAGAAAAACCGCAAAATATAGAGATAACAGACGATAGACAACGCTATTTGCACCCTTATAACGCAGCACAGAACAAAGAAAACAGCTATACATTCAGCAACAAAGTCAAGATAAAAAACAACTCCTCCGCAATCCAAACAGTGGACTTTTTGCGGATAGTGAAAAAATAATTAGGATTTATGATTTAGGATTTATGATTGACAACCATATCCTACTATCAAAAATCCTATATCATAAATCATAAATCATAAATCAAAACATGGCACACACCAGATTAGCTTTAAGTCCTGAAAATTTTTCAATGTTTTTAGAAACAGCAAAAAATTATTCGAGTTATTCGGTTACGATAAATGATACTTTCAAAATCATTCCACGGACCAACAACTTTACTTTGTTGGAAAAATTGCCTTCGAGTGATGCCATGACCAATGCAAAAAAAGTATTGATTAGCTGTTTTTACGCAGAGGGCAGCAATATGTCTGAAAAACTCGAACTCAACGACTCCCCCGAAGAAACTCCAACCAAAGGTTTAGGCAACACACCGCAAATGAGTGATGCAGAAATTTTGGCAAAGGCAGAGGCAATAGCAGATAAAAAAGTGCAACAATTCATGCACGAATCGGCAATCAAGAGAATTGAAAATTTGGAGCAAGATAATAAGAACTTACAAAAACAGTTGGACTTAGCTGAACAAGAGAAAGATATTTTGACAAATAGATTAGAGGAGGTAGGCAAGTCGGCAGGTATGATAGTGATGGCGGAAAAACTGTTAAGCAATCCCGACGCTATCAACAGCATCAAAGAAACAGTAGGCTCTTTGTTAGGTTTTGCACCCAAACCAACAGTACAACTCAACGGCTTGCCCAACGGCATATCTGCCCAAGAAATGGAATGGCTACAACTCATCAACGCTGTTTTAAGGCAAGCAGACCAGCAAACGCAGTGGGAGTTTAAAGAAATTTTGCAAGCATTTAATAACCCTGCTTATATAAACGAATGTTACCAATGGCTATACGAAAACTCACAGGAGGAAACAACGGAGCAAGACCAAACACCTCCGCAGGTCTAATGGACTACAAAAAACAACTCGCAGCTTTGCTCACAGACCAGCAAGCAGCCTATTTGGTGGATTTTTTGAAAAAATACCCAAAGGCTATTGACAAGTTAAAGCAAAACGAAAACCTGATTGGAGGTTTTTGTAAGTAGTAAAGCTGTCGTTTGTGAGGACACAAACAACGGCAAGAATAACCATAACTACAACCTCGAAGAGGTTGAACAGCAATAGCCTTGCGTGCAACGCAAGGACATGATTACATTCAACATGAAACGAAAACTAACAGGCACACCCGCCGCAGCCCCGCCCCAAACCATAGTGGTACAGGCAGGAGAAACCGACAAGTCGAAGGAAACCTTTTTAGGTCTAAATCCTTTCGAAACCACCGTACTCAAATATGTAGTAGGTGGCGTTGTGGTGGTGGGTGGTGTGTTGCTCTTGACAGGCAAAGTATCGGGTTGGATAGATGGCAAGCAATTAGAAAATCATTTAGAAAAATCCAGTCAAGTAGGCTCACCCGACTATTATGCACGTGAATTGGAGGATGCTTTTAACGTAACGGCATGGTATGGTAATACGGACAGAGAAAAAGTAGAAACTATTTTGCTTGCTATTCCCAGTCAAGATGTGTGGGCAAAAGTGCAAGCAGCTTACGTGAAGGCATATAACAAGCCTTTGCTAACCGAAATGAGAGAGGAATTAGGCGACTTTTTTGGTATGATGTTTAGCTTTCAAGATGCAATGAATATCATCAACAAAAAACCAGCAAAATAATATTACAGTTAGTAAGTTAGTAAGTTATCAGTTAGTAAGCTAAAAAACTGAAAAATCAATAACTTACTATCTTACTAACTAAAAACTTACTAACTATAAACATGGCAAAAACTAAACCAACACCCAAAACACCGCCCAAAGGCATCACCACCAAAGGAGCATTGACCATTGCAGGCATTGTGGCAGTAGTGGCAGGCGGGGCTTATGTGGCAATCAACCACAAAAAGCTATTCGGCAAAAAAGATGCGTTGCCACCACCCGTGGACACCTCCAAAAACTCGGCAGCAGCCCAAGCAGCAGCAGCTACCAGCAACGTGAAGCCAGGCGCCGCAGCCACTACACCGAATACGATTTTGGCAAAAGGTAGCAAAGGTGATGAGGTCAAGAGGTTGCAAAGGTTTTTGAACGAGGAATACAGACAAAGTAGTTTGTTTAGTTTAGCAAGAGTAAAAGCACCCGCAAAGCCTATGTTAGAAACACAAACAAGCATTTTTGGCGAGAAAACAGAGGCAGAACTTTTGAAACAGTACGGCAAAACAGCCATTACAGTTGCAGAATTAGACAAGTGGATAAAAGAAACACAAGCAAAAGGCGACGTGGTCGCATTATTTTAATGCTTAATTTTTTGCCGTTGCTTGTGTCCTCACAAGCAACACAGTCGTTTGTGGGGACACAAACAACGGCAGTAGTCGTTTGTGGGGACACAAACAACGGCAGCGGAAATTCGTAATTCGTAATTAAAAATTTATAATTCAAAACTAAACATTCAAAATTAAATGAAAGATTTACTCAAATTTTTAGGCAAAGTTGTTACAGGCAACGGCTTCCAATTCGGATTTAATATTTTCAACGGACTCAACGAGTCTATCAAAAACAAAGACTTTGTAGCTTTGTTTCCACGTTTGTTTTTGTCTATCCTCAAAGCATTGGAGGCAAAATTCATCACCTTAGCGGAGTTGGGTGCAGATAAACTAAAAAGCAGAATAGGCGAAAGCACTTGGCTGTTTTTCAACCAATTAGGCTATTTTGCAAACAACGGCAACTTTGACCCCATAGCCATTCGTGCTTTTGAGGACATGGCAAACAAAAGACCGTTGTCGGAGGAATACAAGGCGAAGTACCGAACTGCATTTACAGAAACGCAGCAAACCATTGAAGTAGAGCCTGAACAGGCAAAGTAGTAAGCCTCCAACCGCAAGCCTCCAAAGTAAGCCCCCTAACCCCCAAAGGGGGAACTGACGTAAGTACGTCAAACTCCCCTTTGGGGTTGGGGGCTTGCGATAGGGGGCTTGCATTGGGGGCTTGTATTAAGGAGCAAAAATATTTCTTTACCCTTGCAGCAGGGCATGGTGGGCAAAATCCGCAGACAGGCAAATACACCACAGCCCCAGCTAAAATGCACCATTTCAAGGACTTCACTTTTTATGAAGGCGTGGTAAACAGGCAAATCTTAGCCAAACTAACCGAACTATTGGAAAAGGCAGGTATTGAGTTTGAGGTAGTTTCGCACCAGTGGCAAGACAACCCTTTGAAAGAAAGAGTGGAAAAAATTAATGCTTTGCACAAACAACGCAAAAACGTCATTCACTTCGATATTCATTGCAACGCAGCCAACACCGCCCAGCCAAACTTTGGCAAGGCAACAGGTTTTGAAGTCTTTACTTCCAAAGGCGAAACAGCCTCCGATGCTATTGCAGCTTTGCTGTTTGTAAACTTAGAAAAGCACATAGGCTACCAACTCAAAGGCAGAAAAGGCGAGGTAAACAAAGCCCTAAAAGGGGGCTTTGAACTGGACAAAGAGGCAGATTTTTATATGCTCACGCAAACCAAATGCCCTTCTGTTTTGTTGGAGTGTGGTTTTTTTACCAATGAAAAAGAGGCAAAGTGGCTGCTAACCGACAAAGCACAAAAAGAATTGGCACAAGCCGTTTTTGATACGATATTACAGTTGAACTAAAAAAGCCCCCTTTGGGGGTTTGGGGGCTACCATTATGAAAAACTTTATACTCACCAAACCGCAATTATTCAGTGCTGCTACGCAAGGCGTGGTACAGTTATCTGTCTATGGTTGGGCGAGGAACGAAGGCAAAGACCCTACACCCTATTTGATAGTGGCAGGACTGTTGGGCTTGGCGTTTAGTGAGGTGGTAATAGAAACGGCAAAAAATAGTAGCAAAAAATATTTACAACCCCGCAGGGGTTGAACAACAATAGCCCTACGTGCAACGTAGGGAAACAAATAGTGAAACTTCGCAAGTGAAACTTTGGCAGTGGTGCTTTTCGCACCCTGCCAATAGTTGAACGGAGGGTTTTCAAACTACATTGTCTGATGTCCATTTCGAATGGTCTTTTGTTTAGTAGTTGTCCCAGTGGTTGTCGGCTTCGCTGTCCCAGTCGTTAGCAAAAACAGTAGTTATGGTGGCTTGTGCCATAAGATAAGTTTCGTAAAGGTCGTTTACTTGTTCGGCAGTTTGGTTTTCCTCCACTCTCTCGTGAAAAGAGGACACACTTTGCAAAGCATTGAAAGTGGTAAATAAAGTGTTTTGTACTTGATATTGAGCAGCTTGCATAATGGACAAAGGTAAACAGTTATACCAAAAACGCAAAAACAAACCACAAAGTTTTATTTTTTTAGTTCAACCTAATTTTTTTAAAAATATGTACCGCAAAAAAAGATATACAGGCATAGGCTACACAGGCGACGACTACGGTAGAAACTACGGCGAAGTCCCCGATGACGACTACGGCACAGGCTACCAACAGCCACAGGTACAAACGCAGCAATGGAACTATGGCACTTGGGAAGAACGTAGAGTGGATAATTACGGACAACCTAGAATACCACGATTTATTCCAGCACTTGTGCCAAATGACACTGTGGATAAATTTTATGCTGATTTTAATGCACATGGTATTCAACTTTTGGTTGGTAGAGATATTGATTCCCAACTTTATGATGCTTGGTTTACAAAAAGAATAATTAGCCAAGAAGCCTTTGAATGGTTTACGAACAGGTTGCAAAGAATTAGACAGAACAGTGGTAGTGCTATCGATGCTGTTTATTCAGCTGTGCAGCAAGTCCTTAATCCTACGCAGCCCACGCAAAGTCCATCTGCAAACATAGACTACCGCACCGAAGAACAAAAACGTGCCGACTCTTTGACCTCGCAAGCCGACTACTACGCCATCAATGCCCAAGAACAGACAGCTATGGTTGCAAGGCGGACTACTGCCGAGTGGTACAGGATAGAAAAATTTATAAAAGATACGGAAGAAAACCGAATTATTGCAGGAAGTATAGAGAAAGTACCAATAGGCACATTGGCAGGCAAAGACAGCATGGGCATGGACTATCCCGCCTATAACTTGACTAATGCCGTTTTGTGGATAAGCAAAAGCAAAGCAGGGCAGGCAGATGGCAAACACCGCTGGTTGGTAGGTTACAACAACTTAGTCAATCCTACGCCTATGTACCAGCCTCCGTTAGTCAGCAATCATGGCTTGGGAAACCCAGCCTTCGAAAAAACAGCTTACGAAGTCATGCAGGGCATTGCCTTTGCCCTTAGCACCCTCGAAAGACCAGGCTCCGACTATGCAGGTTTAACATTGGAAATAGACCCCGAAACCTCCGATTTTGAGAAATCACTCAAAGAGGCTTTGGCAAAAGAAAAGGCAAATGCAACGGCTTATGCCACAGCCAATACCCAAGAAAATGGATGGTCGCAGCAAATCAATGTGGCAGACAACAACATAGACCAGTTGCTTTTGCAAGAGCAGATGAAACAGCAAGCCATCGATGCCCAACACAGGCTCGATGACATGAACCAGAAATATCAACAACAAATGTTTGATATGCAGCAGCAGCAGTTGGAGCAGCAACGCCAACAACAAGAGGTGTGGCAGAATCAACAGGCTGCATTTCAGGCACAGCAGATAGCCAACCAGCAAGCTGCATTGGAGCAAAAACAAAGGCAGACCTTGACTAATCAAAGTAACGATTGGTTTAAGCAAGCAAGCACACAACAATACAATGCAGGAGTGCAGGAGTTTAACTCCACCAAAACCTCTGCCCAAAACGACTACAACAAGAACTGGGGCGTAACTTTGCCATCGCCTACTCCTTTGATAAATACCAACTTTGCACCGCCACCAGCCCCCCAACCCCCCAAAGGGGGAGTTTCGCAAGCTGTTACCCAAAACCCCAAAGGGGGAGTAAACGCAGATGGAAGCCCCACAACTCCCGAAGGGGACAAAACAGGGGACAAAAAATTCCCTTTGTGGGCAAAGATTGGCTTAGGTGTATTGGGTGTGGGTTTGTTGGCGGGCGGCGGCTATGCAGCTTACAAAGCTGCCAAAAAAGGCCCCCCAACCCCCAAAGGGGGAGTAAAAAAAGAAGGCAAGGGTAGAAACAAGGAAACGCCAAAGGCACAAGGAAATAAGGTAAAGGACAAAAAGCCTAAGCCGAATAAAAAATAAGTTTCAATTACGAATTACGAATTACGAATTACGAATTACGAATTACGAATACGAATTACGAATTACGAATTACGAATTACGAATTACGAATTACGAATTACGAATACGAATTACGAATTACGAATTACGAATTACGAATTACGAATTACGAATTACGAATTACGAATTACGAATTACGAATTACGAATTACGAATTACGAATTACGAATTACGAATTACGAATTACGAATACGAATTACGTCTTTTCGTAATTCGTAATTGATAATTCGTAATTGATAATTCGTAATTAAAAATTTGTAATTGATAATTTACAACTAACAATTAAAAACTAAAAATATGCAATTTTTCGGACAAAGAGTAACCAACCCAGAAGGTTACAAAAGATTAGAGCAAAGATACGGCGACGGTCGTGAGAGCCTTGCTACCATGATGGTCGATTCCTATCGGGCTTTCCTCGCCTTAGCTTTGCCTCGTGATGTTACATTTTTCAACGCAGCCAAAGCAAAAGTACAAAGATTTTTGCGTGAACACGATGCTTTGCCATTTTATTCTGCCGAGTGGTTGAACTTTGTAGCTACCAAAGGCGTGGCATTAGGTTATGAAATGGATACTATGTTTCAGTCACTCAATCGGCGAGTAAGTCCTCCTCGAATCACCGCTGCCCGACTCCAACAAATGGCAACAGAAGTAAAACAGGCTTACGATAGAAATGTCGATGAGATGTCATACATTGGTATTGGTGAACTTGGCAACAACTTGGAGGACGACAGAGTAATCATGGAACTCAAAAATGTAGAAACTATTAACTTGTATTTGACAGGTGTTTATCAAAGGTTTGATACCAGGGGCAATTACTTAGGCGTAAATGACCCCTACCCAAACTTACGAACTTTCCTGCAACATTCAGCTTTGAGAGAAACGGCTCGCCGTTACAACGAAGCCAAAGCCAAAGAACAAGCAGCCCAACAAGCAGAACAGGCAGCCTTGCAACCGCCTCAACCTATCAACCGCCAACCTTTGGTAGTCAATCCAAAAACTGGTGTGAGTGGTTTGCGTGGGTATAGTTTGGGCAATGTTTTCGATGCCTCCAATGACGACTACGGCAGTGCGGACATAGATTTGGTAAGCAAAGCAGATGAGAGGTTCGATGACGAGCCTTTGTTCACGTCTGATTTGCCTGTTACCAAAGGAAGTGCCTACACCGACCCCAGAGTACGCCCAGCTTTTCCACCCGAAGACAAGTATAGTTTGGAAAAACCAGCCTATTTTGAAAAATACGAAAGTGATGTATTGCCCATTGTTACCAATACAGGTGAGGATGTGGTGGTGGTGCATACAGACAAAGGTAGTGCCGTTGTTACAGACGGCGTGGTGCAAGCTATTATCGATGCCCCGTCTGTTGGCACAGCTACCAAAAATACGGACTATGCAGCACTCGAAGTGAAGGAAGTTTTGATAGGCGAAGGAACTGTATTGCCAAACGGAGGCAATGTAACGGCTGATGTGCCTCTCACGACCCTCACCGCCGTAACGCAAACAGGCGAGCAGGTAAGCATTGTTGCCACTGCAAACACAGGCGAGGTAGTAACCAAACCAGT
>JAAFKA010000028.1 GCA_013299115.1 Cytophagales bacterium
GCTATTTGGCGAAGAGGCAAGCAAAGCCAGCCTTATCGACTTTTTGACAAGCCTCTTGCCTGAAACCAACATTGTGGATTTGTCCTTCAAAGACAAAGAAAAATTAGGGCAAACCGACATGGATAGGAAAGCCATTTATGATATTTATTGTGAGGACAATCAAGGTGAAAAGATAATTGTCGAGTTACAGAAGGCAAAACAGAATTATTTTAAGGACAGGACAGTGTATTACTCCACTTTTCCAATTCAAGAACAAGCACAAAAGGGGGAATGGAACTACAAACTCAAAGCCGTTTTTTGTGTAGGCGTGTTAGATTTTACATTCAAAAAGAAAGTGAAATTGGGCAAAGGCGAGGTCATGCATACAGTTCAACTGAAAGACCAAAAAAATCAGGTTTTTTACGACAAATTGAAGTTTGTTTATTTGGAAATGCCTCACTTTATCAAAACCGAACAAGAACTTGAAACAAGATTAGACAAGTGGCTGTATTTTATCAAAAATTTGGAGAATTTTCAAAACATTCCCGATATATTCAAAGACGAGATTTTTACCGAAGCCTTTGACCATGCCGAAATTGCCCGTTATAGCCCTGAAGAACGGATAAATTACGAGGAAAGTTTGAAGGTTTACAGAGATTTGAAAGGCGTAATTGATACTGCTTTTGATGAAGGGAGAATGGAGGGAGAAAGAAGAGGTGAAATAAAAGGCAAAATCGAGGGAAAAATTGAGGTGGCAAAAGCCTTGAAAGAAAGTGGTGTACCCCATCATATCATCTCAAAAAGTACAGGGCTGTCGGAAAAAGAAATTGAGAAGTTGTAAGTAAGTCAAGTTATGTAGTGCTGTGTAGTTTTAGCCTACACTATAGTTATGCTACACAACTTACATTAAGGCTCTTACCTAACATTGGACTTATAAAATACAGTTCTCATATTTTCGTATATCAGGGGTTAAAAGTAAGCAAAAAGTTTTATTTAAAGCCTTTTTCTCTCTTTTTTGTAGATTATAAATCCATTCAAAGAATCCAACATAAACTTGCTACAAAACCTAAAACAGTATTTTTTTCGTCTGCACTACTACCACGACCACGTTTGCCTTTTAATTTATGCCTATGAGGATTTTGTTGCCTTTGCTTTACTTTTTGGAGCTGCCTTTTTGACCTGCTACACCATAACACTGCGGAGTGCCGCCCACATCAGATTCAACTTTTCCGCTAAGCAGTACAGTAGTTTTTTTTACAGCACCGTCACAAATAGTGTAGATATGCTGCTTAATAGGCGTTTTTCACTGAATTTGCTTTGCAAATCCAGTGAAAAATCACACGCTAAAGCGTATGTTACATTTTATGCAACTTACATTAATTACAAGAAAGGAAAGAAAAAAAACCAAAAAAAATTTGCTTATAAAGTAATTTTTTTATTTTTACGCAATTACAATCAAAAAATAAGTTTTACACCATTAACACCCCACAAATTAGAAAATGAACCGCGAAATTCACGCATGGCACAGCCCCTCGTTAAACAAGCAAATGGAAATAGCTGTTTATGGGCATTATGGTATGTCTTTATTGATGTTGCCAACGGCTGCTGCCGACTATTTGGAGTACGAAAGGTTTTTGTTGATAGATGTATTGGCAAAACACATTAATTCGGGCAAAATTAAAGTGTTTTCTATCAACAGCATCAATGCAGAAAGCTGGCTAAACCGCAATATGCACCCACGCCACAAGTCTATTCGCCACCAACAGTTTAACAATTACGTTACTAATGAGGTTGTACCTTTTATTCACAACCACTCACAAGGTTTAACGCCAATTGTTACCACAGGGGCATCGTTGGGGGCTTTACACGCAGCCAATTTGTTTTTCCGCCGTCCTGATATTTTCAGTGGTACGATTGCCATGAGTGGAGTCTATGATTTGAGTTCTTACTCTGATGGTTATTTTGACGAGGATTGCTACTTCAACTCGCCAGAACATTACATCAGAAATATGAATGACGATTATTTTTTGCCTCGTTTGCAAAATTGTCCGCACATTCATATCCTTACAGGCAGTGGTGCGTATGAAGCTCCCAATGCTTCTCGTCGTTTCTCATCTATTTTGAGCAGCAAAGGTATCCCTCACGAATTAGACGTTTGGGGACACGATATGCCACACGACTGGACTACTTGGCGTGCCATGTTGCCTTACTACATAGAAACAAGGTTTTAAGTAGAAAAAATTAGCTGGTACTTTCAAAAGTGCCAGCTAATCATGCTCGGAATTAACATTTCCCAAAGAAATATTAGTTCTAATAAGGCTGTAAATGACTTTGCCTTGTTAGTAAACTTTTACCTGAAACACAAAATCTTGTATTTTTTTCAGTTGTTGAGTTCTTTTCAGTTTAGACAATTTATTTTGTTGGGGCAAGTTCAACGGCACACTGTCGGGTAGTTCACTCATTACTTGCAACAATTTATTTGATTTCACTGCAAAACCCACACCTTCGGAGTCGGCTTGTTTTCCTGCAATCAAGCCCAATACATTGCCGTTGGCATCAAAAACAGGGCTACCACTGTATCCAGGATTAACAGGAATAGAAACTTGATAAGAGTCCGTAGGGTTGTTTGCGTCTTCGTAGCCCGACTGCGAACTGATAACACCTGTACCATAGACTACTTCCTCTTTTGGGTGAGCCAACGTGAAAATTTCTTCGCCTAAGTCTGCATCTTTGTTTTTAAAAGTATAAGGCAATTTGCCAAAACCTTTGAATCTGCTGTCGTTGATTCGCAACAGAGCCAAGTCGTTTGCCTCGTCATAATAAACCAAATCTGCTTTGTATCTAAAATTTTGCAATTTGTTAGACTCGATGACAATAGAATCTGGTTTTTGCTGAACTAAGTGATAACTCGTAACTACCAAACCCTCCGAAGCAACGGCAAATCCTGTACCTCCAAAACGACTTTCTTGCATTTGGTTTTGGGCTTCTTGTTGTTTGGCTATGTTATTTTCTTTTATCTCCAAATCTCTTTGTCTATTTTTCAGGTTGTCCACCTCTTTTTTGAGTTGTTTGTAGCTGGACAACTGTTTTTTCTCTACCGAACTTGTGTAGTCCACCGCATACAACGTGCAGAAAAAAGTGAAAACCGCAGCCGACGCAGCCACGCTGATAGGTCGCAAATACTTATGGCGAAGGGCTTGCAAATCTATCCTTCTGCCTTGAGGTGCAGTTTGTTTTTGAGTTGAGGGCGTAGGTTCAAAAGCCAACACATTATTTGCTTGGGTCGTTGGTTTCGAGCTAACTTGTTGGTTTTCAGCCAATAATTCGGCGTGAAAAACATTCAACTTGGCATGAAGTTGTTGGCGTTTTTGGTGCTTACGCAACCCATGTAAGTTCTGTAGAAACTCCAAATGCTCCTGTACTCTCGCAGCAAAGGCAACATCTGTTTGCATTCTCTCCTCGATTTGCAAAATTTCTACGGGGCTTAGGCGTTTTTCGTGATAAGCCTCTATCAACTCAATTTCGGTCATTGTCTTGCGATATCTGTGGTTTCGGTTTCTCAAAACCGAAACTTTGGGTTAATAATCCTACGGTGCTTTCGGTTGCTACAACCGAAAGTGTATTTGGGGTTGTAGCAACCCCAAGCACTTATGTCGGTATCGACATATTTTCTGCTATTTTTTTCAACCGCATGAGGCACTTGTACTTTTGGTTTTTGGCATTGTCGGCATTGGTATAACCCATTTTGTCGGCAATTTGCACCATATTCATTTGGTTGATATAATAATCTTGAATAATTGTTTTGCAAGGTTCTCCCAATTTGTCTAAGGCTTCTTGCATCATGGCAAACATTAATTCGGTTTCTTGTTGTTGCTCTTGGTTGCTTTCGTCGAGCAAAACATAGTCTTCGGAGTCTTTGAGTTCTCCCTGATACTTTGTTTTGTAACTAAACCTTTTGAGCCACAACCTTCGGCAAATCGAATACAAGTAAGTCTTGATTTTGCAAGTCAATGTAAAATCAGGAGTTTGTAAGTTTTCATACAAGACAATAAAGGCTTCTTGGTAAATATCTTTCGCCTCCTCTTGCAGTCCGCCATTGGTAATTATAAAATGCTCCACCATAGGGTAATACATTTTATAGATTTTACTCATGACGGCTTCATTGTCATTGCAAAGTCCTTCTATTAGTTGTTCCTCACTCAATACTTTCGCCTTGTCCATTCGGATTGGTACTATTGATACGTTATGAAGTTAAAAAGTAACCCGTAATATTTTATTATTTTTTTAACTTTTTAGGTACGTTGGCAATGGTCGCAGACCTTGACAATCGTAAAAAGTAGTGTACGATTGTCAAGGTCTGCGACCATTGCCAACGTATAGAAAGCAGTATGCTCATAAAGTTATTATTTTTTTAACTTTTCTTTCAAAAAGGTGTGCAATACGCCAAGGGCGGTGTCCATATTTCCTTGGTTGTTTGGAATAATGAAATCTGCCTCCTCTTTGCAAGGCTCAATGAATTTGGAGTAGGTCGGCATCACGTGGTGTTCGTATCGGTAGAGTACATCGTCGAGGTCATAGCCCCGTTCTATGTTATCCCTCATAATTCGCCGTTTGATTTTGATGTGTGGCTTTGCCTCTATAAATACTTTGAGGTCGAGATGCTCTACAATGTCGGGGAAATACAGCACAAACAAACCCTCGATGACAATAATGGGCAGAGGACGAAATTCGAGGGACTTGGGGACAATATCAGGATTGTTAAAAGTGTATTCTTGCCTGTAAATAGTTTCGCCGCAGTGCAGGGCTTCTATGTCTTTGATAAATTGGAGGTAATCTATGGCTTCGGGCAGGTCGAAGTTGTGTATGCCGTTGTGGTCTATTTGTTGCTCCTCACGAGGTCTATAATAATTGTCTTGCGAAATAAGGCAAACTTCATCGGCTGAAAAGCCTTTAAGCAACTGATGTAAAAAGTAAGTCTTGCCAGAACCACTGCCCCCAGTAATTCCGACCATGTATGGTCTTGTTGTCATGCTGCAAAAATATATAACTTTGGGAAAGTTAAAAACTTTCTACTTACTATTTGTTTGTTTTAAAGTATTTGAGAGTTACCAAACAATTTTTTCTTTGTTCAGAAATGCAGCTATTCCTTTTTTGCAGTCTGCAGTACCTCTGGCTTGGGCATTGACAATGGCAGCTTGTTGTAAAGCCTCTGTTAGCATAAGATGCTGTACTTCGTTGATTAACAGTTTAGTGCTTCGCATAGCCTCAGCCGAATTGGTTTGGATAAGGGACGAGGCAAAAGTTCGCACACTATCAGTTAATTGGTCAGGTGCAACAATTTCTGTTACTAAACCCATTTGTTGAGCCACTAGTGCTGTAACCAAATTGCCTGTTAAAAGTAAACTTTTTGCTTTTGCTTCGCCTATTTTTCTCAATAAAAAAGTCATCACAATAGCAGGAACAAAACCAATTTTTACTTCTGTATAGCCAAACTTGGCATCTGGCACACTAAAAACAAAGTCGCAAACTGTAATCAGTCCGCAGCCACCCGCCAACGCATGACCTTGTACGGCTGCTATAATTATTTTTGGAAAATTATAGAGTTGCAGATACAAGTCTTTTAGATAAACAGAGTCTTCCAAATTTTCTTCGTAAGACAGATTTTGCAGTTTTTGCAAATAATCTAAATCTGCTCCTGCACAAAAAGCTGTTCCTTCGGCTTGCAAGACCACTATTTTTACTGTCTGGTCTTCTGCTGCCGTAGTAAATGCCTCCTTCAGTTCTTTTACCAACTCGAAGCTAAACGCATTGCGTTTCTCAGGTCTGTTGAGGGTGATGTAAGCTATATTTTCTGCGGTATGGTATTTTAAAAAGTTCATGAATTAAATTCTATGTTAGGTTTATTGGTATTTATTTGCACAAAACTATTATTTTTTTGGGATTTGCAAACCAAAATCACTGCTTTGCTAATAATTTTTAAATTGTAAATATTAAATTGCTCAATTTGTAACTTTCTTAGGAGAGCTACATTTCATATTTCATACATTATATTTCACACATCATATTTTATAACTTCATCATGCTTACCAATTTACAAGCCTTAGACCAGCAATTTATTTGGCATCCGTTTACGCCTTTGCTCACCAGCCCTGCCCCCTTGCCCATTGTGCGGGGCGAAGGTTGCTATCTTTATACGGCTGATGGTCGCAAAATCATAGATGCCATTAGTTCGTGGTGGGTCAATCTGCACGGACATTCGCACCCACACATAGCAGCAGCCATAGCCCTCCAAGCCCACACCTTAGACCATGTAATTTTTGCAGGTTTTACCCACCAACCTGCCATTAAATTGGCTCAAAGGTTATTGGAAATTTTGCCTACCAACCAAAACAAGGTCTTTTTTTCTGATAACGGCAGCACCGCCACCGAAGTAGCTTTGAAAATGGCTTTGCAATTTTTTTATAACCAAAACCAACGCAAAACCAAAATCATTGCCTTCGAGGGGGCTTATCATGGCGATACTTTCGGGGCTATGTCCGTAGGTGAAAGAAGTCCATTTAATGCACCTTTTCAGCCTTTGCTGTTCGAGGTGGCTTTTATTCCACTGCCCACCACCACCAACTGGACTGCGGTATGTGCCGAATTTCAACAGTTAATAGCCACGCAAGAGGTAGCTGCGTTTATTTTTGAGCCGTTGGTGCAGGGGGCATCGGGTATGCGTATGTACGAGGGTAACTTATTAGACCAACTCATTGGGTTGGCACAAAAACAGGGTGTAATTTGCATAGCCGATGAGGTAATGACAGGTTTTGGGCGGACAGGCAAACTCTTTGCCTCCGATTATTTGACTAACAAACCCGACGTGATTTGCCTTTCCAAAGGGATTACAGGGGGATTTTTGCCTTTGGGTGTTACCACTTGTACGCAAGCTATTTTTGCTGCTTATCAGGACAAAGACCTGATGAAGACTTTTTTTCACGGACATTCTTACACTGCCAACCCCATTGTTTGTGCAGCAGCCAATGCCAATTTAGATTTGCTATTGCAACCTTCCTGCCTCGATTCTATTCAAAGAATAGCCAAACAACACGAAGTTTTTGCAAAAACTATTGGCAATTTGTCTGCGGTGAGAAGTATAAGAAATTTAGGGGTAATTTTGGCAATAGAATTGGAAACCAATCAAGAAACGTCTTACATAAACGAAGCACGCAGCACCATTTATGACTACTTTTTAGAAAAAAATATTTTGCTCAGACCTTTGGGCAATGTGCTGTATGTTTTGCCTCCTTATTGTATTACCAATGAGGAATTGCAAACAATTTATCAGGCAATTCAGGTGTTTTTGATGGGCAGCAAATACAATTAGAATTTTTTATCAGACTCTAAAACAACTTATTAGACACCTCTGAGGTGTCTGATAAGTTGTTTCAAACTATTTTGCAATGACTTACTCACTCATTTTTTTTGCATCTGACAAAAACTTAGCCAAGCCCGAATCTGTCAAAGGGTGGTTGAGCAGAGCCAAAATAGGTGCTAAGGGGCAAGTAGCCACATCTGCCCCCAACTCTGCACAACGGACTATGTGCATAGAATGGCGGATAGAAGCTGCTAAAACTTGCGTGTCAAAAGCATAATTTTGGTAGATATTTACCAACTGCTCTATCAAAACCAAACCATCTGTGCTTACATCATCTAATCTGCCCAAAAAAGGTGATACATACGTAGCTCCTGCTTTGGCTGCCAACAAAGCCTGACCCGCCGAAAAGACTAAGGTACAATTGGTTTTTTTGCCTCTGTCCGAAAAATATTTAATAGCCTTGATACCGTCTTTAATCATAGGTACTTTTATCACTATTTTGGAGTCTATCTCTGCCAACTCTTCTCCTTCTCTCACTATGCCTGCAAAATCTGTGGCTATCACCTCCGCACTCACATCACCATCTACGATGTCGCAAATAGCTTTGTAGTGACGAAATACGCTGTCTTTGCCTTTTACACCTTCTTTTGCCATAAGGCTGGGATTGGTCGTTACCCCATCGAGAATACCCAACGCATGGGCTTCTTTAATTTCGCTAAGATTGGCAGTGTCTATAAAGAATTTCATAATTTTATTTATTTTTTGGTTTGCCAAAACTACAAACTAAATCTGAAAATAGAATACGAAAAATTTATTTTTTGTTGCTTTTTATGCTCAAAACAAAAATTTGGAAAAATATTTGCCTTACCTTTGCAAGAAATTGATTTAATCTGCCTAACTTAGTAAGATTTTTAATGTGTACACAAGCTAAATAGCAATACAAGGTATGAAAAAGCATTTATTTTTGGTGGCAATGCTTATGATAATCAGCATGGTTGAGGTTGCTGCCCAACATTATCAAAAATGGGTATGGTTTAAACGCAAGCAATACCTCAGCGTGGGAGCAAGCCTAAACGCCATGAACTATTTTGGAGATATAACTCCAAAACAAAGTTTTACAAGTTTTGACATCAGTTATACCAAACCAAGCCTTAGTATTTTTGTGCAAAAAAGGTTTAAGCCCCACTTCACAGGTAGGCTTATGCTCACATGGGGGCGTATAGAAGGTGACGACAATTCGGCAGACCCTAAACATAACGACAACCAATTCCGTTTTGTGCGTAACATTCACTTTGTCAATGATATATGGGAATTGAGTGCAACGGGTATGTTAGATTTTATTGGAAACAGAGGCGTATTTTACCAACGCCCCGCTAAGGTTATCCCTTATCTTTCTTTTGGTGTAGCTGCGTTTTATCACAATCCGCAGGCTTTTGCCCCTGCCAAAGACCAAGTGGGCGGCGCAACAGGTGCTAATGCAGGCGAATTGGTAGATTTGCAACCCTTAGGCACAGAAGGACAAGGCAGACCAGGATTTGACAACAAATATTCACGTTTTCAAGTAGCTTTTCCGTTGGGCATGGGGATTCGTTATAAAATAAACCCCAAAATGGACATTGGCTTAGAAATAGCCTACCGTTTTCTTACTACAGATTTCTTAGATGACGTAAGTGGACACTACACAGATTTAGGCATTTTTGGAAATGACAATTTAGCAAGGGCTTTGCACGATAGGTCTCTCGAAGGAGGAACTGCACGTTTAGATGGGGTCATTGCAAGTGAGCATATTTATAGAACAGGCAACCGTTATTATAATGACCCTGCAAAAAGACAGGCTTATGCAGACTCAAAAGGCGTAACAGTGGACAACGTAGTGTATCCTACTTATGATGGTTTTGGAAATCCTCAGCCAGACAACATTAGAGGAAATGCAACAGACAACGACGTATATATTGTTACTGCGTTAAGTTTGACTTATATTATTCCTGGACAAGTAAGATGCCCTGAACCTTTCAAAAAACGGTTTAGAAGACATAGATTGTAATTTTAGATTAGTTTGCAGAGATGTTTTTAAGATGACATCTTTCTAAAAGATGTCATCTTAAAAACATCTCTGCAAACTTGTCTGTCGTTTACCTATCATTTTATCTTCTTTATTCCTGCTGCAACACCTCTACGCTACTTACAGCAATTTGTAAGTTTTTTCTTATTAATCATTCTTATTCATGGCGATTATTTCATTGGCTCAAAAAGCATTGGCTTTGCTTGTGTTTGTCTGTTTGGCTGTGCCTTGCTTGGCACAAAAAAAAGAATTTGGCTTTGGCTTGGGGGCTTCCAACTACACAGGAGATGTTTCACCAGGTTTTGATTTTCGAAACTTGCAACCCGCAGGCAATGTATTTTTTCGTTATAATATGAACAAGGCGTGGAGTTTGCGTGCCGACCTCACGTTGGGTGGCTTGACAGGACGTGATTCTTACTCGCCGAAAGACCCTTTTATGGTACAACGCAACTACGCCTTCGACGGTTCTTTCAGGGAACTTAGTGCAAGAATAGAGTATAACTTCAATAATTTCAGGATTATAGGACGTTTTGACAAATTCTGTCCCTATTTGTTTGGTGGCATAGCAGGAGTCAATTATTCAGGTAGCAACTCGCAAGTGAAAGACTATAATCATACTTATTTTTCTATTCCTTTTGGTATAGGGGCAAAATATTATGCAGGCAAACGATGGAATATAGGAGCAGACTTTGGAGCAAGGAAAATGTTTGCAGACGACCTCGATGGGCTGGTGCAGTTGCCCGATGCAGGAAAATACCAGAAAATAAACGAAGTAAGTACAGATATGTATTTCTATATGGGATTTTATGTAAGCTATGTAATAATGAAAATAAAATGCCCAGAAGAATTTAGATAGGCAATTTGGTTGCCCGACAATTTTTTTGGTAATCTGTTAAAAAACAACTTTTTTAGTGCAAAATAAAGTATAAACTTTATGTATTCATTTATCAAGGGAAAATTAGTACACAAAGAAGCAGCCTTAGTAGTCATAGAAACTGGGGGAATTGGCTACGAAATTCGAGTGGCACCACCTACGGCAGCAGCCTTACAACCAGACGAGGTTTGTATGCTCTATGTGTATTTGCACGTTACAGAAACTGCACATAGTTTGTATGGTTTTATAGATTATGAAAACAAAAAGCTATTTTTACAACTGATTAGTGTATCAGGTGTGGGACCCAATACAGGCATGGTCATTGTGTCTTCTTTGTCGGCAGGTGAAATAAAAGATGCCATTGTAAAAGAAGATTTGCGGACTTTGCAAAGTATCAAAGGAATTGGTAGCAAAACTGCCCAGCAAATTATTTTGGATTTGAAAGACAAAATTCGCAAAGAAGACTTATTGGAATCTGCCTCTCCTCTACCCAAAACAGGTGCTTTTTACCAAAATACTTCGGCAAAACAAGAGGCTTTGGCTGCCTTAGTTACGCTGGGCATACCCAAACCTATGGCTGAAAAAAGTATAGAAGCTGTATTTAAAAAACATGGCAAAGACCTGAAAGTAGAGGAAATTATAAGGTATGCTTTGAAAAGTAATTGAGGGAAAACTAAAAATTCAAAATTCAAAATTCAAAATTATTTTTATGTCGTCAAGAAAAACAATTTTTCTTACCTGTTTGGCTTTGTTGTGTATTTTTGCCTTGCAAGCACAAAACAAGCCAGCTACACCAGCTTCGCTGTTGCAGTCGGGACCTATGGTGGGCTACTCTACCATGCGTGAAGTCATGCTTTGGGTGCAGACCAACCAAGCCGCCACTGTCCATTTTGAATACTGGGAAAAGGGCAAGCCCACCCAAAAAAGCAAAACTGAGCCTTATACAACCAAAACCAACGAAGGTTTTACGGCTCGTATAGCCATTGCTTTGCTCGAACCAAGCAAAAAATACGAATATGCTTTGCATATCAACGGCAAAAAAGTAGAAAGACCTTATCCTCTCGAATTTCAGACCCAAGAATTGTGGCAATATCGCAAAGACCCACCAGCTATTAAGTTTGTTTTTGGTAGTTGCAATTTTGTAAATGACTCTATTTACGACAGACCAGGTACGCCGTATGGTAGCAACCACCACATTTTTAAGACCATTGCTGCCCAAAAACCTGATTTTATGCTCTGGGGTGGCGACAATACTTATTTGCGTGAAGCAGATTATGACTCACGTGCAGGGGTACTCTATCGTTACACGCACACAAGGTCGTTGCCCGAAGTGCAGCCTTTGCTCGGTAGCACCCACCACTACGCCACTTGGGACGACCACGATTTTGGACCTAACGACGGCGACAGAAGTTATGTGATGAAAGACATGACAACCGAAATTTTCAAAATGTTTTGGGCAAACCCCAACTATGGCGAGCCGACAGGAGGCAAAGGAATCTGCGGTAGATTCCAGTGGGGTGATATAGAATTTTTCCTAATGGACGACCGTTATTTTAAGTCGCCAAACGACAGAAACAACACCCAACGAGTTTTGCTTGGCGATGCCCAAATAGAGTGGTTGGCAGATGCCTTGACCGAAAGCAAAGCTACTTTTAAATTTATTGTTTGTGGCGTGCAAGTGATTAATTCGGCTGCTATTTTTGAAAATTATGCGACTTACCCCGAAGAAAAGCAAAAATTAATTAGCCGAATCAGAGAAAGCAAAGCAAGAGGTGTGTTTTTCTTGACTGGCGACCGTCATCACACAGTTTTGTCTGCCTTGCAAGAGCATGGCAAACAATATCCGCTATACGATTTAACTTCGTCTTCGCTTACCGCAGGAGTTTATTCACCTAACGCAGACGAAAAAAATCAGCACGAAGTTCCCAACACCTTAGTTTTAGAAAACAACTTTTCTGTTTTGGAAGTTACAGGAGCAACCAAAGAAAGGGTGCTGAAAATTACGGTTATCAACCACAAAGGCGAGGTAAAGTGGAGCAAGGAAATAGCTGCAAAAGAGTTGAAGTAAAAAAAATAGTCGTAACTTTGGCAGATGACACTTTTATTTTGCAAGCCAAAAGAATAAGCATTTTTAAAAGTTTTCCGACTTGTGTTTTTGTCAGTTTCCTTGCCATAAAATAGATAGAAATTTTGCTTGCAAGCTATTGTTTTTGGGGAGAACTTGCAAAAATATTGGAGTAAAAAATGCGAAACTCAATGGAATATTGGAGGGAAAATAAATTTGTAAACATTCATACACACCACGAAAAAAGTAGTGTGAAAATGCAAAGTATTTTGAATATTTTTGCGCAAGAAGCATCTTCTAAAATAGTTACTTTGCCCACCAACCAACTCATTTCCATTGGTTTGCACCCTTGGCATCTGGCAACTATTGACGAAAATGCTACTCACAAATTATTTGAAAACACCCAAAAGCTACTTACACACCCACAAGTTTGGGCAATAGGTGAAACTGGTTTAGACAAACAAATACCCATCAATTTAGCAAGGCAGCAAGCTGTTTTTCAGGCACATATCCAATGGAGTGAGCAGTATCAAAAACCATTGATAGTTCACTGCGTAAAAGCCTACTCCGAAGTACTGACAATTAGAAAGGCTACTAAAGCCCAACAAAGGTGGATTTTGCATGGTTTCAATGGCAGCAAAGAATTGGCTTGGGCTTTTATCGAAGCTGGCTGCAAGTTGTCTTTTGGACATCTACTTTTTGTTTCGCAGAGCAAAGCCTGTCGTCTGTTTCCTTCATTACCTTTGGAGGCGTGTTATTTAGAAACAGACGATAAGGCTGAGTTAAGCATACAACAAGTTTATACACAGGCTTCTAACTTGCGAGGAATTGCTTTGGAAAAATTAGCAACTTTCATTCAATTAGATAACTGAAAACTCTACAGGTTTTTCAAATTTAGAAAAAAAGCTATCTTTGTTTCAAATCAGAAACTGTTTTAGAAGAATTTGAGAATGACAAAAAGTAGGGATTTCTTAATATTTGCTTGACCTCGAAAAACCAGCCTTTTTGTCTTTGTGTGGCGAAAAGAAAACTTTGGTCAGCATACATAGTATTTTGTTTAAAGGGAAGTCGTAGAATTAGATTTTGATATTGACAAAATGAATTTCAATATTTTAAGTAAAGGCAGAGAAAAATTTGATTTCACTACATTGTCAGACGGCTATTCTGCTTTTTTGAATATTGTTACAGAAATTATTTTGCGAATGGAAAGCAAAACCCCAAAAGTCTATGATATTCAGGGCATTGTGCTGATAGACGAAATAGAAACCCATTTGCATATTGATTTGCAAGAAAAAATATTGCCCTTATTGACTACTTTTTCCCAAAAATTCAATTTATTGTTACCACTCATTCGCCTTTTGTTTTAAGTTCTATTGCTAATGCTGTGATTTATGATTTGGAAAATCATAGCTATTTAACAGATGTTTCGGACTTGTCTTATTCAGCCTTGATAAAATATCATTTCAAAGTTGAATCTGCGGCTTAGCTACGCAGTCCATTTTTTACTATACAACCACTATCTCAACGTATCCACACAAAAAAAGTCAAGCGTAGGATTAGTCAATTCAGGTTGTAATTTCTTAGCTTGTAGCCAATCTTGGCAGGCAGCAGGTGCATTTTGGAGGGCAAGCAAGCACAAACTTCGTTTTGCCCAGACCTCTGCGGTGGGCTTATTTTGCCTGATAATAGTTGTAAAATAGTTTTGAGCCAACTGAAAATTGTTATGGTTGTAGTAAATAGTGCCTAAATTCAGCAAAGCATCTTGTTGGGTGCTATCTTTTTTCAAAATTTCTTTGTAAAGGGCAGTTGCCAGCGTATCACTTCGCAAAACATAGTAATAATGCGTAGCAATTTGCTGTTTCAGTGCCAAAGAGTCGGGAAATTGGCGGAGCAACCTCTCAAAATCAGTAGCAGCCTCTTTGGGTTTGGCGAGGTGGCAATAGGCTAATCCTCTTTGGTAATGATACAAAGGATTGTATTTTTCGGCGTGGCGAATGGCTAAGTTTAAATTTTCTACGGCAACGTCATAGTTTGCAAATTTCTCTAATTTGAGTTTGCCCAACAAAGCAGCACTTTTCTCAAAAGTTTCGTCTGCGTGTATGCTTTTTTCTAAATGTGCGACGGTTTGCTTGTATTGTTTTTGTTCATAGCTTTGGAGGGCAAACCAATATTGCAACCGAGCATAACCATTCACTAAGTTATTGGCAAAGGACAAGGCATAAAAAACCACCAAAAAAGCTAAAATAACTCCTTGCGTGTTGGTAACGTGGTAGTCTTTAGGTGCATTCCTGCGTACAAAATCCTGATAGGCAGTATATTTTTGCTGTTGTTTTTGTCTGTATTCGTCTGTTTGTCGGGCAAGGTCGGCTATGTTTTCGTGGTTATAGCCCGAAGCCAATAAACTATCGTAATTTGCCTTTGCTTGCTCATTTGTCAAAATTCGATGGGCTTCGTTTATCAACTTAAACTGTTCTTCGGCAGCAGGATTGTCGGGATTTTTGTCGGGGTGATATTGCATAGCCAACGACTTAAAGGCTTTTTTTGCCTCTGGTATGGTAGCAAAGTTGGGCAAGCCTAAAATTTCGTAGTAGTTTTTCATGCTTAACGCAAGTTACGTAGTATTGTAGTGTGGACTTCAGTCCACGCATTTTAATTGTGCAAAGCTATATTTTGCACAAATTTATACAAAATAAACGTTTAAAAGCCTTAATTGAGTTATGTGTGGACTGAAGTCCGCACTACAATAGATACTACGCAACTTAAATTAATTAAATGGCAAAATATATTTTAACCGTTGTGCCTTTGTTCTCTGCACTTTCCAATTCCACTCTGCCTCCCTGAATTTCTACTTGGGTTTTTACCAAATACAAACCTATCCCCTTCCCTTCTATTTGGGGGTGAAATCTTTTGTAGAGTTTAAACAAATTTTCTTCTTGGTTAGGCAAATCTATGCCCATGCCATTGTCTTTCACTTTCAGGCAAATATATTTTTCATCTATTATTTTGGTATCAATTTGGAGATTCAAAGTTCTGTTATTTGCCCTGAACTTGATAGCATTAGTAACTAAATTGAGCAATACATTGTGAATAAAGGTTTTGCTTGCCCATATTCTTGGGGCTTTGTCAAAGTTGTATTCAATAATTGCCCCCGAATTTTGAATTTGTGTAGCCAAATTGCCCAAAATGTTGTGAGTTTCCTCCTCAAAATAAACCACTTGCTGCTGCTCCTGCACAATACGAGTTTCGGAAAGTATAAAGTTTAAATCTCTTACTACATCATCTAATTTGGTCGAGGCAGTTTTGAGCATAGCCAACAATTCTTTCGATTCCTCATTTTCCATTTCTTGCATCTCAAAAAGATTGAGCAAACCCAAAATAGTGGCTACAGGTGCGCGGAGATTGTGCGAAACCACATAACTGTAATGCGACAGTTGACGGTTTTGATTGAGCAAATCCTCATTTATTTTTCGCAAAAATGTTTCTTTTTGTTCTACCTCATTTTTCAAACTTAGTGTATGCTCTAAGGTTTGTCTGATTTCCTCGCTGCTGCTGCTAAGTTCCTCGTTTGCCACTTGCAACTCCTCCAATAACTGTTTATTTTCGGTTTCGGCTGCTTTTTGTGGCGTAATATCTCTTACAATACGCAAAACTTGGTTTTTGGCATAACGGACTGCCCTCGACTCATAAAAACGAAGTCCGCCATCAAACCGCAAAGAATATTCTGAAAACCGAATTTCCCCTGTTTGCAAAGCTTTTTTGTTTTCCTCTATCAAGGTTTCTACTACTTCTTTGGGCATTTTGGTATCTGTAATATTAGAACCAATAATAATATCGGTGTCTATAAACACTTTGCCATGACCTCCTCTAAAATCCAAATAATCTCCTTTTTCGTTCATCACAAAAATCATATCGGGTATGGCACGCAAAATTGCATTTTTGCGAGACTCCTCTGCCAATATTTTTTCCTCTGCTATTTTCCTTTCGGTTATATCTCTTACTATTTTCAAAACTTGTCGGCGGGTATAACGGACTGTTCGGGTTTCGTAATAATAAACTCCATCGGGCAGTTCTACTTTATAATCTGAAATCTGTATTTCTCCTGATTCTAAGGCTCTTTGGTTGTCTTCGTGCCACCAACTAATGACGTGGGCAGGCATATTAAAATTTTCAATATTTGTGCCTATCACGTGATAAGGGTCTATAAAAGACTTGGCTTGCAAATTGCCCCGAAAATCTAAACAATCTCCTCTTTCGTTCAAAATAAACAACATATCGGGAATGGCACGCAAAATAGCCCTTTTGTGGGTTTCGGCAAGGCGGATTCTCTCCTCCGATTTTTTCTTGTCTGTAATATCCCTTACCAATCTAATGACTAAATTATCGGAGTATTTAATGGCACGAGATTCATAATAACGACTCAACGCATGATTAGGTGCAGGCAATTCATATTCAATGTGTTGGATTTCACCTGTATCTAAGGCTTTTTGGTTGGTTGCCAAAATTAGGTCTATTGCACCTTTGGGCAAAGTAGATTCGCTAATAGAAGTACCTACAATATCATCTCCCTCTTGGTAAGAGTTCATTTCATTGCCTTTGCTGGCAATATAAATTCCTTTGTCATTCATAATAAAAATGAGGTCGGGAATAGCCTTCAAAATAGCATTTTTTTGTGCTGTTTCTTGGCGTATCTTTCGTTCTGCTTCGGGCAAAATAGTTGCAGCCTCCCTCTCCAACGCCACAATATGGGTCAGCTGATGTTTGAGATTCTGATGTTCTTCTTGCAACTGTTTGTAGGCTGCCGAAAGTTCGTTGTAGGTCATAAGGAGGAAACCAATTTAAGTGGTATGAATGTAACATTTTACGCAACTGACTTTGCAAAGTTACACCACAGGCGGAATATACAAAATATTTTGCACCCAACGCAAACTTCGCAAATAAGCTAAGGTAATTTCTCTGATGCCAGAGTCCATCTCTATAAAGTGGCAAGCTATGTCATTTTTGCCTTTTCTCGATACAGACATCGTAGCTATGTTGCAGTCGTCATTGCTAATCACATCTGCCATAAATGCAATCGTACCTTTTACATCTTCGGCTGTAATAATGATGGTGTAAAGATTAGCCGAAATATTTGCCGTAAAGCCGTTGATTTCGGCTATGTTTATCACGCCGCCGCCTTTGCTCACACCTATTACTTCCACTTCTTGGTCTTGGTATTTCAATTCAAGTTTTATCGTATTGGGGTGCATCGTAGAAGCATTGCCAACAGACTTAAACGTATATTGCAAACCTTGTTGGACTGCATGGTCGAAGGAGTTTTTTATCCGCACATCATCAGTAGGAAAGTCGAGCAAGCCCGCAATAATAGCCCTGTCGCTGCCATGCCCTTCGTAGGTGCGTGCAAAAGAATTATAAAAAGTAATCGTGGCAGATTCGGGTATATGCCCCAAAATATGAATAGCTGCACGAGCTATGCGGACTACACCCGCCGTATGCGAACTCGAAGGTCCTATCATGACGGGACCTATCATATCGAAAATACTGCTCCGTTCTGCCATAACATTTGCTTAGTATAAAGTTTATATTGTCTAAATTGGTTGCAAGATTCGTAAATATACTAATAAGTTTTAGTTGCAAAAGTGATTGGCAATATTTTTTTAACTTTTTCTGTAAATACAGTCTTGTCTATAATTGAATGTAAAGTTGAGTGTATTTGTAAATATATCGACAGTAACATGACTAAAAACGTAAACCTCTTTGAAATTCAAAAATTTACACTTAGTTTGCCAAAAACTAAAAATTATTAAATGTATTATCAAGTTTTTTTATTTACTCTTTTACTTTTGTCGGGCTTTTTTGGTCTTACAAGTCCTGCTTATGCCCAAAAATCTGTACCTTTCTCCGTTAGTAGTGCTGCCAAAATACCACTCGAAACTACTTTTGCAGAAATTCAACAACCAACTGCTCAAGTAAAATTTAAAGCCACTACTCCCGAAAAACTTAATTTTGGTTATTCTGAACAAGCCGTTTGGATAAAGATAGTGGTGCAGCCTGTTGCTGATTCCAACCCAGAATATATGTTTTGGATAAATTATGCAACGATTGATTACATAGACTTGTACCAATTAGGCAATTTTAATGAGAAAAAAGACAAAAATACCAATAAACTTACAACAGATACCTTACCAGCTTACGACCATTTTCAGTCGGGAGATATGTTGCCTTTTACAAGTCGCCAAATTAGACATAGAAAATTTGCTTTTCCTGTTAAATTATCGGATAGTGTAGCCACTACTTTTTATTTGCGGGTGCAAAGCAAATCTTCTTTGCAAATACCAATAGAGATTTTAGAAAGAAAAGATTACGAAGTATTTACTTGGCGACACGAATTAGGTTTGGGTATTTTTTATGGGGCAATGTTGATAATGTTTTTTTATAACTTGTTCATTTTCATTGCCTTAAAAGATAAAAACTATTTCTTTTACATTCTTTCTATCATAGCTTCGGTTTCTACGTTTGGTAGTTTGGCAGGGCACCAATCGCAATATTTGTTTCCAAATTTGCCTTACATAGCCAATTTGTATATGCCTTTTAGTGGCGGTGCTTTTATGACTGCTGCTGCTGCTTTTGCTCTTTCCTTCTTAGAAATGCGAAAATATACGCCAATTTTTTATAAAATTTATATTGGTTTTATCACTTTGGGTATTATTCTAATGGCTTTGTGTGTGTTTGTACCGCAACATTATGGTGTGTGGGGGCGTATAGTGATAAGTACAGGCACTTTATCTGCCTTTATGAACTTGGTTGTTGGTGTAATTTCGCTAAAAAGTGGCAATAAAGCTGCCAAATATTACTTGCTTGCCTTCACGTTTTATATGTTGGGTATTATTTCATTGGGTTTGCGGAGTTTTGGTATTACCCCTATCAATTTTATGACGCTGAATAGTGCCGAAATAGGAGGTATGCTCGAAATTATGTTGCTTTCTTTTGCTTTGAGTGATAAATACAGCATCTATCGGCGAGAAAGAGAAAAAGCACAAAAAGAATTGTTGCTTGTGCAGCAAGAGCAAAATGCAGAATTGGAGAGAAAAGTAGAGGAAAGAACTGTCGCCTTGAACGAAAATAACGAGGAACTTCGGCAGTTAAACGAAGAACTTTTTGCTACTGTCGAATTATCAAAAGCACAAAGTGAGGAGTTGAAGGCAAAAAATCAGGATATTATGTCCAGTATCAACTATGCAAGGCAGATACAAACGGCTATTTTGCCCAGCAACCACTTGTTGAAAACTAATATGTTGCCACACTTTATTTATTATGCACCCAAAGATGTGGTTTCAGGAGATTTTTACTGGTTTTCCAAAAAAGAGAATTACCTATTTTTTGCCGTTGCCGACTGCACAGGGCATGGCGTGCCAGGGGCTTTTATGACTGTGATGAGCAATGAAATGCTCAATCAAATTGTAAACGACAGGCATATTGAAGAGCCTGCAAAAATATTGGCGGAATTAGAAAAAACCTTAACAAAGACTTTGCAAGTAGTTGAAAATGAATGGGTTAGTGATAAAACCACAATCAACGATGGTTTGGATATTGCCCTCATACGTATAAATAAATTGAGCAAAGTAATTGTTTTTTCGGGGGCAAACCGCAGCCTTTTGCATTTTTCTCCCAAATTTGCAGCTGGATTTGCAGAAATTCCCGAAAATAATTTTCCTATTGGTAGTTCTTTTTACAAAAACAAAGTTTTCCAACAGCATCAAGTCGTTTGCCAGCCCAATGATGTACTTTATTTGTTTACAGACGGCTATGCAGACCAGTTTGGTGGTAAAGAAAACAAAAAGTTTATGGTCAAAAAATTAAAGAATTTGTTGGTAACTATTCATACTTTGCCTCTCGACCAGCAAAAAGATATTTTGCAGCAAACCATTTCGGATTGGAAAGGAGAAACCAAACAAACTGATGATATTTTGATTGCGGGCATACAACTGGTTTAAGTTTCCTTCTCTTTCACCGAATTTAAGAGCAAAACAGGCAACAGACCTACCAAAATAATGAGCAGCGAAGCCACCGAAGCCGAAGGCAATCTTTCGTCGTCTGCCAACTCGAAAGCAGCCGTAGCTAAGGTATCGAAGTTAAAAGGTCGCAAAATTAAGGTCAAGGGCAATTCCTTCAAAATGTCCACCATAATAAGGAGCATAGCAGCCATTACACTGCGTTTGAGCAGGGGCAAATGCACCAAAAACAAGGTCTGCCAATGATTTTTGCCCAACAAAGCTGATGCACTGTCTATATTTTTGCTGATTTGCTGCCAACCCGACTCTACAGGCTGGGAGGCTACAGCAAAAAAACGAACTGTGTAGGCATAGACCAAAGCCCAAATTGTGCCACTCAACCACAAATGATTGCCCTTATTCGGCAAAATTGCTGTTAGCCAATGGTCTAAACCTATCAAAACTGCCATACTACCAATGGCTATAATAGCACCAGGCACAGCATAACCCAAGGAAGCCACCCTGACCGCAGTTTGCACCCACATTTTGCCACTTATCCTCAATAAATAATTGAGCAAAATAGTAGGCAAAACTACCACCACGCCACTAACCACTGCCAATAACAGGGAATTGGCAATAAAACCACCAAAATTTGGCAAAGTCAATTCCTGCCAAACCATACTTGCCCAATGGATTAATTGCACCACAGGCAACAAAAAGCCAACAAAAACAGGAAAAAAACATACCAAAAAAGCTGCCAATCCTCGCCAACTTTTCAGTTCTTGTTTGCGTAGAGGTTTGGGAGTTTGCGAGGAATTGATACGCAATTTTCGCCTCTGCCATTGCTCTATGCTCAATAGCACAAAAACCAAGACCAACAAGCAAGCTGCCAACCGAATGGCTGCCGACAAACTGCCCATGGCAAACCAAGCCCGAAAAATACCTGTCGAGAAAGTTTGAATACTAAAATATTTGAAAGTACCAAATTCATTTAGTCCTTCCATCATCACCAAAAGCAGCCCACCAATAACCGCAGGACGTGCCAAAGGCAGTGTAACGAGGAAAAAAGTTGCAAGTTTCGATTTGCCAAGTAGCATAGAGGCTTCGCTCAGACTTTGTGCTTGTTGCTCAAAAGCATTGCGGGTGATGAGGTAAACGTAAGGGTATAAGACAACAGACAACACAAAAACTGCCCCCGAAAGGTGCATCACATCGAGTTGTAGCCCAAGCAAATTGGCAACTAAGCCTTTGGTAAACAGGTACTTATACGTATAAGCATTGATATAAGCAGGCAAAGCCAACGGCAACAACAAAGCCCAAGACAAAACTTTGCGAAAGGGGAAAGTATAATGACTAACCAACCAAGCCGTAGGCACACCCAAAAGCAAAGTACAAACCGCCATGCCCCCCAACACAAGCAAGGTATTGACAAAATAGGTGCTTAAGAGATGCTCGGCAAGGTGCTGCCACGTGTCATTGGCAGGAGAAAAAAGCCCCCAACCAATGTATAAAACAGGGAGCAACAGCAGCAAAGCCACCAAAAAACTGGCTACATACCAACCGAAATGAATGTGGAAAGATTTGAACAAGGCAAAATTTTTGACAAACTAAGAATTTTAGGAAACACTACCCAATTATTTTGTAAAAATAGAAAAAATGAGATAATTTTTTTAGTTTAAAATACTAAACTAAGTCTTCTTTGTTTTGTATGCAATTTCAAAAAAAGATTACATCTTTACAGTTTCGTGAATTAGCGTAAAATTAATTTACATTAGAGTTTATGAATAAATTTTTGTTATGAGGTTTGAAAAAAGATGTCATTTTTTTGAAAAATGACATCTTTCGAAAATTATTCATAAACTCTATTATTTTTTTATCATAAATTTGAATAAAATACTTTCTAATATCTACTGAACTATAGCTACTGATGTTGTATAAATTCGTTTTTCGTCCCCTCCTCTTTCTTATCAATCCTGAAAGAGTGCATGAGTTGGTGGTGGCTTTACTCAAAATTACCCACAGTTTGGCTTTGGGTAGGTGGTGGCTGCGTTTTTTGTATGCTTACCAACACCCCAAGTTAGCAAAAACGGTGATGGGTTTGCATTTTCCCAATCCTGTTGGATTGGCTGCTGGTTTCGACAAAAATGCTTTGCTCATAGACGAAATGGCTACGCTGGGTTTTGGTTTTACCGAAATAGGTACACTCACGCCACAACCGCAGGCAGGCAATCCCAAACCTCGATTGTTTCGGTTGCCCGCAGACCAAGCCCTTATCAACCGCATGGGTTTTAACAACGAAGGCACTGCTTTTGCTTTGCAACAATTGAAAAAACGCCAATCTAACCTCATTGTTGGTGGGAATATTGGCAAAAATAAACAGACACCCAACGAAAATGCCGTACTGGATTATTTGCAATCTTTTGAGCAACTGCACGAATGGGTAGATTATTTTGTGGTCAATGTTAGCTCGCCAAATACGCCAAATTTGCGTGCTTTGCAAGAAAAAGAACCTTTGCTACAACTTTTGCAGGCTTTGCAAGCCAAAAATTTGACTTATACCAAGCCCAAACCTATTTTGTTGAAAATTGCCCCCGATTTGACCGAAAGTCAATTAGATGATGTGATAGAAATAGTAAAATTGGTAAAAATTCAAGGTGTAATAGCCACCAATACCACCATCAATCGCAAAGATTTGCAAACCTTAACTGAAGATATCGCCATGATAGGTGCAGGTGGGTTGAGTGGCAAACCCCTTGCTGAAAGAGCTACGGAAGTTATCCGTTATTTGCGTAAAGGATTGGGCAAAGAGGCTACTATCATAGGTGTAGGCGGTATTTTCAGCCCTGAAGAAGCAGCTCAAAAGTTGGAAGCAGGGGCAGATTTGGTGCAACTTTATACAGGTTTTGTTTATGAAGGGGCAGAGTTAATCAAACGAATTAAGAAATATATGGCAACGATTTAGAAACTGCCTGTATTTTCTCCACTACTCAGAAACTGCTAAAGTTGGTTTTCTCCCTCTCCATTGGTCTTTTTTTGATTTAGATAATGTATTTTTGACTATTGATACATACCACACACTACTAATAAGTTTAAAATAGTCAAAGTCTCATGTAGAACATTTGACTTTGGCAACCAAAATAATTCACAAAAAAACTTGCAAATCTAAAACCTTTGCCTTTGATTTGCGTAAAGAAACTCAAAACACTCTAAAAGTTTCTATCAGTCATTGCCTTGCAATCTACCGAACTATTGTAAGGTTTTTTTAGAATAGAAAGGAAACTTAAAATACTTTAAGAGTTTTCTTAATTAAAAAAAGTACAGGCTAAAGTCTATGTTACAAAAATAGTAAAATGGAAACCAAAAATAGAATCATAGAAGAAGCCAGAGGGCAGTTTATGAAATATGGTTACAGTCGTATGCGTATGGACGACTTAGCCTATTCTTTGGGCATGAGCAAAAAAACTTTGTACCAATATTTTACAAGTAAAGAAGACCTTTGTGCTGCGGTAACGCAACATATTTTTACTAATCACCAATGCGGAATTGTAACCATTATAGCCGATGATAGCCTCGATTTTATAGCCAAACTACGCAAAATAGCTGTTTTTATCTCTACCAACGCCATGCAGATAACGGCAGATGTGCTGATGGATTTTAAACGCAATGTGCCACATATTTGGCAAGACGTGGAGGAATTTAGAAAAAAATCAATTCATACAGAGTTCAAAAGTTTATTGGAAAAAGGCAAAACAGAAAAAGTTTTTCGGGCAGATGTCAATGTAGAGATTGTGATTTCCTTGTATTATGGGGCAATGAACTATGTAATTAATCCCGACAACCTGCAAAATGCTGCTTACAGCCCCCAAGAGGCTTTTAACACCATTTTCAGAATTTTTATGGAGGGCATGATGACAGAAGACGCAAGAAAAGCCTTTGCAAATTCGTTTTAATCTTAAAAAAATTATGAAAACAACTTACCAAACCTTAGCAAATGTATTGGCAAAAAACTTTCATTTGCCCCAACAGCATATTAGCCCAGAGAAATATCTCCGTTCGGGCTTAGGCTTGTCGTCTTTGGAATTTGTCGAGCTAATTGTAATGGTCGAAAACGTCTTTCAAATAGAGTTGGCAGACCAAGAAATAGAGAAGGCAAAGACCTTAAAGGACTTGATGCTTTGTATAGACGGGCAGTTGGTAAGCAAATACCCGAACTTGATGAGGAATTAGAGGTAGTTAGGGGCTGTCCGAAAACCTATAAGGTTTTAAAAACCTTATAGGTTTAGTCCTTGATAATGAGGTAGTTGCAAAAATTTATTTTCATAGAAAATGACTTTTCGGACACCTTCTGAAAAGTTGCAACTAAATAACCTAAACCAATGAAAACCAATTACTTACTCTTTATTTTTGCTTTATTTTTATTGGCTTGTGAGGCAAAAAGTCAAGAGGCGGATAGTTATTTGGAGATAAAAAACGGCAATATTTTGTTGAATAAAACAGTAAATGAAGATGTTTGTGGTTATAACTTATTGTCATATATTCCTTCGCCATTGGAGATAGCACTTTTGACAAAAGGAAGTATAAAGACATTTGATAAAAATAGCTTGTACCCAATTACAAATAATTATAAAACTAATAACCAAAAAGCCTTAGCTTTAGGCATATATAGTACAGCTATGGGCTATTGCAATTTGTATGATTTAGAAAAAGAGCAAGCAGAATATTTGGCTACAATAAAAAACTTAGCAAGTGATTTACAATTAACAGCACTCATACATTTTGAGGAACTGCCAAACAAAGTAAGTTTTGATAGCATGTTGAATTTTGCTCAACGTAATCATGAAAAAATTACAGCAAATGAAAAAACAATGCAACAAAGTTATGAAACCTATCTACTATGTTTGGGTGGTTTTATCGAAGTAAACTACCAAACTTTGTTATTGTATGAAAAATTGCAAGAAAATAGGGCAGATTCAATATTCCTAAATAAATGGAGAGGAAAGATAGGAGAACAAAAGCTGATGATAGAGCAGTTTACTTTTGTTTTTGATAGTTTTGACCCACAAGATAAAAATAGCTATATTTTAAATGATTTGAAGGAATTGGAAAATTGTTATAAGCCTGTAAAAGTAATGACTAAAAGGGGTAAAATTAATTTTATTGTGGAAAATGGCGAATATTTTATTGAGGATAATATAGAAGCTATTGTTACCATTTCAGACTCCACCATTTCACAAATAGCAAAGCAAATAAAGGCAATACGAAGTAAAATAGTGAGGTGAGAGGCAAATATCAATCAAATGAATATTAATGTTTATGATTTAGTCAAAACTAACAAAATTTTATCATTATGAGTCCATCATTTAATCACGCATACATAGGTGCAAATTTGGTTTTGCTTTTTGGAAAACTCAATCTTTATACCATTTTAATTGAGGTTTCCTTAGAAATTCAAGGCAAGGAATATGTACCAGACGTGGCTTTGTATAGCAAACGCAAAATGCAACGCAGCGGATTGCCGCCCAGCGAAGACATTATCAGAATGACAGAAATGCCTTTGTTGGCTATTGAAGTTTTATCTCCTAAACAAAGTACGCAAGATGTGATAGATAAAATTAAGGTTTATTTTGAAAATGGGATAAAATCTTGTTGGTTTATTAATCCAACTATTCATACCGTTACGGTTTATAAATCTTTTAAAGATTTTAGAACCTATGTCGAAAATATGGACTTAGAAGATGATAGTTTGGGTATTAAAATGAGTGTTTCGGAGATTTTTGATTGATAAATTCGTCTGAACACTGAACACAGTGAGTTTCACGTATTATTGGTAGTCTTTTTTATGAATATAGAAATTGTAGAAAACTTAGCTGCAAAACATAAAAGTTTATCGCAAGGTGTGATAGACTATGAAAAGTATGCTTACTATGCCATAACGCATCATTCTACGGCTATTGAGGGAAGTACATTGACAGAAACGCAGGTAATAGATTTATTGGAATATGGCAAAACAGCAAAAAACAAGCCTTTTGAGCATCACCAAATGGTGTTTGACCATTATCAGGCTTTGCAATTTGTGGTGGAGCAGGCAAAAAAAAGAAGAAAATTGAGTGTAAGTTTTATCAAAGAAATAGTGCAAAAAACAATGAATAGTACGGGCGGAGTTGTGCAAACTGTTTTAGGAACTTACGATATTGCGAAAGGAGATTTTAGGTTAAGCGGTGTACGGGCAGGTAGCAGGACTTTTCCAGACTATAAAAAAGTGCCAGCTTTGGTAGAAAAACTTTGCGAAACAACAAATAAGGACTTAAAAAATGTATTGGAAAGCAAGTTGCCAAACAGCTTTGAACTCAAATGTAAAATAGCTTTTCAGTTGCATTTTGAATTGGTGAGTATTCACCCTTTTGGCGATGGCAACGGCAGAACTTCCAGATTGCTGATGAATTATGTGCAAAGTTATTTTGATTTGCCTTTGTCTATTGTCTATAAACAAGACCGACTGAAATATATTGAGGCTTTGGAAAAAGCAAGGAATACTGAAAGTTTAGCACCGTTTTTTAGTTTTATGTTTCGCCAATACGAAAAGTTTTTGAAACAAGAAATTAAGGAAATGGAAGGATAAAAAACTATGTTGCTATGTAACTATGTGGTAAAGTTTTAAACACATAGCAACATAGGCACATAGGCACATAGAAAAAACAAAACAATAGCTAATTTTAGGGTAAACTCAAACCAACTATGGACATTTTACTAAGCATCGAGGAGCAAAATATGACACAAGAGTTTGTGGAAATCTTGCGAAAAGTGGATAAACTGGCTAAATTAAAAATAGTAGCAAGTGATGATAACCAAACAATGAATTTAGGCGAATTATTGGGCTATTATAAACCTGCTTTTTATTATTCGCCTGAAACCATAAGGGAAATTCCTACTTTTTTTGCAAGCAACAAAAAGTGGACTTGGGAAGATATTTTAAGCTATTTTCCTCTTGATTTGAAAGTTAAAGTAGAGGTTTATGAAGGCAATTTATTTATTATGGAACAGCCGACTTTGCAACATCATGACGCAAAAATGGAGATGGGAATGGCTATTGCAATGTTTACAAAAAAAAATAATATAGTGGGACATTTTTATTTTTCGCCACTTGATGTGATTTTGTCTAATGATAATGTAGCTCAACCAGATTGTATTTGGATAAGCAATGAAAGATTTGCAACCAACAAAAGCAAAGAATATTTATACGCAGTACCCGAATTGGTGGTAGAAGTATTAGAAGAAGATGATTTTACAACTTTCATCGCAGGAAAATCTTATTTGGAATACAAATATCAGGCTTACAAAAGTCAAGGCATTACAGAATATTGGACTATTTATCCTGAAGAAAAAAAGGTTTGTGTCGAAGTTTTGCAAGCAGGCAAATACCAAATGTATTCGCAAGCCACCGAAAAAGGTTTTGTCAAATCTTTTGTTTTGGAAGGTTTTGAAATGGAAATAGATATCTTATTTAACTAAAAACGAATTTATGCACAACGAACTTATTTTTTTGGTAGAGGAGGACACCGAAAGTGGCTTTGTGGCTAAGGCTTTGGGCGAAAATATTTTTACCCAAGCCGAAACCATTGCCGAACTCAAAATAATGATAAAAGATGCAATTTTATGTCATTTTGAAACAAGCAAAATGCCTAAAATTGTGAGGTTGCACTTCGTAAAAGAGGAAGTATTTGCATTATGAAAACACCAAGAGATATAACAGGTGCAGAACTTGCCAAAAAGTTAGGCAAATTAGGCTATGAAATTACTCGTCAGACAGGTAGTCATTTGCGAATTACAACTTACCAAAACGGAGAGCATCACGCAACAATACCTAATCATAATCCATTAAAAATAGGAACTTTGTCAGGTATTTTAGATGATATAGCTAATCATTTTCAAATGAATAAATCTGAATTAGTTGATATATTGTTTAGCTAATTTTTAAAGTATTACTAACTTCAAAAAAATGAAAAAACATACATTCATACAAACTTTTACGTTGGCAATTATTGGCATTGTTGCCCATAATTTTTTGCAAGCCCAAACAGCCCCAACCGCAGCATTGAGTCTGAAACAAGCCGTAGAAACTGCCACAGGCACAAGCAAGTTGCTGAAAATTGGCAACTACCGTACCCAAGCAGCCGATTGGAAACTAAAAGAAACAGCAGTGGGTAGGTTGCCTACGCTAAAATTCTCTGGTCGTTATACTCGTTTGAGTAATAACATTACGCCTTTTGCTATTGATTTTGCAGGTTCTTTAAATCCAATTATTACGCCTTTGTATCAAGGAGTGAATGCCTTGAATGCAAAAAATGGTTTGCCTCCTGTTGTGCCACAAGCCAACGAAGGTGGTGGAACTGCTTTAAATCCGCAGATTCTCGACCAGTTTGCCTTTCAACTCACTGCCCAGCAGGTAATTTATTCGGGTGGTAAGATTAATTTGGGAATTAAAATTGCCGAAATCAACAAAGACATTACCAAAATAGAGTATGACAAAGATAAGGCAGACGTGATTGTAAACACCAAATTGGCTTATTGGAATTTATACAAAGTGCAACAGGTGGCAGAGCAGCTAAAAAGTTCTGAAAATCAGGTAGCTGCAAGGCTGAAAGACCTCGAAAACTTGACTAAATTGGGTTTGGCAACCGAAAATGATGTATTGAAATTGAGGGTGCAACTTTATAATGTGCAGTTGCAAAAAACAGAGGTCGAAAACACCATTGCTGTAGCTAATGTAGCCTTAAATAGCACGCTAAATCAAGATTTGTCTTTGGTTAATCAACTGACTACTACTCCGAATACGGCGTATGTCATCAAAAATACTTTGCCTGAACTCATAGAAAAAGCTGCTGCCCAACGCCACGAGTTGAAAATAAACGAAATGCGTGGGCAAACGGCACAGGTAGGCGAAAAAATAGCCAAGTCGGGTTATTTGCCCCAAGTGGTGGCACAGGTCAATGGTTATTATGCCAATCCTAACCAACGTGTTTTCCCACAAACTGCCACTTTTAAAGAAACTGCCGATGCAAGTTTGGTATTGAGTTGGGATTTGTGGACTTGGAACACACCAAAATTGCAAGCCGAACAGTACAAATTGCAGGCTTTGCAAACACAAGAACTAAACAGTTTTACAAAAGATAACATTGCGTTGGAAATAACCCAACATTTTTTGAGTCTAAAAAATGCGTTGGCAAGACTCAATTTGGCTACTGAAACAGTGAAACAAGCCGAAGCAAATTATACCATTACGAACAGTAGAGTAAAAAATGGTTTGGCTTTGGTGTCTGACCTTGTAGATGCAGAGGCTGCAATTCTCAATGCCAAAATAGCCCAAACTTCTGCCAGCGTAGATTATGAATTGGGCTTGGCAAGGTTAGAAAGGGCAGTGGGTGGGTTGGAATAGATTTTAAAAAGAACTTTCCAAAGGTTTCAAACTTTTGGAAAGTTTAAATGAATTAAAGTTATGAAAATTAAAATCTTTATTTGCTTATTTTTATTCTATTGTTCTGTAGATTATTTGCATTGTCAGAATTTTATAGGCAAGTATAAAACCTATACAAATGGCTATACAAATGATGATAAACATAGGCTCAGGGTTTATGCAGACTCAACTTTTCAATTTATTAGAAATGATTGGTACACAGACAAAAAGGTAATGCAAGGCAAATGGATACAAAAGAAAGATACTCTTATTTTAAATCCTGACTTTTTGCCAAAATATACAACTTGGGAATGTCAAGAAATAGGAGAAACCAAAAAAGATACTATAAGTTTTGAGTTTATAGCAATAAGAAAAGAATATGATTTTTTAACAGAAAATTTGTTAGAAATTGATACTTCTAATTTTGTAGCAGATTTTGATTTTAGAACTCCTGATACATTATATCATATCCAAACTACTCCTTATTTAAGTTGTGGTATGGGACACGAAGAAATTAAGCCAAATTCTATTTATATTATGTGGAGAAATTCTTTTACGTTGCCAAAAAATGCACCAGAATATTTTGAACTTAGTGCAGAGTGGTTACACGACGAACCTATTAGAGTATATCCTAAACAAAAGTCCTCAAAGTATAAGAT
Organism: Cytophagales bacterium; assembly: GCA_013299115.1. Classification (GTDB taxonomy): domain Bacteria; phylum Bacteroidota; class Bacteroidia; order Cytophagales; family Thermoflexibacteraceae; genus JAAFKA01. The sequence goes on from JAAFKA010000028.1 coordinate 30,436, forward strand.
ATTTATAACACTAAACCGTTTTAATGACAATAATTTTAGAAACCGCAAGGCAGTATTTAATACAGAAGATAGGAAATTATATTGGATAAGTAGTAGTAATAAAATTACTAAGAAAGGTAATTTATACAAGACGAGTAACAAAGTAAAAAAGAAATTTTAATTAATAACCTAATAATGTTAAGACAAGCAACCACAAAAGCATTATTTGTCAAAGACTTACAGCATCAATTATTGATTTATGCAAAAAATACATAGCAAATATTTTTGGAATGGAACAGAAAATACAAGCCCTGTTTATCGTTTGCGTAGAATCATAGAATATGCGTGGTTTCCTGATATTTTGCGGTATCCCTACTCGGAGTTTCAGCAGTATATCAATGAAATAGATTTGTCAAAATTACGGACAAGTGAAAAACGGATTCGTCTGTTTCAGGCTTTATTGCCTTATTTTGAAAGATGTAGTTCTTGGGACGAATTATTTGATAGGTTTATTGAAGAAAGCTAAAATGTGATACTAAAAAATTTACCAAAATGGAAACAACAGAAAACACCGACTTAATTTCGCTAAAACTAAAATTGATAGAAAACATTTTGCTCATTAACGAGCCAAATGTTTTACAAGAAATTTTGCAACTGCTTGTACCACAAGAGGTTGTTAGCGAACAAGAAATGACTGCCGAAGTTTATGAAACTTTTGGAGATACACCTCTTTTTGTTGTAAAAAAAATGTATGACGAAAATGCACCCTATCCAAAAGTGGAACTTGGGGAAGAGGAATATCTATTGAAAGGGATTAGGAATAAGCAAACAAAAATGTATCAAAATATGGAAGACTTACCAAATTATGATGAAAATATGCTACATGAGGAGCAAAGTGCAGGGTTTGCAAAAGTTTTACAAAATGTAGGCAATTTGTTTGATGATGAGCCACCCATAGAAGAACTTTTAAAAGACTTAACAGCATAATTTATGATTTATCTTATTGACACCAACATCTTAATTTTTCAAGTTAGAAGTGAAAAATTTAATAATAGTTTTGTAAATGAATACTGCAGCTACCACTGCCGTAAGCAATGCAACTTTGCTAACTGCCGATAATGATTTCGACCATTTGGCGGGTGTATTCATAAAATTGGAAAAAATAATTTAACTTTTAATTTCTCAAACACAATGAAAAAAGCAATTACAGGTATTGTCATCATTTCCCTCTTGGTTGGTATGGGATTTATGTTGATAGGCAATAAGAAAAAAATAGAGGCAAGCAAACAGATTCCTCCTGTCAAAGCCGTAACGGTAAGCACTGCCACAGTAGAGGAAAAAAGTTTTAGCGACAACTTAGTGGTTTTGGGCAACGTGGCAGCCAACAGAGAAGTAAACATTACTTCTGAAACTTCGGGCAAGGTTTCTGCGGTTTTGTTTGAAAACGGGCAGACCGTAAGCAAAGGGCAAACCTTAGTGCGAATAGACGGCGAATTGCGTCAGGCAAACCTGATGACAGCCCAAGTAAACTTCGACAAGGCACAGGCAGACCTCAACCGTTTTGAGGCAGCCCTCAAAGACAAAGCCATAACCGAAGCCCAAGTAGAAGCTGCACGTTTTGGATTAAAGGCTGCGGAGGCTCAACTCATAGCAGCCAAACGCCAAGTACGTGATACGCAGGTAGCAGCACCTTTTTCGGGAGTTATCAACAACAAAATGGTAGAAGAGGGTAGTATGTTGGTGGCTGTTCCTCCAACAGTGATTGCCTCCTTAGTAGATATTTCTACCCTCAAAGTAAAGGTTTTGTTAGCCGAAAAAGAGGTTTTTAAAATTAAAAGAGGTGAAAATGTAGAGATTTCGACTGATGTCTATGGCAACACCAAATTTAAAGGCGTAGTAGATGTGATAGGCGTAAAAGCAGATGAGGCACACAATTTTCCTGTTGAGATTGTCTTGCAAAACAACAATGCACAACCTTTGCGGGCAGGTATGTTTTGCAAAGTGCATTTTGGTAGCTTGCCAAGTCGCCAAATGACAGCCATTCCACGTGAGGCTTTGGTAGGCAGTGCCAAAAATCCACAAGTTTATGTGGTAGAAAACAAAAAAGCAGTGCTTAAAAACGTAACTTTGGGTGCAGAAGCAGGCACAAACATAGAAGTTTTGTCGGGACTAAGCAAAGGAGAGCAAGTGGTAGTCAATGGACAAATCAATCTGAACGAAGGAATGGAGGTAGAGGTGTTGAAGTAAAAAAATATTTAATCCTATATAAACTACCCCGCAAAGACTTTGAACTTTTGTGGGGTAGTTTTGCTTAAGATTTCCAAATACACCTTTAATTGGAAATTTTTTACACTCAAAACTTCTTTTTCACTCCCCAAACGACCAGCAACAGCAGCAGACAAAGCCACCATGCTGGCTCACTCATTCGTTGTATATCAGTTGCTTCGGCTATGTCTAAGGACTTTTTGGCGTTTAAAACTTCTTGTTGTTTGTTTTTCAGCACCAACCGTTGTGCCTCGTTTTCTAAGGAAATGAAAGATGTAAGCGGAGTCATGATTTGGGCTGCAAAACTGTTTTTGACCAAAGGCAACCACAAGTCATCTGTTTTTTCGGGTTGCCACACCATTTGTTGGTATTGTCCTTGCAAAATCAAGCCTGTTTGCCACGTTTTGGGTTGCAAAGTAGCCATATCCGCAGGATTTGCTGCCAATTTTTGGCTGTTTAGCCACGTGGAAGGCGTAGGCTGGATGGGCAAATATGCTATGTTTTGGTTTGTGTTTTGGTTTGTGTTTTGGTTTGCATCTTGATTTGGTATTTGCCAACGCAAGACCTCCGCATCGAGGGCTATGGTAGTAGAGGAGTCTATGGGCGGCGTTAGGTTTTCTTTTGGAGGATTGAGCAGGCTGTAATGGTGCAGCAATCCGTTGTTTTGCAAGTAATAAAACCTGTCCGTTTCTGGAAAAGCCTGTCTATAATCTGCAAAGTTTTGGGTAATAATTCCGTTTTCGTTACTCAACACAATCACAATCGGATAAGAGTCGGTTTGCATTGCAAATTGCTGATACAGCAGTTGTTGCATTGCCCTTTCTAAGAAAAAACCACCCGAAAAGTCTTGCTCTTTCCACTGTTGCTGCCAATTTGGATTGTAAGCTATGGTGGTGGCGTAGGCATTGACAAAAGTAATTTTGGCATTTGCCAACGCTGTGGCGTGTTGCGGAAACTTTGCTTGGGCTGCCAAAAACTGTTGCAAGTTTTGCTGTTGAGCCTCCACACTAAATTGCCTATCTTTCGAACAGTCTATAATCAAATGATAAAAAGGTTGGCGTTTTGCAGTTGCTAATTGCTTTTTGGTAGCAGCCGAAAAATACCAAAAATCTCCGTTGGGGTTGCTGTAAGGTTGCTGATTTTGTTTATTTTGTTGTGTTAAAGTGCTGTCGCCCAACCAAATAGTTTTTTGGTGGAAGGTAAAAGGCAAGGGATTTTTGTGTAGCAATTCCACACCAGCCTTGCGTGTTTCTTTGGGTGCAACAGGGAAAATATTGCAAACAACTTCATTGCCTGTGGTGTAGTGCCAAATGGCGGGGTCTCTTCGAGCAGACGTAATTTGTTGGTAAATCCACAAAGCAGATTTTTTTTCTGCCAACAAGCCATGCACTTTTTCTTTTTCAATCCACAAATAGGTGTCGGCAATAAAACAGCCTTCGGGCAAATCCAATTTGGTTTTAAATTCGCCTTGCTGCCAACTGGTCGTGTCTTTGTTTGTAACCTCGAAGTGCAGCCAAGACCTCCACGCCTGTTGTGTGGTGTCGTAGGTACTTTGCACTTGCAGATTTGTCAATAAAACACTGTCCGAAGGATTTTCCATTCGCCACGCATTGAAATAATTGGAAGTTTGCCCCAAAAATATTTTTTCTAACAGTGCCAATTTGTTGTCTGAAACTGTGAGGTTGTCCATCACCAACCAATTATAGTACAAAGACAAAAACGGCGTTTGCGTTTCTCCCAAATTACCAAACATATCACGACTTCGCCAACGTCTGCGGTCTTTGTTTTGGCTTATTTCATTGATAACACTTTTCAAAGCCCTTTGGTTGATAGTCGGCGTTTGGGTGCTTGCCAACTTAGGCGAATAGACATAATCTAAGGCTTCGTACAAAGCCCAACGGTCTTGCAAAAATGAAAAACTAACCGAAAAAGGCAATACCGACAAGGAAATTGCAAACAAAAACAAAACAAAAGGCTTAGGGAAATGAAGATACAAAAACTCAAAATCATCTGCCAAAATTTTGGTCTGCATAATAAAAAGTAGCAAAGGAAGGAGCATCAGCAAGCCCAAACCTATTGCCAAAATTGCCAAAATAGCAAAGGGGAAATAGGGCAAAAAAATGAGGAAAAAATAGAGAATGAAAGGCAACATGATTGCCCTTGCCACAAATAAACCCAGCCTTTGTTGAGGTTTTTGGCTTTCGGGAATTGCCAGCACCATGCCGTTGAGCAAGGCAAAAAGGTAAAAATATTCGTTGGTAAAATTTCCAAAAAAATTATCTAATTTGTCGTTGAGCAATAAACCCACAATAGGCAAAAAGATGCCAAAAAAGAGGTAAAAAAACAAATTATCGTAAGTCCGTTTGCTTACCCTGCTCAACATAAAACTGTAGGTCAATTTGCTCACGCCAAACAAAAAAACCACTGCCATCAGAATAACAAAAACGGTGGTGGTGTGCATAGCGAGGTTTCTATCGCCAAAAGGTTTCCACAAAGGAATGATTAGGATGATAAACAAAAACCAAAAAACAGGAGGCAAAACAACAGACAAAAAAGTTTGGATAAAAGAACCTGTAACTTCTTCGTTATCAGCTTGTTGTGATTTGGTAGAGTGAATAACCAACACGAGCAAGGCGTGGGCAAGCGTAGGCATAATAAACGTACCTACATACAACACCATGTTGGTCGGCAGCATCCATGTGGGTATGTGCGAGGGAATGATGTCGTAACTTCTTTCGTTATAAAAATAGACAAATGTAATGTAGGTGCAAAGGGCTGTAACGGCATAGCCCACGCTAATTTTGCGTTGTTGGAAAGTGGCAACCAAAGCATACACCAGATTGCAAACCCACAGCACCGCCAAACTGCTGCCGACTTCTACCCAAACCTGCACGTTGTAAGGCTCTAACAGGGTAGAAATGAGTTGATAAGCCCCATAATAGAGGAAAAATAACAAGGCAAGGGGCAAGGTGTTTAACAGAAACAGCCAACGAGGATTGAGTAAGGTTTGCATTTTTTTCTAATGTTGAATTTTGAATGTTTAGTTTTGAATTTTGAATTTGTTGTTGCAAGTTTCTAAGTTACATTACCCAATTTGGTGCAAAAAACAACAGCAACAAACAAAGCACACAAAACCCAAAAACAAAATAATCTATCTTTTTGATAACCAAAGGTTTATGGGTGGTGGCAACAGACTTGAAAAACAAAAAATAGGGGAATTTCATATAAAAAAACAGGGCAATGCTGCCTGATAAAGTGGCAACCACTAACAAAGCCAAAGTAAGAGGTTGGTGGGTTTGGGTGTAGATTTCCAATAAATTGGTAAAAACCAGCAATTTGGCTGTGAAACCCGCCGTAGGTGGTAATCCTGCCAGCCCTGCAAAACCCGCCAAAAATGCCAAACCTATTGCAAAATTGCTTTTACCTAAACCTGCAAAGTCTTGTAAATCAAGCTGTTGCTTATCTGTTTCTAATAAAGCCACACCATACAAAATGACGAAATTGAGCAAAGCATACACCCAAAAATAGTAAGTCATTTGTTTGACAACTGTTTGCCCAAAAAAAGCCTGAATAGAAAGTAGGGTAGGAGAGGGGCGAAGGGTAAACGGCAAGAGCAAAGCCACCAAAAAAACGACCAACAACCCACTGTGCAAAATACTCGAATAAGCCAGTAATCTTTTGGGGTTTTGTTGCCAAATAGCCCCCAACGTGCCTATGACTAAGGAAACGAGGGCTACGAACTGCAAAAACAACGAAAAATTTAGGAGAACAGCCGTTTGTGCTTGCAAAAAATAGGCAAACAAACACAAAATAGCCAAACCAAATGCTTTGGAAACATTGGTAAGCAAGGCTACCAAACTGGCTGCACTGCCCTCATACACATCTGTAACCCATGCGTGCAAGGGGACAAGGGCAACTTTGAACAGCAAACTAACCAAAATTAACAAGGCTGCAGTGTAAAAAGGTAGGGGAGGGACAGAACTAATTTGGGCTGCTATGGTGGTCAGCGAAAGGCTGTTAGCAAAGCCGTAAAACCAAGTCATGCCGTAGAGCATACAGCCACTTGCCGCAGCTCCAAACAAAAAATACTTGATTCCTGCCTCCGTAGCTACATAACCCTTGCGAAAGATAACCAACAAATAACTGCTGATACTCACCACTTCCAAACAAAGGTAGAGCAACAGCAAATTGCCTGTAAAAAAAGGCAGTTGCATAGCCAACAACAGCAACACCAACAGAGCAAAATAGACACCATTGGTTTTGGTTTCAGGTTCTCGGCAGGCTAATCCGCCACTTGCCCACACAGCTACGGCAAAAAACAACTTGAAAAGGTTGAAAACAGTAGGAAAAGCAAGCAATAAGCCGATATTTATTGCAATAGCTAAGGTAAAAACCCAAAAAATCCACCGGGTAGTTGTGGGGAAAGCTGCCAAAATTATTAACCCAATTAGGCTGAAAGCTAACCAAATTTCGGGTAGGAGTTCTTGCCAAATGGCAAGATTTACTTGGAATTGTTGGTTGAATTCCATTTTATACAAAAAAATAAGTCATTTATTTCATTTTAAATGATTAGATATGTTCCATTCTTACTTCTGTTAATTACCGAATAGCAAATTGTAATGGTGGTATTAAGACGCATAGCTATGATTTGGTACGCAAATTTAGCATTATTTTTACAAGTTGCAAATCACTTTTTGTTTTTCTTTCCTTTTCAAAAAAAATTGCTGTTACCACACTACCAAGCCAATGTGAGTATAATCCTTATACAGTGGAGTGTACGAAACCAGTTACTTAAATTTCGCAGATTCAACTTTGTGGGCAAAAATTATTAAATAACGTAAGTTGCGTTAAATACTTTACTGCTCGAAGGAAATCTATTCCCCTAATTCCAACTGGTTTTTCACCAACTCAAAATACTTTCCTCTTTTCGCCACTAAAGTTTCGTGGTTGCCAATTTCGGCTACTTTGCCTTTGTCTAACACCACAATCTGGTCTGCATTTTTTACTGTACTCAAACGGTGGGCAATGATAATTACTGTTCTATTTTGGAAAAACTGTTGCAAATTTTCCATAATAATTCTTTCATTGTTGGCATCGAGAGCAGAGGTAGCCTCGTCAAAAAATAAGAAATCGGGGTTTTTATACACTGCCCTTGCTATCAAAATCCTTTGCCTTTGTCCACCACTCAATCCTGTGCCTTCGCTACCAATTTTGGTGTGAAAACCCAAAGGCAGAGCCGTGATGTAGTCGTGGATATTGGCGGTTTGGGCAGCGAAGTGAAGTCCCCCGTCAGCCCCCCAACCCCCAAAGGGGGAGTTTAACCCCACCCCAACCCTCCCCTGCTGGGAGGGAGTTTTTGACGTAATATCGTCAACTCCCCCTTCGGGGGGTGGGGGGCTGACGGTTAATGGACTTTGACTTCCCATCACAATATTATTTGCAATGGTATCCGAAAAAATAAACCCTTCTTGCATTAAAGTCCCTACTTTTTTTCGCCATTCATCGGCAGGAATAAGGGCAAGGGGTGTGTTGCCTACCAAAATTTCGCCTTTTTGTGGGGCATAAAATTTCAATAGCAATTTGAGCAAAGTCGTTTTGCCACTACCACTTTCGCCAACTATGGCAGTGGTCTTGCCTGCGGGAATGTCTAAGGTTAGGTCTTGTAATACAAAATCTGCCGTAGGGTCGCCGTAGCGGAAGGAAACTCCTGAAAGAGAAAGTCCAAGCCCCCCAACCCCCGAAGGGGGAGCTGACGTAATTTCGTCAATTCCCCCTTTGGGGGTTAGGGGGCTGTTGGGGCTACTTTCCTCCTTCTCCTGATAAATTTCGCCTAACCTTTCCAAACTCATTTTGGCATCTTGGGCTTGTTGGATAAAACTGACAAACTGCATGATGGGTGCGTCGAGCTGCCCTAAAATTTGTTGCGTTGCCATCATCATGCCCAGTGTCATGTTGCCCTCTATCACTTCCTTTGCTGCCCAGATGGTGATGAGAATGGTTTTGAGTTCGTAGATAAAACTGCTGCCAAAAGTTTGGAGTTGCTGCCATTTTAGCCCTTGCATACTGAGTTTGAACTTGCGAACTTGCAGCCTTTCCCACTCCCACCGTTTTTGTTGTTCGCAGTTGTTGAGTTTAATTTCTACCATGCCTTGTATCAGTTGCACCTCGTTGCTTTGGGTGGAGGAGGCTAAGGCAAACCGTTTGGCATCTAATTCTTTGCGTTTTTTGAGAAACAATAGCACATAACTTACATACAAAATGCTGCTGACGACAAACATCAAGAAAATTGTTGGGTTGTAAAACAGCATGACCGTACTCACGACCAACAAACTGAACAGGGAAAAGACAAAATCCAAAGACGAAGACGTAAGAAAATGCTCAATTCGGCTGTTGTCGTGTATGCGTTGGAGGATGTCGCCCAAGTTTTTGCTGTCAAAAAAAGGCATGGGCAGTTTCATCATTTTTGCCAAAAAATCTGCTACTAACCTGATATTCAGTCGTGTAGAGATATGAATGAGCAACCAACTTCGGATAACCTGAATGGCACTTCGCCCCATAAAAAAAGCTAATTGTGCAGCCAACACCACATAAACAAAATGTAAGTTTTGTTGGTTTATCCCCGAATCTACCAAACTTTGGGTAAGCAAAGGCATGAGCAAAGCCAAGAGTGTGGCGGACAATAAACTCAAAAACAACTGAAAGATTAAGCCTTTGTAGGGCAGCAAATATTGAAACAACAAGCTAAAACTTGTGTAAGTTGTGGTTTCTGTTGGCAAATCGTCAAGGTCTTTGCCGAAATTGGGTGTAGGTTCTAAGAGCAGACTGATGCCACGCGGCGGGGCTTCGCTGCGGTCTTTTGCCCATGCTTTTTCAAACTCTGCGTGAGTATAAACCAACTTGCCCGATGCGGGGTCGGCTACGTAAATCTTGTTTTTGGTGATTTTATGGACAACCACAAAGTGATTTTGCTGCCAATGGGCAATAAAAGGTGTAACATCTTCGGCTACCAATTCGGCTAAGGTGGTCTTGACTGCTAAGGTATGCAGCCCAATTTTTTCGGCTGCTACTGCAATTCCAGACAACGATACGCCCTGACGGTCTATGTAGCACTGCTGGCGGAGGTAAGGCAAGGGGTAGCTCTGTCCGTAGTGCTGGGCTATCATTTTGAGACAGGTAGGACCACAGTCCATTTGGTCGCGTTGGCGGAGGTGGGGGAAGGTGGGCATTTTATTGATTTTCCAAATTTTCTATGATTTGCATCACGTCAATCAAAAGTTGAGGGACTAAAACTGTGGCATCACGTACATGAAAAAAACGAGCAAGGTCGTCTGGTTTATTTTTTTTCATACAACAATACTTTATCTTGTGCTACATACTCACGTACATAGATGGAAAGGCTGTTTTCTGTAACTAAGTCCACCTTTTTTTTTGTCAATTTTTCTAAATCTGCCCACATCTCAAAAAATTCTAAGCCTGTAATAATTTGGGCATAGTCCAAAACCACCAACAAATCTATATCCGAACTGCGTTGGGCTTCACCTCTTGCATAAGAACCAAACAGATAGACTATTTGCACAGGCTGGGCTGCAAAATAGGTTACTAACTGTTCTTTGATTTTTTTAGAGAGTTGCATTTATTTCTTTCCATTTTCACAAAGTTAGTTTATTTTTTGGAGATGGGCAAGGCAAATTAATTAAAAACAACTATAAATTTCCTTTTTCTAATTTTTATCTAACCACAAAGACAACAAAAAGTAAAACTTTGTTCCTACTTTTGTTGCGTTTTCTATTTTACTATAACCCTAAACTATTATGAAAAAATTTCTTGTTGCTGCTCTATTGTGTTTTGTTTCACTTGCTTTTGTGTGTCCTAAGTATTTGGATATACCGAATGAAATAATGGTTCTATTGGAAAAATATTACACAACTTATCCTATCGAAAAGATTTATGTGCAAACTGATAAAACCTACTATGCTACAGGCGAAAAAATATGGTTTAAGGCAATTATGCGTTATGAAGATACTTTATTTGTAGATTCTTTGAGCAAAGTTTTATATGTAGAATTGCTCGATGCCGAGCATAAATTGATAGTGCAACGCACTTTACAGGTAGAAAACAACACTGCTGTTGGAGATATTAGCCTATCGGATAGTTTGTTGGCTGGAAATTATGAATTGCGGGCTTATACTTCTTGGTTGTGTAATTTTGGAGAGGAAAGTTTTTTTCATAAAACCTTGAGTATTTTTCGCGCAACAACTAATAAAAATATAGCAACTGATACGCAAAATATTACATCTGAAAAATTTACAACATTAACGGGCAAACCTGTCTTACAATTTTTCCCCGAAGGCGGCGATATGGTAAAACTGTTGCGAAATCATGTAGCTTTTAAGGCAACAGATGGCGAAGGTAGAGGAATTTTTGTAGAAGGTGTTATTCAAAATGAAGAGGGTAAAATCTGTGCCAATTTCAAGAGCAATGAATTGGGCTTAGGGAGTTTTCGGATGGTGCCGCTGGGTACGCCACTGACTGCCAAAATTGCTGGCACTAATGGCGATACATTGAGTTATCCTTTGCCTACTGTTTTGGAAAAGGGTTTGCTTTTATCTGTAACCCAACTGACTAAAGATAGTCTAAAACTATTGTTGCAAAGCAATTTAGTAAGTTTTGAAAATAACAAAGAAAATTATTATTTAATTGCCCAGAGTGGCGGAAAAGTTGTGTTTACAGCCTCTACTTCACTCGAAAAACCAGTGCAAACTTTGGCTATTAGCACCAAAAATATACCCACAGGTGTCTTGCAGCTTAGTTTGATTGACGAAAATAAAATTCCGCACTGCGAAAGATTGGTTTTTATCAATCACCATGACGGTTTGCAGATTGGCTTGCAAGCCAACAAAACAGTTTATAAACCCAGAGAAAAAATACAACTCGATATCACCACCAACCCAAATAATAAGGCAGCCATCGAAGCAGAACTTTCTGTTTTGGTTGTTGATAACAATTTGGTTACCAGCCAAGAACACGAGGAAAATATTTTGACAAGGTTTTTGTTAGGTACAGAGCTAAGGGGCAAGATAGAAAATCCTGCCTACTATCTACAAAATACCGAGCAAGCCAAACAAGCCCTCGATTATTTGATGATGACGCAAGGATTTCGCAGGTTTACGTGGCGTGAATTGTTGAATGGCAAAGCCCCAAATTTGACTTATCCCGTAGAACAAAGTCTGGCACTTTCGGGCGTGGTGGTCAATTCAACCAATAGAAACAAACCAATAGAAAATGCTAATGTGAGTATGTTGCTTAACAATGATTTACGAAATCCATTTTGGGCTTATACAAATAAGGAAGGCAAATTTATTTTGAGTGGTTTTAGCTTTTCAGATTCTATGCCTATTTTACTCACTGCTTTGGGCGAAAAAAACAATCAATATGTAAAAATAAACTTAGACAAAGCAGAACAAATTATTTCGACTTATCAAAGCATTAGCCCCAAAAGTACATTTAATAAAACAGCTTATATGAATGCCATACTTGAAAATAAATCATTTATGAAATCTTTTTATTTCGATAAAACTGTTACGGTCTTAGAAACAGTGGAAATAAAAGGTAAAAAGGAAGATAAAGAGCCTGATTATCGCAAAAATACAGCAGTGGTACACACCAAATATGATGCCATCATAAAAGGTGATGAGGTTTTTCAAACTGTGCAAGGCTCTAATGTTTTGTGGGCTTTACGTGGTAGAGTGGCAGGTCTTGAGGTTGGAGGTATTGAAGGAGACCCCAATTCAGCCCCCACTATTCGCATTCGAGGGCAAAATACTTTAGGAACTTATACAAATGCAGAACCTCTATATTTGTATGATGGCATACCTGTTACTGCTGCATTTTTTAGTTCAATTTCGTCAAATGATGTGGCATCAATAGAAGTTCTAAAATCTGTTTCAAGCAGTGCTATTTATGGCAGTCGTGCTGCGAGTGGCGTGATTGCGGTGTATAGCAAAAAAGGTACGGCAAAAAATCCGACCATCGTCTATCCAAATAAATTGCAGACTAAAATCAAGGGTTTTTATACAGCTCAAGAGTTTTTTAGCCCAAATTATGATACTTTGAAAATGCCAAATCCAGATACAAGAACTACCATTTATTGGAAGGGAAAGGTAAAAACAGACCAACAAGGCAGAGCAAGCCTTAGTTTTTTTGCTGCCGATTTGCCCACAAATTACAAAATCATTGTAGAGGGAATTGCACAAAAAGGGCTGTTGTTGGGCAGGAAGGAGCAGGAGATTGGGATTAAGTGAATGTAACTACCAAATTTTTTTTATTCATTATTTCAACTTTGTGCAATAAGACTAATGTAAGTTTTATTGCGGTTTTGGAGTTTAACATAAACCTAAAAAACAAAGTAAAAAGATGAAAAAGTCGTTAGAAAGTTTGAAAAGTAAGTTTGGACAGTTTGAAATTAAAGCCCACTCTGAAAGATATATTTTTGAGAAAATAGAAATAATTTGTTTTTCGCCTGATGAAAGTTTGCTTAAAGAAATTTCGCTATTCGTTATATCCGATTTTATGTAAATCTTAATAGCACTTTCGTCATAGAAAACTTTTTTATTAATAGACATTATTAAGGTTTATTACATTTTAAAATTAACTCATTGATTATTAGGTAGTTACAAAACTCATAAAAATAAACCTTAATATAAAATATCTAAAACCTGCGTTTTCCCAAGTCCATTTTCACCCACTAAAATTTTAATATTTTCATCAAATGGAACATGCACGTCATTTGTGCCGAATAAGCCATAAATTGAAAAAGATTTTATGCTGTTTGGTTTCATTTTGCGTTTTATTCTGGAAAACAAAATTAGTTAATTTAAGAAAATATAAAAATTCAATGTTATTTATTTTGCAAAGGCTTGTCAAAATACAAATAATCTCCTTCTTTCAGGTAAATATGAAAAGAATCTAAGCCTACTTTTATTCTACGCTGGTCTATGTTTGTCGCAAAAACCCTCGGCAGGGCTGAAAAGCCACTGCCGAGGTGGTTTTGCTACCTCATCAAATACATCTTGCCGTAGCCATTTTTAAAGAGGTTGTCGGCAGCTGTGCTGGCGTGTTCGTAGTCTTTGTTGGCAGCTTTTACATCTACTTTGTAGAGATACACACCGTTTGCCAATTTGTCGCCAAATTCATCTGTGCCGTCCCATGCGTAGTCCGTAATGTTTGTACCTATGCGGAGGTTGCCCAAGTCTTCTTTAAACAAGGTTTTGACTACTTTACCTGTAATAGTCATAATTTGTACCCTAATTTGGTCTGGAATTTCGCCTGTGAGGGTAAAAACAAACCTCGTGTTGGTCGAAAACGGATTAGGATAGGGGTAGAAATTGCTAACCGTATTTTCGTTAATCACTTTGAAAGTAACCGTATAAGGCAGTTTGCCCGATTCGTTGCCTGTTACGTCTTTGCCCTGAATGGTGAGGGTATAAGTGCCGTTTGCCAACTTGCTGGGTCTGTATTCTATGCTAAACTTGTTGTTGTTAGCAGCCGAAGCAGGTGTCCAGACCAAATTGTTGTCGTTAAAATTGATACGGCGGGGCAGACAAGTTTCGCAACCTTTGAGGAAAATATCCATACCTGTTGTATCTTTTTTGAACAAAAATCTGTTTTCGTCTTTCAGTGTGATTAACACCAAAGGCGTTGCCGATACAATATCGCCATTTAAGAGGTGTTTGCCATCGAAAGCAACTTCCAATACAGGGTTAATGTCATCGGGTTTTACTCTAAAACGTGCTTCGAGAACATTGTTTTCATAAAACTGTTCGGCTTGGATTCGAGGATTGACAAAAACAGTCAATACATTATCTCCTTTGAAGTTCAAAGAATTGAGTTTTACCTCGATAGGTAAAAATTGGTTGCGTAGTAGCAATTTTTTTAACTTTTCTCTTATCACCGTATCACGTCCTGTGGTGGCGTTGCGTATGCGATACTGCACCCGCAAAGTATCAGGAAAATCATTGCCCGAAATATTAAGGAAATTGAATTTCAACTTGACTGTATCACCTTCTACTACTTGCAATACAGTGTTTTCTCTGTATGTGAGGGTGTCGTACAATAAAATTCCTTCGGGAACTTCCTTGTAAATTGCCTGCCAACGCTGTAATTGGTAAGGTGTTTTTCGCAAAGAGTCGGAAGTTTGCCATTTCATTCGCAAGTAAGGGCTTGTTTTGGCATCTATGTTGCGAATATCGAAGGCATCGGGTTTTACATTGCCAAAAAGCAAGGTTTCGTTGCCGTTAAAGTCCACGCCGTAAAGGTCTAAACGCCATTTGTCTGTGGGGTTATCAAAACCTGTTACAGTTCTGAATACATTGCCCCAAGAGGCTGCGGGACCTATGAGGGTGGAGGTCGTGCTGCCATCGTAGGCTTGTCTGCGAATGAGGTAAGTCGTTTTCAATTCTCTGCCTGCGGGTGCTGCCTGTAACTGAATAGGTTGGGTATTGCCTTTTTGCCCTACGACAAAAAAACCTGTATTGGTTGGAATTTGTCGCAACGTATTAACAGACAAGCCTATGCTACTGCCCCATGTATTGAAACTTTGCATATCTATAAAGCCTGCGGGCATTACCACTACATAATCTCCTTGTTTTACTTTATTCAGGTAATCTACAATGACATCTGGACTGTTTAAAGTGGCAATCAACGAGGCTGTACCACACACATTTCTTCCAAAATTGAAGTTACCGCCATCTAAAATAGGATTGTAAGGTTCTCCTGTCTGTTGGTCTATGGCAAGAAACAAAAATCTATCTCTGCTTCCTTGTGCAGTATTCACTGTGCAATTTGCCTCAAAAGCAAAGAGTTGGTCGTTAAATTTCATATAATAACCTCGCCACGCACCTGTAGCATCTACAGGAATAGCATTTACTTCTATTTTGCTTATTACCTCTGGAAATACCCACCTACGGTTTTGCAAGTTTGGTGTTAGTGCTTTGTTGGTATTTTTTACATATTGTGGGGTGCGACTTTGCGACCAACCACTGGGACTGTCTTTGATATAGACAAAAGAGGAATTTGTCCAAGTCGTGTCGTCTTCGGGGCGGAGGTCTGCATATCGAATACGCCAATAATAGACTGTGCTGTCGTTTGCTTTTATATCGGGCAGGAGGTTGGTAGTCCATTGCGAAATAATGTAACTTGTAACCACAGTATCTTTTCGGAAGGCACTGTTAAACAAATAGGACGTATCTAATTGGAAACGGTAGTTTCGTTCTCTTGTGAAGGCATCGGTATTTTGGGCAACAAAAAAGGCAGGTTGCTTGCTCACAATGCTAAATTCTTTGGGGGCTATGGGCAACATGGTTGCTTTTTTCAGTACCAAATTGAATACTGCTTTGTTATTATTTTCGTCCAATTCGTCTATTCTGTATTCAGAGTCAACCAAAATTTCAAATTGGTTTAGTCCAAAAGCCTTAGCCTTTACATCTTTGGGTGTAACAATGGTGTAACACAAGGTATCCACATTGCGAATGGCTGCGTAGGTACGTGTGGGGTATTGGATAAACGAAAAATCGTTGAAAGTACGTTTTACGGATATAGTGAGTGGTTTATTTTCGTAAATTCCATTGTTGGCAACTACCATACACAACTGAAAAGAGTCTAACGAAGCCGTTAATCTTTCATTATTAAAAGCCTTGACACTGATATTTTTATCTTCTATTGCATAGTCGGGCTTGGGTACTTCGAATCTTTTGCCAAACATGACCACCGCAGGGTCACCTTGCAACAGCATTTGTTGAGCATGGGCTATACCTGGGGCGGTGTTGTGAACTATGTTATAACGGCGTATGCTTTCTTGCATAATATCGCCAATAGAGGCATTGGCAAATTTGCTATCACTAAAAGCTACTTGATAAAAATAACTTGTGTATTGATTGAGTTGCCCTGCTTCACCATAAAAGGTGTTTGCAAGGTAGAGCAAAGCTCCTTTGTCCAGTGTATTTATCCAATATTCGCTGGGAACTCGGTAGTCGGTGGAAGTACCTTCGGGTCTTACCTTAAATACATTGGCAGAACTACAACCGTTTTGCAAAATCATAGGGTATTTGCCTTTATTAACGTAGCCTGTCTGCGGATTATTAGGTACACCTATTTCGACATCGGAAAAGAAAGAACCAGAATGTCCAAACATCGTGATTAGACTCAGTCCTGCATTTAGTTCGTCTTTTATGTTAATCAGTTCTACATACTCACTGGTAGATTTGCGAATGGTCTTGACATTACTTCCTCTAAAACCATTGTCTGCTATTCCTTTGTACCCGTCTAAATAAACTTTAAATCGTTGATTTTCATTTTCATACGTGCCACCTGCTAAGTGCAAAATATTTTTTCGCCAAGCCAAATTAGAGGGCAAAGCCTCGTGTTCTTTTACTTTATTTAGGTAATTGATAACTTCTTGCGGAGTTTCGGCTACCAATCTACCCACA
Organism: Cytophagales bacterium; assembly: GCA_013299115.1. Classification (GTDB taxonomy): domain Bacteria; phylum Bacteroidota; class Bacteroidia; order Cytophagales; family Thermoflexibacteraceae; genus JAAFKA01. Next base: position 47,163 of record JAAFKA010000028.1, read on the forward strand.
GGAATACTGGGAACAAAACGAGGGAAACCTTGCAAACCATTGGTAAATTCGTTATCTGAGCTTGGGTAGCCAAAAGGTGGAATATAGTTCTTGTCAAGTCCTGTTCTGTAAAAATTTGTTAGTTGTACCCCTCTGCCTACTATAAACATACCTTTGGGTTTGTAAATACTGTATTGCAAAGTATAATTGGCATAGCGGCGAAGTGCCAAAGGTGTAAAATAACCAAAAGAAAACTGGTCGTAAAGATCTTGAATATCTGCTACAGCTACGTTGAAACTGCCACCTGTATTAGCACTGCGGTAGTCTGCATAAGCCTGTATTGCATTGGGTATATTGCCAACGGGTTTCATTAAGCCTTTGTGCGAAATGATCAAATAATCACCAACCCGAACAGGATTCATAGTGGCTTTGGTTACAGAAAACGGTGCAAAAGGCTGACTTTGAGCCAACAAAGTGCGGCGAGATTCTGTATTGGGTATAACGGCTGTGCGTTGCGACCCCGCACTGTCATAGCCTATGAGTCTGATGTTATATTCATCTGTGATGTCGTAGATAATAGTTCGGTCAGGCACATTTTGAATATTGATTTTAGATTTACCTGCACTTTTGGCATCGAGGGTAAACTTGCGGTCATTTGCCTGTGCCATATTGAACCCTTGCCTATAAAATACTCTAAAATAGTTGGGTGCAATAGAAGAAAATGGGTGTGCCGAAGTATTGCTATAAGTAAGATTGAAAGTATTGGTATTTACAGAGTCGACAAAAGCATTGATTCTGCTGATGGAAAATCCTCTGAAACTTGCTTTGCCTATATTTTTATTGTTATAAAACAGACTCATTTCGTGGGGAGCATTGGTAGCACCCGAAAAAACAGTTTCTGCTGAAACTCGGCTGTTGCTTATAAAATCTTCAAAATCAAATGGAATGGTAAGGGTTACGCCTGTGTAAGAAGCATAGCCGCATACACCTTTGGTAGCCATGAAATGTGAAGTAACAATGCCTGTGGCTGCAAAATCTCTATATTGTGGAAGTACAGGCTCGTCAGGAAAGAAATTACCTCTATTGAAAGTCAAAGATGGCGAATAGACAATATCTTGGGTGTGCGAAGTTTCGGCAGGCAGAGCAGCATCTCTTTCATAGACAAAAGTCATGCGTTTGGGCTGCTGCTGGGTGGTGGTCAAGAAATAATAGCCATAAGTGTCATACATCGCAATATAAGGATTAGCGTTGTCTTCGGGTCTATCATATAATTCGGTTTCTAAGCCAAAAATATTGCCTTTGCCCCAAAACTCTATGTAGTCTGTTCGGTCAAATTTACCATCTTGCTCGCCTACTACCCTAATGGCTACTTCTTTGCCCATGTGGAACAGTTGAAATCTGCGAGGGTCGGAGTCGACAGGAAATTCGGCACGCACTAACTGGTCGTAAGTTAGCCGATAAATTCCTGCATTGCCTGTGCCTGTTTCATTGCCCAAAATCATTATCTTGGCATAAGGGTTGCCTTGCCGAATCCACTCATTACCAAAAGTGAGGGTTTGAGCAGTTAGTTGGTTGGCAAAACCAATGAATACACACAAGAGGAGGAAGAATGAATGAAGATGTCGCATGATAATTATAAGTTTTTTGAGGTCTTAATTAATTTTCAAGTGATTTTGGTTTCTCAAAACCAAAATTCTAAACAAAGTTTCGGTTTTGAGAAACCGAAACCACATTTGAAATACTTTCAGTTGTAGCAACCGAAAGCACAAATATAGAAATAACACAAGCTAAAGCCTATGCTACATTTTTTATTTTACTGCAAACTTTTAAACAAAGTTGGCGTTTGTCCATAAACAGGCAATTTGCCGTCCCATTTGTCTATATACATTTTTTGCAACAAAACAGGAGATAACGAACTGTTAATCAATTTGTTAGCATTTGCCTCTGACTCTGACCTTATTCGCAAGGCTTCTGCTTCGCCTTTTGCCTCCTCTATTTTTTTCTGTGCCTCGGCTATGGTGCGTTGCTTTTCATTTTCGGCACGAATGGCATCTTGCACTGCCTTAATCTTGGAATTAACAGCATCTTCCAAAGACGGTGGCATACGGACTTTGCCTATAATACCTACTTGACTGACTACAAAACCTGCACTGGTCATTTCTTTGATTAAAGAAAGTTTGACCTGTGCCTCGTACTCCGACCTTCTGGAAACCATGTCTTCTGCCGTATAGTTCGACGCCACCTGATTGTACGCATTGCGGACTAAGGTGCGGATAAATTCATTGGTTATTTTGGGCAATTCTTTGCGATATTTCCTAAATATTTCGGGTACTTTGGTTGGAATGACCTCATAATCAAGCCCTATGTCAAAAGAAAGACTCATACCGTCTTTGGTCGTAACGGTAAATTCCTCGTTAGTTGGGCTGTCTTCGGTAAGGCTGGCTGTCCAGACTTTGTGCTGCACAAAGGTCGGAAATTCGTGGACTTCGGTGGTCAAAGGATTGTACCAAACCATGCCACTTACTTCGGCTATGTCTTGTACGCCTTTGTCTGTGCCGTAGAGATTGACCTTGATGCCCACATGACCTGCATCTATGCGTGTGCAGCCAATGAACAAAGAGCTACAAAAGCCCAAGACAATGACAAGAAGGATAGGAATAACTACTTTTTTGGTGTTCATGTTTTTTTGTTGTTTAACTTTCCCCACGTTGCACGTGGGGCTATTGTAGTTCAACCCCTTCGAGGTTGTAGAACTTTTTTACAACCCCGAAGGGGTTGAACTCTGAATAGCCCCACGTGCAACGTGGGGAAGATAAGTTCTATTTAATATACCTTGCAATTTCTCTTTTGGTATCTCTTTCTTTAATGTCTTCGCGTTTGTCGTGCAGTTTTTTACCTTTGGCTAAGGCAATGTCGAGTTTTGCCAACCCTTTTTCGGTGATAAAAAGCCGAGTTGGAATAATAGTCAGCCCTACATCATTCAGGGCAGTGGTCAGTTTGCGGAGTTCTCTTTTGGTTAGTAGCAATTTGCGGTCTTGTTTGGGTGCGTGATTGTAGTAAGCCCCACTTGACTCGTACTCCGAAATATGCAAATTGCGAATAAATAATTCGCCATTGAGAAACAAGCAAAAAGCATCTTGCAAATTTGCCTTGCCCAACCGCAATGATTTGATTTCTGTTCCTCTTAATACAACACCTGCGGTGTATTTATCTAAAAAAGCATACTCAAAAGATGCACGACTGTTTTTGATATTGAGATTTTTTACTATTTTATCTTTTTGTTTGGTCATTGCAATTTAAAATTAAGTGTTTTAGTTGTCGCAAGGCATAGATAATTTGCAGCAAATCTTGTTTACTCGTAGCAGAAAACTGCCTGCTTGTGCAGTATTCTTTGTCTGTTAAAGTTGCTAAACGCCAAGTAGCCCCTATTAAAAAACCGCCATAAATTGGCTGTTTGTTAATATTTTCTTTTTGAGCAGCCAACATAGCCATTAGCATTTGGGCTTCGGGGTCTTTCTTTTCACCTTTTGCTTTTTTAAACTCTTGCAAAAAGAAGTAAGGTTGATTGGGTGTTTTAAAGATAGAAGACGAAGACACCATGCAGTCGCAAATTACCGAAATTTCGTACTCGTCTATTACACTATACAGAGGTCTTTCATAAAAAACCCTAATTTGATTGTCCATGTCCACGTTAGCTATTTCAAACAAAGGAGCTATGAGCCGAATCTTTATTTCTTCTTCATTCAAATAATCACTTGAAACAAGCATTTCTTGGTGTACTCTATCCAATAATCTTTGTTCAAAAGAGTCCAACTCAAAAGAAGTACCCAACCACTCGTTGAGTTGGTTGCAAGTGCCACTTCTTTCTAATTGAAAAACTTTTGCAATCAGTGCAAGGTCAGGAAGTAGTTTTTTAAGTGCCATTGTTTGTAATTTCAGTATTTACAAAGGTAGCAAAAAAATAAGAATAATTACAAACAAAATCAATTCGCAAATTTCCATTGCAAACCCAAAGTTATCTGGCGGTTGAGCAAGGGAACAGGGGCATGACCTCCGTAGTAAGGTTGCAACAAAACATAACGACTGTCTAAAATGTTGTGTGCAGTAAGTTGAAGTTCTGCGTTGCGGTGAATTTTGTAGAGAATATTGCAGTTTAGCAACCAAACTGCGGGGTATTCAGTGTTTTGCGTGAGGTCATCGGGCTTTCCTTCAAACTGCCCATAACGACTACCAATAAAGGTGCAAGAAGGAGCAAAAGACCATTTTTTGAGTTTATAATAGCCTCCTGCATTGATTTTGGTAGTGGGCAAACCCAAAAAAGCCTGTCGGTCTGCGGCTGTAAAAATAGTGGAAGTGATAGGACTTGCCACATTGTAAGCAAAATTTAGAAAACCGCCAACGATAGGTTTTTTGTAGGTAATTTCTCCTTCTACTCCTCTGCTGGCTGCCTCCCCAAAGTTTTGGTAAGAATTGTTGCCACCAATATACGTAATAGGTTTGTCTATGTTTACTACATATAAATTAACTTTGGCTACAAAATCAGGCGTAAATTTATAACCAATTTCAAACTCAAAGGTGTCTGCCAATTCGGGCTGCAAGACGTTTTGCGAGGAGTTGTATTGGCGAGAATAGGCTTGCCACAACAAAGGTACGCGAAAAGCACGACCATATAACAGTTTCATATTCAGGCTTTTAGCTACGTAGGTTAAACCTACTCTTGGGGCAAAAGCAGACCCAAAACGGTTGGTTTCATAACGGCTACCGAGTGTCAAACCAAAATTTTTGATTTGAATATTGTACTGAAAAAAGCCATAACGTGCGGGGTTTGTAACCCAATAGCTGGTATCAGCTTGATTTTTGGAAAATTGAAAGCCTGGATATCCGTCTAATTGTATGCTGTTGGCAGCATCTAATTGGTAGCCGCCACCTACCATAAGCCTACCAATTTTATGATGGTCATAAGTTAAGTAGGTTTCTATTTTTCCTCTGTACCCTTTAGCAGCCGTATTTTCCCACATTGTAGAGGCATCGGGCAAAACAAATTGTCCTTGTGGGGTCTTGTCTATTTGGGTATTTACCCTTGATGTGATAGGATTTCCTCTTGTCAAATCTAACAGCACTTCGGCAGACAAACCACTTTTGAAGTCTTTGGTATAAGAGCCTTGCAAAGTTTCGGTGTAGTGAAACAAGTTATTCATTGGGTTTCCATTTACCAAAGGCAAGACGGGACCAAATTGTGTTTGGGCTAAGTAGCTGGTTTGGTTGAAGTTATAAGACAAAGCAAAGGTTTTGTATTGCAATTTGGCTACCAAATGTTGCCACTGTCGCCACGAAAGGTCGTTGCCCATTTGCAGGGTGCCACCCGAAAAATCACGATAGAGTTCGGTAGAGGTGGGCGTATAATTGTAACCTCCTTGCACACTCATCTCTAAATCATTTTTTTTGAAACCTCCCCCACCATTGGCGTTGAAAGTCAAGCCGTTGCTGCCCATTAATCCTGTGGCGGTGTTAAATTGTATGCCGTTGTATTGGCTACCTCTTGGCGTGATGATATTGATAACAGCTACTTCTGCAAAACCGCCATAAATTGCCGAGCCAGGTCCCCTGATAATTTCTACTCTTTCTATCATAGCGGCGGGGTAAGTACCAAAAAAATTGGTATTGCCATAGCCAAAACAATTTACTATTTTGTTGTCTATCATCAACAATACTTTGCCCTCATGCCCCCACAACCCTCGAAAACCTACGCCAAACAGACTTTGTACGTCTATACCAAACTCAAAACCAGCCACTTGTCGCAAAATATCACTCACATCTCTTGCCCCCCACAGTTTAATGTCGTCTTTGGTAATTACACTGACAATGGCGGGGGCTTGTTCTTGGGTCTGCGAAAAACGACCCGCAATGCTTACTTCTTCGTCTTTTATTTTTCTAACAGACAAATTAAGTAGTTCTTTCACTTGGGGGTGAAAAATACCCGAAGTCGTGTCATTTTCTTGGGCAAAGAGTGGAGTAATCAAACAGCAAGTAAAGCTAACAAGGAAAAAGAGTAACCAATGACGCATAAATTAAGAGTTAAGTTGGGATTTTTGTTGTAAGGCAAGTTACAAAAAAAATACAGCTATTCCTATTTTTTTGTGATTTTCTGTTAATAACAGTTTACATATACACATCGGAAAGTGGTTTTGGGATTTTTAATTTCAAAAATGCAGCATACAAGCAACAGTTCTTAAAGAACTGTTACTTCTCAAATCCCAAAACCACTTTCCGATGTGTATAGCTACAAAGTTGCAATTTTTTCGCCTTCTCTGATGCCCGACAAGTAAGCCCCATGCACAGTTGCCCTGTATTTGGCGGAGGTGTGTTCTCCTGCAAAATGGATTCTACCGCCAACAGATTTGCTAAAATTCTCAAAATCCTCGTAAGTCGTGTTCAGATTGCCAAAAGAATAAGCTCCGTAGCTAAATTTGTCGTTGCCCCATCTGGTAACAAGTACCTTTGTTGGATTTGGAATGTTGTTGCCAAACATCAACCGCAAGGGTATCATTGCCTCTTGACTGATTTGCTCGTTGCTCATTTTATCTATTTCATAACCATAATTGCCAAAACCAAATGTAACTAAACCATGCACTTCGGTAAAAGTGCGGAGGTTGAGAAAATAGGTAAATTTGCCTTTCACTTGGTTGTCGTAGCCATAATATTGTTGGGTAGGATTCCAAAAAGTACGGTCAAAAACCAACACCACTTTGTTTACGCCACCCATTTGCATACGATTGATAATTGCTTTTTTGTCATCAGGCAAGTCGGGACTGAATTTTACATCTCCTTTTTTTAATACGCCCAAAGGTAAGGTGCACAAGCAATGTTTGCCTGTAAAAGTGCCTTTGTCTGTCGTAACACTCACGCCGTCTTTGGTGTAGGCAATATTCGTAACCGTATGACTTAGTTTTATGCTGGGCGTAAGGCTGGAAAAGTTTTTGAAAATCTGCTCATAACCTTCGGGGAACAACACATCTTTGCCCTCAAATTTATCATCTGTATTCCAATTTTTTGCCGACAAGTTTTCTATGGGGCCTCCTTTGTCAAATTCCAAATAAGAACTCATCATCCATTGAATAAACTGCTCATTCAAAGCCCCATTGCGAACTTGATTTAAGGCTTGCGAAAAAGGAATGTCGTTGCCTGTGAGGGTGTTGGCAAGTGCATTCATTTGGGCAAGCAAGCCGTTGTAATTGGCATTGGCAGCACCAAAAACTGACCCTTCTACTTCTTTGCCTACTCTATCGAACAAAGAAAAACTGCCATCATCTGTGAGGTAGGTTTTTGCTCCTGCATCAGCTGCCAATTTGGTAATTGGATTGGCTGCCGAAGGACCATGAATCCAACCTGCACCCATATCAAAGGGAAAGCCCAAACTTTTGTCTGTCCAAATTCTCCCGCCAATTCTATCTCTGCCCTCCAAAATAAGTACTTTGATATTTTTTTCTGCCAATTTTTGGGCAGCAGCCAAGCCCGAAATTCCTGCCCCTAAGATAATGACCTGATTGTCATAACTTGTCGGATTGTTGGGATTGGCGTTAGGGTCTGTGGCATCTTTGCTACAACCCAAAAGTGTGCCTGTGGTAGCAAGCAAACCCAATTTTAAGGCATCTCTGCGTTTCATGTTTATAAGAGTGTTTTGTTTACTTTGGCAATATATAAGGATTTTTTTGCGATTTACTATAATTACCTCTATAATTTGCAGTAGTGTTGAATGTAAACTAAATTTAGGAGATAATCCAATAACTTTTAATAATCTTTTAATCTTGTAAACTTTTTAGGTACTCTTGCTGTTTTGTTAAAAAATGCAAAAAATGGAATTCGCTGTACAAGAAACTATACGCAACCCAATAGCTGATAATTTGGGGACTAATCAAATGGGCAATTTATACGACAAGGTGCTTGAAACTATCAAAACCATTTATGACCCCGAAATTCCTGTCGATATTTATGAATTGGGCTTGATTTACGAGATTAATATTTTCCCTGTCAATAGTGTCTATATTCGAATGACCCTAACTTCGCCAGCTTGCCCCTCTGCCGAGCAAATTCCTGCCGAAGTGGAGCAAAAAGTGAAGGCAATAGAAGGGGTCAATGATGTAAAAGTAGAACTTACTTTTGAGCCGCCTTATACGCAAGACATGATGTCGGAAGTAGCAAAATTGGAGTTGGGATTTATGTAAAAAAAAATTAAGCATTCAAAATTAAAAATTAAAAAATATGTATCCAGAAAGTTTGACAACGCCGATGAAACAAGATTTGGTTTCGGTAGGTTTTGAGGATTTGACTACATCACAAGCCGTAGATGCAGTGATGCAACGCAAAGGCACTACGCTGGTCGTGGTCAATTCGGTTTGTGGCTGTGCAGCAGGTGCTGCCCGTCCGGGTGTGAAGTTGGCTTTGCAACGTGCCAATAGCAAGCCAGATTTTATGACCACTGTTTTTGCAGGGGTGGACAAAGAGGCTGTGCAAAAAGCACGTGAATATATGTTGCCGTATCCACCTTCTTCGCCTTCTATTGCCCTGTTTAAAGATGGCGAATTGGTGCATTTTGTAGAAAGACACCACATCGAAGGTAGAAATGCCGAAATGATAGCCCAGCATTTGTCAGCTGTTTTTGAAGATGTTTGCAAAAAATAAACTATCTTCTTGCAAAATAAACTATCAAGTAACAATAAGCAATAAGACAAAATAAAAGTAAGTTTCTATTTTTGTAACTCCTTGAAAATCAATTATCGGACACTTTAAAAGTGTCCGATAAATTTGTTCACTTACTCTCCTCTCATTTCTTTGTATTCTCTGCCACCAAGCACAGCCAAAAAGCCCACAGTCAAAGCCCAATGCCACGCTTGATTGACCCAAAAATTGTCGAATTTGATAAACCAACCTACCAAAATAAAGGCTGTTGCCAACAAAACATAGCCTAAACCATTGCCAATTTTGTAAGGAATGGGGTAGTATTTTTGCCCAAAATAATAGCTGGCTATCATCATGCTGGCATAGCAAATCAGCGTGGCAACAGCACTGCCCACGTAACCCCAAATTGGAATGAGCAACAAATTGCCTGCAATGGTGAGAAAAGCACCAAAAAAGCCCAACAGAGTGCCAAAATAGGTTTTGTCTGTAACTTTAAACCAAACGGAAAGGTTGTAGTAAACTCCCAAAAATAAATTTGCTAAGAGCAAAAACGGCACAATCAACAGTCCTTCTGCATAAATTGGATTTGCCAAAAACAAGTGTTGCAACAAATCTAAATTCAGACTTACGCCTGCATACATACATACGCAAACAATGACAAAGTATTTGGTAACTTTTGCAAATAATTCGGGCGAATTTTTGTCGGCTGCTTTGGAGAAAAAGAAAGGCTCGGCTGCATACTTAAAACCCTGTACGGCTAAGGTGATGAAAACCGAAAATTTGTAGCAAGCTGAAAAAATACCAACGGCATCTAAGTTGCTGCGGTCAGGATAAAAACCTTCGGGCAACCAATATTTGATAAAATCTCTACTCAATACTTCGTTTATCATACCCGCCAACCCTGTAAATAGAATGGGATAGGCATACAAAAAAATTGGTTTGAATTTGCCAAAATCCAAAGTGAATTGAAAACTAACAAAATAACGCCACAAAAACGGCAAAACCAACACGTTGCTTATCAAATTGGCGATGACTATATAACCAATTCCAATATTTTCGTTGTATAAAGTGGGCAAATATCGAGGGCAAAACCAAAGGAAAAAGTAATTCAGCAACACATTGGCTACGATGCTGACCACACGCAACGTAGTAAATAATTTGGCTTTGTTTTCCTGCCTTAGCCGAGCAAAAGGAATGGCTGCAATGGCATCGGAGGCAAACAGCCACGCAAACCAAACGACATATTGCCCAAAATTATCGGGATATTGCATGAGGTTGGCAAAAAATGAAGCAAAAATTGTCAAAAGCACAGAAAAAAACAAACTGCTGGTGAGCAAAGCCGACAAGACAATGTTGTAAATGTTTTGCGGGTCATTTTCAGGTTTGGAAACAAACCGAAAATAGGCAGTTTCCATTCCGTAGGTGTAAATGACGTTGAAAAACGCAGCCTTTGCATAAAAGTCTGACATAATTCCGTACTCCGCAGGCAAAAAAACTGCCGTATGCAGATAAACCAGCGTATAATTCAGAAAACGACCTAAATTGCTACTGATGCCGTAAATGACTGTTTGAGAGGCTAATTTTTTGAGCATAAGTAGAAAAATGTGGAATAGTAGGTATAAAACATATTAAACTTACCTTAAAATCACTTCTCCCTGCATCACCACCTTTGCCGTACCTATGAGAGTTGCTCGTTGGTTATCTTTCAGCACAATGCGGATAACCCCTGTGCGTGAAGAGGCTTGAAAAGCTGTTAAAGTATTTTTTTGGAGTTTTTCAGCCCAATATTTAGCCAGCAAAGTATGACTTGCCGCAGAGAGGGCATCTTCTTCAATACCAATCCAAGGGCAAAAACAACGAGAAACAAAATCTGTATGCGATGGTATGCCGTTTGCCAACAAAACAGGAACTTGTAGAGGAGCCACAGTCAAAGCTACTTTTTTAATAGCCTGCTCTTGGTGCTGGCGGAGTGCCTCAAAATCTGGCTGAACAGCCAACAAAGTTTGCAACTTATCTACCTCTATAATTAGCAAATTTCGTTCTGCTGAATAAACAGCTTGGGTGTAAGCAGACAGCCCTAATTTGGTAAGCAAGGCAGGCGAAGGTTGAGCATCAGCAAAAGTATCGACAGGAAAATCTAAGCTTATCTCTTTAGTCTTTTTGTCATAATGAGCCAGTATATCTCCACTTAATGTCTTGAAAATCAGAGTTTTATTTGGATTTCTGTAATTATGAAACAGCAAAAAAGCTGCTGCTTGGGTTGCGTGTCCACACATCTTAACCTCTTGCGTGGGCATAAACCAACGCAACCAAAAAGTTTGGGCTTTCTTAGGACTTTCAAAATCTAATGGCTGTATAAAAGCTGTTTCAGGTGTTGCCATTTCACCTGCTAGCAAAGTGTAAAAATCAAGTGTTGTAAATTGCCTTTTTAAAAAAATAACTGTAGCAGGGTTACCTGCAAATAGTTGGTCTGTAAAAGCATTTACTCTGTATAAAGGTAAAAAAACGTCTGCCATTTTTGAAATAATCAGGCTGCAAAGTAAAACAATTTTATTGCAAAATGGAATTTAATGTTAAATTATATCAAAATTAACCTTTGCCGAAGTTTTTTTACCACCTGTTCTTTCAGACTCCGCAACTGTTGGTAGTTTTTCTGAAAAGTGGCTTGCTTTTATTGTTTAGGTGCAATATATTTGGGTAAATTTTGTATCAAAATTACGACCATAAAAAATGGTAAATCCTATTTTACAACTACTAGTAGAAATTACTGCTATTTTGGACAGGCTACATATTCCCTATATGGTGTCAGGAAGTGTTGCTATGACTTTTTATGCTATCAGTCGCAGCACCAGAGATATAGATGTGGTCGTATATTTACAAGAAACTGATATTGAGTTACTTATAGAAAATCTACCTAACTTTTATTACCATAAAGAAAGTATGCAAACTGAAGTAAGAAGAGGCGGATTATTCAATATGATTGACAACAAAACTGGATTTAAGATAGATTTTATTATTCTCAAACAAACTGAGTATGGTTTACAAGCCTTCGCAAGCAAACAACAAGTAGATATTTTAGGGCAAAAAATATGGGTCATTGCTATTGAGGATTTGATACTTGCCAAGCTACAATGGATACAGGCTTTGTATAGCGACAGACAAGTAGAAGATATAAAACAGTTGCTACCTAACCCTGCTGTTGATTTGAAGTATGTAGATTTTTGGGTAAAAAAATTACAACTAAATTCTTACGATATTTTTGAATAACCATGCAAGATACGCCTGATTTTATAGCACAGAAACAATACGAAATTTTTATGTCTAAGCCTCTCGAAGAAAGGGTTTTGTTAAACCTTGATGTATCGGCGTGGGTTTGGCAGATGACTTTCTTGCGTTTAAAGCAAGCATATCCCCACCTGCCAGATGTAGAAATTCGGGTTTTGCGGTTTATGGAATATTACGGAAAGGAGTTTAGCACAGAACAACAGACAGAGATTAGTGAGAAGATGCGGACTTATGGCGATGATGAGAGAAATACAACAGCTATTTAAACCGTGAGGCTTGAATAAAAAAGGCAGGCTTCGGTTGGGGTAAAGGCTGCTTTTTTATCAAATTAACCGGGTAGTTAATTCAAGTCTGTATTTAGTAAGTCTGCAAATACATCTTCATATAAAAGTCCTTGAAACATATCCATATTTTCATTTATTACTGCTTGTGGGATACAAACAATCTAAAAAATACATAAACAAAGGCAAGAGAAATAAACCTATTCTTCATAATGTATTCTTATTCTCTCGATTAGATGCTTTTCCTTAGTTTCTATGCTTTCTATTTTCTTATCACGTGTATTGTCTGCGATTTTTTCACACTCTTTTGTTAGACATTCTGCTTTCTCTTTTTCAAAATTAGCCTTGACCAACTTTATTTCTTCTTCAAATTTACTTTTAAACTTCTTTATTGCTTGTCTTTTTTCTGATATTCCCCAAAGATCTTCCCAAATTCTTTTTAACCGAGAACCTTTTTGTACTGTTACTGTTGCTAAGATATTTGTAATATCACAATAAGAACTTTGTTCAAACCACTTTTTTGTATCGAAATCATACTGTTTAAGATTACTAGTGTTACATCTCATAAATAAGTGCCTATTTTTTATTTTACTTTTTTTGGTTATCTTTGTGCTATGAAAAGTCCCGCCATAGTTTTGAGTTCCCTACCACGTGAATTCTTAACCACCTTATCCAAACAAACTACAGGCAGTTCTCGTGATAGAGAACGGGCAACAATTATTTTACATCTCTCTGATGGTTTGTCAGGTCTACAAGTAAGTAAGTCTTTAGGTTTA
>JAAFKA010000029.1 GCA_013299115.1 Cytophagales bacterium
TCGAAAGGACTTACACGAAAAATACTCCATTTTTGTTTCATGAGTTCATGAAGGTTTAAAAGATGAATAAAAGAGAACTACTTATCTGTTTGATAAGAAGTATTTATCAGACACTTTGAAAGTGTCTGATAAGTTTTGTGCCAAAAGCAAAGAAAGGTCTTGCTGTTTGACGGCACAAAGGTAAGGAGTTTTGAAAGAGAAATGCAAACAAAAAGTTAAAAATGTTTATAAAAAAACAAATTTTAACATTTAGACTATCAAATAACAAGAGGTAAAAATTTTAATTTTTTTCGCAATTTTAACACTTTTTTCGCTAACTCAATATATTTAAAAAAGTATCAAAAAAGTGCCTTTTTATAGCTAAAAACAAGGTTTTATGAAAAAATCATATATTTAATTAAATATAAAAAATAAATTTTTCTAAAAAATCGTTGTTTTTGTAACTTTTCGAAGATTTCGGGGGCAAAAAACAACAAATTTATTTTTTAGCTGTATTTTTTATTGAAAAAAGATACTAACCCCAAAGAAATAAAATGGTGCTTTCGGATTCTCAAATCCGAAAGGTTTTCGGGGTTTGAGAACCCCGAAAGCATGACCTAAATCCAAAAGGCTTTCGGTTGTAAGCAACCGAAAGCACGTCTGCAAGCAATCTATTCATTTGCTTGATGATACAACAACAAACCCGCAATAGGTTCTTCGCTGATAATGCCTACTGTTAGTTGGCGTTGGGTGGCTGCTTGCCTTAAAATACCTGAAAACCAAAAAGCTATTGAGCCTGTAAAATGAATGGGCAAAGTATTGTGATGAGGATATTTGCAAATAGTTTTGTCAAAAAAGAGCAAAAAACTATCATAAACTACTTGCATACAATAAGCCTCTTGGCGGTGGTCGAATAGAAATTTGGCAAATTGTGCCAAATAACGATTGGGGTAGGGCTTTGCATACACATTTTCAAAAACAATAGACTTGGCATTGGTGGTTGTCAATCCATATCTTTTTTCAAAAATAGGAATCAAAGGCGTAGGCATTTCCTCGTTGAGGTAATCCATAATCAGTTTTCTGCCCAAATATGCTCCGCTGCCTTCATCGCCAAGTTGCAAACCTAAGCCGCCCTTGGTGGCTGTTAATTGCTTGCCGTCATAGTTACAAGAATTGGAACCTGTACCCAAAATGCCTACAATTCCTGCCTTGTGCAGACAAAGACTGCGGGCAGCAGCCAACATATCGTCAAAAATAGCTACTTGTGTATTTGGAAATGCAAGAGAAATAACTTTTTGCATTTTGTTAACTTGTGCCTCTGTGCCACAACCTGCCCCGTAGAAAAAAATTTGCTCTACGGGTTGCTGCAAATGCTGTACGAGTTGAGTTTGTAAGTTGCTTAGGATAGATTCTTCTGTTTCGTGCAGGGGGTTAAAGCCTACGGTTTGAAACTGTTGAATCACACCTGATGAGGCTACATAACGCCATGAGGTTTTGGTAGAGCCACTGTCTGCAATTAAAAGCATAGTTGTTTTTTGGATAGTATTGCAAAACTACCAATTTTTTTGAAAATATGTTATCATTTGTTCTTTGCTCAATTTACAGGTTAGCCACTCTCCCATAAGTTCTGTATCGAATTTTTTATAGAAATTGATAGCTTGTTCATTCCAATTTAGCACTTGCCACGTAGCAAAAGCAGCATCTTGGGCTATGGTTTCTCGCATAACTACTTCGAATAATGCTTTGCCTATTTTTTTGCCCCTGTGAGCTTCGGTTACAATGATATTTTCGAGATAGATATATTTGCCTATCCATACAGAATATTGGATATGATACAACGCCATGCCCACTATAACTCCTTCATATTCAGCTACATAAAACTCAAAAATTGGTCTATAACCAAAACCATCAGCTAACATTTTGGCAGGGGTATTAGTAACTTTATAGGGTGCATTTTCATAAATAGCTAATTCCATGATGAGTTGAAAGACTGCATAGACATCATGAGCAGTTCCCTTGCGAATGGCAAACATAAATTATATATTTTGTTAAATAGTTAAATAACGTATATTCAGATTTTAAATGCAACAATTTTTGCAGAAAAAAATTTTGCTCTCTTGTAGGCTTTTTGCAATCCTTTTACTCTATTATAAATAATTTTTATAACTTTTTCATAAGCTCTACTAAATTTGCTTGCTAATTTTAATAACTACTCAAAAAAATTTATACTTTTGTGGCGTTAAATCTTAGCTGAAAATATGTTGAAATACACCCAACGCACCGAAGCCGTTTTGTTGCTCGAAGATGGCACTTTGTTTAAAGGCTTTGCCATCGGCAAAAAAGGCACCACAGGTGGCGAACTCTGCTTCAATACAGGCATGACAGGCTATCAAGAAATTTACACAGACCCCTCATATTTTGGACAAGTGGTCTTAAACACCACCGCACACATTGGCAACTACGGCACAGTAGCCCAAGAAGTAGAGTCGGAAAGTATCAAAATCAAAGGGTTGGTAGTCAAAGGATTTTCAGATAGTTACTCTCGACAAACAGCTACGGAGTCTTTGCAAACCTACTTAGAAAAAGCTAATATCGTGGGTATCAGCGACATAGACACACGCCAATTAGTCCGCCATATCAGGGACAAAGGGGCAATGAATGTAGTTATCTCCTCTGAGTTTACAGATTTGCCCACTTTGCAGGCTCACCTCAAAACCATTCCCGATATGAATGGCTTAGAATTAGCCTCGTTGGTCAGCACCACAGCACCTTATTTTGTGGGAGATGAAAAAGCACTTTTCAAAGTTGCTGTAATGGATTATGGTGTGAAAAGTAGTATTTTGCAAAACATGGCAACAAGAGGAATTTATTGTAAAATTTTTCCTGCCAAAACTACTTTCGACGAGGTAGCTGCTTGGAATCCCGATGGCTATTTCCTCTCCAACGGACCTGGCGACCCCTCCACCATGCAATACGCCATTGCAAGCACCAAAAAAATGTTAGAGTCGGGCAAACCTTTGTTTGGTATCTGTTTGGGGCATCAAGTTTTGGCTTTGGCAGCAGGTTTGACCACTTACAAGATGCACACAGGACACAGAGGATTGAACCACGCTGTAAAAAACTTGCGAACAGGGCATTGCGAAATTACCTCTCAAAATCACGGATTTGCTGTAAAAGGCGAGGATATTGCTAACAATTCCAATGTAGAACTAACCCATCTTAACCTTAACGACCAGACAGTGGAGGGCATCAGACTAAAAAATTACAAGGCTTTTTCGGTGCAATACCACCCCGAAGCTGCTCCAGGTCCTCATGACGCCCAGTATTTGTTTGATGAGTTTTTGGAGTTGATGCAACAATAATAAACACTTGGTACGTTTTTGTTCTATTACTTGCAACCTCGAAGAGGTTGAACAACAATAGCCCTACGTGCAACGTAGGGCAGCTATTTCCTAAACCAACCTCCAATTATACTTCGTTAATTGGTTGGTTAGTTTTTGTTCGACAACTTCCAACTGCATAGTTCCGTTTTCCTTTGTGAGCAGCAGCATACAACCCTGCCCAACTACGCCACTTGGATTAAATTCCAACTCCTTTATTTTCACACTTTGCGTAATGCCGTTGTCAGCTATTGTCCGACTAAAAGGTTCTCCTGTATGCCCGTAAAAATGATAATGAAAAATCAATGTATCTAAAATGTGCCTAATTTCAGCCATTCCATATCCTCGTTGGCTCATATCGTCTTTGTCATGTGTGATTAAAACATCAAAACTTTCTCTTGTGTGGCAAAGTTTTTTTATTTCTGCCCTCTCATACTCTTGGATAAACATTTTGTCATTTCGCCCTTTTCGGTCGCCAATTCTGCCTATGCCCACAAAAGTTAGAGTTTCATTGCCAATTTGCAAGATTTGTTTTTTGCCTGTTTTACAGACAAAAACCCTTTTGTAAACGTCTATTGAAAACAAAGGATTTTGTGGATTTTCTTTTTCTAATTTGTCTAAAAAATCGTGGTCTTCGTGGTTGCCCCGCACACAAATCATGTTGATATTCAGCCTATTCAACAAATTTTGAATAACAGGATTTACCTTTGTGAAGTCATCATAAAACCCCAATTCGTCCCTGTCGTGTTCGGCGTGGCGTTGGGTGGCTTTGTCCAAATTTTTAATATCAGGATATGCCCCCATGTCGCCACACTGCAAAATACAGTCTATTTTGTTGCCTGTTTGTTGTTGGTACAAGTCCACCAACTTAAAAGGCAACAAAAATTTTCCGTGAATATCAGCAAAAATAGCTATTCTCATTTTTATACCAAAATTAAAATTATTAACTAAATTTGTAATTGTTTAGATGCTAATATTTTTATACGTTGGCAATGGTCGCAGACCTTGACAATCGTATAAACACTAAAATTCAACATTATTTACTTTCATGTCCATTTACAAAGTCATTGGTTTAATGTCTGGTACTTCTTTAGACGGTTTGGATATTGCCTATTGCGAATTTAGGCAGCAAAACCAAACGTGGCAATTTGCTGTTTTGCAAGCTGTTACTGTTGCTTATCCTGAAAATTGGGTGGAGCAACTCAAAAAATTGCACCTTGCCTCAGCCTACGATTATGCTTGTATGCACCAGCAAATGGGGTCGTATTTTGGGCAAATTACCAAAAAATTTATTGCCGAACACCATTTGCAACCTGATTTTATTGCTTCGCATGGACATACTATTTTTCACCAACCTCAACGCCGCCTAACCACGCAAATTGCAAATGGGGCAGAAATAGCTGCTCAAACAGGTTTGCCTGTCGTTTGTGATTTTCGCACTACTGATGTGGCTTTGGGTGGACAAGGGGCACCTCTTGTACCTATTGGCGATGAATTACTGTTTGCCGATTTTGATTTTTGCCTTAATTTGGGTGGTATTGCCAATATTTCTACCAAAAAAAATGGCAAAAGAATAGCTTTTGATATTTGCCCTGTCAATTTATTGCTCAATAGATTAGCAAATTTATTGGGCAAAGAATATGATAAAAACGGAGAAAGTGCAGCCAAAGGCAGTGTAGCAAATGCAGCAGAGGTATTGCAACAACTAAATGACTTGCCTTTTTATGCCGAGCCAGCCCCAAAATCTTTGGGTAGGGAGTGGTTTGAGCAAAGTATTTGTCCTGTGGTAGATTCGTATTTGCAAAAATTTGGTAGTATTTCCTCGCCTTCGCCTGCGGTGGTTTGTGATGTTTTAGCTGCTTGTTGCCAACATATTGCTTTGCAAATCAGCCAAGTGATATTGAATTTGGTAAATGAACTACCAAAAGAAAAACAGCAACATCCTATTCAATTATTGGCAACAGGTGGCGGGGCTTTCAATGTTTTTTTGATAAAATTGTTGCAAAATTACCTGCCCAAAGTAGAGGTAATAGTGCCAGAAGCTACCATAGTCAATTACAAAGAGGCGTTGATTTTTGCGTTTTTAGGCATTTTGCGTTGGCAGCAACAACCAAATTGTCTGCAAGCTGTAACAGGAGCTAACAGAGATAATTGTGGGGGCTGTATTTATTGGGCGTAAGATTTGGCTTTATTTTTAAGGCTTTTAGGGTATCCTTATAATTTAGCGGTGAAAACGTCGAAACCAACTATTGATTTTGATTTGCATCACACCAAAAAAAGCCTCTTTAAAAATTTTTGACGACATTTTAGACTCTCCTTTGGTTCTGTCTGTAAAAATAATGGGAACTTCGGCTATGGCAAAGCCGTATTTCCACGCCAAAAATTTCATTTCTATTTGAAAAGCATAGCCCACAAATTTAATTTGGTCTAAGGGTATGGTTTGCAATACTTCTCTGCGGTAGCATTTAAAGCCTGCGGTGGTGTCCATAATTTGCAAGCCTGTGATAAATCGTACATACATACTCGCAAAATAAGACATCAGCACCCGACTCATAGGCCAGTTCACTACGTTTACGCCTTTGATGTATCGAGAGCCTATGGCTACATCAGCTTGCTCTGCTGCACAGGCTTTATACAGTTTTTCTAAATCTTGGGGATTATGCGAAAAATCTGCGTCCATCTCAAAAATATAGGCATAACCCAACTGCAAAGCTACCCGAAAACCGTGAATGTAAGCAGTGCCTAAACCCAATTTGCCTTTTCGTTCTTCTAAATAAATTCGGCTTGGAAATTCTTGTTGCAAGGTTTTTACCACCTGAGCAGTGCCGTCTGGTGACCCATCGTCTATGATAAGCAGGTCGAAACTCTTAGGCAACGCCAACACAGTGCGTATAATAGCCTCTATATTTTCTATTTCGTTATAGGTGGGAATGATGACAATAGAGTCCTTGCTCGGCGGCATAATCAAAAGTAATGGCGTTTAGTTTTTTACAGCCACAAAATTAATTGGAAACTTGGATTTAAACAAATGAAAAGGAGGCAAGTATAAAAAAGTTTGTTAGTAGCACACAAATAATGTTGAAAACTCTATGGAAGAGGGTGTCCGAAAAGCAAGAATGTATAACAGACTTTAGTCCAATGCTATTAAACTAAGAAAACTTGCAACCTCGAAGAGCAATTCCATTGTGGGTAGAACAATAAAGCCCTACGTGAAACGTAGGGGAATATTTGTAAACTTGCATCCAACCTCGAAGAGCAATTCCATTGTGAGTTATTCTTAGCTTAACAGTATTGAACTAAAGTCCGTTCTACAGTTTTTTCTTAAACTCTGAAGGAGTTTGTCCTACAATTTTCTTAAAACTTGTATTGAAGGCAGACTTTGAATTATAGCCGACCATTTCGGCTATTTCCTCAATTTTTAGGTGAGCATATTGCGGGTGGAGTAGCAAATCTTTGGCTGCTGTGATTCGGTAATGGGCTGTAAATTCAAAAAAGTTTTGTTGCAATTTGTCGTTAATCACTTGTGAAAGTTGATGAGGGCTAACTTTGAGCAACTTCGCTAAAACGGGCAGCGAAAAGTCGGGTTGCAAAAAAGGCTGTTGGTTTTGCATCACTTCGGTTAATTTTTGCAAAACTTCTTCTTCTATTGCAGGCGTAACGGTGGATTTTTCGTATTTTTTTAATTCTTTCACCTCTTTTTGCTCGTTTTCAACGGGTTTTGCGGGGTGAAAAAATACCGATTGGCGTATGACCTGAAAACTTAGCCAATAAATGATTAGGGTGAGGTGTGCAGCCAAAATATGGTCGCCTAAATCTCGGTGAAAACTACTTTTGACTACCAGGAACAGCACCAAAATAGACAGCATTTGAAAAAAAATATTTCTCGACCAAGCTAAAATAGGGTTTTGAGTAGAGAAAAATGGCAAGTTAGCAGTCTGAAAAGATTGGCGAATGAAATTGAAAATAAACACCAAATAAACAGCCAAACTGAAGGCGGTGATTTCATTTACCCAATCTTTCCACAAAAACACCCATCGGTTGTCCCAATAAATCTCGTTTGCCAATTTGGGTAGCTGCGGGTGATAAGAACTGATGTAGGCGTTGTACTTAAAAATAGGATTTTGAGGGTAGAAAATCAGGCAACAATAGCAAAAATAGAAGGCAAAAGGTGCAAAATGCCAATAATCTTTGCGATTAAATTGATTATTATTTTTGGTGCGAATATAAAAATAGAGCAAAGGGGCTAACAAATAATTGGCAGGTTCGGCAAAATCTATTAGGTGTATGACTTGAAACATCAAGTTGGTATAGCAGAGAAAAATCTCCAAACTTGCCAAGCTAAAACACAACAGCAAAGCCCCCAAAAAGCAATTTGACCACCAAAAAGGCTTTTTGCTAAGGAAAAAGAAAGCCAAAAACAGACCTTGCACAATGCCCAAAAAGATGAACAAGGCGAAAATATCTATTTGAACAGGTAAAGTGGTAGGCATTGGAGGTTTTTGGTTTTAGTGCCTTATTGTAACTCCTATCAAAACATATCAAATTTTTCGGCAGTTTTCACGCAGTCTGCAAAAATAAAATCCAACAGCCCAAATAGTTTATTGGCATTGTCTAAGCCCAAAGGCGTGGGGTGGCGGTAGATAATATTTCCGTCTAACTTGCCTATTTGCCAGCCTGTGCCTATGCTCACAATGGCATAAATAGGAATTTCGTTGTTTTGATTTAAAAAACGTGCAACTACTAATTGCTTATAAGCATCTTTCCAACCTAAATCGTAGTCGTCATGTTTTGCCTCTACGGTGATGAGCAACGGCTTGCCAAATACATCTTCGCCTGTTTTATTTTTCGGGGCTACCACATAATCTGGCACTAAAATCAGGTCTTCGTATTTAATTTGGGGGTGGCTGTATAGTTTGGCTTTGGGGTTTCGTTTCCACGCCTCTTTGAGCAAGGGCAGAATAAAAAACTCACAAGCATAGAACTCCATATCTGTATCTCCACGATTGGCAAGGGCAAAATCCAAATCTACTTGTAAATGTGCAGGAACTGGCAATTCCACTATAGCTTTCAAATCTATAAAGTCAGTTTTTTGCACCTTTAAACCAAAATAGGTTAGCAATTCGGCATTATTTTTAAAATCACTAAATTTCATAGCAGTTTTTTGTTTGGGCAAAGATAAAGAAAATTATGAAGGAATACAAAAAATTAAAGAACAGCCTTACTATATCTGTAAATCACCTCTTTTAGTGCCTTAGGCACGAAATATTTATAGAAAGCCCTAAGTAGATTGGTATAAAAGTCCCGTAGGGACGAAATAGATTGCATTATTTCGTCCCTACCACGTTGTTGTGCTTTCGGTTGCTACAACCGAAAGTACGTTGGGGTTGTAGCAACCCCTAACACGTTATTGTGCTTTTGGTTGCTACAACCGAAAGTACGTTGGGGTTGTAGCAACAATTTTTATTGCATCTCCTATCAAAACATATCAAATTTTTCGGCAGTTTTCACGCAGTCTGCAAAAATGAAATCCAAAATACCTAACAATTTATTTGGGTTATCCAAACCAACTGTGCTGGGGTGGCGGTAAATGATTTTTCTGTCTAACTTTCCAAATTCCCACGCCTTGCCAATGCTGACGATGGCATAAATTGGAATTTCATTATTTTGGTTTAGATAACTTGCCACAATGAGTTGCTTGTAAGCATCAGACCAGCCTAATTCAAAATCATCATTCTTTGCCTCTACGGTTATCAACAAAGGTTTTTGAAAGGTATTTGTGCCTGTTCTATCTCTTGGTGTTACCACATAATCAGGCACTAAAACTAAATCTTCATACTTGATTTGTGGGTGGCTAAATACTTTGGTTTTGGGATTTCGTTTCCATACTTCTTTCAAAATAGGAAAAATTAGGGCTTCACAAGCATAAAACTCCATGTCTGTATTGCCTCGATTTGCTAAAGAAAAATCAATGTCTTGCTTGACAAATTTGGGCAAAGTAAGATATTTAATTTTATCTAAGTCGATAAAATCTCCATTTTGAACACTTAGCCCAAAGTGTGCCAGCAATTCAGCATTGTTTTTAAAATCACTAAATTTCATAGCAGTTTTTTGTTTAGGCAAAGATAGGGAAAATTATGAAGGAATACAGGACTTACGCAAAAAAATAGCTTTAAAAAAGTGTTATCTTAGCCTTACAAATGGCTATGGAAGTAGTCTATTTCATAAGTATTCTGAATTTCAATGACAATTAACTCGTTTTTAGTATTTTGTGTCAAAATATCTACTCGGTTATACTTATCTTTCTCTGTTTCTTGGTGCTCTAATTATCCAGAATTTCTTTGATTTTGAAATCTTCAAAAAGAAGTTCAGACAAAAAGCCTTCTAAGACTATAAAATTTGCTCGGTCGGCCTTCCGATTATCACGAAGTAGCCACTTAATAGCCCAATCAAAACGGGTTAATTTTTTGCTCCTATCTGTTGCTTGTAAGAATATTTTGCAAAGATAAGCAATTTTACTGATTACTCAACTTTTTCAAGCATATTACACCTACCAAATCCACCCCACCCGCAGGTCGAAAATATCTGCCACTTGGCGGTGTGCTTTCAGCGAAGCAGCCACTAACAAATGCTTAGAAAATTGGTAGCCCAAGCCATAGCGTTGATAAATAGCATCAGTTCGGTGAAAAGGATTGTAGAGATACAGCCCTATTTGTTGGGAGAAAATAAACTTACCTAATAGCAATTCATGTCCTATGAAAGTAGTTAATTGGTGATAATCTTTGTTTTGGCGAGTACGAGCAACCATTGTTTTGGCAAAACCATCGACTGTAAACTCCAAACCTGCGTGCAGGGCGTGGTAACGACCAATTTGTTTGCCTATATTGGCAGCCAACCCATACACTGTGGCGTGTTCGTTGGGCAAAGAGTCGGGTTCACTCACTGTTTTCAAAGAGCCAAAAGCCCAGACTTGTCGCCGCCACTTTTTGTTGATAGGAGGTTTGGTAAATAGCCTTCTATCGGGTATGACTAAGGATTGCCAACTGTAAAATACACCAACGCCAATGGTGGGGAAATTCATACCTTTGTTGGGCATTTTGAAACCGCCATTGGAAATGTGGTTGTAATGGGCAGCTACATTGAGCAAAGTATTTTGGTTGAGTCTATAATAAGCATTGAAATTTACACCCAATAAAAAACTTATAGGCATACTAAAAAACTGATTATCAGGGTTTTGTGTGGCATCAAAAACACGCGTAAGGTAACTAAGCCCCAAACTTCCTCTCACAGAATAAAACAATCTTTTGCGTGCAGCAATCAAAGGCTCGAAGTAAATGGCTGTGCTTACGCCGCTACCCAAAATAGTCGGGTTATCGAAGTTAAAATAGCTGACCAACAACCCCGCCTTTGATTCGCAATAGCATTTTCGCCAAGACGACTCTTTGATAAGCAATTTTTCTATATTCAGTTCCAAACCGTAAGGATTGGAATTGGCAAGGCTGGCAATGGCTTTGCTATGCGGGAGGATAAAACCATAATGGCTACGCAAACCCAAAACCAAAGGATTTTTTTCGATATTCTTTTTCAAGCTGTCTTGTGCTACGCTGGGCAAAGAGCAAACAAGAAAGAAAAGAATAAAAAGACTAATTGAGAGGTTGCAAATTGCTTTCATGATGTGAAATGTAAGATATGCTAAAGCGTAGGTTACATTTCAAAGGTACAGAAAAAAATTATCATTTTTTAACAGTCATTTTTAGTTTTTTTGCGTTTATTTTTCTAAATTAGTGTAGGCTAAATTTTTCGGTGCTATGAAAGTTTTTCGTTTTTTTAGCTATACTTCATTTGCTTGCTTGCTGTTTGTTAGCTTATTGTCAAGCAATTTTTTGGTTGCTCAATCACTGAGTAGCCCTTTTGGTTTTGTGCGTAGTCGGCAAAAATCTATGACTATTCCCTTTAAGTTGGTCAATAATTTGGTCATCATTCCTGTTTTTATCAATGGTTCAGATACTTTGCACTTCATTTTAGATACAGGTGTGCAGTCCACGCTGCTCACACACCTGTCGGGCAAAGACTCTATTGCCCTTAGCCATCTCCGCAAAATTCAGATTAAAGGCTTGGGGGCAGGTATGGAAACCGAAGCCTATCATTCGCATAGCAACAAAATTCAGATAGGCGATGCTCTCTGCCCCAAGGCAGATGTATTGATATTGACAAAAGATATTTTTATGCTTTCTACCAAATTAGGAACTACGGTGCATGGCTTGATTGGCTATGATGTGTTCAAAAGTTTTGTGGTAGAAATTGATTATGACAGCAAACAATTGACCCTGCACAACCCCGCAAAATATAAACGCCATAAACAAAAAGGCGTTGCTTTGCCGTTAAGCATAGAAAATAGCAAACCTTATTTGAAAACCCAAATTGTGCAAGATGATAGTTCGGTGGTGGAGGTAAAATTGGTGGTGGATACAGGAGCAAGTCATTCTTTGTCCTTAGAAAAAACTCCCAATAGCCTAATTAAATTGCCCAAACAAACCATAGAAAGTTATTTAGGAAGGGGCGTAAGTGGCGACATTCGGGGCAAAATAGGTCGGATTGCCAACTTGCAAATTGCTGATTTTCAGTTTCTCGACTTGCCTGTTTCTTATCCCGACGAGGAATATATCAAAAACGTAGTAGGCGTAGCCCAACGGCATGGCAATTTGGGGGCAGAAGTTTTGCGGAGGTTTCACATTTTATTTGACTATGCAAATCAAGAAATGATAGTAAAACCTTCCAAAAAATTTAAAGAACCTTTCAATTACAACATGAGTGGCATAGATGTAGGCACACCCATTCCTGGGCTACCTTATTATGTCATTGCTGATATTTCTGCTCATTCGCCTGCGGAGGTGGCGGGGCTGCAAAAAGACGACCAAATTCTCTACATCAACGGCAGAAATGTGGCTGATTATACGCTAAACGACATCATCGAGTTGTTTCAAAGCAAGGTGGGCAAAAAAATTACGCTGACTGTGATGCGTGAAACCAAGACGGTAAAAGCTACACTGGTGCTGAAAAGACCTATTTAATTTTGAGTTTTTGTAACCAAAATTTCATTCAATCCTCACTTTGCATAAAGCTAACATAACCTTTCATTCATATTCACTTAACACAAGCTACCTACCTTTGCAGCAAAATTAGAAGGGCAAACACACCACGCCCAAAATCTTAAAATTATGCAAAGGTTTATCACTACTTTATTTTTCTTGTTTTTCTCTTGTGCTGTTTTTGCTCAAACAGGCATTTTGAAAGGCACTATCAAAGACAAAAACACAAAAGAAGGACTTATCGGGGCTACGGTCATGCTCGAAGGCACAACCATAGGGGCAAGCACTGACATAGAAGGCAATTTTAGTTTCAAAGCACCCGTAGGCACATACAATTTGGTCATTTCTTTCATCAGCTACAAAACTGAAAAAATAACAGGCGTAAAGGTTGAAAACAATAAAGTCTTGACTTTCAATGAAATAGCCTTAGCCGAAGACAATTCTAACCTCCAAGAAGTAGTCGTTATGGGCGTAAGAGAAACCAATACTTCGGTAGCTGTTATCAACGAAATGAAAAGAATGGAAACCGTAGCCGTTGGCGTTTCTTCCGAGCAAATGAACAGAACTTTGGACAGAGATGCAGGACAAGCAATCAAAAGAGTGCCAGGAATTTCTATCATAGACGACAAATTTGTGGTCGTGAGAGGTTTGTCTGAAAGATACAACACAGTATTGTTAAATGATGTCATCACACCAAGTTCGGAGGTTGATTCTCGTGCCTTTTCGTTTGACATGATACCAACAGGGGCATTGGACAAAATGCTGGTTTTGAAATCTGCAACAGCCGAAAACCCCGCAGACGTGGCAGGTGGCGTAATAAAACTCTACACCAAAGGCTACTCCGACCAAAACTCGATGAATGTAAGTTTTTCGACCAATTATAGAGTTGGTACTACTTTTCAAAATGCTTTGCAACAACAAACAAAGCCCACAGATTTTTTGGGTTTTGACAACAGCCGAAGAATACCCGAAGGTTTCCCAAGTTATTTAGACGGTGCTTCGGCACAAAGGGCAGATGCTGCAAGACTGCTGCCACAATATTTTGATGCAACTGAAAAAACTATGTTGCCCGATTTTCGGTTAGGCTTTACGCTAAATCGCAGTTTTTTTGTCAAAAATATCAAAATTGGCAACATGACAGCCCTCAATTATAGCAATAGCAACCAATTTGCCAACATCACCCGCAATTTATACAACAACAAAGCCGATGATGCAGCAGAGGCAAAACCAATTTATAACTACACCGATGCCAATGCCCAAAACAATGTGAGGGCAGGCATCATGCACAACTGGTTTGTGATGTTGAACCCAAACAACAGAATAGAATTTAGAAACTTGTTTAACCAAATTGGAATCACAGAAAATGTTGTTCGCACAGGCACACATTTTGACAACGGTTACAATGTAAGAAATTATGCTTTTCGGTACGAAAGTCGCAGTATTTATGCTGCACAAATTGCAGGTTATCACGACCTAAACAAAGACAAAACAAAATTTACGTGGGTGACGGGCATGGGCTATACGCACCGCAGAGAACCAGATTTTCGCCGAGTGCGGACACAAAGTGGCATAGGCAATGCCGAACAGTTTGAGGTAGCCATTCCGCCAGGGGCAACCACCTTTGATGCAGCCCGTTTTTATTCGGCTTTGGCAGAAACAAGTTTTATGGGCAGAGCAGACGTAGAACACAAATTGAAAATAAACGGCAGAGAGGCAAAAATCAAGGCAGGTATCTATGCCGAACGAAAAGACCGCAGATTCAATGCTCGTTGGATGTCTTACACCAAATCTCCAATAGGTTTTAACAGCCAGCTAAGTGATTTGCCTATCAACACCATTTTTGACAACGCCAACCTCACAGGTATAAACAGTTTTACGATGGCAGAAGGCACTACTTCGCAAGATGCCTACCGAGCAAACAATACCCTGTTGGCGGGTTATGTTTCGGCTTCTTTGCCAATTACCACCAAACTAAATGCAACCATTGGCTTGCGAGCAGAGTATAATAACCAACAAATTTTGTCTGCCTTGCGTGGCGGAGCAGCCATAAACGTAACACAGGCACAGCTTACGCCCCTGCCATCGGCAAATATTACGTATAACTTGACCGAAAAGCACCTCTTGCGTGCTGCCTACGCCTATACCATAAACAGACCAGAGTTTAGAGAATTGGCTCCGTTTATGTATTACGATTTTAACCTTGACGTAAACTTACAGGGCAACCCAGACCTCAAAGTTGCCAATATTCACAATGCAGACCTGCGTTATGAGTGGTATCCGAGTGAAGGCGAAATGATTTCGGTAGGTGCTTTTTACAAGTATTTTATCAACCCGATAGAAACCCAAACTACCATAGTGGGTGATGGTCGCCAGTTTATGCCTTTCAATGCACCTTCGGCTACAAGCTATGGCTTGGAGTTAGATGTTCGCAAATCATTGAGAACTTGGACAGAACTGCCTATTTTAAAAGATGTAAGTTTGGTTGCCAATTTGTCCTTAATTCACAATCAGGTAAACTTGGGCAATGTTTTGTCGGCAATAGACAAAAACAGACCTATGATGTTTCAGTCGCCTTATGTGGTCAATTTGGGTGCTTTTTACAATCATGAGGCTTCGAGAACACAAATTAATTTGCAATACAACGTCTTGGGCAGACGTA
This sequence comes from Cytophagales bacterium, assembly GCA_013299115.1. Lineage (GTDB taxonomy): Bacteria > Bacteroidota > Bacteroidia > Cytophagales > Thermoflexibacteraceae > JAAFKA01. The sequence continues at coordinate 15,105 of JAAFKA010000029.1, forward strand.
TTTTTACAGTAGGCGATGTGCAGTACCCTACCCAATACGAAATGCCTCGCCACTTAATAGACTTGGCAGCAAGTAAGAAATTTGGCAAATTTGAAGTAAAATTAGGTATTTCCGATTTGCTCAATTCGCCTTACCGCATTGTGCAAGACAGCGGCTCTCGCAACGGAACTATTACAGACTCAGACGAAACTATTATCTCTATGCGTAGAGGCACTTCATTTTCGCTGGGCTTGGCTTATAGTTTCTAATTTTGCAACTGTGTTTCATACGTTGGCAATGGTGCTTTTGCACCTTGACAATCGTATTGCAAAACACCATAAAAATATTACGATTGTCAAGGTGCAAAACACCATAAAAATATTACGATTGTCAAGGTGCAAAAGCACCATTGCCAACGTAAAAAAAACATTTTAAAAATCTAAAAACAATGAAATTTTTAGCCAATTTACTCTTATTTGCTCTACTATTCGCAGCATTTTCTTGTCAAGATGCAGAGTTTGACAACCTAAAAGCAGAAAATACTAAGCCGACCAGCATCGTTGTCATAGACGGTAGCTTGGCAAGCATAGACAGCAGTGTGCGGTGGACAGCCGACAAAAAATACCTACTCAAAGGCTTTGTGCGGGTAAAGTCGGGTGCAATTTTGACTATTGACGCAGGCACAATTATTTTGGGCGACAAGGCAAGCACAGGCACACTGGTCGTAGAACGTGGGGCAAAACTCAACGCCGAAGGTACTGCCACTAAGCCCATTGTGTTTACCTCTGCCCAGCCAAAAGGCTCACGCAGCTATGGCGACTGGGGCGGAATAGTGCTGCTTGGCAATGCTCCAACCAACAAGCCAACCACCACCAACGTGGAAGGAATAGACAAATCTCCCTACGGAGGCACAGATGCCAACGACAATTCGGGTATCCTAAAATATGTGCGAATTGAGTTTTGTGGTGTTGCCATTTCGCCCAATAATGAAATTAATGGGCTTACTTTGGGTGGCGTGGGTGCAGGCACAATTATTCAATATGTGCAGGTTTCTTATTCTGGCGATGACAGTTTTGAGTGGTTTGGTGGCAATGTAAACTGCAAATATTTGATAGCACACAGAGGCTGGGACGATGATTTTGATACAGATTTTGGCTTTTCGGGCAATGTGCAGTTCGGCTTAGGCTTGCGAGACCCCGAAATTGCCGACCAATCCAATTCTAATGGTTTTGAGTCGGACAATGACAACCCAGCTTCGCTTGCCACGCCTCGCACTGCTGCCAATTTCTCGAACATGACCATCATCGGGGCTTTGGACAGAGGAACAGCCAAAATTAACAACCAATTTGGCAGGGCTGCACACTTGCGAAGAAACACACGCCAAGCTATTTTTAACTCTGTTTTGACAGGTTATCCCGTAGGTATTCACATAGATGGCACTCTTACGCAGGCTGATGCCGTTGCAGGTTTATTGGCTCTTGAAAACATAAGTTTGGTAGCCAATGGCAGAAATTTGGCTAACTTTTCTTTGCCAGCAGGTTCAACAGGCACACCTACTATTGCAGATGCACCACAAGCCATACAAGATTGGTTTAGTTTGGCAAGCAAAAGCAATACAATCACGCAAACTTTGTCTTCGGTAGGTATCACGTCTGTAACAATGGAAAACCCGATGGCAACTTTACTACCTCCAACAGGTTCTCCTTTGCTTACTTCGGGTGCTTTTACCAACGCAAGATTGCAAGCTGCTTTCTTTGATAAAGTTACATTCAGAGGTGCTTTTGGTACAACCAACTGGACAACAGGCTGGACTAACTTCGACCCACAAAATACAGATTATTAAGCCCCCTGCCCCAAAGGGGAGTTTAGTATAGATTGTTAGTTTTAGTTGTGAATTGTTAGTTTCGAGGCTGCTTGAAAGAGCAGCCTTTTTTTAATTTATTTGTGTAGATTGCTTCTTCTTACTCAGCAGTTAAATTCCATTATCAAGAAGGTAGTTTAAAAAAATTGGTAAAATCTATTTACTTTTTTCTCTACTATACGACAAAAACTATTACTTTTGTTGTTAAAAAATTTCGATAAACCATGACAAGCACCATAGCAAACATACCTACGCAACAAACGGCTACCCAAATCCGCAACGACTGGACAAGAGAGGAAATAGCCAACATTTATTATTCGCCTGTTTTTGACCTTCTATATAGGGCTGCCACTGTCCACCGCCAGTTTAACGATGCCCAAGAAGTGCAGGTTTGCACCTTGTTGTCGGTCAAAACAGGAGGTTGCCCCGAAGATTGTGCGTATTGTCCGCAAGCAGCTCGTTACCACACCAACGTAAAGGTACATAAATTGTTGGAGGTAAAAGAGGTGTTGGAAAAAGCAAGCGAAGCCCAAGCTGCGGGTAGCACCCGTTTTTGTATGGGGGCTGCATGGCGTGAAGTTCGGGACAACAAAGACTTCGACAAAGTGCTGGAAATGGTGCAAGGTGTAAACCAAATGGGCATGGAAGTATGCTGCACTTTGGGTATGCTTTCGGCAGAACAAGCCCAGAAACTCAAAGAAGCTGGTTTGTATGCTTACAACCACAATTTGGATACCAGCGAAGAATATTACGACCAAGTAATTACTACTCGCAACTACGGCAACCGTTTGGATACGTTGGAAAATGTAAGAAAAGCTAAAATTTCGGTCTGTTCAGGCGGTATTATTGGTATGGGCGAAACCGAAGGAGATAGAATAGGAATGTTGCACACCTTAGCCACGTTGCCTGCCCACCCCGAATCTGTGCCTGTAAATGCCTTAGTGCCTGTGGAGGGAACTCCGTTGGAAAGTCAAGAAAAAGTATCTGTTTGGGAAATGGTGCGTATGATTGCAACGGCAAGAATCATTATGCCAAAAACTATGGTGAGGTTGTCGGCGGGCAGAGTCCGCATGACTACTGAGGAACAGGCTTTGTGTTTTATGGCAGGTGCAAATTCTATTTTTGCGGGTGATAAATTATTGACTACGCCCAATCCAGAAGTAGATGCAGACAAACAACTTTTTGAGTTGTTGGGTTTGAAACCTCGCAAGGCTTTTAAAGGGGAGTAATAAAAAAATAGTGTGCTTTCGGTTGCTACAACCGAAAGTCCGTTGGGGTTGTAGCAACCCTCAACACTGAAGTCTATGCTACAATAGAAAACACCAAACAAATGGAACACCCAACTTCTTTACGTTATGCTGAGGCTTTTGCTCGGCTGCTGCAAATTATGAACGAATTGCGTGAGCAATGCCCGTGGGACAAGAAACAAACCTTAGAAAGTTTGCGACACTTGACCATAGAGGAAACTTACGAATTGTCTGATGCTATTCTGAACAATAATTTGGAGGAAATCAAAAAGGAGTTGGGCGACATTTTGTTGCATTTGGTTTTTTATGCCAAAATTGCAGACGAAAAGGCAGCTTTTGACATTGCTGATGTTATTCATACCTTGTGCGAAAAACTAATTCGCCGTCACCCACATATATATGGTGATGTGAAGGTGGAAAATGAGGAACAAGTCAAGCAAAATTGGGAGCAAATCAAGCTAAAAGAAAAAGGCAACGACTCGGTGTTGGGTGGTGTGCCGCAGTCTTTGCCAGCTTTGGTAAAGGCTATGCGAATACAAGAAAAAGCACGCGGGGCGGGGTTTGATTGGGACGAAAAAACGCAAGTTTGGGCAAAAGTGGAGGAAGAGCTGCAAGAATTTAAAGCCGAATTTAATCATACAGCTGACTTCGACGCAGCCAAAGCCGAAGGAGAATTTGGCGATTTGCTGTTTTCCTTAGTCAATTATGCTCGTTTTATAGACATCAATCCCGAAACAGCCTTAGAAAGAACCAATCGCAAATTTATCAGTCGTTTTCAATACTTGGAAAAAGAGGCTCGCAAGGCAGGTAAAGAACTAAAAGACATGACCTTAGCAGAAATGGACGAATATTGGAACAAAGCCAAAGAATTAAAGGTTTAGACCATATGAATCTACACACTGCACCGCCTACGACTGCTGCCCTCACCATAGGTAGTTTGCTCATAGCACAGCCTCTTTTAGCCGATAAGCATTTCGAAAGAAGTGTGGTTTTGCTTTGCGAACACGCCGCCCAAAATGGTTCGTTTGGTTTTGTACTCAATAAAGCCACCGACCTACAAGTGGCAGAGTTGATAGAGGTGTCGAGTTTCGACCAGCCTGTTTATATTGGTGGTCCCGTAGAGCAAAATACTTTGCATTTTATTCATACCTTAAAAGACATACCCAAAGCCTTGCACCTGAAAGACGGCGTGTATTGGGGCGGAGATTTCGAATATGTAAAAAGTTTGGCTATTGCCAACCAACTAAGACCAGAAAACAGTCGTTTTTTTGTCGGTTACAGTGGTTGGGGACAACACCAATTAGAAACCGAAGTGAAGGAACAGGCTTGGTTGGTGGTGGAGCATGACCTCCGCAGCATTTTTGATAACGACCCCGACAAGTTGTGGCAAGTTCTTTTGAAAAGTTTGGGTGGGCAATATAAGTTTTTTGCAAATTATCCCAAAGACCCAAAATTGAATTAGGTTTGCTATGCTGATAAGCTCTAATTTACACCTCAAAACTTTCGCCCTCTGTTGCCAGTTGCGTAGCAGGAAAAACAGCCTGTGCTTCTTGCAATAAGCCGTCTAACTCTCGATAACGAGCCGAAAAATGCCCTATCAATAGTTTTTTGCATTGACTTTGGTGGGCTATGGAGGCAGCTTGGGCTGCTGTACTGTGCATTCTATCTTGGGCTGCAATGGTTTTGTCTTCCATGTAGGTAGCCTCGTGGTAGAGCAAATCTGCACCAGCCAACGCATGTATCATAGCCTCATTGTAAACCGTATCTGAACAAAAAACATATTTTTTGGGCTTTGCACCTTCGGTAGTCAAACTTTCATTGGCTATGGTTTCGTTGTTCCACTCTATATTTTTGCCGTTTTTGAGGTCGTGTAGCAAAGGATAAGGCAAGTTGGGTGGCAGTTTTTCTTTGATAATTTTTCGCTGTTGAGGTTTCTCCTCAAAAGAAAACCCCCAACAAGGCAGGCTATGTTTCATTGGTATAGCCTTGATTTGCAGGTCGTTGTCTTCCCACAAAATAGGATTTTCAGGTGTTGGCTCTCCCTTAAAAAAATCCTCTATGGGCTGAAACAACACAGGGTATTGCAAAACTGTATGCGAATATTTGAATTGCAAAGTCAAAATTTCTAAGGTGGCAGCAGGGGCAAACAAATGCAAAGGTTCTGTTCTATCACTCATACCAAAGGAGCAAAGCAAACCTGCCAGCCCAAACCAATGGTCGCCATGCAGGTGGCTGATGAAAATATGCCCTATTTTGCTACTTCGAATTTTGTATTTTTGAAACTGTAATTGCGTGCCTTCGCCACAGTCTAACAAAAAAAGCCTGTCGTGGTGATTGACTACTTGGGAAGTTTGGTTTCTACCAAACGCAGGCATAGCAGCACTGCTGCCCAAAATGGTGGTGTGGAAATTCATAGGTGCTAAATTACATCTTTTTTGGGTTAAAATCAAAGTAAGTAATAAGACAATATTATTGTTTTCGGTAGTTGATAGAGAGGTTTCATTATGTGTTAAAACGGGCAAGAAAAATTGAGGATTTGCAAATAGTGAATAGTAGTGCCTTAAAAAATGCAATTATTTTACAGTCTTGGTTGGCCTGTCGCATCTGTAGTTTGTGCTATGAGGCAAGGGTAAATGGTGAGCAGCCGCTACAAAATACACAATTTGAGGAGCAAGATTACAATATTGCCTACCAATATTTGACTACGATTAAGAAAAATAAAATTACCAAACCAGCAAAGCCCACACTATTGGACTTTGCTCGTTTGATAGCCATATTGGGTGGTAGTAATTTACAAAAAAATAGACCTCTTGGAGTGGTAGCTTTATATAGAGGACAGCAAGTATTTGAAAATTTAAAACAAGGATACCTTTTAGCGAAAACTTGTGGGTAATCGATAGGCTTTTAAAGTGTCCGATAAATTTGTCCATTTAATTAACTTTGCTGAAAAGCAGGCAAAAATTCATTTTTTTTACAAACTCCTCTAAGGTGTTGGCGTAGTCTATTGTTAAAATAGCTGATTAGTTTTGCCTTTGTGCTTACTATCTTGTAAATTGTACTAAATTTAATATTCAAACAATGGAAAAATATCTTATTACCGTCCTACTATTTTGGTTTTATTTAGTGGCTGCTGCCCAAGATGCCAATACAATGCAACAAACAATGGGTACGCCAATGTCGCGTAACAATACGTGGTTGTACGAAACAAACAATAATTTTGCTACCGAAGGCACTCCTCTTTGGAATACCTCGTGGAAAGAAGGCTGGCTGACAGACAACAAAGGGAAAAAATATGACAAAATTTTGCTCAAATACAATATTTTGCAAGGCGAAGTGATGTTTAAAACCTCTAAAGGTGATTCTCTTTTAGCATATAGTGCCCTTACTTCGGGTTTTGGCTTTTATGGCACAATATTAGTCAGTTTCCAAAAAATTGCAGAAAACCCTAAGCAGCCTAACACTACTTTTTTTGCAGAGGTCATACACGAAGGCAAAAAAGTAAGTTTGTGGAAAAGACATCTCAAAAAGTTTATCAAAGCACCTAAATTAGAGGGCTATGGCACGCAGCAACCCAATCAATACCAAACAGATTATGTCTATTTTTTGCAAAAAGCTGATGGCGAAAAAATTAGTATTCAGCCAAAGAAAAAAAACTTTTTGAAACAATTAACAGACAAAACTCCTGAATTAGAGAAGTTTTTAGCGGAGAATAAAATTGATTTTTCCAAAGATGAAGACCTACAAAAATTCTTAACTTTTTACGAAAGTTTGTAAAATTTCCTTGCAAAACTTACTGCTAATCTTGCCTTTATCATAAAAGGTAGCAAAGCCGTTGGTGTTGCATGGGCATAAATTTGGTAAGCCTCCTTGCCACAAGACAGGTGCATAGCTGTTAGTTTGTGCCAAATTTCGGCTATGACAGTTTCAAAGGCTTTTTGAGCATAAATTTTAGTTTGTGCTTGCGTTTGTAGCAAAAGCCCCAACCATTGGCTACTTTTTTCGTACAACAATAAATCAGGTTGGTATTGGTAATGCACCAAATTTTTGTGCAGTTCTAATTCGGTTGCCGTTGGGTCTATACCCAAACGAATAAGTTGTTGGTGCAAAATGGTAGTGGTGTGGTTTTGTTGCAAAATACTTTGTTGTTGGCTGATGTTTTGGTTGTGTTGGTGGTAAATAGCCAAAACTTCAGGGAGATTTGCCACAGGAAACTGCTTGGCAAGCTGCACCCACAGGGCATAATCCTCCGCAGGAGCAAAAGCAGCTTGATAGTGCAGCCCCTCCAAACAGGTTTTGCGAACCATTGTGGTAGATTGAATAAAGCAATTTTGAAAAAGCAACCAAACAGGCAAAGCAGCAGTTTGGGTTTTGGGCGTAAAGGTGTGCAACATTTTGTTTTCTTGTTGGCAACTTGCAAAACTACCCAACAAAGCAATTTTTGGGTGCTTTTCCATATACGCCACTTGCTTTGCCAACCGCAAAGGCAGGGCTTCATCATCTGCATCGAGCCACGCCAAATACTTACCTTGGGCTTCGGCTATCCCTCTGTTGCGCGTAGCAGCCAATCCTCGATTGGTTTGGTCTATGAGCCTAATTTTTTGGTGTGCCTCAGCTAATTTTTGGGCTATCGCAAGGCTTTGGTCTGTCGAGCCGTCATTGATAAGCAACAATTCATAATTTTGGTAAGTCTGTTGCAAAATACTCTGCACAGCCCTTGCCAAAAATTTTTCGGCATTATAAAAAGGTATGATGACCGAAATTGTGGGCATTTTTTTAGTGAATTATTGTAAACCTTAGTTCAATGCCATCATTATTCCTATTCCACAAAAATTGTCGGACAATCAAAATTTTAAAAGAACTCACTGCTTATTTCATTCCTTCGGCAGAAAAGCTGTTTGCAACTTGTGCCAAATCCACCACAATTCGGATTTGGTGATGAAGTAAAAAGCCACCAAACCAAGAACTAAAAAGAAAATAAAGCCAAAGAAACTCATAAAATACACGACAAGCAAAAAGAAAATATAGTTTACTAAAAAACCATAGCCAAACATTTTTTTCCAACGTCTTTTAAACAGAGAATAGACCGCAAAACCCGCAAGGGCAAGGGTAAACAATGTCGCAATGCCGAAAGTAAACTCCTCAACGCCTAAGCCTGTATAAAACATTAACACATCGTTGAAAGTGGTTTTGCTGATGCCATAAGCCTGTATGTCTAAGGTGGGCAAATAGACCGAATTGTTGGGCAATGAGGTACTAAATAACTCGTTGGCATCGTTAGTTGCTTTGAAACCTGCTCGGTGTTGGCTGCTGTTGAGTTGCCAAAAACGGAGGTTATAGTTGTTGTCAAAGGTCAAGACTTCGGGAGAATTGTGCATTTTTTTCACCCATTTTAGCGGTACGTCATGGTAAAAATAGTTGTTTGCATAGCCTTGTTTGGTGTTAAAAACAATCACATCATTCAAAGTGCGAACAATCAACAAAGTATCTTCTGCAAATTCTATCTGTTCGGCATAATTATTCAAAAGTCCATAGCGGAGGCTGTCTGCAAAGTTTTTAAGGGGCAACAAATACAGCGTACTGTCTGCCAACACCGCTGCAAGTTCTTTGTCGTTGTTGTTCAACTTTATTTGCTGAATAAAGCTACCTGTTTTGACCGACCACTGTTGTTCGCCTTTGCGGTTAAGACTCGTAATCGTATCGCCAATATAGCCAATGAGTTGCTCGCCATCTTTGGAAATTACTGCCGAACTAAACAACATAGGCTTTTTCCATTCGGCTTGCCACGTGTCCATGTTCCAAAAATTCATAGTATAGGTTTCGTCTTTCTCCCTCACTTGTACCAAGGCATGGGTCAAATTGTTGGTGAGTACGTCTGAAATATTGATAAAAAATTCAGCATTGTCGGTTAGTTTTTTAGATTTTTTGGTTGCAATATCATAAACAGTATTCAAATTTCCAGAGAAAATTATCTTTTTGCCGTCTGCCGAAAAATGCACATTTTCGCCATAGCTGGATTCAAAATCTCGTACAAATTCGCCTTTGTTGGTGTATAGTTGCAAAGCCTCCTTGCTAAAAAAACCTGTTTCAGATTTTACCAACAAATATTTATTATCGGGTGAAGCCAACACGTACTCTATGTTTTGTTTGACCGAAAATTTTAGTTTTTCCACAAAATTGGTGTCCAAAACCCTGATAGTTCCTGCCCCCACTTTCTCTTTTTCTGTGCTATATTCATAAATTTCTTGTTGGTTGGCAGACAAAACCAATTCTTTTTTGTTGCTATTATACAACATACCATAAATATCTGCACTTTCTTTGAGGGTTGCCAAAGCCAAATTGCCTACATCAACCGCAGATTGAGTAAAATGATTATTGGGGTTTTCCTGTCCACGTTGATACACAATTTCGGCTGCCCTGACCGACATCACCGCATCTTTATATACATTTCGCTGGGCTATGTTGAGCAAAAAGTTGGTTTCTGACAAGTCTTTTTGCATATTGGCTGTCAAATAAGCCACCAACGAAACCACCAAAGCCACCATAGAAAAGCCAAACAAACCCCGCAGTTGCCTGATGGTGTTGATTTCCTTTTTTCGGGCTGCTGCCACCGCCTTGCGACTTTCGGCTATAAATTTTTGTTGCAAATCTGTTGGTTCGGGGTATTTTTTCTGCTGCACCGCCTCTGCCAACCACGCCTCCGCACTCGCCACTTCTGCCCCACGCAAAAGCAATTCTGTTTTTTGGTTGTATTTACTCCAATCTGCTGCTTTGCGTCCCCAGTTGGTGTGGCTTTTCACGTACTCTGCATCAGATTTTAGGCTGCGGTACAGTTGCTCAAAGCCTTTTTCGTAGCTGTGCGAGGGGCGAAGGTCAATCCACTGCACTTGGCTCAACTTGGGCAAAGATTTAAAAACTTCCTTGCTTTCATTGTCCAAAGTTTCTACTAAAACGGTGCTAATTCTTTTGTTTAATTGGACTGCATACTCCACTTCACCCTTGCAATAAGGCGAATTAATAGATTTTGGCGAAATGAGGAACAAAAAATTGTCCGATTGGGCTATGCCATTGCGAATTTCCTCCTCAAAATTGGTAGCTCCAACAGGAATACTCTCTTGGTCAAACCACGTGGTTGTCCCCAAAGTTTGGAGGTCAGTATTGATTTTTCGGGCAAAATCTCCATCATTTCGGGAATAAGAAACAAAAACATCAGAATTGAGGTTGCCAATTTTTGCTATGCTTGCCTCAATAAATTGTTGGTGCAGGGGCAAAGGTTTGTGTGGCTTGGTGCTGCCTGCTTTTAGCCAATTTCGGGCATTTGCCAACAAATTGCCTTGCAATAAAATACTGTCGTTGTAGTTTTGGCGTTGCCATTTCAGGGCTTGGCACAAAAAAGTGCGGTGCTGCTCATAATAACCATCTTCGGTGTGAATTTCTTTTAAAATATCTGCCAAATCCCTTTCATAATCCACAGGATTGGTGTTGTTTGTAAAATCTATGTATTGCAGTTTGCTGATAAACGGATTTTCTTGCAACAGGCGAGGGTTTTCCAAATTTTCTATCAACAAAGGAATAATTTTTTTGTTCAATGAATTAGCATAGTGCAATTCTTTCAAGCACCAATCGGATTGCAGCGAAGCATTGGTGATGAAAAAAAGCATATATTTTGACTGTTCAATGCCCTGAAAAATTGCCTCCTCAAAGTTTTTTCCTTTGGCTATGTCTTTGTGGTGCAGCCAAGTGGTTACTAAATGTTGCGATAAACTATGATAGACCTCATCACGCAAATCACGACTTTCAGTGTCGTAAGAAATGAAAACATCGGTGAGTAAGTTTTCTGCATTTTTGCGACTTTCGCAAATAAATTCGCCATGCAAATTGGAAATATTGCAAGGAGGCAAGTCGGGTTTCACAAAGTCGGTTAAAATCCACTCCTCCGCCTTTTTGCGGTCTGCCCCCACCAGCAAATAACCCACTTCTTTGTTGCCTTTTTGCCACCGCAGAGCCTGCTGCAAAATGATGGTTTGCTGCTGTACGTAGTCTTTGTGTTTGCCGACCAACCGCAAAACAGCTTCGACTACACTTTCTAAGTCGTCTATGCTTTTGCCAAAAGTTGGGAATTTGTAGGATTTGAGGTAGTCGGGTTGGTCGTGTTTAAACCAAGAGTTTTCGTAGCTTGCCTGCCAATCAAAAATAGCTTTTAGTTCTTCGGGTGTGTATTCCTCACGTGCATAGACCCAATCTGCTTTGCCGAGCAAGGCGTGGCTGCGTTTCAGCACGTCTAATTCGGTGTTGATTTCTACGCCTTTGATGCCATAAGTTTGGTAAAAATTTATCATCACTTGCTTATCTCCTGCCGACAATTCCTTTGGTGGTGTATCAAAAAGCACAATTTGGGCTAAGGGAATAATCCTTTTGCCGAGCAACCGAGCATATTCCAACTCCACCAAACAGTAGGGTGAAGTCATGCAACGCGGCGCCATGACGTAGGCAAAGTTATGGGCAGACTCTATGCCATGCCAAATCCGTTGCGAATAATCATCTCCATCGGGAATGTTTACCTTGTCGAACCATGCTTCGTAGCCCGCCAATTTGACAAGTTGGTGCAGTCTGCCTACAAAAACAAGGCTTTCCCGTCTGCCGTAGGAAATAAAAAGGTCTTTCATTGCAAGAAAAAAGTTACCAATTAATTTTGTCAATTAAAATTTTGAGTTCGGCAGCCGTAGGCAAGTAAAGTTGATATTGAGCAACCAATAACTGACTTTGCATACCATAAGTAGCATACTCTACTAATAATTCGTCTTTTTGACGAGTAAGTATAATTCCTATGGGTTCTTTGTCGCCTGTAGAGTTTCGTTCTTTGGCAAAATACCCCAAATACATATTCATTTGTCCTATGTCATAATGTTTTACTTTGTCTATTTTAAGGTCTATCAAAACAAAACATTTCAAAATATAGTGATAAAAAACCAAATCCACATAAAAATGTTCGTTGTCAATCGTCATACGATATTGTCTGCCCAAAAAAGCAAAACCTTTGCCTAATTCCAATAAAAAAGATTGCAAATTATCTATCAATCCTTTTTCTAATTCTTTTTCGGAGAGGTGATAAGGTTCGGGAATTTTTAGAAACTCAAAAATATAGGGTTCTTTCAACAAGTCTTCTGCTTGTTGAATTTCTTGTCCTTGTTGTGCTAATTGTAGGATTTGTTCGGTATCTTTTCCACTTGCCAACCGCAAAAATAAAGCACTATCTTTTTGGCGTTTGAGTTCCCGCACCGACCAGTTTTCCTTTATACATTGTTTTTCATAAAAACTTCTTTCCAATTCGTGTGAGATTTTCAACAATTCTACATGATGCGACCAACTCAATTTTTGCGACACCGTCGCAAAAATTGGAAATGAAACATAAAATTGTCTGCAACGTGCCAAATTGCTATGACTAAATCCTTTGCCCAAAGGCAGTAAATCTTGGGCTAAGTTGCGGAGTAGTTGGCTACCATAATGGGCTTTGTCTTGTCCTTTTTGTTCATATTCCACAATGTATGCCCCAATTTGCCAATAACTTTCCAGCAATTCACGATTAGCCGTCTGAAAAACCTGTATCCTACTTTGCTGGTAGGTTTGCGTGATTTGATTTAAAAGGTTTTGATAAAGTATCATGGGCAATAAGATTTTTCATTGTGCTAACAATTTTTGTAACTCCTCTTTGCTCGGTAAAATAGTTTGGTAACGACTTGCAAAAATTTGGTCGTTGTTTTCGGGTAATGTAATTTCTACTAAGGTATCATTTTTGGGTTTTTATATGCGACCACGACAACCGAAAGCTACTTTCAGAATTCCGAAACAGTGTTTCGGAATTTGAGTAGGCAATGTTGGGCTACTTGCAAAATACTACGCAAATCGTGAAGTAAGTTTTTATGAATAAACATAAAAAATAATTTACAAGGCAAGATAACAAAAAATGACAAAAAAACTTGCGAGGGTGAATATAAATTTTGGTGGTTGGGTATGATAGTTTAGTCAAAGATAACATCTTTGACTAAACTACCTTTTTACAACTATCCAATTTAATCTATGCCAGATAACTTTCGGTAGCATATTCCAAAACTGTTTCCATTTCGTTTAGTGGCGAGTGAAAATACAGCTTGATATTGTCTATTACCTGATTGTCTATGTTGTCGTCAAATTTTCGTGCAAATAAATTGTCGCCTTCCAAAAGGAAGTCAAGGTCTTCTTCGGTAAAAGTTTTTGGTCTTAGTTTAATGTCGCCGTCGGGTATCCAAATAATTGCCCTCTTGTCGTCATTGATTAAGATGCCCTCAAAAGACGTATTCATCAGAACAGTCTGAAAAAAAGATTCGTCTGCAATGAGTGTATTCAGGTAATAATCCTCAAATTTTTGTGCTTCGCCACTGTTGCAGATAAACTCGCAGCAAGTTCTTGTGAGTATCATCCATTGTCCGCCAATATATGGCACAACGTCTTTTAGGTAGGCTCTTTTGTAAGTTAATTTGCTAAAACCATTTTCTGTTTCCGTAAAATGGTTTTCAATTCTGTTCATCGTTTCAGGTCTTACCACAAATTGGTCTGCTATTTTTATGAAATTACTGCCCTTGTTTTGTGTTAAATACTGTCTAATTATTTTTTGCGATTTGAGTGGATAATCTTGTCCACTCAAATTGATAAAAAAATCCCAACGAATATTGAGAGTAAGTAAATATTTCATTCCGTTTAACTCGGCTTGCACCATACTATAACCACCCCAAACCACATTTTCACTTTCTAAAATATAGGTATTTGGGAAGTCGGCTAAAAAATTTTTTACCTCATTATAAATTTCAATGCTTGTTTTTTTGTCTAAATGAATTAGGTAGTGGTTTTCTGCGTGATAAATAGCTTTAAAAAGTCGTTTAAATTGTTCGGGAAATCGGTGGACTAAAATAAAATAAGCAATATTTACTTGGGTTGGCGTTGTACTTCTGTTACTTCTTGCACTTTGGTTCAAATACGTCATAATTAAAATTGTTTAAATTGTGTAATTTTTGCCTACTTTGTTGTCAGCAAAGCTACTTTTTTGTATTCTTAGGAGTTTTTCTTGTAAAGGTAATCATTTTTTTGCTTATTTCATAGTTTTGTTAGGGCTGCACCACCAAAAATGAAAAAAAGCACCATTTACAGTGCTTTTCTTATCTTTTCAAAAACCCATGTTCATAAATTTTCGGCTCTATTTTTTTTGCCAAAACTTCCAAACTTTCTCTCAAATCAGCCAACAATTCATTATATTTTTCGTCTGCACTTTTGTTGTTCATTTTGCCTGCTGCGTTTCTGCCCTGAAAATAGGCTTTGATGTCGTACAGCGAGGCATTAATTACTTCTTTGTTGGCTGCAATGGGTAGTTTTTTTACTGTTTGGTGGTAATAAATCCACAACTTTTTGCCAGCCTCAAAAACAGCTTGGGTTTCGGCAGAAAATACTATTTTTTCTCTTTTCAAGTTGCCAACAGGTTGAAACATAGTAGCTGTTTCTTCTATTTTGAGTTTGCCCAACATAAAATTAGTCAATACGCTACTCTCAAATTTGCCTTGTGGTTGCACTTCTTGTTCGGTAAAAGGCAACCAATGATTAGTACCCAAATTAGCACTAATAAGGTTTTTCCCATGAAATAGCGTATAAGTCAAAGAATCATTGTGAAACTCATCATCCGCCAGCCAAGTATCAGAAGGGTATAAAAATTGGTCTTGATTATTTTGCCAAGTATGCTTAATACAATGCCGAACTACAAAATAAACACAAGCAGGCAATAAGTTGTGTCTATTTAAGGCAAGTGTTGAAATATGGCTTGTAGGCTTGATAGAACACATACGAATTTCTCCATTATGTTGAAAATCATTGCCTAAATAAGCCAAAAAGCCAATAAAATTATTTTCATTGTTAGCAAATTGCTTAATCCAATGATTGACATATTCCTTTTCGTTGAGAGCCACTATATTTTTTTTCCCCACTAATTTCTTTTTTTCTACGTAAATATCAGCAGCAATTTGCTCAAATTTAACTTGTTGTTGTGTGTGCCAAATCATAAAACCTATTGGAAACTGTCCCACTACATTATCAAAAGTGTTGGCTGGCACAACAAACATTCTTTCTAATTTAGCTAAGAAAAATTGCCTGAAATAAACAAAATTAGAGGACTGTAAAAGTTTTAAAGTAGAGAAATTGGCAATGGTTGCACCTTGAATTTCTTTGTAAATTCTTGCTAAAAACTGGGCAAATAATTCATTTTTAGCTTTTTTTAGCACCTCTCCATATTTTACATACATTTTAGTTTCTTTGGAAACATCTGTTTTCTTTCCGCCTTGTCCAATGCCATCGGTAGCCTCCGCATAAGGCGGATTGATATAGACCACCAATTTCTTGCGTTTTTCAGCATTGTTGATAATTTCTTGCAAACCTTTGGGCAACTTTGCGAAATCGTCATTGAGGAAGTCAAATTGGAAGACCTGACTTTCCAATAAATTTGCCCCATTCTGTATTCTATCTTTCATCACGTCCACGTCTTGCCTGTCCAGCGTAGAAGCCCAAATATTGTACTTGTTCGTAAGCCCTGTTAGCAAATTGCCTGTGCCTGCTGCACAATCCCAGATGTAGTATTCGTCTTGCCAATCTTCGCCCAGCACTTTTGCCAAATATTCTTGCGACAACTCCACCCAAATTTGTGGCGTAAAAAAACTGCCTTTTCTTTCCCTTACATCTTGCGGAACTAACAAATCCCTCCGTTCTACAATATAATCCCAATATTGTTCCTTTGGAGGTCTTTCATATTTATTCCAAAATTGAGTGTGTGCTTTTTGTTTGTCGTTGAAAGAAGTCCGTTTGAGGTCAAAAATTCCCATTTCATTGAGAGTTTTTTCAAATTCATAGTAATCTTTTTTCAATAACACATATAAGGTATCTTTCAGGCTTTGATTTTCTGAGGAGAGCAAATCAGCCAAATAAAAATCTGCGTCAATAATTCCATTCTTTTTGGCAACTTCCCAATTAAAAATAATTGTAGGTTTGACCGCAGCTAACCATTTGGTATAAATGGTAATAAAATTGTTTTTATCAATTCGGATTTTTGAAGTGGCAGCATTGCCAACCACAAAATTTGTCTTGATAAATTCACGCAGTTCTTGGTCGTCTTTTTCATAAAAAAACAGCAAAGTTTCGTTCTCAATCGTAGTTTTTACCTTGTCATAAACTTGCTTAAATTCTTTGGTTTCGTGGTTGGAGGGAGCAACATTCCAATTAAAATCATTTTGGTAGAAAATCTCCTGAATGGCATTGTAAGGCAGAAAAGTAATTTTTTCGGCATCAAAAGCACCCAAAAAAGGCGGAGGTAGCACCTTGTCAAAAGTACGAGCCTTGCCAATAGTCAAAATCAACTGCACCACAGATTTGTAAACGTCTGATACGCCTTTTTTGGCTTCAGCCCAAAGCCCCCCAGCCCCCAAAGGGGGGCTTGGCTCACACAAAAATCCACATTGCCCACAATGGTTTTATAATCAAAATCAGCAAAATAAGTTTCGCCTATTCTGTTTTTTAGCTCTTCTTCTCTCAGGTTTTGTAGATTTTGTTTCATTGGTTGTAACATTGTAAACACTCCAAATAAGTCGCAAACTTGTCTACCATTCTATTGGTTGTAAGCCTCGTGCTGTCAAATAGTCGTTAGTTTGACTGAAATGTTTACATCCAAACCAGCCACCATAATTGGCAGCCATAGGCGAAGGGTGAGCAGCTTTTAGCACCAGATTGTGTGAGGTATCTACTATAGCACCCTTTTTTTGGGCATAAGCCCCCCACAACAAATAAACAAGTTGTTGCTTTTCCTGATTTAACACTCTAATAACAGCATCTGTAAATTGTTCCCAACCTTTCTTTTGATGAGAGCCTGCCTGTCCTGCTCGCACAGTTAGCGTAGCATTGAGCAACAATACGCCTTGCGATGCCCACCTTTCCAAATTACCACTTTTAGGGATGGGGTTGCCTAAATCGTGTTGAATTTCTTTGAAAATATTAACCAAAGAAGGTGGAATTTTTACGCCTTCATTTACCGAAAATGACAATCCATTTGCCTGTCCATCACCATGATAAGGGTCCTGCCCAATAATCACAACTTTGGTAGCCTCAAAAGAGCATTTATCGAAAGCATGAAAAATATATTTACCTGTGGGGTAGATGGTTTGGGTGGATTTTTCTTCTTTGATAAAGTCTATTAGTTTCACAAAATACTCTTTATCAAACTCTGCCTGTAATTTTTCTTTCCAAGAAGAGGCTATGGCTACGTCTGGCATGGGTAAATAATTTTGAGTTTTAAACAGTGTAATTGCTTTAACTTTCATAAGCCAAATATATTTTACATATTACTTCACAAACTTGATTTACTTACAAGACATTATCAAGATTGTATAGCAAAAATAAGATATGGAGCTTTTAAAGGTTTTATTCGATTGTATCCTAATTTGAAACCTAACCGCCACAATCTCACGCAATCGTTTGGCTGTTTGCCCAAATTCTTTGCAAACATAAAGATTTGGGAGGTGCAAACAAAATAATCAGTTAAAAAGTAATAAGACAATTTTTTTGTTTATTATCAACTGTCCACTATTTTTTTTGCCTCCTGCCTCATACTACTTTCGTATTCATACTTGCTATAAGTCAATACTTTTTGGGCAAAAAGTTTAGCTTTTTGTGGTTGTCCGTAAACTTCAGAGTAAAGAATAGCCAGTTGCAAAGCAGCCATAGGAGCAAAATAAGTTTCAGGCAAATAGGGCAAATCCAGTAAGGTTTGATAAGCAGCTAAGGCTTTGTCGTGTTGCTGGCTGCGGTGGAGTAGCCTTGCTTTGCGGTATTGAAACTCATATTGTTCTTTGCTTGTAAAATTTTTAAGTTCTTGTTTTTCAACAAGTTGTAAAGCCTTTTCAAATTCTCCTCCGTCTGTCCATAGCTGAATTTTGAGTAGAGTAGGGTGGGGGAGGGGCTGGGCAGTGGTAGCAAATTTTTGGGCTGTTTTGTCGGGATTGCTGCGTGTATCTCCTTTTTGGTGTATCAAGGGCATGGTTTGCAAGGCTTTAGCAGCGTTGCCTTGCAAGAGAGCAACCAAACAAATTTTGTAGTAACTGTCTTTTACGTACAAATTGTTTGGGCAGTGTGCCAAATAATCTTCGTAGAGAGTTTGGGCTTGGGCATAATTGCCTACCAACAAATGAGCTTCGGCTTTGAGGTGAGGCAAGGTAGGCAAAGCCAAACAAATGCTGTTGAGGTTGGTATTTGCCAACAAAGTCAAGGCTTGGGCAGCTTTGCCCGACTTCACACAAAGCAAAGCTACAAAATAAGTAACGAAGGCAGGAGTTTCGGGTCGTTGGGCTTGGGCGAGGAGTTGGTAGTTGGTCAATAATTCTATGCTTTGCGTGTGCCTTTTGCGGACAAATGTAGTGAGCAAAACGTGCAAAACTTGGGCTTCTAAGGCATAAAAATTTTGGCTTTTTGCCACCAAAGCTATTTTAGCCAACCCTTCTTTTTCGTTGCCCTGCAAACCAAACAAAGACAAAGCCCATTGGTAGTTGGTGGGTACAGCAGCCAACAAAACTTGCAACAGCCCATCAGTTTTTTGTTGAGGCAAAAAATGAGGATATTGTAATTGATTGGTTTTCAATAACTTATAGGCTTGGCGAAAACTTTGCAAGGCTTTCCATTCGTGTCCGTATTGGAGATGCAAAAAAGCCCATTGCACCAAAATTTCAGCCTGAAAAAACAATTTGGTTTCTGTATTGGGCAGGTTTTGTAGTTGGTCTATAGCTTGCGTTTCATTGAAAACATAGTTGTCGTATAACTTTGGGTTATACAACGTAATCAACCTAAAAAAGTAGCCATAATTTTGCAAGACTATTTTCTCTCCTGTCGTTGGGGTTAAGTTCAGAAATTGCTGGGCTTTGTCGGGGCAACCACTGAGTTGGGCAGCGTAGGCTTGTTGCAAAAGAGGAGAAAAAGATTGGGCAAAGGCTGGGTTACTAAAAATACAAAAAAACAAACTTATCAAGGTTGCTATAAACCTCGACAAGCCATAAAATATATTTAAAATCCAAACCATAATCAGCAGAGAGTTGTGGCTTGTTAATCTTTTTAGTTGTAATGTAGGCATTCGATAAGTTAGATTCCTATGCTATAGCTATATTATGGGCTAAATGTGTATATTTTCACAAAATATCTTAAAAAATAATATCTTTTATGAAAATACTTGCTATTTTAGTTTTTTCTTACAATCTTGTCAATAACAGAGCCAATAATACATTCAATAGCAGATTTTTTTATGCAATCAACTACCTATAATAACATTTACACGCCGTTGCCTTCCAAACCTGTAAGCTACTCCAAAACTTTTCTTACAGAGCTGATGGTGCCTGCCTTCGCCAATTTTGATGGGCGTATTCACGGGGGCATTCTGCTTTCACTCATGGACAAAGTAGCCATAGCTTGTGCTGCCAAACACACAGGGAGCTACTGCGTAACAGTGTCGGTAGATGAAGTTACTTTTTACCAACCCATAGAAGTCGGAGATTTGGTAACACTCATGGCATCAGTCAATTACGTGGGCAATACTTCCTTAGTCGTAGGCGTAAAAGTGGAAGCCGAAAATGTAAAAACAGGTGTAAAAAAACATACTAATACCACTTACTTTAACTTGGTGGCAAAAGACGAAAATGGCAGACTAAAACAAGTACCAGGTTTGGTTTTAGAAACAATGGAAGACATTCGCCGTTTTGTGGAGTCTATTATTCGCAAAGACCTCAAACTCCAACACGAAGTAGCTTTTTCTACCCAAACAAAATCGATAGATTTGCTCAACGAAGTGCAAAAACTCAAAAAAGAAAGGTGCGAAATAGGGTTTGAACTGTAAACAAAGTCTATCTATGGACAATCTATTTTCGATTAAAGCAATTTTGTCTATTTCTTTAATTTTGTTTTCTGTCATAGATATTTTAGGGTCTATTCCCTTGATTATCAACATAAAACAAAAAGCAGGATTCATAGAATCAGAGAAAGCAACTTTGGTAGCTGCGGTTATTATGTTTATTTTTCTGTTTTTGGGCGACAATATTTTGCGACTTTTTGGCATAGATTATAGCTCCTTTGCCATTGCAGGGTCTATCATTTTGTTCCTGTTGGGCATGGAAATGTTGCTCGGCGTGCATATTTTCAAGACAGATGCCACCTCTGGCTCTTTGTCCATTGTCCCCTTAGCTTTTCCAATTATTGCAGGGGCAGGCACCATGACTACGCTCAGTTCTCTGCGGGCTATTTATTCCTTGCCCAATATTATGGTCGGCATTGTGGTCAACCTAATTTTTGTCTATATGGTTTTGCGAAATACCCAATGGATAGAAAAAAAATTGGGTAGCGGCGGCATAGAGGTATTACGCAAAGTCTTTGGCATGATTTTGCTCGCCATTGCCATTAAATTGTTCAAAGATAATTGGGGAAACAATTAAGTGCTTATTGAATTGATAAATTAAGGGCAACCACCAATTCTTGGGCTACTAAATTTTGTGAATAGTTATAAACCTGCCCATTAAATTGGCAACTGCCTACACTTTGTATGCCTTGTATGCTATTAGTCAAGAATACTTCTTGAGCATTTTGCAAAGCAGCCAACGGCAAAACTTGTTCTTTGAAGTTAAGTTTCTGTTTTTCAGCTATTTGCAATATTTTTTTTCGCATTACCCCATTGATACAACCTTCTTGCAAGGGAGGCGTGAGCAACATACCTGCCGAATTTACTACAAAAACATTGGCAGCTATACTTTCACAAATATTGCCTTCTTGGTTGAGCAATAGGCAATCGTCTGTTTGTTGTTCTTGCTTGTGTAGAGCAGCCAAAATATAGGGCAAAGCATTGGACGTTTTAAAACCCGACAAAATAGTAGGCATAAGTAACAATTTATCAAAAATAACCACGTGTAGCCGTTTTTCATTCAACACAAATTGATGGCTGGGTAGTGGACTTGCCTCTATACAAAAATTTACTGTATTATCTTGTGGCGTATAAAGCCCCCCATCAGCCCGAAAAACTGCCAACCGCAATCGAAAATTACCTTCTTGCGTAGCTTTTTGCATAATTGAGTCTGCAAATGAATCAGCAAAATTGCTATTTTTTAGAGCTAACAATAATTTGTTTACTTCTACTTCCCAATCTTTTTGCTCCCTTTTTTCTTGCGTATGCAGTTGCAAAATCTTCATACCCTCTTGCAATCTTTGGTAGTGCAAAGCAAAAAAAGGTAGTCGATAATTAAAAACCCTGATGGTTTCAAAGAGCCCATCACCGTAACGAAAACATCGATTGGAAATAGTCAAAATAGGCTGGTCGGCAGGCAATAATTGTCCGTTGTAGCTGATAATCATGGTTTTATATGGGCTCGTATGTAGGTATTTGATTTATCAAATGCTTTATTCAAAATGTATTTGATAAATCAAATACCTACAAATGAATTATGTCGTTATCAAAATTAAGAAAGCAAATTGTTAAAAAAAGTAAAAATATCCTTGTTGTTGCAATTAATTTTTAACTTTGTGGTAATCAAATCAAAATATGGAAACCATTTTTCTACAAAACAAGATAAAAGAAGTATATGCCGAAGTAAACAAGGTAGTTGTTGGGCAACAATATATGATAAACCGTTTGCTTATCGGGTTATTTACCAACGGACACATCTTACTCGAAGGTGTGCCAGGGCTTGCCAAAACCTTAACAGTCAATACCTTAGCTAAGGTTTTGCACCTCGATTTTCAACGGATTCAATTTACACCTGATTTGTTGCCCGCCGACCTCATTGGCACAATGATTTACAACCAACGAACAGCCGACTTCGAAGTGAAAAAGGGACCCATTTTTGCCAACTTGATTTTGGCAGACGAAGTGAACAGGTCACCCGCCAAAGTACAATCTGCTTTGTTGGAGGCTATGCAAGAAAAACAAGTTACTATTGGCAGCACTACTTTCCCCTTAGACAGACCTTTTTTGGTCTTGGCAACGCAAAATCCAGTGGAGCAAGAAGGTACTTATCCTTTGCCCGAAGCCCAATTAGACCGTTTTATGCTCAAAGTGTATGTAAACTACTTGGAGAAAGAAGAAGAATTGGAAGTCATGCGGCGAATGGCAAATGTCAATTTCGAGGGACAAGTACATCAAATTCTGACTAAGGAGGAGATTGTGATGCTTAGAGATGCCATTAATCGGGTGCAGATGTCAGAGTCTTTGGAAAAATATATCATAGAATTAGTTTTTGCTACTCGCCGACCTGCCGACTACGGCTTGACTCAAGAGTCGCATTACATTCAATACGGCGTGTCGCCACGTGCCAGCATCAACCTCAACAGGGCGGCTAAAGCCTTAGCCTTCTTCGATGGCAGAGATTATGTATTGCCCGAAGACATTAAAGAAATTGCCCATGATGTACTAAACCACCGCATTTTGCTCAACTATGAGGCTGAAGCGGAGGGAATCACAACCAAAGATATTATCAACAATATTTTGAAAAAAGTGGCAATAAATAATTAATTTTTAATGTTGAATTTTAAACCTTGAATTTTAAATTTAAAATTCAACATTAAAAACTAAACATTTAAAACTAAAAACTATGGAAATTACATCTTTTTCTCAACTTGATTTGCAGCAGCAATATACCTATGCTGATTATTTGTTGTGGAAATTCAATGAAAGAATAGAACTGTTGCGGGGTTATGTTTTGCAAATGGCAGCCCCTAATCGCAAACACCAAACTATTTCTTTTGAATTGGGGCTATTATTTGGTAATTTTTTCCGCAAACACCCCTGCAAGGTATATGTAGCCCCATTTGACGTGAGACTCCCAAAAAACAACGCTACTACTATTGCAAGTACCAAAGATATTTATACTGTGGTGCAACCTGACTTGTGTGTAGTTTGCGACCTTGCAAAATTAGACGATGTCGGCTGTTTAGGTTCCCCTGATTTGATTGTAGAAATACTATCTCCCTCAAATACCAAAAAAGATACTGCTGATAAATTCAAAATCTATGAAGAACATGGTGTAAAAGAGTATTGGATTGCCAACCCGATGGGAAATTATATTCAACAATTTGTATTAAATCAAAATCAAAAATACGAACAGCTATGTGCAGCAGGAGAAGGAGAAACTTTGACTGTGTTTTTATTTCCCGATTTAACAATAGCTATTGACGAGGTTTTTGCAGATTGACCAGATGCTTTGGTATTTGGTTGGGCAGCTAATCAAACTCTTTTTTTGCGAACTTATTTTCAAAAAACAACTATTCAGGAAATTAAAGAAAAGCAATTCAACATTAAAAATTCAAAATTCAACATTAAAAATTACTTTTACATTCTCATGTCAAAAAATATTCTTATCACAGGTGGCACAGGCTTAGTAGGCAAACAAATGACCACGTTATTACTCGAAAAAGGCTACAAAGTAAGCTATTTGAGTCGCAAAAAACAAGTGATACCTGGGGTAAAAGTTTATACTTGGAATGTAAAAGAAGGCAAAATAGAAGACGAAGCCATAGCCCAAGCCGACTATATTTTACATTTGGCAGGTGCTGGCGTTGCCGACAAATTGTGGACAAAAGAATACAAGCAAGAAATTTACGATAGTCGTGTAGTGGCAACGAAACTGTTGGTAGAAAAATTGGCAACCGTACCCAATGCTTGTCAGGCTTTTGTGCAGGCAAGTGCTATAGGCTATTACGGCTTAGACACCCAAGACCAATGGGTTGACGAAAACAGCCCCGCAGGTACAGATTTTTTGGCAACAGTAACCAGAGATTGGGAGGCAGCTGCAACCCAGATTCAAAAAACAGCCATTCGCCATGTAGCCTTACGCATAGGTGTTGTGTTGAGTGATGAAGGCGGTGCGTTGGAAAAATTGAGTTTACCTGTTCGTTTTTTTGCAGGAGCAGCTTTGGGCAGTGGCAAACAATATATTTCGTGGATTCATATAGCCGACCTTTGTGCCATGTTGATTAAAGCCATAGAAGACCCCAAATGGCGAGGTGTTTACAACAGCGTAGCCCCCAATCCTGTAACCAATGCAGAAATGACCCAAGTGATAGGCAAGGTACTCAACCGTCCTGTTTTTTTGCCCAATGTGCCAGCTTTTGTACTCAAAATGGGCATGGGCGAAATGGCGGGCATTGCCTTAAGTGGCAACCGAGTGAGTTGCCAACGGGCAGAGCAAGCAGGTTTTAAGTTTGTCTATCCGCAAATAGAAACAGCTTTGAGAGGGTTATTGTAAGGTGGCGAATAATTCTGATAATCAGATACATAGACATTAAAAAAACTGTCGATTATTTAAGTCTAACTACTTAGCTGCCAATCCTCTATTCTACCTTTCTCCACCCTCTATGTGCTACCCAATAAATAATAGGAAAAACAAGCAAAGTCAAAATAGTAGCCGTAATTAGCCCACCAATGATGACAATAGCCAAAGGTTTTTGACTTTCCGAGCCTATGCCTGTGGAAAGGGCAGCAGGCAACAGCCCAATAGAAGCCATGAGGGCAGTCATTACAACAGGTCTTGTGCGGTGTTTGATACCGAGTTTTATTGCATCGTCGAGGCTTAGTCGCCGCCCTAAATTGTCGTTGAACTCCGAAATCAGAATTACACCATTTTGCACGCAAATTCCGAACAAGGCAATGAAACCAACGCCACCCGAAATGCCGAAATTCATACCTGTTGCGTGCAAAATCAAGATGCCACCAATGAGGGCAAAAGGCACGTTGAGCAAAACCAACCCTGCATCTTCCATTGAACCTAAACTAATGAACAATAAAATAAAAATGCCCAAAATACTAATAGGGACAACTTTTATGAGGGTGTCAATAGCCCGAACTTGATTTTCAAATTCGCCTGTCCACGTCATGGTGTAGCCTTTGGGTAGTTTTAGTTTTGCCTTTACGTTTGCTTGGGCTTCGGCTATGGTGCTGCCTAAATCTCTTTCACGCACCGAAAATTTTACGCCAATAAACCTTTTGTTGTTGTCCCGATAGACCAAAGCAGGCCCCGTCAAGGTTTGGATTTTGGCAATTTCACTCAACAAAATTCTTGTATTTTGCAGCGTAGGCACTTTTAATTTGGCTATGTTTGCCTCCGATTGGCGGTATTCTTGCGGATATCGTATCCGAATATCAAACTTTTTTTCCTCCTCATACATCACATTGGCGGTTTTGCCCCCGATTGCCATTTCTATTACTGCCTGTGCGTCTGCCATTGATACGCCATACAAAGCCATTTTTTCCTCGTCAAATAAAATCTGGATTTCGGGTTGCCCCACGTTTCGCAACACACCCACGTCTTTAATTCCCTCCACGTCTTGAATTGCCCCTACAACTTGCGTTGCCAACTCGTCTAATTTGTTGAAATCATTACCAAAAATTTTGACTGCATTGTTGGCATTCATACCTGCAACAGCTTCGGCTACATTGTCTATGATAGGTTGCGAATAATTGTAGTTAATTCCTTGATACTGTTTGAGTTGTGTGTCCATTTCGTCTATCAAATCATCTAAACTTAGCTTGCGTGTCCACTCGTCTTTGTGTTTCAAATTGACTTGCATCTGCACATAATAAAAACCGCTGGGGTCTGTGCCATCGTTTGACCTGCCTGTTTGCGACAAAACCCCATTCACTTCGGGAAATTTTTGCAAGGTAGCTCGCAACTGATGCACCATTTTTACAGTTTCGTTTAGCGACATAGACATAGGCATTTTTGCCTCCACCCACAAAGCACCCTCGTTTAAAGTTGGCAAAAACTCTGTGCCTAACCAACGGGTAGAAAACAGCGTAGCCACCAACAACAGCATAGACAAAGCAAGGCTTGATTTTTTGTGTTTATAAGTGAAATTGAAACCAGCCCCTACGATTTTATCAAAGAAATTGACAATCGGATTATTTTTTTCCTTCACGTTTTTGTTTAGCAAAACGGCACACAACGTAGGCACTAAGGTCAGCGTAAACAACAAAGCACCCAACAAAGCAAAACCCAACGTAAACGCCAAAGGTGAAAACATTTTGCCCTCTACTTTTTCAAAGGAGAAAATGGGCAATAAGGCGGTAATAATGATGAGTTTGGAGAAGAAAACAGCCATAGCAGTAGTGCCTGCGGTCTTTTTAATTAAGCCAAATTTGAGGAGTTTGTTAAATTTTTCCATTCCTACTTGGTGTGCCTTCTGGTCGAGGGCTACAAAAAGTCCCTCCACCATGACGACTGCCCCGTCTATGATTATCCCAAAATCAACAGCCCCCAAAGACAATAAATTGGCACTCATGCCCTTGATACGCATACACACAAAGGCAAAAAGCAAAGCCAAAGGAATAATAATACTCACAATCACCGTAGTTCGCCAATCTGCCATGAACAGCAAAACAATGACCGTAACAAAGATAATTCCCTCTATTAAATTGTGGCTTACCGTATTCAAACAGTATTTCATAAGGTTATCCCTGTCATAAAAAATCTCCATTTTTACGTCATTGGGCAGCACACTTTCGTCTAATTCAGCTATTTTTTCTTTCACCCTTTTCAGCACTTCGCTGGGATTTTCGCCTTTTCGCATCACAATAATTCCCTCTACTACATCATCTATTTCGTTGTAGCCGACCTGCCCCACTCTGGGCAAATCTGTTTCCACTACTTTTGCCACGTGCTTGACGAGCAAAGGCACACCATCGAGGTTTTCTATGATAATATTTTCAATATCAGCAATAGAATTGAGCAAACCCATGCCCCGCACCACATAAGCCTGTCCGTTTTTTTCTATCACATCACCACCTACATTGATATTGCTGCGAGAAACAGCCTGATGAATTTCTAAGGGCGTAAGGTCATATTTTACCAACAAAGCTGGCGTAGCCTGAATTTCATAGATTTTTTCTCTGCCCCCAAAAGCTACTACATCTGCCACTCCTGCCACACTCCGCAGTTGTCGGTCTATCACCCAATCTTGCCACGTAAGCAGTTCTCTGGTGTTTCGGGTGGGGCTTTGCAAAACATAACGCAAAATTTCGCCTGTGGGTCCGTAGGGAGGTTGCACTTCGGGTTCTACGCCATCGGGCAGACTTACGTTTTGGAGTTGGTTCATGACCTGTTGGCGAGCAAAAAAATCTTCGGCTGTGTCGTCAAAAATGATTTTGACAATAGACAAGCCAAACATAGAAGTAGAACGGACATTGGTTTTCCGTTGTACGGAGTTCATGCTAACCTCAACGGGAATGGTAACAAACCTTTCTATTTCCTCTGCACTTCGCCCTGCCCACTGCGTTACGATAATAATTTGCGTGTTGGTTACGTCAGGAAAAGCCTCAATAGGGGTGCGGAGTACACTCACCACGCCCATGGCTGCCACAATACCCACCCAAAAAAAGGTGAACATTCGGTGGCGAATAGAAAAAGCTACAATATTTCTGAAAAATCTTTCCATGAAGTTGTTAGTTAGTTGGTTGCAAGCTGGCAAAATGTGTCGTTAAAGCTAACATCTTTTGAAAAGATATTACCTGCCATGTTGTTTTTACTTTTCATTCAACGCCTCATAGACAAACAAAGCATTTTTGCTAATTACTACTTCGCCAGTTTGCAAACCATTTTGCAGATAAGTAAAACCATCGGCATTAGTGCCTGTTTCTACCTCTCTGGTCATAATATTCTTGTCGTTTTGATAAACCATTACAAATTGTCGGCTTTTGTCAAACACCACCGCAGACGAAGGAATGGCAATACCTTGCTCCTTGCGAGTTGCCATAATTTTGACTGTTGCCACCATTTCGGGTTTGAGCAAATAATCGGGGTTTTGCAATTTAATCCGTATCCGCATAGTTTTGGAAATAGGGTCGAGGACATTGAAAATTTTATCTACCGTACCCACAAACTTTTTATCGGGATAACTCAACACCTGAATAGTAGTAGGCATACCAAGACTAATTTTAGAAATCTCACTTTCATAAACATTTGCCGTAACCCACACTTCGTTTATTTGGGCAATGGCAAAAATATTGTCTGCCTTGTCTGACCGCAAAGTCATGTCTTTGTTAATGTGCTTTTCTATGATAAAACCCGACAAAGGTGCTTTGATAATGTATTCGGTTTGGGTGTTGATACCATAAATATTCATCAGTTCGTTGATACGTGCCAAGTCTGCTTTTGCCTTATGCACTTCGCCTTGTGCAGTGGTAACTTCTTTTTCGGAGGTTAGACGACTTTCAAATAAATCTTGCTGCACACGCAAGTTTTTTTGTGCTACCAACAAATCACTTTTTGTCTGCACCAACTGTTTTTCAAAATCGGCAGCCTCGCCACTTCGCACCACCGCCAGCACTTGCCCCTTCTGCACATAGTCGCCTAATTCGGCATTTACACGCAATACGTTGCCCCCAACAAAAGGAAAAACCTCTATCAAATTGCTTTCATCGGCAATGATTTTTCCGTTCAGATTTACCACGTATCTGATATTTTCTAACCGAGCTGTATCTAATTGGATACGTTGTTTCATCGTGTCATTGAGTACAAAACCTCTTGTAGCTTCGGTTTTTAAGGGTTGTGTTTCTTTTGAACAAGCCAACAGGCTGGCAAAAAAAAGGAAATAAAATAGAGTTTTCATATCGTTGTATGTAGCATAGGCTTTAGCCTGTGATTTTTTTAGTTTTACTTTCGGTTGTAAGCAACCGAAAGCACTTGTAAAGCACTTGTTGAGTTACTACCTAAACCATTCGGCAGCAGTCAAATAATTAATTTCCTCGAAATTTACAATTCTTTTCATTCGCAGATTATTCAACTCCATAATGGTATGGTTGTAAGTTTCGAACAAGTCTGTAAATTCCAACAAAGACAAGTTGCGTTTTTTGTAATTTTCAATCAAACCTTTGCTCATATTTTCTAATTGGTCTTCAAAATTTCCTGTTACTTTTTGGTATTCATTTTCAATCTGCAAAAGTTGGTTATAAGCTGCCGTAATTTCGTTTTTAATTTGCAGTTGTGTGAGTTTCATATTATTCTCCGATTGTTTGGTCTGAATTTCAGCCATTTTTATTAGCCCTTGATTGCGGTTAAAAAAAGGCAAAGTCGTATTCAGAAACACCCCTGTATAGTCGGGTACATAGCTACCATTTTGGTCGTATGTAACACCCAAACGCAGGTCAGGCACAGCCATTTTTTTCTGCAACGATACATTCATTTTGTCTAAGTTAATTTGCTCGGTTGCTACCTGCAAATCTGGTCTATTCGCAAAAGCTGTATCTTGTAAAGTTTTGATTGTCAATAAATTCGCATTGTATTTGTTCAACTCTTTTTCTGTTGGCACACTCACCACAGATTGCTCAATACCCAATAAAGTTTTCAACGTATTTGCGTGGACAAATGAAGTCCTCATGAGTTCTGTCCTGTTGTTGAGTAGCTGAAAATAAGTAGCTTGCAATCTGGTGTAGTCTTTCAACGATACATTTCCTCTTGCATATTCTTTGCTGTATGCCGTTAAGGTTTCTGCCAACAAACTCAATTCGTCTTGCATGGCATTGGCTGTTTTGCGGAGAAAGTACAAAGAAAAAAAACTTTCACGCAGTTGAAATTTCAAAGTCCGCACCAACTCAAAATATTCTAATTCGGAGATTTTGATTTGTTGGGTAGTAATTTTGATTAGTTGGTTGCGTTGCCCTGCAATTTTGAAAGTTTTAGCAAGGGTAAAAATCTTTTCACCCTCGTTGCCTACATCAAAAAATCGTTGTTTGTTCTTATTAAAAAGGTCAAACTCTGCATAAAAATCAGGATTTGTAAACAGCTTTGCTTGTATTTGTTGTGCTTTATTTATGTCCACATTGTATTGAGCCGTTATCAGACTCAAATTGTTGATAAGCAGCAAACTATCTGCCTGTCGCAAAGAAATTTTTAGGCTGTCTTGGGCAAAAAGATTGGTACTAAATACCAAAAGAAGAAGTAAAAATAGAGATTGTTGCATAGTTTAGTAAATAATGTAAGTTGTGTACGATTGTAGTGTGGACTTTAGTCTGGGACACATAGTCCACACATTTTAACTGTGTAAATAAATATCTTGCCAGCAACAAAATTTGCACTACAAGCCTTGTTAGGTCAGGAGGCTGTCCGAAAAGATAGCCTCTTTTGTCATTAAATTTTTCAGATTTATCCTTCTAAGGCAGAAAGACTTTTCGGACAGCCTCTGAGCATTGTAAACTGTTGCAACTTCGTAGCTAATTTTCTGAAAAGCAAGAGTGAAGGAGGATTTTAACATGGTTTTAAGTAGGCAACTAAGTTTTTAGTACTCTACCCTTTTAGTACCGTACTCTTCAGGGTGCAGGGGCGTAAATGCGTGACCCTGACCTAATTGAACCAAGACAGGAGTAAAATACGATAATAAAGATTTCATAGACATAGATTTGAAACAAAGATAGTGTTTTTCCTAAATTTGAAAAATCTGTAAAGTTTTCAGAAATTCTCCCAATTTTATTGCACAAATTACTTGGTTTTAAAAAATAGCTTTGTAATTTTGGCAGGCTAATTGTTCGAAAATGAACAATCAAATGTAGTGTTTTCGCACACTTTGTTGAACATAATAAATTGTGAAAAATTGCAATTAGTTATAAATCAATACGTTGTGTTTTTTGGCACGACTTTGGAAACTATATAAGCAGAACAGTAGTAAAAAAGAAAAGAAAAATCTTTGCAAGTTGGGTAGCAATTTGATACGTCAAATCCAAAAAATGTAGGAATTTGATTTATCAAATTCAGAAAAGAGAGCAAAGACGCAAAAGTCAAGACTGTTTTAACTTGTGTGCTTGCAAGCAACAAGTTCTCGATAAAGAAAATTTATAGGTTGATATGTTTTAATTGTTGTAACGAAAAGGCTAATACTTTGTATTAGCCCTTTTGCTGTTTGTACGATTAGGTCTTCGACCATTGCCAACGTACTTTACGTTGGCAATGGTCGAAGACCTTGACAATCGTAATCTTTTTCGAATGTAGCATACGCTTTAGTGTGTGATTTTTCTATCAACTATTCTATCACTTTACACGCTAAATATATGTTACATTCATACCACTCAACTTGATTTCATATTTTATACACCATATTTCCTATTTATTCGCCATGCTATCAAAATTCCTTTTCTTCTTAGGCTGTTGCACAATAGGTTTGTTTTCTGCCTTTGCCCAGACCCAACTCCGCTACCAATTTTCGCAACAAATTCCTGTTTATCAACTTGATAATCAACGGCTTAATCTGGCGTGGGCTGGTGGTTTCAATTCTCCGCAATTTTCTACCATAGACCTCAACGGAGACCAAGTGCAAGACCTTTTTGTGTTTGACCGTACAGCCAATAGGGTTTTTACGTATGTGAGGCAAGGCAATAGCTACCAATATGCCCCTGCTTACGAACTGCTTTTTCCTACCATGAGAAATTGGTGCTTGTTGGTGGATTATGACCAAGATGGCAAAAAAGATATTTTTACCTTTGGTAGCAATTTGGGTGTGGAAGTTTACAGAAATAATAGTGTAATGAAAGGCAATGTAAGTTTTGTAGCAAATCCAAAAGTTTTGCAAATCAAAAGTATTGCAGGTAACTTTTTTCTCAATTTTACCATAGATGCCACCGATATACCTGCCATAGACGACATAGACAACGATGGCGACATAGATTTGCTGTTTTTTACGCCCCAAATTGGCTCTTACATAGAATTTGCAAAGAATGTGAGCAAAGAAAAATACAACCGTTTGGATAGTTTGGAGTTTGAGAAGGCAAGCACCCGTTGGGGAGATGTGGAGGAGTGCAGTCGTTGCAATGAATTTAAGTTTGGCTCGCAAACCTGTGCAGAAGCCCAAAAAAAAGGTGATGATGGCGATAAAAATGATGTAAATTTTGCTAATTCAGCACAAAACTTACGCACTGCACGCACCGAACATTCTGGCTCTACGCAACTGTTGATAGACCTCGATGGCAATGGGCAAAAAGATATGTTAGTTGGCGATGTGAGTTGCAATAATTTGGCTGCTTTTTTTAACAAAGGCACCAATAGCCAAGCCAAATTTGATAGTTTTGTTGGCAATTTTCCAACATCAAATCCTGTCAATCTTTATGTTTTTCCTGCTGCTTATTGGGAAGACCTCGATTTTGATGGCAACAAAGACCTTTTAGTTGCTCTAAACAGGCAAAGTTCGGTGTTTTCAGAGCCTGAACAGAGTAATTTTAGGCAAAGTGTGTGGTTTTACAAAAACAAGGGCAGCAACAGCAGACCTGTTTTTGAGGAAGTGCAGAAAGGTTTTTTGCAAAACCAAATGCTCGACATAGGAGAAAAAACAAAACCCACGACCATAGACCTCGACAATGACGGAGATTTGGATTTGCTACTGACCAATCAGGCAAGTTTGCAGGTTGATAAAAGTTTTAAGGCACAAGTTTTTTATTATGAGAATACAGGCAATAACCAAAATCCTGTATTCAGGTTGCGAAACGAAAATTTGTTTAACTTTTTGGCTATCAATGTTTTAAATCTCCGTTTAACCTTTGCAGACCTCAACGGCGACCAAGCCCTCGATATGCTTTTTGGGAGTTCAAACCTCCAAAACATTGCCTCGTTTCAGTATGTACTCAACGAAAATAATCCACAACAACCTCTGCAATTTGACCTTGCTAAACGCCAAGTTCTCAATTTAGCCACCAACCTACGCCCTTTTGACGAACCTTATTTGGCTGACCTCAATGGCGATAAATTGCCCGATTTATTAATTGGTCGTTTGGTTGGCAATTTAGAATATTGGGAAAATACAGGTAATCTTACATTTGTCTTGCGTCAGGCACAGGCAGGCGGCTTAGGCACAGGCAAGACCAACTTACTGAGCATAGCCACCGCAGACCTTACCAACGACCAAGCCTTAGAACTTATCACAGGAGATGCTTCGGGCAAGGTAAGAATTTATGAAAATT
Source organism: Cytophagales bacterium (assembly GCA_013299115.1). Taxonomy (GTDB): domain Bacteria; phylum Bacteroidota; class Bacteroidia; order Cytophagales; family Thermoflexibacteraceae; genus JAAFKA01. The sequence goes on from JAAFKA010000029.1 coordinate 48,202, forward strand.
TTGTTCAAAACATCAATACAACTTTCAAAGAAATTACGCCTTTTATTCAGCACGACTTGAATGGCTTGCGGAGTGTTTATAATTTTGGGCAAGATGTTTACCCTGCTGTTTTGGGTAAATCGTTATTGCTGGGGACCAATACAGGTGGCGTGCATTACCTCCAATTTGTGGAAACTCTTACCAGCACAGACGAAACTCTTGTTTTGCAAAGTCCTGATTTACAGCTATTTCCAAATCCAACTGAACAGTTTGTAACCTTGCAAAGCACTGTACCTATCCATTGCCAACTTTACAACAGTTTAGGGCAGCCTACGCAATGGACTACGCAACTATTGCCCCAGCAACCCCAAGTTTGGAATTTGGCAACTTTGCCCAAAGGCATTTATCTATTGACAGCACAAGACCAAAAAGGCAACAAAGTTTGGCGTAGAGTGGTGGTGCAGTAAGTTACAATAATTTTGTTTTGATAATAGAGTCTATATTTGCTAAAATTGTAGCAATTTCATACCTTTGTTTGAGAGTTAAGTGGGAAAGAGATAATTTATAAAGATGTGGCTTACCTCAATAAAACTAATGAAAAAAATATTTTTGGCGGTTTATAGCTCCTTAGAATACTATCCGCCTTCGTTAAATGCCCTTACTTGTTTATTACCGCATTTTGACAAAGTTGATATACTTTCTCGCCATGTGAACAAGTTGGCTTGGGATTATGACCCAAAAGTTACCTATACGTTAAGTGGAGATTTTGTACCTATCAGACAAGCAGAACAGAAAAGTATGCTTTGGAAAGTTTGGTCTTTTTTGCAATTTACTTGGGCAATGTTGCAAATTATTCGCAAAGAAAAACCGCAAGTAGTTGTTTTGTACGACCCTTTTCCTACGTTGGCATACAGTTTAATTCGTCCTTTGCTCACACACAAGCATTTGCTGCACTACCATAACCATGATGTTTTGGAGCAAAAATACCTTCCTCGTTATAATTTGGCGGCGTGGGCAGCAAGAGCAGAACAAAATCTGTTTGACAAAATTGATATTTTTTCATTGCCCTCCGAAGAAAGGAAGCAATATTTCCCGATGGACAAGTTCAAGGGCAAGTATTTTTATGTTCCCAATGTGCCTGCACGTAGTTTTTATGGCAAGTTTTATCAGTCCAATAAGGCAACAAAACCAATCAAGCTAATTTTTCAAGGTACAATAGCAAAAGGACATGGCTTAGAGCAAATTATTAGTCAATTATTGCCAAAGAAAATTAATGGAAAACCTGTTGAATTGCATTTGCGGGGGCTACTAAATGAGGAATACAAAAACAGCTTACTTAATTTGGCTACACAACAAGGTTTAAATGCTCAGTTAATTTTTCATGGTTTTGGTGCTTACCAAGACGTGCCTAAAATAGCTTCGCAGTGCCATATTGGTATTGCCGTTCACACAGGAACAGATGTGATGAACAAAACTTTGGGTACTTCGTCCAATAAAATTTATGAATATGCAGCCGTTGGTTTGCCTATTTTGCTCTACGACAATTCACATTTTAGGCAGCATTTGGGCAAGTACGAATGGGCTTTTTTTACAGACCTTTCCGAACAGTCTTTGGTGGCTTGTATAGAAAAAATTATGGCAAACTACGAAACTTTGTCTGCCCAAGCCCACAAAGATTTTGTAGAACACTTGAATTTTGAAAAATATTTTGAACCTTTGTTAGCTGTATATTCGCAAGAACTTCGAATGTAGCATACGCTTTAGCGTGTGATTTATCAACTACTGTAAAAATTTCACACGCTAAAGCGTATGCTACACTCACACGCTAAAGCGTATGCTACACTCACACGCTAAAGTGTATGCTACATTTACCCATTTTTCAAAGCAGCTAACACCGTTACACCACCTTGTGTAACCTGATTCATATTTACCTTTACTTCGGCATCGAGAGGTAGAAAAATATCTACACGAGAGCCAAATTTGATAAAACCAAATTCTTCGCCTTGCTTAACTATTTGTCTTTCAGACACATACCAACAAATGCGTCTTGCCAATGCTCCAGCTATTTGTCGCATCAAGACCTCTGTGCCGTTGGGGTGCTGTATGACTAGGGTAGTTCTTTCATTGTCGGTGCTGGCTTTGGGGTGCCAAGCCACCAAATACAAACCCGGGTGATATTTTACAAACTTGACTATGCCCGAAATAGGGTTTCTATTCACGTGAACATTGATTGGCGACATGAAAATAGAGATTTGGCGGCGTTTGCCTTTAAAATATTCGGGTTCTTCTACTTCCTCTATCACCACTACCTTGCCATCGGCAGGGGCTATGACGTGCTGCGAATTGACAGGCACTTGCACCGTTGGGTTGCGGAAAAATTGCAAGACCATCACAAACAAAAAGACGCTGATAACCAGCACGATATTTTGTAAAAGTTCTTGTTGGGGTAGCCCAAACATGAGGGCTGCATTGAGAGTGCCTAAAACGGCAATCGTAATGAGAATGGTTGTTGTGCCTTCGCGGTGCATATTGCGTGAGTGATGATTTGATTGTGTTGTTAATATTTTTTTGTAAATGGACTGTATTTTTTCTCTGTTAAAAGTTTTAGGATTTCTTTGGCATCGTCTTTGGTTTTGAAGTTGCCCACCAGCACTTTGTAAGTCGTTTTCCCTTTGTCTGTTGTGGTTTGAATATAGACATTGCCAATTTTCATAGCCTCTATGGTTTTGGCTTCGTCTATGGCACGTGCCAATTCGGTAAAATTGCCTGTCTGCACACCCAAACCTGTGGGACTTTGTTTTTTGCCCTCTATCGAATAGTTGCCCTCAGCCTGAAACAAACTTTCTGTTTTTGAGGAAGTAGGCAATGTTGCTTTTTCTGTTGTTTTTTCTGTTGCTTTTTCTGTTGCTTTTGGCTCTGCTTTGGTGGCTTTGTCTGCTGCTTTGGGTTGTTCTTTTTGCTGTTTAGCTGCCAATTTTTGCTTTTCTTTCTCTGCTTTTTCAGCCTGTTTTTTCTCTTTTGCAACTTTTTCTGCTGCCAACTTTTCGGCTTTTTTAGCTTGATTTTCGGCTATTTTTTTCTCCTTTTCTACTTTGGCTTTTTCTTTGGCGGTTGCTTGTGCAGTTTCTTTTGCAGCCAACTTATTGGCTTTTTCAGTTTTTTCTGTTGCCTTTTCAGTAGCTTTTTCTACTTTTTCAGTGGTTTTTTCTGCTACCTTTTCGGTTGTTTGTTCAGGCTTGGTTTCGTCTTTGCTTTTGGGTGCAGTAGCCAAATATTTGCGTGTGTCCTCTGTTCGAGGCACACCCAACGCAATAATTTCTACTTTGACAGGAATCAGGGCTTTGTCCTCTTTTATCATACCCAACCCTTCGGCTGCTGCTAAGGTCATGTCCATTATTCTTTCGGTGGTGTTGGGTCTGTCGTTAATTCGCAGCACCACTTCTTTTTGGTTTTCTAAGTTGGTAACTTTAACCAAAGCCCCAAAAGGCATACTTTTGTGGGCAGCCTCCATTGCATTCATCTCATAGACCTCGCCACTGAGAGTCTTGCGTTTGTCCTCGTTGCCTGGATAGTAAGAAGCCATGCCCACCTCGTAGTAGCCTATTTTATTGACAAGGGCAGGATTATTGGGCTGTGCCAAGAGGTTAATGGCACAAAAAAGTAGAAAACTAAGCCCTATACTTATTTTTGTTCGCATTTTTTGCTTGCTGATTTGATTTTTGATAGTTACGCCTTTGTATTTTGTAGTTGCGCTATATGTTCAGGAGTTAAACCTGTATAGTTCAATATTTTTTCAGTTTCCACTATTTCTTATAAAAATCAATTACCCACTGCAAAGTACCCAAGAGCAGAGGCAAATTATCTAAATACAAAACTTCTAAATCGGTATAAAATATATTGTTTTCTAATTTTAGAAAACGCCACGTTTTACCGTCTGTTACAGCACCATAAACTGTTTTTAGTGGCTTTCCTTCTTTTTCATTAAAAAGACGAACTCCATACATTTGTGCAGCAGCCTGGGGAATACCTTTGTCTATCAAACCAATTTTAGCCTCTGTGATACACAAAATAGGGGATTTGATACTTAAATGGTTGGTGTTTTTGGTAAAAAGAAAATCAATCTCACCATTCAAATTGCGGTTTCTGTCCACATTTAGTTGTTCGCCAGAAAATAGAACAATACCTTCATTTCGTAGTTGAATTTCTATGAGAATGGGTGAAACTAAGTATTCGCAAACAGCTTTTTCGGTCGTTATTGCCAATCTATTCGAAATTGTTAGGGTTTCTTTTAGCCTTTTGCTTGCTTCCAAACCGAGAATTTGTTTGTCTAAAAACAGTTCGGCTTGCCTAATTTCTAAGCCTAACTTTGTTTCTATTTCAGCAGACGTATATTTTCGGTATGCCATAACTGTATTGGTTTTGTAACACAAAGATACACATTAACTTTGAAAAACTACAACAAAATTCCTACTTAAACATTCCCTTCAATTTTTCAGTTTCCACTATTTCTTATAAAAATCAATTACCCACTGCAAAGTACCTAAGAGCAGAGGCAAATTATCTAAGTGAATAATTTTTAAATCAGTGTATAGCATACTACTCTCTAATTTCAAAAAACGCCAAGTTCTCCCATCAGTAACTGCACCATACACAATAGGAGTAGGTTCTTTTGCTTTTTCATTAAAAAGTTGGACAGCATACATTTGTGCAGCAGCCTGCGGAATACCTTTATCTATCAAACCAATTTTTGCTTCTGTGATACATAAAATAGGGCTTTCTACGGTTAAGTAATTACTTGTTTTGGCAAAAAGAAAATCAACTTCGCCATTCAAATTCTTGTGTTTATCAACATTCAACTGTTCGCCAGAAAAAAGCACAATACCCTCATTTTGCAATTTAATTTCTGTTAAAATAGGGGCAACTAATTGCTCACACACAGCTTTTTCGGTAGTAATTGCCATTTTTTGTGATACATCTAAAGTTTCCAGCAAACGTCTGCTGGCTTCCACAAGAGGTAGAACTTGATTTTGAAACAAATCACTTTGCTTAAAATCCAATCCTAATTCAGATTTTATCTTCGATGCAGTATATTTTCGGTATGCCATAACTGGATTGGTTTTATAACACAAAGATACACAATAAAATCCTACTTAAACATTCCCTTCAACTTTTTCAATTTCTCCTCCCTTGTTTCCTCTTTCTTAAACTCTGTTTTTGCGTTGCTATTTGAAGTCGCATAAGATTTTGTAGGAGAATTATATTTTTAACCTAACCCACAAATTATCATCATCAAAACCTTCTATTTTCAACGCTATTTCTTCTCTTGGATACATTTTATCACCGCCAAAATGATTTCTACATTCATCATAGTTTGCAATGGCACAAAATAGTTGCCAAATTTCCAAAATAATTCCTTGTGGATAAAAACATATAATTTTTGCATTTATTTTATCTCCAATGACTAATTTAGCTTTTAATTTATTCCAACTATCTGCATACAACAATGTAGCCTTACTCCAAAGTTCTAAAAATTCTCTTTGAGTTATTGCTGTTAAGTCTTCTAAGCAATGGCTAAAACTGCCCTCTGGCAAACCATATTCCGAATTCTCTATTTGTATATTGGTGCTTATTAAATTTTTATCATTTTGATAAATAGCTCTAAAACAATAGAGTTCTTCATCTAATTCCATAAAACAAGTTACATTTTCCTCGTAAATATATTTGCAATATTTATTCATTTTTAGTATCAAATAAAGATTATTAGAAAATACTACTAAATATCCTAAGAAATAATGTTTTATAAGTATTATAAAGATACAAGCCTAAATTTTAATATGAGCATTATAAATAATTTGTACATTTTGTCCTTGGTGCTTGGCTGGCTTCCATAAAGGTAATTCTTTTGCATAATCAAGTATAATTTGACCTAATTTAGTGTTATTTGTGTGTAATATTTTAGCCTCTAAAACTTTTCCTTGATTATCTACGGTAAATTGTACATAAATACTACCTTTTTCTTGTTTATTTAATTTGACAAGGATATTTTCGAAAAATATTTTCAGTTTTTTATCTATTTCTTTCCTATCATTACTTCCCTCAAAAGTAGCAAGTTCATCAGTAAAATCAAATAAATGATTATTAGATGGTTTTATAGACTGTGGTGGAGCAATAGATATAAATTTATTTTGTGCGTCAAAATAGCCAATTACTAAGGGTAAAGATTTATCAGTAGTTACCTGCAAGTTCGTTGGATTACTGTAAAGAGCTACTATTTTTTTCAAAAGTTCAACAATAATCTCTATTTCAGTAGTATGTTTTTTTTGCCAACCTCCAATATAAATTCTGTCTTGAAAGGTAGAATTTATAATTTGCTCACCTTCTATAAACTGACTATTTAATTTAGGATAGTTATTGATAGCGAAAAAAGAGATACCACATAAATCAGTTTCTTTTATAGCTAATTGTTGATAAATATAGTTGTTATCTACTATTGCAGGAGAAAAAAGAATACGCTGAAAAACTTTTTGTTGTTCTCTGGTTGCTTTACGAATGGAAGTTTCTACAATGGAAATCAATTCTGTATTGGTTTCATAAGAAAATCTATATTTTAACTTTGCTAGTGGGTTTTCAGCCAAAGCAATTTTTTCAAGAATTACATTTATAGTGTCTATGTAACTTATTATTTTATTTTGTTTGTTTTGGGCTATAATTGTTGAAGTAGCTAAGTATAATACAACAAAAAACAATATCTTTTTCATAATTAATATGGTGTGCAAATGGTTGAATTTTAATAACAAATGTGTTTTGTAGAACTAACATTTCTCAAAGAAATGTTAGTTCTCATAAAAACTCCTACTTAAACATTCCCTTCAATTTCTTCAATTTCTCCTCCATTGTTTCCTCTTTTTCAACCTCTACTTTTGCGTTGCTATTTGAAGTCGAATAAGATTTTGTTGGGGAATTTCTACCACCATTTTCTTGGGATTTTTGAATTCCCCCTTTGGGGGTTAGGGGGCTTGTTGGATTTTCCTTCATACTCAACGCAATACGTTTGCGAGGAATATCCACTTCCGTAACCGTAACCTGTATTTTTTGGGCAACTTTCACCACTTCCGAAGGGTGTTTGATATAACGGTCAGCCATTTGCGAAAGATGCACAAGCCCATCTTGATGCACGCCAATATCGACAAAAGCCCCAAAATCTGTAACATTGGTAACAATTCCCGCCAATTTCATTCCGAGTTTCAGGTCTTCCATCGAATTTATGCCTTCTGCAAAGCTAAAAGCCTCAAATTTTTCACGAGGGTCTCTCCCTGGTTTTGCTAATTCCTTTACAATATCTTGCAAAGTTGGCAAACCTACTTTTTCGGAAACATATTTTTTCAAATCAATTTGTTTTCGCAACTCATCATTTGTCATCAAATCTTTAACGGTACATTTCAAATCCTTAGCCATTTTCTCCACAATAGCGTAAGTTTCAGGGTGAACTGCACTCGAATCCAAAGGATTTTCAGCATAACGAATACGCAAGAAACCTGCTGCTTGCTCAAAGGCTTTTTCGCCTAAACGTGCCACTTTTTTCAATTCGTTGCGAGTTTTGAAAGCACCGTTTTTATTGCGATATTCGACAATATTTTTTGCCAAACTTTCGCCCAAACCCGACACATACATCAACAATTCTTTGCTTGCCGTATTCAATTCCACACCAACCGCATTTACGCAACTCATAACCGTATCGTCAAGGCTTGTTTTTAGCAAACTTTGGTCGACATCGTGCTGATATTGCCCCACACCAATAGCTTTTGGGTCAATTTTTACCAATTCTGCCAAGGGGTCAGTCAAACGTCTGCCGATAGAAACCGAGCCACGAACTGTTAAATCATAGTCTGCAAATTCATTTCTTGCCACTTCCGAAGCCGAATACACCGAAGCCCCACTTTCATTGACCATGACAACCATAATAGTTTTTGGCAAGCCCAATGAATTGATAAAAGTTTCAGTTTCACGTCCCGCCGTACCATTTCCTATGGCTATTGCCTCAATTTCAAACTTTTCGCACAGTTTTTTGATAATTGATGCCGATTTTGCCACTTCTCTTTGTGGTTCGTGAGGATACATATTTTCGTTGTGCAACAATTTTCCTTGCTTATCCAAACAAGTAATTTTGCAACCCGACCTAAAACCAGGGTCAATAGCCAAAACATTTTTTTCGCCCAACGGTGCAGCCATTAATAGTTGCCGCAAATTATCAGCAAAAACTCGTACAGCCTCCTCATCAGCTTTGCGTTTTGAAGTCATACGAATTTCGGTTTCCATCGAAGGGGCAAGCAACCTTTTATAACCATCTTTCACTGCCATTTTCACCTGTTCGCCAGCCTTGTTGTTTGCCTTCACAAACAAATTTTCTAACATTGCGATAGCATCTTCTTCTTCGGGCAAACTTTCCAGTGAAATAATCATTTCTTTTTCGGCTCTCCGCATTGCTAACACTCGGTGCGAAGGTGCTTTTGCTATTTCCTCATTCCACTCAAAATAATCTTTGTATTTTGCCCCTTCCGTTTCTTTGCCTGCAATCACTTTTGCCTTGAATTTGCCTTGTTTTTCAAACAAATTTCGCATAGCCCCGCGTGCGGTTTGGTCTTCGTTTATTTTTTCGGCAATAATATCCCTTGCCCCAGCCAAAGCCTCCTCCAGATTTTTTACGCCTTTTTCGTCATTGATAAACGTAGCTGCAAAAGCATCGAGGTCAAATTTTTCTTGCAAAAACAGCTTATCCGCCAAAGGTTCAAGCCCTTTTTCTCTTGCAATAGTTGCCCTTGTGCGGCGTTTTGGTTTGAAAGGCAAATAAATATCTTCCAAAACTGCCATGGTTTCGGCTGCTTGAATTTTGGTTTCGAGTTCAGGAGTCAATTTGCCCATTTCGGTCATCGATGCCAAAATAGCTTCTCTGCGTTTGTCCAATTCACGAAGTTGCTCAATTCTATCACGAACCGCAGCTACTTGCACCTCGTCCAGACTTCCTGTAACTTCTTTGCGATAACGACTAATGAAAGGCACAGTTCCGCCTTCGTCCAATAATTGTGTAGTTGCCTCAACTTGTTGGTACGTAATGTTGAGTTCGGAGGCAATGATTACAAAGTTTTTTTCCATTACTTCTGTTTTTGTTTATGCAAAATTAGTAAAATATGTTGATAAACCGTTGTGGTTTAGTTGAGTTTTGCTTACTGGAATTATTTTTATCTTAATTTTTAGTTTGATGAATCTCGTGAAAAGGGTCATAAGCAAAAATATAGCTAATGGCTAAATGCCCTACAAAAAAATGAATTCTTGGGGCTTTTGACTTTTTTTCCTTCTTTTTCGGCTTGTTCTCTTTCTGTATAATGTGGTGTGTAAAGTGCTCTGTGTTATCAAGATACTCAAGGTGGTGTCGTTCTGCTTATCTTGGATAATTTCATAGCCATATTTAAACAATGATAGTACCAGCTATTCTTTTACTGTTTTGTCTATTTTATCAGTATATCTTTTCAAGGGAAGCAGTAGACGGGAATAATAAATCTATCAGCAATAAGCTAATGCCGCTTATTACTTTAGCTAAATCAGGAAGTTTAAACAGGCGTATGAGTTGGGAATACTTAGCCTCTTTTTTGCTTGTACCAATTATTTTATCTCGACCTTTGTATAAACAAATCGTACGACTTGATAAGATACAATGTAAAAACACAAAGATTTTTAAAATACTACTTGAATGAATAGAAACAAAATTGTATAACGGACTTTAGTCCGTTTCGCACTTTCAGTGCAAATTTGGCACATTTTAGAGTTTACCTCGTTATCTGTAACAAGCCAAAAAGAGCCAAAAACTAAGCAAAAGTAGTGTAAAATACCGACTTTTGATAAACTTTTACTATTTTTTTCCTTAATTTTGTAAAAAAACTTTTGCCGTTTTTAGGTTTTCAAAGAACGTATAAAATTTCAAATCTGTGAAAAGCACAATATGGAGGGAACAAGGAACACACAGACAACACGGATTTACACAGCTTATTGATTTAACTCGCAGATTCAACTTTGAAATGCAATTTTATTTTTGGTTAAATTTTGTATTGGACTGTCAAATTCTAATGTTTTTCTTGGTCTATTATTGAGTTTTCTCTGAATTTCTGCAATATTTTCAACAGAATA
>JAAFKA010000003.1:0-123383 GCA_013299115.1 Cytophagales bacterium
AAACCTAAAGACTTACTTACTTGTAGACCTGACAAACCATCAGAGAGATGTAAAATAATTGTTGCCCGTTCTCTATCACGAGAACTGCCTGTAGTTTGTTTGGATAAGGTGGTTAAGAATTCACGTTGTAGGGAACTCAAAACTATGGTGGGACTTTTCATAGCACAAAGATAACCAAAAAAAGTAAAATAAAAAATAGGCACTTATTTATGAGATGTAACAGTAGTAATCTTTTAGTTTATTCTAATGGGTAATCTTTTGATAGAAAAAAATTGAACTACTCAAACTACAAATTAGAGTTTATGAATAATTACCCAAAGATGTCATTTTTTTGAAAAATGACATCTTTTGCCAAGCCTCTTAACAAAAAATTATTCATAAACTCTATTGTACATCTTCCTATCTAAAAACAAACCCATTTGTTCCTACACCTGCCGTTACAGAATCCAAAGCCACACCTTGTTGGTTGAAACGAATGACTCTACTGTTAGAGGTAAAACTTGCAACACCGCCATAAATTGTGCCGTCATTGTCCACCCCAAAACCATAGAAATTGCGTGAAATCAGGCGGTTGGTAGGCAAAGCCGTTGCCGAAATATCCATTGCATAGACGCCTGTGCTGTTAGACAAAAACACCCTGTTTTTGGCAGCATTTAAGGCAAGATTGCCACCATACATATTGGCGAGGGCTATGCGTGCCTGCACCGCAGGACTGTTTGGGTTCAAACGGACTAAACCACCCGCCACAGGAGGCGTACTCCACGAAACTCCTTCGCAAAGCACCCAAATATTGTTGTTGGCATCTTGCACCATCGCATCTGGGCTTGGCAACACCTCTATCGAAGCCTCTACCAAGTCGGTTGCAGTGTTGATAACCGAAATCGTATTGCTACCCGAATTGCTTACGTACAATTTGCCGTTGCTTGCCAACAATAATTTTTCGGGCAATTTGCCAACAGCAATATTTTTGAGAACTTTGTAAGTGGCAAGGTCTATGACTGCCACCTGCCCCTGTGCCACCGAAAAATTAATCCACGTGCTAACGTACAATTTGCCGTTTGCCACCGCAGCATAACGGGGGAGTTGGAGGTCTATCTGCGGAGCAAGGCTTTTAAATGTATTGGCATCGACTACCTCTACTTTGTTGCTGTTATTGACTACCAAAAAAGCCTTGTCGCCCACCACTGTTACAGACTGCACCACGTCGCCCAAACTTCTGCCATTGACAGTGCGAAAAATCTCGTTGGTGATAGTTTTCGCACTGCGGTCATAAAAACTAATGCTGCCATTGGAGTTCTGAAAACTGCCTTCATTGACTACCAAAACTCCTTTTTCATAATCCCCTTTGGGTGCAGGTGGCGGCGTGTTGCTTTCGCAGGCTGCCAAAAAACTAAGTGCCAAAGCACCAAAAAACGAAATTGAATTGTTTTTGAACATAAAAATAAATTGTTAAAATGATTGAAATAATTTTGTTTGTAGCATAGACTTTAGTCCAATGCTATTAAGCTAAGAATAACTCACAACATCGAAGAGCAATTCCATTGTGGGTTGAACAATAATAGCCCTACGTGCAACGTAGGGAAAAAGGTGCAAGGCTACTCCACAACCCCGAAGGGGTTGAACAATGACATATTGCTACCCAAATGTTCAACCTCTTCGAGGTTGGATGCACATTTGCAAATACTTCCCTATGTTGCATGTAGGGCTATTAATGTTCAACCTCTTCGAGGTTGTAAATACGATTCCTTAGCTTAACATCATTGGACTTTAGTCTGTGGTTTCAGTTTGTCAAAACCGAAACTTTTACTAAAAAAACACTTGCAAACTCACTGCATAATTTCGCAAAGGCATAGCTCGGAAGGCTACGTTTTCGTAAACTGCATTTGTTAGGTTATTGATTTTCAACCAAATAGCAACTTTTGTATTGCCTTTGCTGGTTCGCAAATGCTGCCAATTTGTTTGGTAGCCCACAGCCAAATTGCCGAGCCAATAAGCAGGTAAAGATTCCAAATTATCTGCCAAAGTAAACCGACTACCTATGTAAGTTCCGTTTACATTGAGTGATATTTTTTTGTATGTTACCAATCCAAAAAAATTGCTTGTATGCAGAGGTACGTAAGCTAATTGCTTGTCTTTTTCTTCGGGTTGTTGAGTTTCGGTTTGTATAGATTGGGTATATTGGTAGTTTACACCCAATAAAGTTTCTATGGTTTGCGTCTTTATTTTCAACTGACTTGTCCCTTCTATTCCTCTTGCCCGCACCTGCAAGAGATTATCGGGATACCAAAACGAATTGCCAGCTTTCCACTGTATCCAATTGTTTATCAGGTTGTTGTAAGCAGTCCATTCGTTAGTCCACAACAAGGTGAGTTGATTTTTTTCGTGCAACCATTGGTGGCGAAACCCTGTTTCTATGCTTGTACCTTGTTCGGGTTTCAGGTTGGGGTTGCCCCCTGGTTGCCAAAATCTTTCGTTCAAGGTAGGCACTCGATAGGAAAGAGCAGCATGGGCTTTGAGGGTAAGCAAATGATTGCCGCGTTGCAAAACCTGATAATTGCAGCCCAAACTTGGCGTAGGTGGCGGATTGAAACCCTCTACGATAGCCTGTCTTAGATTGGCTGTTAGTTGCAAATGATACGTAAGATTGTAACGAAAAAGTGCAAAAAAAGAAGCCCTGTTTTCGGTTATATTTTTGCCATAACCATCTACAAAAGCAGCAAAATGTTGGTAGTCTGCCCCCAACTGCAAAGCTATATGAGGTCGAAACTGAATGGTATGTTCGGCTTGTGCTTGCGAAGTTTGCACCAAAGAATGAGAAGGAGTCATGTTGTCATTGGCATAGACCAAGTTATCGTGAAAAAAGGCAGTTTTGATAGTGGTTTTAGTTTTGCGATAGGGCAAAACCAATTCTGCCATAGCCCTAAAATTTTGGTCTGTTTGGTTGGCGTTGTGGTGTGCTACGCCCATAGGTGCTTGTAGTTGTCGATAACTGTCTGTGTACCAAGCTCTTACAATCAAATGGCTTGCTTTGCCTATTTTCAAACCCACGTCTTGCGTAAAACCTATCTGCCGAATGGCTGCATTTTCTTGCTTTTCGGTTGGGTTTCCAAATTTATTTCGATTACTAAAAGCAAAGTCATTTTGCAAACTTTGTTGGTAAAAAGAAGTTTGCAAAGCTACTTTCGAATTGGCAAAGAGGGCATAAAAGTTGGTTTTATTCAGCCCAAAACTGCCAATTTCTTGCCCAAAAGCCACCTGTTTTTGTTTGGTAAAAGTCAAAGGCGTATTGAGCAGCACCGCACCGCCCACCGCAGCCGTACCATAATTGGCACTGGCTGCCCCCAACCGAAAGGCAACCGAAGTTTGGGAGTGCAGGGGCAAGGTAGCAAAATCTGTCTGCCCCAGCGAAGGGTGATTGATATTCAGCCCATTCCAAAGCACAGCCGTATGATTGGGCGAAGTTCCCCGAAACGAAACCGTAGCCAACATACCTGTTCCGTAATTGCGAAGATAAGCAGGGGCATAGTTTGCCAACACATCAGCCAAATTATTGGAGAGGTTGATTTTCAGGAGTTTAGGGTCTATTTCCAACACTTTGCCCCCCGCCGCAAAATCCGAAGGTCGGCTACCTATCACCGCCACCGAAGGTAGGAGTTTGGCAACAGATAAGGTATCTTTTGCCGAACTCAACAGCAAAGAGTCAGGTAGGTTTTGGGCAACAAGAGAAAAATTGTTGCAAAGCAGCAGCAAAAAAAAGATTTTGATTACGCTGACTACGCTTGTCAAGGTCTTCGACCCTTGCCAACGTAGTACGGTTTTTCCTACGCTTGTCAAGGTCTTCGACCATTGCCAACGTAGCAGGATTTGGTTTACGTTGGCAATGGTCGAAGACCTTGACAAACGTAAACGTAGCTTTCCCAAATAAATTTGCGAAATAAGCATAACAGACCAGCTTTTCACCCGAAAGCAACGGTTTAAAGTGTATGTATTTGCGTAGTTGGCAGGTCTCCTGACTTTGCGTAATGTTGCTGCCTTCCCATGCGTAATGCACAGTGGCTATGAGCTTGATGCAACAAAACCCGAAAAAACGAACTCAATAGTTCTTTCGGCAAGGCTTACAGTTGCGGGGACAGTTGAGGTCTTACACCTCATTCCCTTTTAAATGTTGGGGTGCTTGGCGGCACTACCAACATACCGAACTAAGCATTTTGGAAATAAATTTAACTTAGGTACGTTGGCAATGGTGCTTTTGCACCTTGACAACCGTACCGACTCCATTTTTTATACGATTGTCAAGGTCTTCGACCATTGCCAACGTATAAAAAAACGTATAAAATAATTTATTTGTACCTGTACGTAATACGACCTTTGGTAAGGTCATAAGGCGACATTTCTAATTTTACTTTATCACCAGGTAATATTCTGATGTAGTTCATACGCATTTTGCCTGAAATGTGGGCAATGACTTGGTGTCCATTTTCTAACTCTACTCTAAACATGGCGTTTGATAGTGCTTCTAAAATGGTACCGTCTAATTCAATATTGGCTTGTTTGGGCATAATAAAGATAAATAATTTTTGTTAAAGATTGCGTACTGCTTCTATGTATTTGAAAGTAGTTAAAATTTCTACTTTTCCGTTTAAAATACCGACTGTATGTTCGAAGTGGGCAGAAGGTTTGCCATCAGCAGCACGAATACCGTGCTTGTCTTCACTTTTCACCACATCTTTTTTGCCCATGTTAATCATAGGCTCTATGGCAATGACTAAACCGTTGAGTAGTTTTTTGCCGTCGCCACGTTTGCCGTAGTTCTGCACTACGGGGTCTTCGTGCAGGTCTTTGCCTACGCCATGCCCTACCAATTCTCTCACCACAGAAAAACCTTGTGCCTCTACGTGCTTTTGAATAGCAAAACCTACATCGCCGAGTCGACCTCCCATTTTCATTGCTGCTATGCCTTCGTAGAGAGATTCTTTGGTGGCTTTGAGTAGTTTCATGGTCTTGGGGTCTATTTCTCCCACAGGATGCGTGTAGGCAGAGTCGGAGTGGTAGCCGTTGAAAAACACACCGCAATCGATGGAAACGATGTCGCCTTCTTTCAGCTCATATTTGCTGGGGACACCATGCACCACCATACTATTGACCGAGATACACAGCGAGGCTGGAAACTCATTATAGTTCAGGAAAGACGGCTGGGCTTTGTGGTCTTTGATAAACTCCTCCGCCATTTTGTCTATGTCTTGGGTGGCTACACCGGGCTTTACCATTTTGGTTATTTCGCCATGTACTCTACCCAAAATATCGGCACTTGCTTTGATACCGTCTATGTCTTGTTGGGTTTTGTAGTAAATATTCATGTAACTTAGCTATTGATAACTTAACAAGTTGCAAAGGTAGAAAAATTTATTTGCAATTTTACTGAAAATTCATCTTTCTTTTTTAGCTGTTTTGTTGTAGTGGGTGGCACAGGTAGCCACCCAAAAAGAGTCAGTCCATTCTTAACTTGATGAAACAAAATCAAACAGTAACTAAGCTATCGTTGCAACCAAAGCCATTATAACTTATCAAATTAACATAGTGTTTGATTTCTTTCCGATTTTAACTATCTTTGCCATAGGTGTTTGTCTAAGACTTAAATAGTTTATGAAAAAATTATCCTTACCTCTCAATGATTTTGCCGATGTCATTACAGGCAATCGTATTTATGTGGACAAAACAATGTTTTTGCTTCCCCTAATAGAACAAAAAGGCTTTTATTTCCTTTCCCGTCCTCGCCGTTTTGGTAAGTCTTTGCTGTTGAGTACGTTTAAGTATATTTTTCAAGGTCGCAAAGAGTTGTTTGCAGGGTTGTATATCGAGGACAAGATTGAGTGGAAAGCCTATCCTGTCATTCATTTAGATTTTTTGAATATTAGTTACAAAGATACAACCTTAGCAGAAGGATTGAAATATTATTTGCGAAAAGAAGCAAAAAAAGAGAATATTACCTTAGAAAGTGATTCGCCAAGAGATTTATTTTCTGACTTAATTACAGCATTGAAAGCCAAATACCAGCAAAATGTGGTCATTTTGATAGACGAATACGACAAAAGTATTGTAGATTATATAGACGAACCAGCCCAAGCTGCCATTAATCGTGATACACTAAAAAATTTCTTTGGCACATTGAAAGGGCTGACTGCCGATTTGCAATTTATTTTCTTGACAGGTGTTTCCAAATTTAGCAAAGTTTCCTTGTTTTCTGACCTCAATAATTTGATGGATTTAACCCTCGACAAGAATTATGCTACGCTGTTGGGCTACACGCAAAGTGAAGTAGAAACTTATTTTGTGGATTATTTAGAGAAACACCGTTTAGAAAAAAATATATCCTTGCACGAGTTGTTGGCAGAAATTAAACGATGGTACAATGGCTATTCGTGGAATGGTGTGGATACTGTTTATAATCCCTACTCAATTCTTAACTTTTTGTACAGTGGCGAATTTCTCAACCATTGGTTTAGTACAGGTACACCCACAATGGTGGTTAAAATGTTGAACAAACAGTACCTTAAAGATTTTAAAAATGTGCCTTTTGGTATTTCTGAATTGGACAGGTATGATATTACCCAAATAGAAAAACATTTGGTGTCTTTGCTTTTCCAAACAGGTTATCTAACAATTACCAAAAAAGTAGATGACCAAACCTTCTTGCTCAATTACCCCAATCAAGAAGTTAGAGATGCTTTCAATTATTTTCGGGTTGCCGAATATATTGAAGGAGTTACAAGTCTGGACGAATTGAAATACAACTTAAAAACCAGCTTATTTGAGAGCAATATGGACTTATTTGTAGAAAACTTGACAATTTTATTTGCCCAAATTCCCTATCAAATTGTCATTTCTAATCGGGAGGCTTATTACCAACTCATTATTTATTTGACCTTAAAAATATTAGGTTTAGAAATCATAGCCGAAGACAATACCAACAAAGGCAGAATTGATGCCGTTATTTTCGTGCCTAACTATATTTACATCATAGAATTTAAGTTTTCGAGTAGTACTAAACAAGCACTGTTGCAAATTAAGGACAAAAAATATTATGAAAAATATTTGGCAGACCATAGGCAAATCTGTTTGGTGGGTATGAACTTTGATTACGAAAACCGAACTGTGGTGGAGTGTGTGATGGAGAGAGTGGAGAAACAGAGAATGTAGAAACAGAACCTCGTAACAATTATTCACGAACTCTATTTTGTTATTCTGTTTTAAATAGTTTTCTTTGTTGTAGTTTTCCAAATAAAATAAAGCAAAATAGTAGCCAAATGTTAGTTGTAGGAGATACCATAGTGAGTGATGACATAGCCGACCAGTTTTTTGTCTGTCATATAGAAAAATGCAAAGGGGCTTGTTGCTCGGCAGGAGATTTGGGTGCCCCCTTGGCAGCAGACGAATTGCCTATTTTAGAAGCTGTTTATGAGCAAGTCAAGCCTTATTTATCGGAGGCAGGCAGGCAAACCATAGCCAAAGAAGGGCTGTTTATCAAGGATTTCGAGGGAGATTTTTCTACGCCTACTATCAAGGACAAGGAATGTGCCTACGCCATTTACGACCAGCACAAAACTCTGAAATGTGGCATAGAACAAGCCTATTTAGACGGCAAAATTGAGTTTAGGAAACCAATTTCTTGTCATTTGTACCCCATTCGTATCAAAAATTACGGCAATTTTGATGCCCTGAACTACCACCGTTGGGATATTTGCAGTGAGGCGTGCAGTTTGGGCAAACAGTTGGGTGTGCCTATCTACAAATTTTTGAAAGATGCCCTCATTCGCAAATATGGCGAAAGTTGGTACAATGAGTTGGTGCAGCAAATAGAAAGCAATGCCGAAAGATTAGCCACTGTAACAAAATAATGCACATTGCCCTTATCAGCCCGAATTTTCCACCCGAAAAAGGTGCTTGTGCGGAAAGAGTACACCACTTAGCCACTTACTTGCACGCCAAAGGACACCAAGTATTGGTAATTACGGCTTTGCCCAACTACCCACAAGGAAAAATTTTTGAAACCTACCAAAATAAGTTTTTTTATACAGAAAACTTACATAATATTCTTATCTGCCGTTGTTGGTTATATGCTTCCAATGCAGCCAATCTATTGGTGCGGGGTTGGTCTATGTTAAGTTTTGCGTTGAGTATTTTTCGGGCTTTGCCTGTGCTTTGGCGGTTTAAACCCGACCTTGTTTTTGTGCAATCACCGCCTTTGTTGCTGGCTTTGTCGGCTTGGGTGCTTGCTAAACTTACAAAAGCTAAATTTTGGTTCAATATCTCCGACCTATTTCCTCAAACTTTGTTAGATTTAGGGGCAATTCGCAAAGGTTTTGTTTTTGGTATGTTGCAAAGCATTGCTCATTTTTTATACAAAAAAGCCAATTACCTTACAGGACAATCAGAGGAAATTATAACTTATCTTCATTCTTTTTTGGGGTTGCCAAAGCAAGATTTTTTAAACTTGCTAAGTCTTCAAGACTTGGAAAGTGTAGAAAAACCAGACTTTCCAAGTTTTAAAAACTTGGAAAGTCTAAATTATGCAAACTATCCAATTTTATACAGAACAGGGGTAGATTGCCAACTTTTTGAACCCATTACCAAAAAAACACCAACCGCAAAACAACCTTTTCGGCTCGTGTATGCAGGGCTGTTGGGTGTGGCACAAGGTGTATTGCAACTTTGCAAGCACTTCAATTTCAAGGAGTTAGGTATAGAATTGCATATTTTTGGCGAAGGATTGGAACAAGTTACACTTGCAACTTTTTTGGAACAAGAACAGCAAAATGGCAACAACAGGGGTGTTTTTTTACATTCGGCTGTTTCGCAAAAAGAATTGAGCCAACTCTTGCCGACTTTTGATGCTGCCCTTGTGTTGCAAAAAGCTACTATTTTTGGTACTGTTCCCTCCAAATTATACGAGGCGGCGGCTTGTGGCTTGCCTGTCTTGTTTGTGGGTGGGGGAGAAGGGGCAAATTTGGTGCAAACCCACAATTTGGGCTTAGTGGCAACACCGCAAAATTGGGAAGAATTAAGAAGGCAACTTTTAAATCTCCGTAAACAATGGGCTAATAATGCTGTTGATAATCAAGCACATAGCCGAAATATAGCTTTGCAATTTTTTGAAAGACAGGGAATTGTGGACAAGGTGTATGAGCAAATAATTAAGTAAAAAAACAAAAAACCTATGCCCAACAAGCATAGGCTTTATTATGTTTCAACAATTTACATTTATTTATTTTCTTTGCTATTTTAATTTTTTCGTAACTGTTAAGGTACTCCACTTTTTATACGTGCAAGGGCTTAAACGTGGTACGTTTGTCAAGGTCTGCGACCATTGCCAACGTACCTAAACGTGGTACGTTTGTCAAGGTCTGCGACCATTGCCAACGTACCTAAACGTGGTACGTTTGTCAAGGTCTGCGACCATTGCCAACGTACCTAAACAATTACATTTATTTACCATGTTGGAAATGGGTCTGCAAAAGCCTGCCCTGCCCATAGTTGCTTAATTTCGGAGGGTGTGCAGAGGCATTGGTTTAGCTCTGCCACAATAACTTCCACGTCCATATCTTGCCCTATAAACACCAATTCGTTTTGTCTATCTCCAAATTCTTTGTCCCATTTGCTTTCTATGTAGGTTTGATTTTCCAAAAAAGCGGGGTACTGTTGCCTTTCTCTCAACGACATACTTGCCCACCAAACGCCAGCCTTGTCTGCCCGCAACGAGCCACCAGCTTGCGACCAGTTGAGGGCATCAACTTTGCGTGAGGCTATCCAAAACAATCCTTTGCTGCGAATTATGGTTGCGTGAAAATCATTGCCCAAATAGTTCCAAAACCTTTCGGGGTGAAAAGGTCTTTTGTCTCTAAAAACAAATGAACTTATCCCGTATTCCTCTGTTTCAGGTTTGTGTACGTTGTTGAGTTCGTGTATCCAGCCTGCACTTTGTGATGCCTCGTCAAAATTGAATAAGCCTGTATTGAGAATGGAGGTCGGAGGAACTTTGCCAAAAGTGCTTTCTATAATGGTAGCCCCTGCATTGAGTTTTTTGATAACAGCCTTTAACTCAGCCAACTGAAAAGGTGTAACTAAATCTGTTTTGTTCAGAATAATTACGTTTGCAAATTCTATTTGCTCGGTCAAAAGATTGACAATGGCACGTTGGTCTTGAACATCATCGTTGAGATTTCTCTCAAAAATGGTATCGGTAGAACTAAAATCTTTGTAAAAATTCATACAATCTACCACTGTTACCATCGTGTCTAATTGGGCAAATTGACTAAGGTTAATGCCATTGGCTTCATCTGTAAAATTGAAGGTTTGGGCGACAGGAATAGGCTCACTGATGCCTGTACTCTCGATGAGCAAATAATCAAAACGGTTTTCTTTTGCCAATTTCTCCACTTCTTTCATTAAATCCTCTCGTAAGGTGCAGCAAATACAGCCGTTGGACATTTCAACTAATTTTTCCTCTGTTCGACTCAAGGTGTTTTGTTGTGCCACCAATTTTGCATCGATATTGACTTCCGACATATCGTTTACGATGACTGCCACACGCAACTGCTCTTTGTTATGCAAAATATGGTTGAGCAAAGTGGTTTTGCCTGCACCCAAAAAACCTGATAAAACTGTTACAGGTAATTTTTTGGTATTGATAGTTGTTTTCATAAATAAACTGACCAAAGTAAGGTGTGGATATTTCTATGTAATTCCTTCTTGCAACAAAGGTGCAAATTATTTTTTATAAATGCAACAATGTTGCAAAGATAAATTTATGAATTAAGTAGTTAGACTTAAATAATCGATAATATTTCAAGTACTAAGTATCTGATTATCAGAATTATCCGACACCTCAAAGGTATTTACTTCGCCTGCCAACCCCAACACACATAATTTTGACGCAGAAACCACTAAATTTTTTATTGTAGCTTTGGTAAAAGACCAACGGATAGGCAAATTATTGATAGAAACTCACCTCAAAAATAGATTA
The DNA here is from genome assembly GCA_013299115.1 of Cytophagales bacterium. GTDB lineage: Bacteria > Bacteroidota > Bacteroidia > Cytophagales > Thermoflexibacteraceae > JAAFKA01. Next base: position 11,021 of record JAAFKA010000003.1, read on the forward strand.
GGCTTAAACAATTATGGCAAAATTCGATTGCAAGGCTGTAATTCGGTAAGACATGACGACCATATTCATGTACAGTTATAGCAAAAATGAGTTGTTTACTTGTGTGCAAAATCTTTTCAATTTGCTAATATCTCAAACTCCACTCGTCTGTTTTGTTGCTTATTGGTTTCAGAGTCGTTGGGTTTGATAGGAAATAAACTGCCATTGCCTTCGGCTACCAATCTTTTTTCTGCTATTCCCTTGTTTATCAGGTAGTTCATAACCGTAGCAGCACGCAATTTTGAGAGATGCAAATTGCGAGTTTCATTGCCCACATTGTCGGTATGCCCACTAATTTTGATGTGCAAAGCGGAGTTTTTTTGCAACAAGTCGGCTATTTTTTGCAAACTTTGGTGTGATGTTGGTAATAAAATACTGGTACTTTGTTGGAAATAGATATTTTCCAAAATCATTTTTTTGCCTTTTAATTCCTCTTTATTTTGTAAGGCTTGTTGCATTTGTTGCAAATTTAGGTAGTTTTCAGGCAACTCTTCTGTGTTGTTGCTCACTGATTCTTGATTATTTTGTGTAATTGTGGCAGGTTCTTTCTCTGTATTTTTTTTGGTAATTGGCGGAGTAGGTACAACTCGTTTTTTCTTTTTGGCAGGTGGAGGCACTATTTCTCTCCGCAAAACCATTGTTCCTTGACAACTTGCTCCTGCCGACCATTTTCCTGTCAAAGCCTGTTGCTTGGAATCAAAAAATAGCAGATAACTTTTGATACACCAATAAGAATCTGCCCTAATTTTCTTTTCGATGACTTCTTCTTCTACAATCTCTACACTTGTGGCGTGGGCTGTACCTTGCAGAGTAATAACGCCATACTCTCCTTCCAAATTCAACTCTATTTTTGACGAGCCAGAGAGTTTTCCATTTTTGTCTTGTGTGAGTGTTACAGCAAAAACATATTCAGATGCCAACCCACCAGCATCTTGCCTTAAAATCCCTGTCCAATGCCCACTAAAATCGGGCAAAGCAGCAGTTTTTTGGGCAAATATTGTATGAAAACAACAAAAAAACAGAAAAAAGAAACTTATTTTCATAAAAGATAAAGGTTATGAAAGGAAAGTAAAAAAACGGACTAAAATCTGTTATACAATTTTATCAACCCTAATGCGTAGCATAATTTACTGTTACCCTAAATTTTCCGTTCAGTTCGCAGTCTTTGATATTGAGCAAGAGCAAACCTGTGCCATAAAAAGTGTAGTGTTTTTTCCGCCAATCGCCATTTTTTCGTTCCAAAAAGAGGGTAATGTCCACTGCCCCACCTGTTGGCGAATAGATAAATGCCGACTCGAAGTTCATGCCCTCCACGCCAGCTTCACATTTATAAGGTATAGCCCTTGTAACCTTGCATTGGGGCTGCTTGTTGGTCTGTATTTCTTTGTGCTTGGCTATTACTTGGTCTTTCGTAGGAAATTTGCATAGATTATCGGCTGCATAGCAAGCATAAGCATAGTAATTGCCTGTGAAACTACAATCTGAAAGATTGAGTTCTATAAAACCTGTGCCTTCTCTGCTGTAAAAACGGTTGGTAAAAGTGCCATCTTTTTTTTGGAAGTAAATCATTACATTGACCCACTTGTTATTTTTGGGGGCTGTTACATACCCTCGTTCAAACTTAGTACCATAATCACTACATTGTGGGTCAGAAACGGCATCAGTCATTCTAAAACGAGGCTTTTCGGGGTCTTCTTCTTGTGCCTGTGCGGGGGTAGCCAATAATAAAAAAGCTACCAATAGCGGATACAATGCAAGTAAATACTTCATGGTTGTTCGTTGTATGATTGAGAAATAGGCTGTTTTTGTTTATTAAATGTAATATAAGTAAGATTTTCTCAAAATTCCAAAATTATGAAAAACTTTTAGGTCTTTCAGTTGATATAGTTGCACAATTTGAATGTAACATACGCTTTAGCGTGTGGAGTTTTATAAAAAAATCACACGCTAAAGCGTATGCTACATTCAGGCTATAATGCCTCCATAAAATACTTGTAAAGTTGCAACATAGCCAAAATATCGGCTTTGTGTACTTTTTCGTCGGGTGTGTGTACGTTTTCTTCAGGTGCCCCCACAAAGCACCAGTCGAAGGGATAGGGAGAGGATTGCAGCTCTTTGCCATCACTTCCACCTGAACTTTCGACTTCTATTTGGTAGGGAATACCCGATTGGGCAGCCAATTTAATGAGTTTGTTGATATAACTTCGGCGAGGGACTAAACTATCTCTGACCGAAATAGCCACGCCTTTGCCCGCCAACACCCCCGAAGTTACCCACGTAATATCGCAAATTAAGGCTTGTTTTACTCCGTAGTTTTCGTAAATATGTTTTGCTAAAAAAGGAACTGTGCCTCCGCCAACTTCTTCATAGCAAGAAAAAGCTATGATGCCGTTTTCTAAGGTTGCTGCCAACTGCAAAGCCACCCAACAGCCCAAACGGTTGTCTAAATAGCAACTTTGTATGGAGTCGGAGGTTTCTCTAAAATCACACTCGAAAGCCAAGTCGGTAGCTCTATCTATCTCTCTATCAGCCTCATAGACTATTTTCTTTTCTTTTTCGTCTTTGGCATCTTCCAATACCCGCAAGGTGCAGTGAACTTCGCCCTTAGAGTCGAAACCCCACAATTTGTAGCCATCTTTGAAACGAGGACCACCAATTTTAACCAATTCTTTTTCGTACCGCACCATGTAGCCAATAGAATCTATATGGGCAAAAACAACTGTATTGGGTTTGCCAAAAACCAACAGCACACAATCTTGGAAGTCATCACCATAAATAATTTGGGGCTGCACTTTCCAATTAGCTTGATTTTCAGCAACATAGGACAAAATAAATTCCTTCATCTTTGCTTCGTTGCCCGCAGGGGCGTGGACACTGCAAAGTTGTTTGAGTAATGTAAAATCTGTGGTTTGTTCTTTGGGTTTTTGCTGGTTGTGCAGTTGTTTTAAGGCAGCTACATTTACCACCGAGTCGTCATACATGGTCGATAGTTTTCAAATAAAGTTAAAATTTATACATCAAAGACATCAGCTACAACATCACTCAAAGCTGTTTTTCTCAAATGATTTGGGCTGTCGAAGACTATCAGCACCTCGTTTTTGCTCAACAAAGTCATTCCTTCGGCTTTGTCTTTGCCTGTTTCTGTACCAAAACCATGAGGCACGTCAAACAATTTTTCTATGTCTTGAGGTTTTACCAATTCGTTGGGGTCATGCGTAAAAGCATCTTGCCAACGATAAACGGCTATGGTCGCATCTAAATCCATTGTTGCACCTGCCAAAATCAATAAATCTTTGCCCTGCACACAAAGTTCTCTTACGCCCATGCCGTTGAGGTGGAGAAAATGCTTTTTGTATTTTAAGCCGTTTTGTTTTTTGAGTTTCAAATTTTCATCTGAATCATGCTCAAATTCTATCTCTAAAATAATAGCCCAGCCTCGCAAAACAGGACCACGCAAACCCAAAAACACTCTGTCGTTGAAAACAGCCATGCCCTCTATGTCAAAACCATTGTCTTTGCCCGGTATGTGGAAAAAAGATTGCAAATGCTCATCTTTTTGCAAAGCCTCCATCAATTCATTGCCGTTTTTGGTAATTGGAATCATACCCGCCACCAAAGTACGTTGTTGGTGTTCAGGATTAGGTGCTTTTGCCCTTAGTTCAAATGCCCCTGTATCAGGATTTTTGAGCAAAGGTATTCTTGCCACTACATAACGGTTGGCTTCTTTTTTGATTTCGGTCAGTCGTTTGATTTCCTTTGCCTGATTGTCGCCATCAGGTCGTGCCTTTTTGCGTTTTAGGCTGTGCGAGCCTGTGAGCCAGAGGTAATGCCCTTGATAATCAAGCCCTTCTATGTCTATTTCGGTTTCGAGGTCGGGCAGAGGCAAAAAGTCGTGCAAAGAAAAAGTTTGGTGGTTGGCGTAGGTATCGCCGTCTTTGTGTTGTAGCCTTTCTATGTGAGCCGTTTCGTCACCCGCCAGCCAAAGGTAGTCCCCCGTTTTGACTACGGCAGACAGCCCATCTCTGATGTCTTTCTGAACATAGTAGTTGGGGTTAAATTGCAGATTGATAAATTTCTTTCTCATCGGTTGCTTGTTTGGTAAGGTGCAAACAAGTAAAGTAATTTTTTCAAAAAATGCTACTTTTAGAGGAAAAAATAATCGGCAACGAGAAACTTTATACTTTTTTGGTAATAGTCGTGCTAAACATTACCTCTGTATTACTTTCCTTGTTTAAACACCTCCCAATACTCTGTAAACTCTAAGCAATATTCTCGCCATTCGGAGTCTTTTTTTCCGTCCATTTGCCAAGCAATCATCACACCGAACAAGTTGAGGAGTTCCAAATCTTGAATACTGTCTATTTTCTGCCAAGTAGCCTCTCGCAAAACCAAACCTGCCACTTCTGCATAGCTTTTGATGCTTTGCAAGGAATCTGCCAAGTTATCGAATTGAAATTTTTTGTGTGCCTCCAAAAAATTACGTGCCTGCCTGCCCATAGCGGCTATTGAGCCTGCCAAATCTGCAAAACGTGGCTCTTGCAACAACACCTGACGCATGATATAACGGTCTGTTTCAGGATAAGCCAACAGTCTAAGGTCTATGCTCTCGTGATAAGCCTTTCGCCTTTGCTCTTTTGCCTTTGTTTGCTCGTCTTCCTCTTTTTCTTGTTGGGCAATCAATCCGTTTTCTATTTCGTCTATTTTTTTGTTCATTTTCTCCAATTCTTTGGCATTAGCAACTTCGGCTTTGTCCAGAATTTTTTGGTATTTGGCTGCTTCTTTGGGGTTTTTTGCCATAAAAGCCTCCCAAATTTCATTTTTTGGAATGTAAAGTTGCAATTTTTTTCGCCGACTGCCCCCCATAGCAAAAATGGCTTGCATCAGCATACCCTCCACCGAAGGCAAATCCTCTGTGTCAGGGTGCAAAAAATTGGCTCTTTCTTTTAGCAAAGGATTAACTGTTACGTATTCACTACACAAACTTTCCAACAGGTCTGACCACAGAAAAAGGTCTTTTTCTTTGCGAGAATTTGCCAAACTAATAAAATCTAATAATACATCTACGTCTTGCCACACCGACAATACGCCCAACCAAACATCTATGGCACCGTATTGATTAACAGCAGTAAAGGTTTTGATACTGTCTGCCAATACCTCAAACAAGGCTTGGCGACCTGCCACCTCTGCCAAAAACTTATAGTTGTCTTCTCTTTCTGCCTTGCTCAATTCCAAATATCGTTTGATTGCACCATACGGATTGGTATAAGCCTTTGCAAGTTGTTTCCAAAGTCGGGCTTGGTCGCAACAAATTGGCAATTTCAATTCTTTTTTTGTATGACCCTCCATCCATTTTATTACTTCTTGGGCTTGGTGCAAATCAAAATCTCCACCCACATAGCCACTGCCCTCAAAATGATTTTCTAAACAGATGCAAACCGCTAAAATAGCCAAATGATAGGGTTCTCCTTGCGTTTTTCGCCCCCATGCGTCAAAAACATCAATCCCAAATTCAGGATTGTGGTAGCCATATTTTTCTGAAACATAAAAAATAGAGTGCGGACTAAAAGCCTTGTTTACTCTTTCACCACTATCTCCATCGCCGTATTCGTCATCATCTTCTTCGTCATTTTTTTTGCTTTTCTTCTTTTTCGGTAATTTCCCCTCCAATCTCTCTATCATCTTTCGATAAAGAGTAAAGTTTTCGGCAGTGTGTCGAGTGTGCAAATCTCCCCACAAATCCCAGTGTTCGTGGGGTTTTCCTTTTTCCTTCACAAGTTGCGAAGTCCAACTGTATCGCAGTTTTTTTTCGCCCAAAGGTATTCGGTCTAACCGCATGAGTGGAGCAGGAAATTTCTCCAACCAAAATAGGGTTTCTTGGTAGGCAGCTTCCCATGCTTGCGGCATGATGTTTTGAAAATTGGCATAAAAAGAAAGACAAATTCCCATAGTTTTAGTGATTTAGGTGTGAATAAAATTTTATGCAAAGAAATCAGTCCATCAGTTGGTGAATTTCCAAATAGTCTTCGGGCTTGCCACCAAACTTTTTGGCACTCGACAAGGCATGAATATATGGTTTTGACATAAAAAACAGTTTTAATTGCTAAAATTACAAATTATTTATAAACTTTCCAAAAATTTAATTAATTTATTACGTTGATTTTTTGGGTAGTTTCACAAATTTATTTGGCTGTCTGACAATTTTTGTGGAATGGAAATAAGTAGGTATTCAACTTATCAAATGCTCTGCCCAAAAAGGAGCTTTGATAAATCAAAGCCCTACATTTCCACAAAAATTGTCGGACAACCATTTATCTTTGCTATTTAGGATGCATTGGTGGTAGGGTTTTAGTTGGAATGATGAGCTAAATTTTCAAAACTCCACCACCACAGGGCAGTGGTCAGAATGATACGCCTCGTTTGCCAATCTTGCCGTTTTGATTTGTGGCAATAGCAGTTCAGTAGCTGCAATATAGTCTATCCGCCAGCCCAAATTTCTTGCCCTTGCGTCGAGTCGGGTAGTCCACCAAGAATATTGTTGGAGGTCAGGATTCAAGGCACGAAAAGTGTCTATAAAACCTGTTTCAAAGAATTTTGAAAGCCAATCTCGTTCTGGTTGCAAAAAGCCTGAAGTGTTTTTATTAGCTTTGGGGTTGTGTAAGTCTATGGGTTGATGGGCTATGTTATAGTCGCCACAGATAAATAAATTCGGGATTTGTTGTTGTAAAGCAAGGCAATAAGGATAAAAGTCGTCTAACCATTCATATTTAAAGGCTTGACGTTCATCACCCGAAGTTCCTGAAGGCATATAAACACTCATTACAGAAAAATCTTGATAGTCTGCCCGCAATACCCTACCTTCTCTATCGTATTTTTCGATACCACAGCCCACGACTACGTGCTGAGGTTTGAGTTTAGACAAAATGCCCACTCCACTATACCCAGCTTTGGAAACAGCCGAATGAAAATAGTTGTGTGTATAGCCCAACTCTTGAAGACTGAGTTGGTCTATTTGCGATTCGTTAGCTTTGAGTTCTTGCAAGCAAACAATGTCGGCATTTTCGGTAGCCAACCAATCTAACAGCCCTTTTTTGAAAGCTGCTCGAATACCATTGAGATTGTAAGAAATAATTTTCATCAGAAGGATTGTTATAGTAACACCTATTTTGGGCATTATTTTAAGTTAAAAAAATGCATATTAAGCAAAAATAATAAAATAGCAGTTATTTTTGTAGTCAATATCATAAAAAAAAACAACCATATCATAAAAAACTAACCATGAAAACAGTCAATCGTTTTTTTATATACGCCATTGGCAGCTTGTTTATCTTTTCGGGTGCTATCAAAATCAACGACCCCGTAGGAACTGCTATCAAATTAGAAGAATATTTTGATGTATTTGCAACAGATTTTACTTCTTGGTTTCTGCTTTTCAAACCCGTTTCGTTGTATTTGTCCTTGTTTATCTGTGCCTTCGAAATTATCTTGGGTGTGGCTCTTTTAGTCAATTTTAAACGCAAAATAATGATAATCAGTTCATTAGCTATGATTATATTTTTTACTTTCCTTACTTTTTATTCGGCTTACTTCAATAAAGTTACAGATTGCGGTTGTTTTGGGGCTGTTATCAAACTCACCCCTTGGCAGTCTTTTGGCAAAGACATAGCCTTGCTCCTTCCTTTGTTATTGCTTACTTTTCAACTCAAAAAATTTGAAAATTCGCAGCAAACTTTCAGCCTGTTGGCAGTCTTTTTTGCTACTGTTGCAGCCTTTGGCGTAGGCATACAGGCAATTAATCACCTTCCAATCGTTGATACTTCTGATTACAAAGTAGGCAATCACATCCCTACGCTGATGAAACCACAAGAGCCTTGCCAATTTAAGTACATCATGACCAAAAACGGCAAAGAATACGAATTTACAACTTATCCTACCGATACGACTCTGATTTACAAAGCTATGATTAACCTCAATCCCGACAAATGTTTGCCCAAAATCACAGATTACAATAGTTGGCGAGATACTTTGACTTACACACAAGAGTCTTTTCATGGCAACCAACTGCTGGTGATAGTGCAAGACGTACACAAGACTAACGCAGAAGGTATCAAAAGTTTGTCTATTTTGGTTGAAAAATTACAAAAATTGCCACAAAAACCCAAAATTGTAGTCTTTACGGCTTCAGGTAAAGAGGATTATGAGAATTTTCAAATGCAGCAAAATTGGACTCTGCCTTACTATTTTGCAGACTCCAAAGTATTAAAAACTATGCTACGAGCAAAAACAGGTTTAGTTTTACTCCAAAATGGTACTGTAAAAGGCAAATGGCACGAAAACGACACGCCAGAAACAAAGGAAATTATGAGCAAATTGCAATAAATTGTGTTCTTACCAAATACCGAAGTCCATCAACTACCTTGCGTAAATTTGTTTTGCGTGGGCAACCTGCTGTATAGGTTTTCTCAACCAAATCTTTTACCTTTGCCCATTAACTAACATTTCTCAAAAAAATGTTAGTTCTATTTTGCAACTCCTTTGTTTAAAGGCGAAACTACACAAAATTATATGAAAAAAATTAAATCTGCCCTCATTTCTGTTTATTACAAAGACAATTTAGCAGAAATAGTAAAGCAACTGTACCAACAAGGCGTACAACTGTACTCTACGGGAGGCACGCAAAAATTTATAGAGGAACTAAATATTCCTGTTACGGCTGTCGAAAACTTGACGGCTTTCCCTTCTATTTTTGGAGGTAGGGTCAAAACTTTGCACCCCGCTGTTTTTGGTGGTATTTTGTATCGACGTGATAATGAGCAAGATAGGCAGCAAGCAAAGCAATACGATATTCAGGACATTGATTTGGTGATAGTAGATTTGTATCCTTTTGAGGAAACCTTAGCCCAAACCGAAGACGAGGCTGAAATCATAGAAAAAATAGACATTGGCGGTATTTCTCTCATCAGGGCAGCAGCCAAAAACTTTCAAGATGTATTGATAGTTTCCTCGCGTGAACAATATGAAAATTTGTTGCTCTTACTCAAAGCCAAGAGTGGTTACACTGATTTAGAAGACCGCAAATTGTTTGCAGCCCAAGCCTTTGCCACTTCCTCACACTACGACACTGCCATTTACAATTATTTTAATCGTGGTGCTTATTTGCCCTATTTTAAGCAAAGTTTTCAAACAGGGCGTACTTTGCGTTATGGCGAAAATCCTCACCAAAACAGCACATTTTTCGGTGATTTGGAGGCAATGTTTGAGCAACTGAATGGTAAAGAGTTGTCTTACAACAACTTAGTGGACGTAGATGCTGCCGTAGCCTTGATAGACGAATTTGAGGAAATTGCTTTTGCCATTATCAAACATACCAACGCATGTGGCGTAGCCACAGGAAAAACCTTAGCGGAGGCTTACCGCAAAGCCTTTGCTTGCGATAATATTTCGGCTTTTGGTGGTGTGTTAATTGCCAACCGCACCATAGATTTGGAAACAGCCAATGAAATGAATAGTTTGTTTTTTGAGATTTTGGTAGCTCCCAACTACACAGATGAAGCCTTAGCCGTATTGAAAAGCAAAAAAAATCGTATGTTATTGCGGAGAAAAGAGGCAAAATTAGCCACCAAACAGTTCAAAACCTTGCTCAACGGCGTGATAGAACAGGACAAAGACCTCCGCACCGAAACTGCCCAAGATTTGAGAGTTGTAACAACCCAAGCCCCAACCGAAGAACAAATTAAGGCTTTGTTGTTTGCTGCCAAAATTTGCAAACATACCAAATCCAATACGATTGTATTAGCAGCCGAAGGACAACTTTTTGCGAGTGGCGTGGGGCAGACTTCCAGAGTAGATGCCCTGAAACAAGCCATAGCCAAAGCCCAGCATTTCGGTTTCGACCTTAGCCAAGCTGTCATGGCTTCTGATGCTTTTTTTCCTTTTCCCGACTGCGTGCAGATAGCCCACGAGGTAGGTATCAAAGCCGTTATTCAACCCGGCGGGTCTGTAAAAGATGACGATTCTATTGCTTTTTGCAACGCCAACCAACTGGCAATGGTCTTTACAGGGATTCGACATTTTAAACACTAAGTGTCTAAAAAAAGAACAATAAGTTGAAGTTTTTTCTTAGCTTTGCTACAAAAACTGTAATTATTCATGTCTATTCTGATTATTGGCGGTGGTGCTGTAACTCGTGATTTGCACTTGCCCGCATTCGCTGCCCTTCAGTTGTTGCCTTCGCTGACTATTGTTGAGCCTAATGCAAGCTATGCAGCAGCTTTGCGTACAGCTTTTGGTGTGGAGGTGATAGAGCAAAATTTTGATACTTTTTTTGCCAACTTACCCAAAAAATATGATTTTGCACTCATTACCCTGCCCAATAAATTGCATAGTCCTGCCATTGCGTGTTGTGTGCAGCACAAAATTCCTGTGTTGTGCGAAAAACCTCTTACCCTTTCTCCTGCCGAAGCCGAACAAATAGCCCAGCTTGCACAAAGCACCCAAATTCCTGTGGGTGTGGCTATGGTGCGGCGGTTTACCCCTGCTTTTCAGGCTTTTCGGGCTTTTCTGCCTTTGGTGGGCAAGCTATTGGAGGTAAAAGTGGAAGATGGCAGCCCTTATGGGTGGACTGCCGACTCCCCCGCCTTGATAGACAAAAACAACGGAGGAGTTTGTGCTGACATGGGTATTCACTTTTTAGATTTATTGTATGCTGCATTTGGTACTTTGCAACCTCTTGATTATCAAGACGATAGTTATGGTGGTGTAGAGTCTAATTGCAACTACCAACTGCAAACCACAACTGACAAAATTTCTGTCCATTTGATACTTTCTCGCCAATACAACCTTCGAAACAGATTTGAGGCAAAAGGAGAGCAAGGAACTATTTGGTTTAACAAAAATGAATTTGATTGTGCTTATTTTGAGGACAAGCAAGGCAAAATTACAAAATTGCAACGCCAAAACCCTTTTGAAGTCGGCAATTTGCCTTTGACTTTTGCCTCTTGTTTTATAGAACAAATCCATAATTTTCAACAAGCCATTCGCAATAAAAAACCTTTGCAAGTAGCAGCAATCGATGCTTTGCACACAACAGAATTATTGGCTTGGGCTTACAAAAATCGTACAGAAATACCAAAAAAATTACATTATCAAATAGGCAAAAGTTCGCACCAATATTTTATTACAGGTGGCAATGGTTTTATTGGTAGTCGATTGATAGACTACTTGACAGCAGACAAAAACTCGGTTACGGCAGGAGTTCGCAGCTACCGAAATGCCCTGAATATTGCCAAAAACGACATCAACATTCCTCGTTTCGATTTGTTGAATGAAGAAGATGTAAAGCAAAAATTGCAAGGTCATTCGCATATTATTCATTTGGCTTACTCCTCAGACAAAGAAAATGCTGCAAAAGTGAACATAGAAGGCACAAAAAACATGGTGAGAGCAGCTCAATCCGTAGGTGCAGAAGCTATTGTGATATTGAGTACAATGAATGTGTATGGTTTTCCTTCGGGAACAGTAACCGAAGAGTCGCCAATGAATTTTGCGGGTGGCATTTATGGCGAAACCAAAAAAGCTATGCAGGAATGGTGTTTGAATGAGGCACAAAAAAATAACAAAACTCGGATAATCTTACTCAATCCTACTTGTGTGTATGGTATTGGTGGCAAAACCTATACAACGCTGCCTTTGGAGTTAGCAAAAAACAATGGATTTTGTTACATAGACGAGGGTAGGGGAGTTGCCAATGTGGTCTATGTGGACAATTTGATTGAGGCAATTTATTTGGCACTGCACAAACCCGAAGCCCATGCCCACAATTTTATTATCAATGACGAACCAACTACTTGGCGACAATTTTTGGGTGATTTGTTGTTAGATTATGCAAAAGACACACCTAATTTTACATTAAGTGATTTGCAACTTTTTCACGACCAACAATTTATTGGTAACAAACAATTAGTAAAAGGAATTATTCAAAGTCCTGAATTGCGGGCTTTGGTTTCTAAACACAAGCAACTGACGCATCTAAAATCTTGGTTGGGCAAAAAATTGAAACCTTTGCTACAAAAAAATGCCCCCGCCACCCCGCAGTTGTTTTCAATTCTTAAACAAGAAAGAACAGTGGAATATGCCCCGCCAATTTGGTTAAACGACTTATTTGGCAATACTTCCTCTATTTTTTCATCGGCAAAGGCAAGCAAAATTTTAGGCTGGCAACCTCGAATCAGTTACACAACAGCTATGGAAACAACGCAGGCGTGGTTGAGGGCGTATTACTTGTAGTAGTAGAGAAAATTAAAAATGGTAGTGCCGCAGCTATAATGTTCAGAGGGTGTCCGAAAAGTAAGAATGTATCACAAACTGAAGTCCAATCTTTATGCGTGTTGAAATAATTACCCAAAATTATTTTAATAAACTCTACTTATTGTTTACTTTTGTTAGTAGCTTGCTAACAATGAAAAAATATCTTCTTTGCGTACTCTTGTGCTTTGGTTGCTGGTCGTGGGCTTTTTCGCAGTCCGCCGCCATCGATAGTGCTTTGACTGCCATAGAAGTCCTGCCTGATGATACAACCAAACTTGCCGAATTGGAAAAGTTGGCTTGGAAATATCGCAACCGCCAAACCGACAAAGCCCTCGAAATAGGTCAAAAAGCCTTGCAACTAAGCAAGAAACTCAATCAAGGTGGAGTTTCTCCACAATTATTGAACTATATGGGTGTTTTTTATGAGGTAAAAGGCAATTATCCCGAATCGTTGCAATATTACTTTTTGGCAATTCGGGCTGCTGATAGTTTAAAGGATACCAAAGAATTGGGTTTTGGCTACAACAATGTGGCAAATATCAATTATAGATTGGCAGACTACAAGCAAGCCGAAAATTACAGCCTAAAAGCCCTTATCGAATTTCAGAAAATAGCCGAAACCAGAGGGTTAGGCTATGCTTACATCAGATTGGCAGAAACCTTGCTGATGACCAAAAAACTGAGCAAAGCCCAAGATTATGTGGAAAAATCTATGGCTATTCGCACCGCCCAAAAAGACTCGTCTAATTTGGTACTTTGTTACATTGTGTTTGGCAAAATAGCCAAAGCCCAAAAAAACTTTGACTTTGCTTTGCTAAACTTCGAAACAGCAAGACAAATCCTAAAATCTCACAATACAGCCAAAGGAATTGCCAATGTCCTCAATAATATTACCGATATTTACATCACTCGCAACCAGATGAAAGAGGCAGAAATACTTGCCTTAGAAAGTTTAACTGCCTCCGAAAAAGCTGGAGTAAAGCTGTATTTGAAAGATACTTACTACAATTTGATGCGGATTTATTCCCAAAAGCAAGATTATACGTTGGCTTTGCAGTACCAAAATTTATTTGCCAATTATAAAACAGAGATTTTTGATGAGGAGAAAACTGTTTTGCTTAGTGCCTTGCATTACAAATACGAATATGAAGATGAATTGAGTAGGTTTCAACTTTTGCAAAAAAAGTCGGCACAAAATCGACTAATTTTTGCAGGTATTGTCGTTTTGGGGGTCTTGTTGGTTGGTTTTTTGGCTTACTTGCTCCGCACCAACTATATACAACGCAAGGAAAACTACAAACTCAAAATCCAACAAGAGGCACTAAACGAAAAAAATGAACAGTTTGGACAGTCTATTGCCATTATAGAAGAAAAAAATGAAAGCATTATTGCAAGTATTCAATATGCCAAAAGAATACAAGGGGCTGTTTTGATTTCTGAAACCAAATTTAAAGATATTTTTGCGGAGTCTTTTGTCTTTTTTGCTCCCAAAGATATTGTGAGTGGAGATTTTTATTGGGCAGCAGAAAAAGAAACACCTACAGGCAAAATAGCCCTTTTAGCCGTTGCCGACTGCACAGGGCATGGCGTGGCGGGTGCTTTTATGAGTTTGATTGGTTGCTCTATTTTAGACCAAATCATACACAACGAGGAAATTCACCAACCCGACAAGGTGCTTGCCGAACTGCACACCACTGTAAGACAACTGTTGCGGACAGACGAAACCGAAAGCCCCGATGGTATGGACATTAGTTTTTGTTTGCTCAACAAAACCAAAGCTCAATTACAATTTGCAGGGGCTACCCAATCTATTTTTGTCAAGCAACAGGCAGAGTTAGCGGTACTAAAAGGTGATAGAAAATCAATAGGCGGCGTATGGCAGGAGGCACAGCAGGCTTTTACCTTGCATACGCATACGTGGCTACCCAACAATTTGCTTTACCTTTTTACAGATGGCTACGCAGACCAGTTTGGCGGTACAGAACACAAAAGATATTCTTCTAAAAACTTCAAAAACCTTATAGAACGGAATAGCCAAATTGCTATCAATCAACAAAAAGACTTGTTGCAAACTGAGTTTGAAAATTGGAAGGGTAGCAAATACAAACAAATGGACGATGTGGTGATTATTGGGATAAAAAATTAAAACTTTCTATTTTTTTATCTCATAAATCCTCCCGTTATACGTAGGCGGAACAGTCAAGTTTAATGTCTTGTAAAAATTCATTAACAGCGTTGCAAACCAATTAGTTGGTGATTCCGACATTTTTATTGTGTCTAGCAAAGTTAAATTGAGGTTGCGAAGGTAGAAATTTCTCAGTTGTTTATTAATTCCTCGTGCTTGTTCCCCTTCCTCACTCAGCACCAAGTAGTCTGCTTTTTTATGTAAAGCAAGCAATTTTTGAAAAGTGGCAGTAGTGTCTATGTTTGCCTGCACAGCTTTGGAGTGTGAAAGAATTAAGGTAGCTTGCTCAAAATCTAATTGGTTTTGGTGGCAAGCATAAAAATACATATTATCGCCAACTATTTTTGTACCTTTTGGCAGTTTAGCAAAGGCAGCATAAACCGCAGTCGAATTTTTGCCCTCTGCAAACAAATACAACTTCGTGGCACTATACACAGGAACTAAGCAAAAAAGCAACAAAGCATAAGCCATAGTTGCCCATTCTATTTTTTGCAAATAAGGTTTCAAAAAAGTTTGTTGGTCTTGCAAAGTCTTGACTATCAACAACAAAGTCCAAACTAAGGCATACAACGAATTGCTGGCGGTATGCACAATAACGTAGTAACTAATAAAATTGAGGGCAGCCACAAAAAATAATTCATCTGTTTGCCAACCTTTCAAAATCTTTTTGTAATTTAAAAGTAAACAGATGAAACCCAATAAAAAAGTGAATTGGTGTAAGGTTTCTATATTAAATTTATACCAAATAAACAATGTCGTTTGCTCTTTTTTCAAAATAGCAGCCAGTTGCATAGCTTCTATATAGTATTGATAAAAATCTGCCATGCTCCCAAACTTTGTACTAATCCATGTCCCATAACCCAGCATAATCACTATACCTATGACGAATAAAGGTAACCTTTGTGTGGGTTCTCTGTAAGCTCGCAACAATAGCAACAAGCCCAGACTGAGCAGCAAAACCACAGCTTTTGGTGTGGTTAGCACTGCCAGAACCATGAAAAGCCCAACCATTGCTGCCCTAAAAGTAGGCAATAATATACTTTTCAAGTCTTTAAGCCTCGAAACGTATGTGGTTTTGTTTGATTTTTTGTTATCAGCTTTGAGGTGTAGCACCGCCCAAGTAGCCCCAATTACAAAACTTAAAGCAAGAGCTTCAGGACGAAATTGCATTAAGGACTTAAAAAAGCAACTATCTATCACATAAAATAGCAACAATAAACATCGAAAAGGTAAAGCTAAATAGTTTTGAAAACTCAATAGTTGCCAAATACAAAATAGAGATAAAATATTAGTAAAAGTGATAAAAAGCCTATAATTGGTTTGAGAAAACCCCCCCAGTGCTTCACAACACCATGCCCCTGCTATGGTATAAATATTGCCAAATAATAAATTTTCTTGTTGCGTTTGTTGCCAATACTCACGCAAGAAAGGTGAACTGTTGCTAAACAATTTACCTGTTTTAATATAGTTTATTACCAAATTAGCATACACAGCCTCATCTCCATTTGGCAAACCGTAGTAAAAAGTAGCATACCACAATACAAAACCATATAGGCAGAACAAAGCAAAGAAGATGTATATATTTTTCTTTTGGTTGAAAAAAGTGAACATAATAAGTTACAAATATGGAATAGGAGGTATGAAAATAGGTAAATAATATAGGAATTGACAGGTTGAACGAAAACTGTTACTCTACCACTTTTGCTTGTTCGAGAATATACAACAAATTATTGGGATTATCGGGATTTAGTCGCAAAACTCCACGCAAAGCTATACGGTCTTCTGTAAAAGGAATAGGTTGCAAACTTTTGACCTCTATCACTGTTTCTATGCCCGCAGCCCCGCAAAAATAACATAACGAGAAAGGATAACGAGAGAACACAAATTGGTTTTGGCTGCGTAATTCCTGCAAGGGAATCATATAACCTTGCAGGGTAATGGTTTTTCCGTTGAGCTGCTGCAAGGCAAGGGAAAAAGTAGGCAAATCTACCGAGTAACCTTTTGTGGCGTGCTGTTTTTGCTCTATTTTGACTTGTGCCAAAATATTCCAATAATTGGTTGTCTGTTGAGCTATTAATGGATTTATTAAATTGCAAAACAAAGTAAAAAACACCATCTTGCACAGGCTAAAGCTTAGGCTACAACAACTTCTCATACCTATTAAAATTTATCGGGGTGTTTGCCTTTGATGTCTTTGTAGTAGGCTTTTATCTTGGGTAGGTCTTCTGCATAGTTACCCGTTGGATAAAACATAGCTAATACACCTGCTTCTTTGGTAGAAAAATCCAAATAACCCAAAGCAATAGGCACGTTGGCAGCCACTGCCACGTGATAAAAGCCACTTTTCCATTCCTCCACTTTGCTGCGTGTGCCTTCAGGTGGAATGATGAGCAACATATTTTCATGGTCTTTAAACAAACTTATCATATAGTCGACCAAATTGTTTTTTTTGCTCCTGTCCACAGCTATTCCACCTGTACTTCGCATGATAGCACCCAGCGGGAAACCAAATAATTCTTTTTTAGCCAAGTAACGAATTTGGCGTTGCATGATGCTGAAAAAGCCGATAGTTATCGGAAAATCGTAGTTGGAGGTATGGGGTACGGCAATAATCACAGCCTGTTTTACTTCGACAGGAATAAGCCCTTTGATTTGCCAGCCATTGAGTTTAAAATAAAGCTCACATAAGTATTTTACCATAAAAATTTTGAGTTTTTTTTAATGTTGAATTTTTATTTTTTGGGATAGGAATTCAATTTATTTATTCTTGTATAAATTTCAAAATATAACTCCTTATTTCTGCTCTTTGCTTTTCATTTGCATTATCGTCCATCTGGTCGTGGGTAGTATTTGGGAGTTTTATGAGCCGCATCTTAAACTCTTTCTTTTCTTTTTCATTTGGTAGCACTCCTTCGTCTGCAAGTTGGTCTGTTGAACGCAAAGAATAAACTCTCAAATTAGTTGCCTTTGGCAATGCCATTCTTCTATTATCC
Source organism: Cytophagales bacterium (assembly GCA_013299115.1). Lineage (GTDB taxonomy): Bacteria > Bacteroidota > Bacteroidia > Cytophagales > Thermoflexibacteraceae > JAAFKA01. Next base: position 28,541 of record JAAFKA010000003.1, read on the forward strand.
AAAGTGATAATTTTATTGACTATTTGGGGATATTTTTGTGGAAATAGTGCAGTCATATCACCGCCATTCGAGTGTCCGATTAAAGTGATTTTTGCAAAATTCAAATTAGGATATGATTTTTTCAATTCATTGATTACAAATAAGATGTTGTCTGCACCTCTTTCCCAACATGGTCGTCTAACAATTTGTGGAATACCTGTCGAGGGCAGCAGACTATCTGTTGGTAGTTCGTGTTGAATACTTGCAACAAATAAGTTTTGGGAAGCCAAATATTCTGTTAAATAAGAATAAGCTAAATAATCACCGCCTTTGTTTTGTCCGTAGCCATGACTAAAAATTACAATTTGTTGCTTTTTGCTCTTTTTGTAATTTTTTTTCGAATAATAAGCCACTGGTATTTTTCGTAGCCTTGTGGTGTCATACAAAGTTAAAGTATCCAAATAGACTTTACTTTGTAGGGAAATTTGGTAATCTTTTTTGAATCTATTCAGGGCTTTATAATTTTGATTTGCCCACATCATAGAAGGATAAATCCATTCTTTTAGTGGCTGAAACAAAAAGCCGTGTTTGAGATTGGTATTTAGTTCTATTTCGTCAAACCTGCTAATTTTAAATTTAGAGTTTTTTGTTCTATTAACTGCCGAAACACCCAAAATGTCCGTTTTTTCATAAATCGTAAGTATGTTTCCACAATAGCTAATATCACTTAACTGCTTTAAATCTGTTTCTTGATAAGAGCCTATGAAAACAAAATTAATGTTTGGATTAGCAAGCAAAGTAGAAACATATTGGGCAATATATCCGCCTTTCGAAAGTCCAATAACTGTAATTTGATTAGGCTTAATACCTGATTGTAATAAACTGTCGATTTGTCCAGCTACCTTTTTTGCATATTCTTTTACAACAGTGTTTTTAGGTCTTTTTTCTGTTATCAAAATAAAGTTTTCTCTCTCAAATTCTCGTATGATTTCGTTGTACTGTGCCTTTCCATACGCAGGGTGTTTTTCGTCTGCATGATGTTCTTCAGTAAACTTGTTATGCAGAAAAAAAATATAGTTTTGGCTCATTCCGTGCTGGAATATTGCAAACAAAAATACAAATAGATAGGTTGTTTTCATTCTTATCAATCTATTGCTTAGATTGTGCTTAGTGTTGGGGCGTAGGGCTTGTTTTTTTGCATGATACTGCCGTTGATAAGTTCGTATAAAACCATCTGCTAATTCTAATGCCAAAAATTCGGCAATCGAATAGCGTTGCACACTGTACGTTTTGTGCGAAGGCGGACTTTCGGGTGGCAAGACAAGAGTGGGCATTGTTTTTCTACAATTTGTTTGTTATTTTACCAAAGGTACTATAATTTTTACTACTTTTGAAAACTAAAAACTAAAGAATTCACAATAATATTTTCAAAACATGATAAACAAAAATACAATAAAAGTCTTCTTGTTGGTTTTACTTTTGGCGGTGCCAGCTTGTTTGTATTTAATTTTAGCAAAAACAGGCAAAAATCAATACAAAATACAAGTTTTTAACCCCAAATCGGAGTTTTGTCCGCCACCAACTTCGGGAGATACCATGCACCGAGTTCCGCCTTTTCGTTTGATTTCCCAAGACGGCAAGACTATAACAGACAAGGACTTTGAGGGTAAAATCTATGTAGCAGACTTTATTTTCACTCGTTGCCCCAGCATCTGTCCTGTCATGACTTCCGAACTGACCAGAGTACAAGAGGCTTTTAGAGGAAATCCCGATGTTAAAATTATTTCGCACTCCATAGACCCCCAATACGACTCTATTCAGGTTTTGAAAGCATACAGCCAAAAACACAGTGCCGACAACTCACAGTGGAGTTTTGTAACAGGAGATAGCACCCAGATTTATAACTTGGCAAAATGTGGCTATTTTATGGCTATTCAAAAATCTCCCGACAGCCGTTTGGTGTTTGACCACAGCGACAAATTGATTTTGATAGATAAACAACGTCGCATCAGAGGTTTTTATGCGGGTACAAAAAGTGAGGAAGTGGATAGACTGATACTCGAAATACAAATTTTGATGAGGGAAGAGTAAGGTTTCTCGAACATAGTTTATAAGCCTTGGCATCATAAAATAGGTTGAATATTCTCATTTTTTTCTAAAAAACAATTACCTTTGTTGCCTTGACACCCCAAAAATTATGCAATTTAAAAACTTTAAGAGTGTAGATAAATGTACGTTTGGGCGAGGTACATTTGGTAAATTAGACAGCATTTTGGCAGAAAAACGCCACGAAAACGACCAATTTATGGTCTTTTTGGTCGACAATTTCTTTAAAGGCAAAGAGTTGGCGAGCAAAGTGCCTGCAAAGCCCGAAGATATGCTGATTTTTGTAGATGTGGACGACCACGAGCCTACCACCGAGCAGGTAGACGAATTGCGTGATACGATTTTAGCTACCAAAGGTATTCCTGCTGGAGTCGTAGGCATTGGCGGAGGAAGTGTGATGGACATAGCCAAATGTGTGGCGTTGATGGTAAAAAATGAAGGTTCATCGCAGTTGTATCAAGGCTTGAATTTGATTAAAAAAGAGGGGGTCTATCACGTAGGTATTCCCACCTTATCGGGGACGGGTGCAGAGGTTTCTATGACTGCCGTATTGACAGGACCCGAAAAAAAGTTGGGCTTAAAATGTGATTGGACAGTGTTCAACCAAATTATTTTAGACCCCGAGTTGATAGCTGATGCCCCAAGAAACCAATGGTTTTATACAGGAATGGATACGTTTATTCACTGCATAGAATCGATGACAGGCTTCTTGAAAAATACGTTTAGCGAGGCTTATGGCTACAAATCCTTAGACTTGTGCAGAGATGTATTTTTGAACGAAGGCTGCGGACAAACCCCAATCAATGACGAAAAACTGATGGTTGCCTCGTATTTTGGCGGGTTGAGTTTGACTTATTCGGAGGTGGGCGTATGTCATGCCTTGTCTTATGGAATGTCTTATGTCTTTGGCACAAGGCACTGCTTTGCCAACTGCATTATTTTCGACCAACTCGAAGAATACTACCCCGAAGGTGTGCATGAATTTAGAGAAATGGTAAAGAAAAACAACATTTTCATTCCCAAAAACTTGTCGAAAGACTGGACTGATGCCGAAATTGAAAAAATGATTGACGTTACCCTTGCCCTGCACCACATGTGGAATCATGCGTTGGGAAGTGATTGGAAAAATATTATCACAAGGCAGAAAATAAAGGAGTTGTATTTGAAAATGTAAATAATAGAGGTTATTACGATAATTTTTGTATAGAAAACTAACTTGTTGATTTTTAGCTAATTAACCTTGCAGTTGGAGGCAACCCCCGCCAAAGGGTACGGTACAAATCGTAATAACCTCTATTGATTATGGGAATTCTCTAGTTCTACTAAAAATCTTCCTTCCTCAAATAAACATATTCTACTTTGAGGAAAGGTAAGTTTTGCCCTGCTTGGTGTTTATAAAAAAAAGATTGTGTTAAGTTTTGCTGGCTATCATACTCAAACAGCTGCTGATAAATCACTTGCCTGCCTTGCCAAACTTCTAATTTTTGGGGTTGCTTAGTTTTGGGCGTAGCATAACTAAATTTTAACTCTTGTTTGGGAGTTGAAGGCTGACGGAGGCTTATTTCATCTATTCGTTTGTGTAGAGGGTATTGAAATACTGCTTTTACTCTTTGCTCCCAATCCATGCTTTTATAGACTCGTGTGATAGCAAATGCAGTAGGCGAATCTCCATAGCCATCATGTTTCCAATCGGGACTTTTGTCATAGGCAAGCCAAGCCAAACTGTACCGTTGGATATATTGGTGGTAAAAGTGTATTTTATTTTTTGCTAAGGCTTTGATATTGAAAGCATTACCTATGGTGTCCACCTTTACCTCCACTATGGGTTGGTAGTTGCCTGTTGCACTATCGTACAAAAAAATAAGTTGTTTGCCTATAAATTTTTCTACGCCTTTGATATTGCGTTTGTATTTGATAGCCACTGCATACATCGTCCTCTCGGCTATAGCTGCATAAGAACTGTATCTGTTTCGTTCCCAAGTTTGGTGAAAATAATTGGTAAAAGTTTTGTCATCACCAATGAGCAAAGCATCAGCCCCATATCGTTGGGCTTCTCTTTGCAGGGCTTGTATCATTTCGCCTGTGGTGGTGTAGCTGCTGCCGTACATATCTATCACTCGCAATTTAATATAGGCAGTATCACGTGGCTGTTCGCCAGCAAAAAAAACTTCGACCTCGTTTTGATGAGGAATAATTGGATATTCTATCAATTTACCCAAATCCTGGTATTGCTTAGGATAGGAAACCAAACAAGAAGTAAACACAGGTGCAAGCACACCTAACAATAGCAACAGCGTAAGTTTTTTCATTTGAGTAGAAAATTAGTAACCGCAAAAATATCATAAGTGAAGTGATTGGCAAATTATTTAACCTTAGTTAGTTGTTAAATTATCCTAAATAAAGTGAATGACCTCCAAATTTTTTATACGAAGCACTTGACAAATCAAATACCCACATTATTTTTCATTTCACAAAAAAACTGTCGGGTGGTTTTTTATTTGCTGTTAATTAATTTGTATAACCGAATAAACAATAATTGTATTTTGTTTGGTTTTTAAAATTTTAACAAAAATAAACTTTTGCAACTTTGTTAAACAAAAACAAAAATTTGTTTAACAAAAACGTAATTGAAATTTATATAAATAACTGATTTTCAAATATATTTGCAAAAACAAATTTATTTTTGGTTTTACAAAAACACAAAAAATATAAATTTTATTAATTTTAAATTTTTTAAACATTTTTATTAATTGTACTTTTTATGGTTTTTTGTAAAAAATATTTTGCAAAAAATTTGCAAATATCTTTTCAAAGTCCTTACCTTTGTTGCAACAAAATTGAGAGGTAAACTTAATTTTGGAGTTAGTACGATTGTCAAGGTGCAAAAGCACCATTGCCAACGTATAAAAATTAAAGTACCGAAATATTTTTATCAACCTATTTCTTTTTTCAACAATCTATCATGTTTTCAACTACCAAAACTAAACTCTGCATAGCCCTTGGGCTATCTTTCTTATCTTTTGAAGCCTTGAGCCAAGAGATATTCAAACAAGTGGAAAAAGACGCAAAAGGTACTGTTACCTTTGCCGTTATAGACCAAAGCAAAGTAAATTCGAGTGCAAGAATGGCAGACAACATTTTGTACGCCACCTTGAATATGAAAAATGATGATGAATTGCGTTTATTAAAATCTGAAACAGACGAAAAAGGCGTAACTCATAATAAACACCAACAATACTACAAAGGAATTAAAGTAGAATATGGTACTTACACTACTCACGAACAAAAAGGCTTAATTTCTGTCATCAGCGGCGACTTCAAACCCGTAGGCAATCTGAACACCAAAGCTGCATTAAGCGAAGAAAAAGCCTTAGCTGCTGCCCTCAAATTCACAGGTGCTAAATCCTATATGTGGGAACACGCAGGCGAAGAGGCTTGGCTCAAAAATGAACACGCAGCCGACCACGCCCACGAAAAAACAGCCAATACTGACGAAGTAACATTCAAACCCAAAGGCGAATTAGTAATTTGCGAAAACTTTTCGCAAGGTGGTGGCTCATACAGATTGGCTTACAAATTTGATATTTATGCAAAATCTCCTATCAGTCGCAACTACGTCTATGTAGATGCACAGACAGGCGAAATTCTCCACACAAACGCCATTATCAAGCACATAAACGCAACAGGTACGGCTGCTACTCGTTACAATGGCTCAAAAAGCATCACAACTGACCAAGTTTCTTCTACTTCTTACCGTTTGAGAGAAACTACCAGAGGTTTGGGTATTGAAACTTATAACTGCAAAAAAGGTACAAATTACTCTACTGCTGTTGATTTTACAGATAACGACAACAACTGGACAAGTGCCGAATTTAACAATACTGCCAAAGACAATGCTGCCCTTGACGCACATTGGGGAGCCCAAATGGTGTATGATTATTGGAAAAACACCCACAACCGCAATAGCTACGACAATGCAGGTGCAAAAATCAAAAGTTATGTTCACTTTGACGTAAACTATGACAATGCCTATTGGAATGGGTCTGTAATGACTTATGGAGATGGCAGTGGCACTTACTTCGATGCTTTGACTTCTCTTGACGTTTGCGCCCACGAAATAGGACACGCCATTTGCGAAAAAACAGCTAACTTGGCTTACCAAAAAGAATCGGGTGCAATGAACGAAGGTTTTTCAGACATCTGGGGTGCTTGCGTTGAATATTTTGCTGCCCCTACCAAACAAACTTGGTTAATAGGCGAAGACATAGAAAGACGTGCAGGACACGCATCTCTCCGTTCTATGAGCAACCCTAATGCAGAAGGACAACCTGATACTTATGGTGGCACGTATTGGAAAACTATCAACTGCGGTACGCCAACCCAAGCTAACGACTACTGCGGTGTGCATACAAACAGTGGCGTATTGAACTATTGGTTTTATTTGTTGTCAGTAGGTGGTTCTGGAACTAACGATATTGGCAGTGCTTTTAGCGTAACAGGTATCACCATAGACAAAGCTGCAAAAATAGCTTACCGCACAGAAGCAAATTACTTGTCTGCAAACTCTACTTTTGCAAATGCTCGTACAGGTGCTATTCAGGCTGCAACAGATTTATACGGTGCAGGTTCTGCCGAAGTAATTGCAACAACCAAAGCATGGTATGCAGTAGGTGTAGGAGCAGATTACACTGCACCTTGTACTACTCCCGCAGTGCCAACAGGTTTAGCAACTTCCTCATTAGCAAGCACTTCTGTAACATTAAACTGGACTGCAAACGGTGCCACAAGCTATAACGTACAATACAAAGCAACTTCTGCTACGGCTTGGACAAGCACAACAAGTGCCACAAACTCTAAAGCTATTACAGGTTTGACTGCCAATACGGCTTACCAATTCCAAGTAGCTGGCGTATGTACTTCGTCTTCGGCTTGGTCTGCAAGTGCTACCTTCACTACACCAGCCACCACCACAGCTTATTGTGCATCAAAAGGCAACAGCGTAACAGATGAGTGGATTGCCAGCGTAAAATTAGCAAGAGGAACTACTACTGTTTTCAACAATGTATCAGGTGCAAATGCAGGTTATGGCAACTTTACAGCCACAAGCTATGCAGTAGGCAAAGGCGGTGCAGCTTACACCATTACCATCACCCCAGGCTGGAGAAGCACAGCTTATGCAGAAGGTTATGCAGTGTGGATTGACTACAACAACAACGGCGTGTTTACAGATGCAGGTGAGCAAGTATTTTCGAAAGCAGCCAGCACCGCAACGCCTGCAAGTGGTTCATTTACAGTACCAACTACTTCTGCCACAGGAAACGTGAGAATGAGAGTGTCTATGAAATACAACGGTGTAGCCACTTCTTGCGAGGCATTTTCTTATGGTGAAGTAGAAGATTATACGTTGAATTTGGGAGGCACAGCCTTAGCAAGAGCAGACGAGGAAAACGAAGTAGCCACTACGACAGCAGTTGTTAATTCTTATTCAGTCTATCCAAATCCTGTTTCAGATGTATTGAACGTAGCTTTTGATAACTTAGGAGAAAATTCTACTGTTCGTATCGTAAACATGGCAGGTATGGAAGTGCATAGCAGCAAAGTAGAAAGTAAATACTTCCAAATCAATGTCAATAACTTGGCAAGAGGATTATACATCATCAGCATTGCAGATGAAAAAGGTGTTACTAACCACAAATTTGTGAAAGAATAATTTTAGTGAAACCTTTTAGTGAAACCTCGGCAGTGGTCGATAGACCCTGCCGATGGTTGAACGGAGGAGGTCGAAACTATTGGCAGGGTCTATCGACCACTGCCAAAGTTTTTTTAGTGAAACCTCGGCAGTGGCTGCAAGCCCTGCCGATGGTTGAACGGAGGAGGTCGAAACTATTGGCAGGGTCTATCGACCACTGCCAAAGTTTTTTTAGTGAAACCTCGGCAGTGGCTGCAAGCCCTGCCGATGGTTGAACGGAGGAGGGCGAAACTATTGGCAGGGTCTATCGACCACTGCCAAAGTTTCTCTTCGACCCTGCCAAAGTTTTTATGCCTACTACCTAAAAAAATGAACACATAGCCATGTAGTTTTTTATTTTACTTATTAAAATTAGCTTAAAATACAATTTTTTATTTTTTAAAACAAAAAATAGCATAATTTTTGTTGTAAAAACATTTTTTAACAAAAAAATTATACTAATTTTTTTGTTTTTCTATTTCCTCTCTTTACCTTTGCACCAACAACTACTACAAAGTATTACGCCCTTATCAACCACTACTGACCGACTACCACGCCGAACAGCAAGCTGATAAAGGAACAACCTTTATAGCTTGCTGTTTTTGTTTTATTATTCACACTTTAAAATTTTTCGAGAATGAAAAATCTATTAAAAAAAATCCGATTTTCTCCCCCTTTGGGGGGCGGGGGGCTTTTGCTGGGCTTGCTCCTTGCCTACGCCCTCAATTCTTGTAGCTTATTCCCCGAACCAGACCCCACCCTGCCTCCCATCACACAAAACGGTGCAGAAACTTTTGGTTGTCTTGTGAATGGGAAAGTATTTGTACCAAAAGGAAATTCAAAATATCCTGCTGTTGTCAAAATATATAATGGTTGGCTAAACATTTTTGCAACAAGAATTTCAGGCAACGAAATTGGTGACCAAATTGGTATATCTATAGCTGATGTTGATAAAACTGGTGATTATTACTTTACTGAAAAAAAGCTCTTTCGTTATTTTGGACAAAACTGCACAGCAGGTTTAGATGACATACCAATAAATGGAAAAGTTGTGATTACCAAATTTGAACGAGGCGAGGATAAGACAAATAACCTTAAATGGTTGATTGTTTCTGGTACATTTGAAGGCACTATTTTACCAAGCACAAAATGTTCGGATACAATAAAAATAACTCAAGGTCGTTTTGACCTCAAATTACAGTAATAAAAAATAAAGTAAAATCGTTGTAACCTTTTAAACAAAAAACTCGTATGTATTCGATTAAAAAATTTCCAAATTTCCAAATTTCCAAATTTCCAAATTTCCAAATTTCCAAATTTTTATAGCATTATTTTTAATTTGCTTCCAAACTTTTGGGCAAGATAATTTCCCCAAACTCCGCACCAAACTCGACAGAGTTTTTGCAAGGATTGATAAAAACCAAATTCCTTTTGGTACTCTTGAAGAAAATAGTTTTGGTTTTATGAATTTGTGGCAGGTAAAATAACCACACAGCCCACGTAGTTTTTATTTTTTCGAATAAAACGAAAAAATAACATTTTCTGCATATTCTACATTGCAATAATATTTCTCAAAATTTAACAAAAAAATTACATCATTTTTTTGCTATTTAATTTCCCTCTTTCTACCTTTGCACCAACAACTACTACAAAGTATTACGCCCTTATCAACCACTACTGACCGACTACCACGCCGAACAGCAAGCTGATAAAGGAACAACCTTTATAGCTTGCTGTTTTTGTTTTATTATTCACACTTTAAAATTTTTCGAGAATGAAAAATCTATTAAAAAAAATCCGATTTTCTCCCCCTTTGGGGGGCGGGGGGCTTTTGCTGGGCTTGCTCCTTGCCTACGCCCTCAATTCTTGTAGCTTATTCCCCGAACCAGACCCCACCCTGCCTCCCATAACGCAAAACGGTGCAGAAACTTTTGGTTGTCTTGTGAACGGGAAAGTGTTTGTGGCTAAAGGAGGGGGAAAATACAATGGGCTTACAAAAGACTTTTATGGTGGTTTAAATATATTTGGCTTGTATGTAAAAAGCGGAGAAGTAGAAAGTAGTTTAGGATTTTCGACTCCCTTTATAAGTGATATTGGCAAATATGTACTGAAAGAACCTAAGTCTATTTGGTATCGTGCATTTCATGATAGAAATTTAGCCCCATTAAACGCCAGTGTTACTATCACTAAATTTGAGAGGGGTGAAGATAAAGTAAACAACTTAAGGTGGCTAATTATTTCAGGTACTTTTGAGGGAATATTACTTCCTGAAGGACGATATACTGACACCGTAAAAATTACTCAAGGTCGTTTTGACATAAAATTTAATTAAACTTTAACTCTAAAAATTTGTATAACAATGAAAAAAATAGTAAATTTGTTCTGTAAAAATTTTTCAGCACCGCAGCACCGCAGCACCGCAGCACCGCAGCACCGCAGCACCGCAGCACCGCAGCACCGCAGCACCGCAGCAATTTTATTATTGCTAATTAATTTCCTAACTATCTTTTCAGCATCTGCCCAAGATAATTTCCCCAAACTCCGCACCAAACTCGACAGAGTATTCACAAGAGTTGATAAAAACCAAATTCCCTACGGAATTTTAGAGGAAAATAGCTTTGGTTTTATGAATCTTTGGCAGGTAAAATAACCACACAGCCCACATAGTTTTTATTTTACTTATTAAAATTAGCTTAAAAATACAATTTTTTATGCTTTATTAAAAAAAATAGCATAATTTTTGTTGTAAAAACATTTTTTAACAAAAAAATTATACTAATTTTTTTGTTTTTCTATTTCCTCTCTTTACCTTTGCACCAACAACTACTACAAAGTATTACGCCCTTATCAACCACTACTGACCGACTGCCACGCCGAACAGCAAGCTGATAAAGGAACAACCTTTATAGCTTGCTGTTTTTGTTTTATTACTCACATTTTAAAATTTTTCGAGAATGAAAAATCTATTTAAAATTCCGAAATTAAACCTTATAAGGTTTCTAAAACCTTATAAGGTTTTGGCAATGGCTATGCTACTCCCCCTTTGGGGGTTGGGGGGCTTTTCATCTTGCTCCTTATTCCTCGAACCAGACCCCACCCTACCTCCCATCACACAAAACGGTGCTAATACCTTCGGCTGTCTTGTGAATGGGAAAGTGTTTGCCCCAAGAGGAAGCTCCAAATATCCAACTCTGACAAAAGATTACGCAGGTAGCCTTACGCTTATTGGTATGTATGTAAAAAGTGGAGAAGTTGAATCAAGTGCAGGCATTGCAACACCCATAATAAATCAAACAGGTGAGTACGTTTTTGAAAATGAATATGGAGTTTGGTATTCGGGAGCAGAAGGTAATTATGGTGGCAAACAAAAGCCTGTAAAAAGTAAATTAATCATTACCAAATTTGAACGAGGGGAAGACAAAATTAATAATCTCAAATGGCTAATAGTTTCTGGAACTTTTGAGGCAACTCTTGTTTCTGATAAAAACTCATCAGACACTATTAAAATTACACAAGGTCGTTTTGACGTAAAGTTCAATTAATAAAAATAAAGTAAAACCGTTGTAACCTTTTAAACAAAAAACTCGTATGTATTCGATTAAAAAATTTCCAAATTTCCAAATTTCCAAATTTCCAAATTTCCAAATTTCCAAATTTCCAAATTTTTATAGCATTATTTTTTATTTGCTTCCAAACTTTTGGGCAAGATAATTTCCCCAAACTCCGCACCAAACTCGACAGAGTATTCACAAGAGTTGATAAAAACCAAATCCCCTACGGAATTTTAGAGGAAAATAGCTTTGGTTTTATGAATTTGTGGCAGGTTCACACAGGGGCAAACTTCCCTACGGACAGTACCCACGCCATCAACAGCACCATTTGGCGAAGTACCTACGCCACCTTAGAGTCAGGCAAAATCAATAGCCAATACAACCTACCCACGCTGCAAACCGTCAACCAACGAGTGGAAGCCTATCGGCAGGCACACCCCAATCATAACCCTATTATGTTGTTAGAAGCTGGTTATAGTTGCTTAGACTCCAATGCAGTGCGTGATAACTTGTTCACAGTTCAAAACGGACAACTGCGTGATGTAGCCAACCGCAGCCGTAGCCCTTATTGGCAGCGAAAAGTCAGGATGTTGGCTACTGCCATTGGCGAGGTAAAAGACAGCACTACACTAATTTTTCCTTCTGTTTTGTCATTTAGCAATTTGCCTCTAACCGAACAAATCTTTTCAGAATCTACTATTACCTCCATCAGCATTGTTTCAGGCAATAATGCTTATGCTTTTAGGCAAGCTACCTTTTGGAATACACCTTTGGTTTTTTCATACGATAGAAAAGGTATTTATCCTATCACTGTTACCGTGCAATACAACCAAAAGCCTGCTGTCAAATTGGTTTGTCATCTGACTGTAACGCAAGGTAAATTAGACAATATCAATTTCCGCACCGCAGGCGGCAGAAACGATGGCGACTCCACAGGCAACGCCACCACCCAACGCTATGAAAACCAACCTTTGCGTGAGTTCCAAATAGCAGGTGCTTTGCCCCTGCCTTTGCCTCCCCTCATGCCTCCTATTCCCCTTGGCGAGCATTATGGGTGCAGATTGCAGATTCGCCTCAGCCAAAACAACAGATTAGCCCAGCCCGATGGCAACGTAAGGCTGCGCAAGCCCCTCATAGTGGTAGAGGGCTATGACCCACACACTCATAATCCCCTCATTATTAACTTGTCTGGTAATACGGATTTGTTTGATTTTTTGGGAGTGAATAGAGCTGGAAATCCTGTTTTTGGTGGAATAGAATGGGGTAATCAAATTTTCCCAAATCCTTTTAATCTCAACGACCAGTTAGACATTGCAGACTATGACCTTATCTATGTAGATTACAATGATGGCACAGACGATATTACCCGCAATGCCAAACTATTTCAGGAGGTCATCCGCTGGGTCAATGCCCGCAAGGAGTTGGTAGTTCCATTTTTTAGAGAGGAGAATGTAGTCTTGGGTTTGAGCATGGGGGGCTTAGTAGCCCGTTATGGTTTGGCAGATATGGAAAAGAAACGCAGAAACGGCGAGGCAAACAACAACCACGAGGTGCGTATGCTCATCACCCACGACAGCCCACACCGCGGGGCAAATGTACCCATAGCTATGCAAAGTTTGGTAGAAACCTTTCGCCCTGTGGTCTATGCAGTTGATATTTTGCTAAGACCACTCAATATTGCCAACATGATAGACAACAGAGCAAATTCACAGATGGCTATCTATCGCACAGTGCCTATTGGTACATTAGCAGCAGGCAATATTTTGTATCAAAAAAATAGCTGGCTCGACGAAACTTACCGACCTATGGTTACCTTTCCTGACAACGCCCCCGCACCTTATCAGTTCATAGCTTTGTCCAATGGTTCGGAGTGTGGCACAAGGCTGCAACCCCCATTCAATCACCTGATAACCAATCGTTATGCAGGTTTCATACAACCTATTCCTTGGTTGGCAAAGGCAAAAATTACAACCGAAATGATGATGCGCGGCTTGCCCGACCGTCAAGTAAAGAAAATTTATAATTTGGGCATTTATTTTACCTTGTCTTTGTTTGGAGGCTGGATAGAAATAGACCAAGACTTGATAGCAGCCCGTGGGTTTTCTCACGCCGATATGCTGCCTATTGATGGCATGGCAGGCGGCACACAAGACGTGGGTATGACAGATTTTTTGAGAGTAGAAGGTTCGACAGATTACCAAACTCCCGCCTGGATATGGTTTGCAGGTTTTGAGAGGTTTAACGAATCTGCTCGTAATTATTGCTTTGTACCTAAATATTCAGCCCTCGATATTCGTGCAGATGTGCCTGTAGATGAAATTATAGCCAACCGTTTTCATGCTACCCAAGTACCAAGTCGCAGTCGGGCAGACAGATTTTTCACTGCTCCCACCACACCTAATGGTTTTGGTGGTGGTCCCTTCACTGGTGGTGAATTTAACCAACAGCATCTCCAGTTTACCAATCGCAACGCCAACTTCATATTCAGCCAAATGGAGCCAGGTCGTGCCGCAGCCACCTTGCCTATTATGGATTGTTATAATGCTTTGTGCGAGCCAACTGTGATGACTATGAATGGTATCTCTAATTTATGTTTTGGTGGACAAGCTGGAGTTTATGAAATAAAGGCTTTGCCTCAGCCAGCCGTTGTAGCGTGGTCGGCTTCCAATAATTTGGTAACACTTAGCCCTGCCACCAATCCGAATGCAATAACTATCAATGCCAGCAGTGCCGCCGCCAGAGGTTTTGTAACCATCACTGCTGTTGTAACTTCTGCTGCGTGCAATGCTTTTAGGAGGACTATCACACGTAGGATTTGGGTAGGAGAGCCTCGCACACTCGGCTTGCAAACTCGTGTAGAGGGCTGTTATATGGTCATTACGCCTGTTAGCCCAGGTGCAACAGATTTTGATTGGGAGTTAAGCCATCCTGATATTGCTATTGCAGATTATGGCACAAACTCCATAGCTATCCACTATGCTGATTGGGTTGCACTCAACCTTACCCAAATTACTGTAACTTGTCGTGCTTCTAATGCTTGTAATCCAAATACTCCCTTAGAAACGGTAGAAACTTTTAGTCGACCAGCTTTTCCTTTGTGTCCTTTGCGTATAGGTACACCAACCAAACCTGTTGAAACCATCAAAACCTACCCCAATCCCACCGCAGGCACTACGTATATCACGTTGCCCGAAGGTAGCAGTGCAGTACAAGCAATTTCTGTTCGCAATAGTTTGGGGGTGGAGGTGCTAAATTTGCAACAACCAACACTAAACGAAAACAAAGAATTGGTTTTAAATTTAGGTTCTTTGCCCGATGGTTTGTATGTCGTAGGTTTGCAACAAATAGATGGCAGCGTGCAATATGTGAAGGTGGTGGTGCAGAAAGGAGGGAAAGCAAATTAAAAACTGTAGATACGGACTTTAGTCCGTATAAAAACTACTTTTACGATTGTCAAGGTCTTGACGGGGCTGCCTAAGCCATTGCCAACGTAAAAGTAGTGAAACCTCGGCAGTGGCTGCAAGCCCTGCCGATGGTTGAACAGAAATTTACGATTGTCAAGGTCTTGACGGGGCTGCCTAAGCCATTGTCAACGTAAAAGTAGTTTTTTGTCCTCACAAACACCTAAGAATCAACTTGTTGTGCGTTATCTTTTACCACACTCACCAACAGAGCAGCCACAAACATAGACAAACCGCCAACGACTAAGGCATAAATGGCTTCGTTGTCAAACAGATATTTCACCAATAAGCCCAATACGCCCGCCGCTATGATTTGCGGAATGACAATAAAGAAATTGAAAATACCCATATAAATTCCCATTTTGTCTTGGGGCAAAGCACCCGACAAGATGGAGTAAGGAATGGTTAAGATGCTCGACCAAACAATGCCCACGCCCAACATAGAAACTAAAAGCATATTTTCATTGGTAATAAAGAAAATAGAAATTAGCCCCAAACCACCAATGACCAAAGCCAACGAATGTAGGAGTTTTCTGTTCATTCGCCTCGACAAAACAGGAATGAACAGGGCAATGATGGCAGAAAATCCGTTGTAAACTGCAAAACATACGCCCACCCAGTCGCCACCTTTGTTGTATTCGGCTTGCATAAAATCCAAACGGCTGACTGTGTTCGGTTGCAATTTGGCTTTGGTGGCATCTGCCCTGAAAAAGTTAATCATACGTGGCGAAATGGTAACTTTTTCTACATTGTTGTTGAGTTTGGTTTCGGCTGTGGTAAGGTCGTCTTTGATAGCAGCTATTTTGCCCAAAGCAGCACTTTTGGCATCACCTTCAAAGAGTTTGGCAAAGAAACTTTTGTCGGGTGCTGTGGCAAATTTGGCAGTTGCCTCTTGCTCTACCTGTGCCAATACTGTTTTGAGTTCGGTTACATTTTCTTTGGTCAGTGCCAAATCATAGACGTGGCTCGTAACGGCTGCGGTGGTGTAAATCCACATGGCAAACAAGGCAAACCACGAAAAGAACTGCACAAAAGCCAACTGTACCATTGTTTTGGGCATAGCCTTGAAGTCGTGCCAAATTTCTGATGCACCATGTCTGAAACCTCCTTTAAATTCGGGAACTCCCTCAAATTGCTTTTTAAACTCTTCGGGAGGATATTCTTTGGTTTTGATAACCGTCCAGACTACGGCAGTAATGAAGGCAAAAGCACCCAAATAAAACGAAATTTCTACACTTTCAGGAATAGTTTGGTTGCCCGACACTTCGGAAGATACGCCCATTTTGGTAAGCAAATAAGGCAACATAGAGGCAATGACAGAACCCACACCAATAAAGAAAGTTTGGATAGAAAAACCCAAATCTCGTTGGTGGTTGGGCAACATATCGGCAACTAAGGCACGAAAAGGCTCCATCGAAATATTGATAGAGGCATCTAAAATCCAAAGCACACCCGCAGCCACCCACAAGGCAGGCGAATTGGGCATGATGAGCAAGGCAAGCGAAGCCAAAATTGCCCCGACCAAAAAGTAAGGACGGCGGCGACCTATTCTACTCCAAGTTCTATCACTCATATAGCCAATAATTGGCTGAATGATAAGTCCTGTGATAGGGGCTGCCAACCACAAAATAGGTATTTGGTCGACATCTGCCCCAAGGGATTGGAAAATACGGCTGACATTGGCATTTTGTAAGGCAAAACCGAATTGGATACCTAAAAATCCAAAACTCATGTTCCAGATTTGCCAAAAAGTAAGGTTTGGTTTGGTGAGCATATTTGCTGCGTCTATTTACTCGTGAACAAATTGTTAGCTAATTGTTAGCTATTTATTATCTACTGGCTAATAAGTGCTTAAATTCAGAAAGTTTTTGATAGTTGTCAAAATTTTTGCTAATTTTTTTGAAAGTTTTTTTGTGATGAGCAAAGTTTGCAACATAGATTTTAATTTATGTTATTAAGTTGTTGAAAACCAATAAGTTATTTTGCGGGCTAAAGTATATTACAAGAAGTGTTAATAATTTTTATTAGAATAAAGTAAAAAACGGTTTGATAGCCAAAACCTTCCATTTTGGTTAGCTTAGAAAAAACACAACCCGATAGTTTTGCGGTGCTAAGACTTTTTAAGGCTTTTTCGCAAACTCACGATACCTTGCACCAAAAAAAGTTGCTTTACATACAAAAAGCCTTGACCATTTCGGAGCAAATAAAGTTTAGGGCAGGCGTGGCAAGGGCTTATCGTGGTTTAGGCTCTCTGTATTTCTCCTTGGGAGATTATTCCCTAAGTTTAGATGCCAATTACAAGGCGTTGGAATTGGCAGATAGAGTCGTTGGTTTGGCTTTCACTTACAATGACATGGCAGTGGTTTATGATACCCAAAATAAACTTGCCAAAGCCATAGAATATTATGAAAAAGGTGTAAAAATATTTGCAACCTCATCAGCAGGCTATTACAAAACGGCTTTGAGTATAAACTTGGCAGAGGCTTATATCAGGGCAAATAGGATAGCCGAAGCCGATAAGAAACCTATTGGCGGTTTTTATATGAACGAAAACACCAACCGAATTTTTACCAACCATCGCATCACGCTAAGCCCAAATACAGCCCAAAACTCAACAACCTCAACGACAATTTATTTGTGTTCGGATGGGTATCAAGACCAATTTGTTGGCGAAAATGGTCGCAAATTTATGGTCAAGCAATTAAGAGAAAAGTTATTTGCAGTCAGCAAATTGGATATGGCAAGCCAAAAAGAAAACTTAGTCACAAGTTTTGAAAATTGGAAAGGCACGCAAAAACAAATAGATGATGTAATGGTAATTGGGGTGAGGGTCAATGGTTAGAAATTTCACTTTGTTCGTAGGATAGGTTACAACCCTTATCCGATAAACGTGGATTTGTTTATTATAAAATTTTAAGTAATTTTGTAAATAATCATCTTTAAACACAAATATCTTATGACATCTTTAAAAACCATTGCTTATTTATGCTTGCTATTTGTTATTTTCTCTTGTAAAAAGAAAGACGAAACACAAAACTCTACAGATGGCACCAATGCAACAAGTTTTGCTGTAGCTCCACAGTTTTCATGGCAAATTACCCCCAGTAAAGATGCAAATGGAGAACCAGTATGTACTGTTGGTTTAGTATTTGATAATAAAATATTTGCTGCCCATAACGAATTAATTCAAGGCAATTTGGACAAAACAGACCCAAAAGCTTATGCTGATTTGCAAATTCCTGCCCATGCACTTTCAGCTTGTTCAGGTTATTATGCAGGCGGAACTACAATGTTTTATGTGTTGCCAAACAATGAAAATGAGGTTACTTTAATAAAAGCCTATTTAGGCGAGGAAGGTGGTGAACCTGTCGTAGATAAAAAAATAGCTGTAAAAGTTAGTGATTTTAAAAGCCAAAAGTAGCAATTAATGTGGTTAGTGCCACACAAGTAATGTTCCGTAGGGGAAGTTTAAAATCATGGGCGTGTGGATTTTGCCTTTAAACAAGGCAAAAACAAGCCAAGAAAAATTTTTATTTTTATTATTTTTACTACCTTTACCCACGCAAGTAATTTTTTCTGCAAACTATGCAAAACTTCACAGACGTTTTTATTTCTTATGGTCGCAAAGAGTCTAAGGCTTTTGCTACCAAACTTTACAATAAACTATTGGCACAGGGCTATTCAGCATGGTTCGACCAAAATGATATTCCGTTAGGCGTTGATTATCAGGCACAAATAGACGATGGCATAGAGAAGGCACACAACTTTATTTTTATCATAGCTCCTCATGCGGTTGCCTCACCTTATTGTAAGTTGGAAATAGAATTGGCTTTGCGACGCAACAAAAGGATTATTCCTATTTTGCAGGTCGAAGGATTTGATTTTGAGAAATTGCCACCTGCCCTTGCCAAAATTAATTGGATTTACAGTCGTGAAACTCTGCTCGACTCCGAAACTTCGTGGGAAAAAGCCACACCTCTTGACGATTTCGACAAGGCTTTTTTGGGGTTAATTGGTATTTTGGAGCAACAAAAAGACTATGTGCAGTTGCACACCTCTATTTTGCAACAGGCTTTGAATTGGGAGAAGCACCAAAAAACAGCCCAACATTTGCTCACAGGCAAAGACAGAACTGATGCCGAAAAATGGTTGCTTACGGAGTTCATTACACCAGCCCAACCTCCTTGTTTGCCCTCTGATGTGCAAGCCGAATTTGTGTGTGAAAGCAAGAAAAACGCCAGCAATTTAATGACTGATGTGTTTATTTCTTATGACGTTTCGGATTTTAAGTTCAGGGAGGAAATCAAAAAGGCACTCGAAAAACACGCCATTACGTCTTGGCTACACAACAAAGACATTCAAAGTGGGGCAGATTTTGAAGTTGCCATCAACAAAGGAATAGAGCAAGCCGACAACTTTTTGTTTTTCATTTCGCACCAATCTGTTCAGTCTGAATGGTGTTTAAAAGAATTGGCTTACGCCGCACAACTGCACAAACGGATAATTCCTCTGTTGATAGCGGAGGTAAAACCTGCCAATTTTCCGAATGAAATTCGAGGTTTGCAGTACATCAATTTTACAGACAACAAAGAGGCAAGTGAAACCCGAACAGAAATCACTGATTTTCAACGAGATATAAACGACTTGTTGCGTGAAATTCAAGACGAAGCAAGTTATTACAACCAACACAAGGTTTTTTTAACACAGGCTTTGAAGTGGGAAAGAAACAACAAAAAAGGTGCTTTTTTGTTGCGTGGTTACAATTTGCAAAATGCCCAAACTTTTTTGAGTGCAGGCAATTCCCGAACTCAACACCCACCCATAGCCCTGCATCGCGAATTTATTGAGGAAAGCATAGCCAAAATAGGGCAGTTGGGCAGCGAAGTGTTTATTTCTTACTCTCGCAATGACGGAGATTTTGCCCGCAAACTCAATAACGAATTGCAACTGATAGGTAAAACCACATGGTTCGACCAAGAAAGCATAGCCACAGGTGCTAATTTTCAGAAAGAAATTTATCGGGGCATAGAAAATTCAGACAATTTTTTGTTTGTCGTTTCGCCCAAATCTATCAATTCGCCTTTTTGCGAAGACGAAGTAAACTATGCAGCCAGCCTAAACAAGAGGTTTGTCAGTTTACTACTTGCCCCTCTCGATGCCGACAGTTTGGCAAAATTTAAAGAATTGCCCACTTTAAATGAGGTGCAATGGATTGATTTTCACCAAAAAGAGTTTACAAAGGCTTTTTATGAGTTGCTTACGACCTTAGACACCGACAGGGAACACGTGCAACTCCACACCAAATATTCGCAACGGGCAACGGATTGGCACGACAGGGACAGAACTGCGGATATGCTTTTGCACGGTAGCCAACTCAAACAAGCCGAAGGTTGGTTACAAGAGGCAGACAAACACCAAAAACACCCCGCACCTACGGCGCTGATACGTGAATACATTGCGAACAGTGAGGTGGTAGAGCAAGAAAAATTGGCTCTGGAAACGCAACGCCAAGCCAAAGAAATAAGGCTCGAAAAAGAAAAAGCCGATGCCTTGCAACAATCTTTGATAGCAGCCGAAAAAGCAGTGGAGGAAGCCAAAAAAGCAGCAGCCGAAGCCGAAAAAAGTTTGCTATTGCAGAAAAAAATTACCCAAAGACAGCATATTTTTGGTGGCGTGGTTACGGTAATTGCCATTATTGCAGGAGTTTCTTCTTATTTTGCTTACCAAGCAAGACAGGAGGCAACTAAGCAAAAAGACCTTGCCGAAGTGCAAAAAGTGAAGGCAGACAGCAATGCAGCCTCCGCCCAAAAAGAAAAATTGCGGGCAGAAGACCTTTTTATGAAGGCAAACCAACGAAAAAGAGAGGCAGAAGAACACGCAGCCATTGCGATGGAGCAAACGGAGTTGGCAGAACGTAGCCTTACCTTAGCCCGCCGCAGAGAAAAACAGGTGTTGGAGGAAAAAGACAAAACAGCAGCAGCCTTAGAGGAGGCAAAAGCAGCACGCATAGCAGCCGAACAAAACTATGATTTGGCAGTGCAAAACGAAGAAAAGGCAAAAGCAGAGGCACTAAAAGCTACCAGAGAAGCCGAAATTGCAGAGTTGGCTCGAAACCAAATGCAGCAACGAGAGGAAAGAATTGAAACTATGCTCGAACAAGCCGTAGCCGTACACAAGGAAAAAAACAGCTTGCGATATGCTGAAAGTTTGGAGGATTTGGCTACTTATCACGACAATAGAGGAGAATATGCAAAAGCCGATTCGCTGTACGAGGCAGCATTGGTGGCTTACAAAAAATCGGAAGGAGAAAATAACGAGGGCTATATCAAACTATTGGGCAAGGTAGCCGACTCTTATTTTGACCAACAAAAATACCAAAAAGCTAATGAGTTGTATATCAAGGCTTTGCAACTTACCAAAGATGTAAAAACTGAAAATTCACGCGAATATGCCACAGCCCTCAACGCCGTAGGCGTAAATTATATCAGGCAAAATAAGTTTGAAGATGCCGAAAAATATTTGTTGGAGGCTATTCAATTACGCAAAAAAATATTTGGCGAAACCAGCCGAAATTACGGCACGTCTATCAACGACATGGGTTTGATTTATTTGGAGCAAAAAAAGTATGACAAAGCAGCCGAATTTTTTGAAAAAGCCCTCGTAATAGAAAGAATAAACAAAGCCGAAAAAACAATCAATTATACGATTATGGCTTCCAATTTGGCTACGACTTACCAACGTGACGGTAATTTTAAAGAAGCCGAAAAAATTTATTTGGAAGTGTTGGCACTCCGCAAAGAGTTGTCGGGTGTGGGCGACAAGGATTATTTTCGCACCTTAGAGGATTTGGGACATTTGGCAAGTGAGGCTGGCGACATAAACAAAGCTGCCACTTACTACAAAGAATCAATAGAACTCAAACGCAATGTGTTGGGCGAAAAACACCCCCAATATACATCGAGCATCAATTATTTGGGTTTGGCTTACCATAAAGTTAAGGATTATGAAACTGCCAAAAAGTATTTTGCCCAAGCCATAGCCATAGAAGAAACCAACCGAAAAGGCGAAATTCACCACGCACTTTATTTGGACAATCACGCCAAAGCAGATTATGCTTTACGCAATTATGCCCAAGCAATAGAAAAACAGGAGCAGGTGGTAGCCATTTACAAAAAAATAAAAGGCAATGGACATCTTGAAACTTTGATAGCAGTAAATGATTTGGCAAATGCTTATTATGGTTTGAAAAACTACCAACAAGCCGAAAAAATGTATGCAGAAATAGCAACGGAGGAAAAAAACGCAAGAGGACAAACGACCAATCTCCGTTCTTATCTCACCTTTGCAGGGTTGGCTGCCAACGAACAAAAAAACTTTGCCCAAGCAGGCAATTATTATGAGCAAGCAGCCCAAACACAACGTAATTTGGCGGGAGAGCAAAGCACAGATTATGCCTTCGACCTCAACGAAGCTGCCTTAGTTTATTACAAAGACTCGGCAAATGTGGCAAAAGCAGCCAACTTGTTTGAGCAAGCAGCCCAAATTCAGGCACAAGCAGACAAAAATACGCCTTCGACTGCCTATTTGATTTATAGAAAAAACTTTGCAAGGACTTTATACACCAAATTGCAAAATACTGAAAAAGCCCTGCCCATTTTTGAGGAAGTTGCTAATTTGCGACAACCCAAAACAGAGCCACAAAAAGCAGAATTAGCTTCAGATTGGGTCTATATTGCCCATTGCTACTATACCCTGAAAAATGACAAGGCGGCGGACTATTACCAAAAAGCTGCCAACCTCTACAAAGACCAAAAAGATGAGCTAAACCAAATGGAAACCTTGCGAAATTTGGCGGATTTTTACCAATTTGTGAAAGCAGATTACAAAAAAGCCGAGTCTGTTCAGCAAAATTTGGTGGATTGGAAAAGAAAGCACTATACGCAACAGCCTAACGAGGACAACAGAACTGAATTGCTTACTTTGCTGCGTGCCTTGTCGTACAGCCAACTGCTGAACGGAAACTGGTCGGCTTGCGAAAAAAACGCCAACGAAGGATTGCAAATCAACCCGCAGGAACACCGTTTTACCATTCGTTTGGCTTTTGCTTACTGTTTTTCCAACCGTTTTGAGAAAGGCAAGGCTTTGTTAGAAAAGTACAAAAAGCAAACTACAGGCTCAGGCAATCGCCAACGTGCTTTTTTGGAAATTTACAAAGAAATTTGGCAAGACCTCAAAAATGCTAATCACTCGCCACAGGTTTTGGAGAAACTGAAAGGTGTGATAGAATAATTTTGAATCTGCGATTAACAATCTGCCTTTTGAAACCAACAAAAGAACTTTCACTTGCTTTTGTTCTTTGCTTAGTCGTTTTGCAATTTCGGCTTTAAAATGAGCCTTAAATTTGGCTGCTATCACACCAAACCCAATTCTTTGGCAATATCGTGGGTGAGTTTTGAGAGGGGGCGGAGGTGGAAGTTAGTATCTATGTTTTCATTGACAAAGCCTTTAATTTCTTGGGCATTTTCAAAAATAGTTCCTACAAAATGGTTGGCTAATTCCTGAATGTAAGCCTTTGAATAAGTTATATTTTGCTGAATGAGTTTTAAAACATAGCTTTTGTGTGTGTTATAATGCAAAGCTAGGCTAAAAACCTCCATATTAGTTTCAAAATCAGCTTTTTGTGTTGCATTGAGTTGCGATAAATCAAAAGCAATATCAAAACTATCTTGCTTGTAATAGAAATCAGGTTTTAATATTTTCAGTTCGAAACGTAGTTTGTCAAAAGGAAAATCACTGTCATAAGGATTTACTTTGATTTCTCTATCATTTTTTTGCAAAAGTCCATTGCAAGTAACACAAGAAGGAATTAAATTATAGAAAGATAGGGCTAAAAACGGAAAATCTGTTTGAGGATAAAAATGGTCTAATTGGTAAGTAGCCCTTTTTTTATTGAGGTTGTAAATAAAATTTCGATTGCAATAAGGGCAAACTCTGATGCCCAAACTTTCAATAATGGCACTGCCACGATAAAATTGATTGGGTTGAGAATAAAAATAATCTCCACTCAAATAGCTGTAATAACTTTCAGAGAAAATTACTTTTCCTTTATTTTCTGCCACTGCTAATTGCTTTAATTCGGAGGGATTTGCCAAAATAATTTTTTCTAAATCATAGCTTTCGCCAAAAACTTTGCTAACTGTTCCATTTATTTTACTCAGCTTTTTGTTTGGCAAATAGTTGGCAATGGCTTGGTAATGATTTTGAGCTATGGCTGACAAATTGGTGTGCTTAATGGCTATCATTTTTTGCTTGTGCTAAAAGTTGTTCCAATAGTTCTATTTTTTGTGATTTTGCTAAGTTTTTGGTCTGTTTTTCAAGCAGTTTTTTCTGTAATTGTCTTTGCAAAATAGGTTCTCCTATCAAATCTATGTATTGCTGTGCTGTTTTGTCGTCTGCAATTACTTCGTTGGGCGTATCGTTAATGTAGTCAATTAATTTTTGAAGTTTGTTTTTTGCAAATTCGCCCATCAGTCCCCCGTTTTTGTCCATAAAAAAACTATCGGCAAACAAAGTATGTATATTTTGCCCAAAAGTTTGGGCATGATTTTTTAGGTCTGAAACCTTGCAAAAACCTTTTTCTTTTTCATTCTTTTTCTCTTTCTCCAAAAAAATAATATTCTCCTTCGGCAAATCCGAAACCAAAAACGGAGAATGGGAAGTGAGGATAATTTGAATAGTTTTGCCTTTAAAAATCTGGGGCAATACGTCTATCAAGTTTTTTAGGTATTCTTTCTGCCATTGGGGGTGCAAGCCAAGTTCGCCTTCGTCGATGAGGAGGAGTAGCAAAGTGCCTTCATCTAAATAAAGATTTTGAGATTGTAATAAAGAAAAGTTATCATAGAGTCTACTAAAAAGGCTAATTAGATTATTTTCTCCTGTACTTAGTTCTAATGGCTCATATTTTCTGTTTTTTTTTATTGTCCAAGAAAAAGTAAGAAAGTTTAAAAAGAATTCCGTTTCCATGTTAAACAACTCCTCTGCAATATTAATGTCTTTTATAACATTTAGTATAATTGTTTGTTTATTAAAGTATGTTTTTTTGTATTTACGTACAAAGTTTAATAATGACTTTAAAGAGAGTAATAATTTTGACTTAATCTTAGAGGCACTCCTGAATTTCGCAATATAGTTCTCTATAGTTTGAGTTTGTTCACTTATTTTGGTGGACTCAAACTTCAATGCTTGAATATTTTCTTCTATTATATTTGAATATTTTTGCTCATTACTAAGAGTGTCTTCTATCAAATAATTAACATATATACATGATAAGTAATCTTCTATATTTTTAAAATCTGTTACATTTTTAAAATACTCCATGTTTTCAAGATAGTTTTCATTAAATAATTCATCTTTTATTTTTATTTTTAAATAAATATTATTGTTATTTGTATTAAATATTTTTTGAATTACATCATTATTTTTGTAAAAAAAAATCATTTGCTTTCTTGTATCATCAATCTGTAAGTTATTTAAACTTAGTTTTGAGAGAAAATAATTATTAGAAATATCACTCAAGGAAGGAGTGACTATTTGAGTATTATTGATACTATTATTTGAGTAAATAGTATAAAAATATTGAGCATCTAAGAGTTGTTTTTTATCAAGGTATATCACTTTTAGTGCTTTCTTGTTATTGCAATGATTAATATAAGCAACATTTTTGCTAATAATAATAATTTCATTATCTGAAAATGAATTATTAATATCATTTATCCCCCAGTCTTGACTAATCCTGAAGTCTTTATTAACTCTTAGTGCTAAAAAAAAATTGCCAATCATATAACCTGTTATAATTTTTAACAAACTACTCTTCCCACTCCCATTTTCGCCCACAATAGCCGTAACATTGCTAATTCTTTCGCCAAAAAAGTTATCAGGAAACTCATGCTCGGTGCAGGTGAGGTTGCCACCAGTAACAATTTCTTTGCCTTGTGCATCTTTTTCAAAACTTGTAGGCACAAAGTCAAAACGGTGCTTGGGGCTAAAATTAAAGCCCTGCTTGTGTATGTTTTTGTAGCTGTCTATCCAGATGTAGAGTAGTTCCATTGGTTTTGGGGGTTATTCATTTGCTAAACTTCTATCTAAAATCCACTGTAAAACAGCCAAAACTTCATGAGGTCTCGTAAAAGATAAAGTTACATAATTGGGGTCTATCTGTAACTCTTTATTTTCTAATTTTAGGAAACACCAAGAAAAAGCATTGGTAACACAGCCATACATCACCTTGCGTGGAATATTTTTTTGCTCATTGAAAAGCATGGCTGCATACATTTCTGCCCCGCATTGAGCTAAACCCTTGTCTATTTCAGCATTTTTTGCCTCTACCAAGCAAAAAATGGGGGCTGTAATCTCCAATTGTCTGCCTGCTGCTGAGAGTATAAAATCACAAAAGCCTGTCAGTTTTTGGCTGCTATCTACATTAAACTCAAAGCCCGAAAAACTACTAATCACTTCTATATTGCTTCGCACAAAATCTTTTAATACAGGAGATACAATATTCTCTGATTTTGCTTTTTCGGTTGTCAAGGCAGTAATATTAGCATCTGCTAAATCTTCCAATATTTTTTTACTTACCTCCTGCTTAGTCAAATAGGGCAAAAAAGCAAGGTTTTTGTAGCTAATGCCCAACTTTTCGTTGAGTTGAGTGAGTTTCTTAAACTTGCTATACGACATAGTTTTATGGTTTTAGTTAGCAAAGGTACAAAAAATAATTGCTAAGTTTACAAAAAAAAACCTTACAAGGTCTTAAAGCCCTTGTAAGGTTTGCAATAAAAATCAATCCCTACGCCTTCGCCACCTGCACCAACAACTTAGCAATTTCGGCTTTAAAATGAGCCTTAAATTCCTCCACCGTCATGCTGCCCAAATCTCCTTCGCCTTTTTTGCGGACAGCAACCTTGCCTTCGGCAGCTTCTTTTTCGCCAACCACCAGCATATAAGGCACTTTCATCACTTCGGCATCGCGGATTTTGCGACCAATTTTTTCGTCCCTGCTGTCCAAAAAGCCTCTGATGTCCACCTCTTGCAGTTCGTTAAACACTTCTTGGGCATAGTCTTGGTACTTTTCAGATATTGGCAACACCGCAATCTGTTCGGGTGCTAACCAGAGTGGGAAATTGCCTGCACAGTTTTCTATCAGCACCGCCACAAATCTTTCCATAGAACCAAACGGCGCCCGATGTATCATCACAGGTCTATGTTTTTGGTTATCAGAGCCAATATATTCGAGTTCAAAATTCTTTGGTAATTGGTAATCTACCTGAATTGTGCCAAGTTGCCAACGTCTGCCGAGTGCATCACGAACCATAAAATCAAGTTTAGGTCCATAAAAAGCTGCTTCTCCGTATGCAATTACGGTTTCCAAACCTCTTTCTGCCGATGCCTCAATAATATCTCTTTCGGCTTGTTCCCAATCACTTTCGTTGCCAATATATTTTTCTCTTTCGGTTTGGTGACGCAAAGAAATTTGAGCAGTAAATTTTTCAAATCCCAAAGCCCTAAACACAAATAACACCAAATCAATTACTTTCTTAAACTCATCTTTTACCTGTTCTTGCTGGCAAAAAATATGTGCATCATCTTGTGTAAAGCCACGCACACGAGTTAATCCGTGCAATTCTCCACTTTGCTCATATCTGTAAACAGTGCCAAACTCCGCCAACCGCAAAGGCAAATCACGATAAGAACGTGGTTTTGTCTTATAAATTTCGCAATGGTGCGGGCAATTCATCGGTTTCAACATAAAAACTTCGCCTTCTTCGGGAGTCATAATTGGTTGGAATGAATCTTTGCCATATTTTGCCCAGTGTCCCGAAGTTTCATAGAGTTTTTTGTTGCCAATATGTGGCGTTACTACTTGCAAATAACCCGCCTTGATTTGTGCTTTTTTCAAAAAGTTTTCCAATCTATCTCTCAACACCGCACCTTTTGGCAACCACAAAGGCAAGCCCATGCCCACTTTTTCGGAGAAAGCAAACAGTTCTAATTCTTTGCCCAACTTGCGGTGGTCACGTTTTTTTGCCTCCTCCAACAAAGTCAAATAATCTTTCAATTCTTTGTCTTTCGGAAACGTAATGCCATAAATCCGAGTTAATTGCTTGCGTTTTTCATCGCCACGCCAATAAGCCCCCGCCACATTGAGGAGTTTTACGGCTTTGATAAAACCCGTATCGGGTAGGTGTCCGCCACGACATAAATCGGTGAAATTGCCCTGCTCATAAAACGTAATTTCTCCGTCTTGCAGTCCGTCTATCAACTCCAATTTGTATTCATCACCTTTTTTGGTGAAGTAGCTGATGGCATCGGCTTTGCTCACTTCTTTGCGAACAAAGGGATTTTTTTGGCGAGCCAATTCCAATAGTTTCGTTTCTACTTTCTCAAAGTCGTCAGACGAAAAAGGCTTGTCGCCAAAGTCCACGTCATAGTAAAAACCATTTTCTATGGCAGGACCAATGCCAAACTTTGTGCCTGGGTACAGGGCTTCTAAGGTTTCGGCTAACAAGTGGGCAGACGAGTGCCAGAAAGCCTGTTTTCCTTCTGCATCATTCCATGTGAGGAGTTTTACCGAGCAGTCGGCGTTGAGGGGCTTGTTTGCCTCCACCGTTTTACCATCAACTTGTGCAGCCAATACGTTGCGGGCAAGTCCCTCCGAAATGGAGAGGGCAACGCCCATGCTGCTTGTGCCTTGCGGATATTCTCTTACGGAGCCGTCGGGCAGTGTTACTTTAATGTTCATGATTGTATTTGTTTATCCGCACTTGCCTACAACTGCAAGGGGTAAAACAAAGGTAGGGAAAAGGGGGGAGAGTTGCAAAATCTGTATAGAAAATTACACTCCTATCAATAGTTTGACTAACTTATCAACGTCTGTATATGGATTTGTGGCTGTTTCAGGTTTTGGATTACCTTGTTGATTTCTCAGCCATTCGGCATTTTGAATAGCGGTACGAATTTTGTTAAAAACTACTTTTTCTTGTTCTTTCCTTATATCACACAGTTCTCCTTTGGAATTATGAAATTGCACAGAAACATCAAATAACCCTTCATAACAATATTCGTTAGTACGTTTCTCATCTTCTTTTGTACTTGTTTCTTCTTCTTTCTCAAACGATATTTCTTCTTTGCTTTTTTTTCGCCAATCACCTTTTTTGTACTTGCTATGGTATTTTTTACCTTTTAAATAACCAATTAAACAATTTTCAGTTTTATCATTTTCTAAATGACACAAACCATCAGCAGGACATTCCTTTTTGCATGAAGATGCATTGGAAGTATGTAATGTTTTTTCAAAATGAAGTAGAACCCAATTTTCAAATTGGCGATTGGAATAAGCAATGTGAACGCCAAATTCTTGGGCTTTGGCTAAAAGGTTAGTAAAAATACTATCTTTTTCATTTTTGTTATCGTCATTATCGCATACCAACCAAATTTGGTCGAAAGGATTATAAGAGTTAGTATCAGTAGCTGTTAGTAGAAGGTTTAAATATTTTTCTTTATGCTGCCTACTTTCTTTTAGTTTTTTTTCTTCAACAAATATTTTGCTCTTTAATTCTTCTTTTTTCTCCCTATCATCATTTGGCGTAGAAGTATGAAGGTTTTTCAATTTATTCAAATATTCTTCTTCCACCATACAAAATGAACTTAAATACGCCTCAATAGAAATCAAAAAATCCTTATTTTTAGTAGTCTTTTTACGGGTTTCTTTAATAACACGAATGGCAAACCAAATTAAGTTTTGGGCTTGATTGAATTGATATTTTTTATCAGAGTTCCCCACTTTGACGATAGGCACACTAACAGTAGCAGTATAAACAACTCCCATTTTATCCTTATAGGTTTTACTTTTAGTAATTCCTTTAAAATAATTGACTTCTGTTTGCCCTTCGCATAAAATCAAAATTTTAGGATTAGGTATTATTCCTTCCTCTTTTTTAATTTGCTTTGCTTTTTTTCCTCTTGGAATTACAGACACACCACCTGCACTAATTCCTTTTTCATCTTCGTAAAAAGAATTATTTTTCCCTTCTTTAAGATGCTTTTTTCCCATTTTTTTTCTCAATTTCAAATTGAATATAATCCGTATCAATCACAGGCACACCACCCAATCTGCCAGAAAGATACCACTTGTCAAAAGGAATATCTTTGCGAATACCTGCATAATTAGCAAAATTATTGATTTCTGTTTTGCCAAAATAATCTTTATCTATAATATTAATTTGGTCTTTGGCAAATAAAAATTCTTGAATTTGGGCAGCGTCATGGCTTACAAATACTAACTGTGTATTATTTTTATTGAATTGGTTGTTATAAAACATTTTAATCAGAAACTTAGTCCAATATGGATTAAGGCTTTTGTCTAATTCGTCAATCATTAGGATATGTCCATTTTCAAAGGCATCTATCATAATTGGAAGCAAAGAAAATAATTTTTGTGTCCCTGTCGATTCAATACCAAGAGGTGCATTTTTTGTTCCTATCTCTTCCTCACCGTCAAAATAACGGTGTTGTAATTCAATATTAAATTTAAATTCCTTAATTAGTCTATTCTTAATTTCAGTTTTAAGTTCTTCAGAAATATTATCAGGAAACTTAACATTTTCAAGATTTATCTCTTCAATCATGATTTCTAAAATACCAACATCTAATGCTTGAAATAAATCTTTTACTTTAGCAAGATAGCCTTCATTTGCTGCCAATAGTTTTTTTGTATAATCCGAAAATATTTTTTCTTCAAAATTACTGTCAAATGAGAATACTTTTAGCTTTTGACTAAAAAATAAATACACATTTTCAAAATGCTCATTAATTCTTTTAGTCGCAGACAAAGACAAAATTAGTTGATTATCAAGCATAGAATGTCTAATTATCTCCAGAATACTCTCTTCTGTTTTATTTAAGTTTTTATGACCCAATATATTTTTTTCTCTATTAAAAACTTCAGTAGGTTTAAATTTTTTAGCATTGGACTTGTAATAGGATAACTTTTCTCTAATAATTTCTTTTGCTGAGAACTCTACTTCGTATTGATAATAAATATTGTTAGCTCCAATAAATTCAATTTCAAATATTGTATTTTGATTTAAGGTTTGTTTATCAAATAAAAAGACCTCATCATTATCTCTAATTGTCATTCCTACCTTAAAACTATCTGAAGTGGTAACCAACCACCGTAAAGCACTAAAAGCCTGCAAAAAATTACTTTTCCCTGCATTATTTTTGCCATACAGCACCGCAGTTTTCAATACCTCTATCTTGTCGTAATTTTCCAATACAAAAGCTGCATTATGTCTTTCTTTTACTCTCGCAGACGTGAGCATAGAAAAAGTTTGGCGGTCTTTAATGGAACGGAAATTGGTAATAGAGAATTCAAGTAGCATATTTTTACAGATTTTAAAGTTTACTTTTGCGTATTTTATGCAAAAATATAAATTAAATTCTATTTAATCAAAGTTTTAAGGTTAATATTTTTCTTACAAGAAACTGCTATTATTTTAATCCACACTTATTTATTTCCATTCCACCTTTTTTTATACCTTTGCAAAAAGAAAAACTATGTACCCAAATTTAACTTGTGAAATAGCAAATTAAGTGATGTTCGCAATTTATAGAGGAGTAGCCTGATTTCTGGTTCTGTATTGGTAAGAACTGTATATATTTTAGCAAAACCTGTTGCCTCGTCTATTCCTTGTGTTTCATAAACAAAGAGTAAATCATTGGCAAGGGTTGTTTCCGTAAAACTATGCTTACTGCAAACTGCCTTTAAATCTGCTATAAATTGCTGCTGCATAGTTTTCTACGATTGGAAATGTAAGTGATACAGCACATCAAAATCGTGGTTGAGTTCTTCGGTTATGCTATCCAAATAATTTTCACCTATCAGCCCTGTTGCTTTGGCAATAATGGAATGGCAATAGTTATCAGCTTGTGGATTTTCTAGTTCTTCTATAACTCTGAAAGATTTTTGGTTTTCAAAGAGCACATAAAAGAAACTGCTTGAAAAGTCAAGAAAATGGAATTTTATAAAATATAACTTATTGAAAATCAATTATTTATATTCTTTTTTTCTACTTTTTTGACTTTTTGGGCAGTTTCTTTAAAAATCTACCAATTTGTAAGTTTAATTGCCAGCACCTACCACAAATTTTTTGCGTAGTTCTTGAATTTGCCTTACTTTTTCGGCTTTCAATTTCTTTTCTTGGTCTTCCACCCACTTCACTTCGCTATATTTGCGGTTTGGATACTGTTCTATGTAGTAAACATATTTCAGCTTAAATTCCGCAAAAATTTCTTTGTAATACTCTTCAATCATAGCAAAGTTTGCGTGAATATTGGTTTTGAGGTCAGCTAACTCACTTTGCTCTTGCAAAATAATAGCCTCCATACCTGCCAATTCTGCGTGTGTAACCCGCTGTGCCTTGCCGTTTGCATCTTTTTTACCTTTTTTACCTGATTTTGCGTCATTGATTTGTTTCATGATTTCCTCAAAAGCAACATCATCGATAAACATATCACTTTGGTCGGTAGGCAAGTTCAAACCAATAACAGCTTCTTCATCTGCCAACTGGCGAAGCATCAGTTCTTGTTTCCACATATTCACTTCTTCTAATTGCTTAATGGACATCTTGCTACGTGGCTTGCCACAGTATTTTGTCCACAAAGTAGTGTCAGTCGGATTAGACACTAACTTTTTCCAGATTTCAGGTTTCTTCAACGGGTCATCGACTCCTACTTGGGCAGAAGCCGCATTTTGCAAGCCTAACACCAACACAACAGCCAAGAACAACCGCAAGGCTGCTGCCAAATAACAATTTGACAAGGTAATTTTCATAATTTTTTTTAGGTGATAATAGAAGCTAATACAAAGTTAGGTTTTATTGAAAAATAAAACAAAAAAGCAACCAATTTTTTATTTTTCCAAATATAAAATTGTGTTTAACAAGCCCTTAACAGCTTACTAACGAATTTAACACCTTGCGAATGGCTTGGGTTTTGAGCAAACATTCTTCATATTCTTGTGCTGCATCAGAGTCATAGGTGATGGCACTGCCCGCCATAAAATTGATAGTTTGGGCATGGTCATCATAAAAAATGGTGCGAATGACTACATTCAAATCAAAGTCGTTAGTAGGGGTGAAGTAGCCTACTGCACCTGAAAACAATCCTCTTTGGTGGGTTTCGTAGTGGTCTATGAGTTGCATAGCCCTTATTTTGGGGGCACCCGTCATACTGCCCATAGGGAAAGCATTTTTGATAATGGTTGTGAGTAGGGTAGGGGAGGCTACTGTTGCCACCACTGTCGAAATCATTTGGCTGACTTGGGCAAAACCATAAATTCCAAATAACTCCTCTACTTTGATAGAGCCTGTTTGGGCTGTTCGTGCAAAATCATTGCGAACAAGGTCGACTATCATTAAGTTTTCAGCTCTTTCTTTTTCGCTGTTTTTAAGTTGTTGTTGCAACAGTTGGTCTTCTTCTGGTGTTTTGCCACGTTTTACAGTACCTTTAATGGGTTGCGAAATAATTTGTTGTCCTTCTTTTTTTAAAAATCTTTCAGGCGAAGCCCCTATCAAATAAAGGTTTTGGTATTTGAAAAAACAGGCAAAAGGCATAGGCGAAATAGTTTTTAATTGCCAATAAGCAGCCACAGGGCTTATTTTCTGTTGGGCAGAAAAATGTAAGCAAAAATTCAGTTCATAAACCTCCCCTTCCCTAATGTTTTGCTTGATTTGTTCTACGCTTTGTATATAATCTTCTTTCGTTAAACTACACGTTATCAAGGTTTTATTTTTATTTTTCTCTCCATTTTGTATAGCATTGGTAGCAAGCAATGGCAAATTGGTAGCACAAATTTGTTGGTAAATAACTTGCGGGTTGTCAAAAGTATAAATAGTAATTTGTTGTTCGTCAAATTCAATCAAATGTTGAGGAACAAACCAAAAAGTTGGCGGAAAATGAATAGCAGCAGGGTTTTGACTTTGCAAATTTTCTATTTCATTTTTGAGGTCGTAGCTCAAAAAGCCAAAAACATAATCTTGGGCTTGGGTTTGAAAACTTTGCAACCATTCTAAATGTGTGAGTTTTTCTGGCTTTGTTGGTAATAATTCCTTTGCCCCTATTGCCAATAAGGTGCGAAAAGGTTGGTGGGGGTAGTGCGTAAACAAATGTGCATTGCCATCAGTCAAGCAGCAAACCTCAAACTCTTGAGCAAAAATAAGTGCTTGCTGTAAAAAATCGGGTGTAGCTGCAAAGGTCTGGCGGTTTCGTTGGGTGAACATGGAACAGAATTATAAGATTAACAGGATTTGAAATTCAAAATTAGTGAGATTTTTAAATGAAAACAACCTAACACGAGGGTGTTAGGTTGTTGGAAAGCATACTAACAAAATTACTTAGTAACCCGCATTTTGTTTCAAATTTGGATTTACATTCATTTCTCGTTGAGGTATTGGTGCTACCAAAGCAGGAGCATCATAGTTTAAATTAATGGTATTACCACCAGCGTCAAAACCGGTAACAGCACCTTTCCAACGTTTCAAATCGTGAATTAAATGCCCTTCTGCTATTAATTCCAACTTACGTTCTCTACGGATGTCATCAACTGTTAGAGAAGTAAGGGCTGATAAGTTTGCTCGCTGACGAATGCGGTTAATATCTTCAAGAGGTGAAGCACCCACGGAAGTAGTTAGTGCGAAGTTAGCCTCAGCTCTTATTAAATACATTTCAGCAAGACGTATAACAGGTAGAACAGCATTATTTTGTTCTGTCCATTTTCCAGACAAGGTACGTGAACCTGCACCAACAAAGAACAAAGCACGACGTGCATCATTAGAGGCGAATTGGTTTAACATACCTGGTAAGTATTGTACATCGCGTCTTGAAACAAAGAAACTTGCCATCTGATTTACATTATCCTGAGCATTAGATTGGATAGCAAATAAATCTTCAGAAGAGTTTTTTGCATTATTAAAGCACGCAGCAACAGTAGCAGCCAAAGTTCTACGTGAGCCAGTAATTACCCTATTGGCAGCATCTCTTGCTTCTGCATATTTGTACTGTTGCAGATATACTCTTGACAAGAAAGCAGCAGCCACAGATTTATCCGCATAAACACCGTTTGAAGCAGGTAGTTTAGCTTCTGCGTCTTTCAAGTCTGCTTCAATAACAGCATATACCTCACTGATTGTGCTTCTTTTCAACAGCTCTGTATTATTAGTTTTAGTTTGGATAGGAACACCACTATCGGCATCATTATTCGCTGAACCTTGTATAAATGGTTTTCCATATATACGCAATATCTCAAAGTGCATGATGGCACGTAGAAACTTAGCTTCGCCTTCTATTCTATTCTTTGCTGTTTCATCTTTTACTAAGGCCATATTTTCTAATACCAAATTAGCCCCATTGATTGTTCGGTAGGCAGCTAACCACATAGCAGCCACGTCAGCATTATTGACTAATATGTATTTATTAGAGAATTGACGAGGGTCGTCAAATGTTCCACGCCAGCGAATTTCTGCTAGACTTGCACCCAACAGTTCAGCATTTAACAGCATACGTGAACCATAGGCATTTGTAGAAGTTAATGCCTCATAGCCACCAATAAGCACTGTTTGTACATCTGTTTCAGATGTGATAACGTCTTTAGGTAAGCCACTTAAAAAAGGTTTAACCTCCAAATCGGCACCGCAACTTGTACCACCCAAAACAAGAATGGTGGACAATGCTGCTATATTTATATATTTTTTTAACATATTTTTAAGAGAAGTTATGTATTGCAATACTTAAGTGTATCATTCAATTTGTAATAGTTTTTATTAAAATCCGTAAAAACTATTACAAAATTTGATACTTTTAGAAACCAACATTTACACCAACCGTAAATGATTTAATTTGTGGTGTAGAATAAAAATCATTGCCCAAAAACAAATTATAATTGGTGGTCGTAGCACCCAAGTAATCTGTACTTACTTCTGGATCCCATCCTTTGTAAGGAGTAAATGTCAATAAATTTTGACCAATAATGTAAATTCTTGCACTGCTCAATTTTGCTTTGCTCAACCATTTAGTAGGTACATTATAAGCCAACTGAACATTGCGTAAACGAAGGTAAGAACCATCTGTTAAATAACGACTTGAGGCATTAGAACCATTGTTTACATACAATCTGAATTGAGGTACATCTGTAATATCGCCTGGTTTTTGCCATCTTTTTAATTGGTCTGTTGTTTGGTTATCTTCGTAGATAAAATTGGCAGACATGAACACCCCAGCACCGTTGAATATTTGATTACCTTGTACCCATTGCAACAAAAATGAAAGTTCTACACCTTTATAGCTGAACGTATTGGTCAAACCACCTATCCAATTGGGATTTGGGTTGCCTAATACAGCGTCTTTTGCCTGATTAAAGTCATTTGTAGTTGCTCTATTCCCCTTAGCATCTTTTGTCCCGTTGTTCAGGTAATACAAAGCATCTCCATTATCTGGATTTACGCCTGCATACTCACGACCATAAAAAGTACCAATAGGTTGACCCACTTTTGCCACATTCAAATACCGAGAACCTCTTACATCAAGAATAGAATCTGCTCCTAAGCTAGTAATTTCATTGCGGTTTATAGCTATGTTGAAGTTGGTATTCCATTTCAAATCTCCAACCAAGTTAGCTGTATTAATTACAAATTCAAAACCATAATTTTTCAATGAACCTACATTAGCCCATTGTGTGGCAAAACCACTGGTTGTTGGAATTGGTCTCTGTAATAGCAAATCTCTTGTATTTTTTTGATAAAAATCTATCTCCCCTGTGATACGGTCTTTCAAGATACCAAAGTCCAAACCAATATCTACCTGTGATGTAGTTTCCCAAGTCAAATTAGGGTTTCCTATTTGAATATAACGTAAACCAGAAGTGCCTGCATAGCCTGCTGTGCCTCCCACCGTTACGGAAGCAGACCCTACTAATGATTGGTGAAGATTGTTTGGAATGGCAGCATTACCTACAAGACCATAACTTGCTCTTAATTTTAAAAAGCTAACAATCTTATTCTCTTTTAAGAAAGTTTCTTCTGATAAAATCCAGCCCGCAGATATAGCAGGGAAGAAACCATAACGACTATTTTCGCCAAAACGTGAAGAACCATCTACACGACCACTTAAACTAAAGAGGTAACGATTATTAAATTTGTAGTTAGCTCTCGCAAAATAAGATGCAAACGTATATTGTGTTCTATTAGCTTGTGCATCTGTTTTTGTAGCAGCACTTGACAACTTCGATAATTTATCAGAAGGAAATTTCTGACCAGCTAATAAATCGGTGTCAGTCGTAGATTTTTGAAAACTTTGACCCAATGTTAAAGAAAGGTTATGTTTTTCGGCAAAAACTTTATTGTAATTTAAGAAAGTTGTTGTTGTATAGTTAGCAACTGCTGTATTAGACAATTCACCAACGCCATCTTTACCATCACGACCTTCTAATGTTTGTCTTCCCCAATAACGGTCTTCTGTTAATCTCATGTAATCTAAGGAAAATTCTGTTTTCAAAGATAAGCCTTTAATTATTTCATAAGATGCGTAGGCAGAACCAATACTACGGAAAGTTGTTGCATCAAAACGATTGGCAATCGTATTGATTAGTGGGTTGTAATAAGGCAATAATGCTTTGTCATTTCTGTCATTAGAATAATTCCCATCAACATCAAATACAGGAGCAACGGGTGGCATAGCTACGATTTGCATCAGAGAGCTAAATTCATTATCATCAGCCAGACGTTTAGTTAAAGTATTCGCAATTTGATTAGAAAGTCCTATCTTGAATTTGGTACTTACATTATGGTCTAATGTAAATCTTCCAGTAAATCTTTCCATAGAATTACCTATCAAAATACCATTTTGCAAACTGCGCTGTCCACTAATAAAAAACTGTGTCTTGTCATTACCACCTTGTGCAGATAAATCGAACTGAGAAATGCCTGCATCTTTACTATAAATAAGGTCTTGCCAGTTTGTATTTGGAACATTTTGTATATTATCAGGATTGGCTGGGTCAAACTTTCCTCCTGAATACCCTTCCAAAAGACTTAATGCAAAAGCCTCGTCATCTACATTTTTACCAGCTTCTCTTAATAACTTTACGTAATCTGCCGTACTTACAAATTCTCTCTTGCCTGTTGGACTACTCCAACCATGCTGATAGCCTAAATTAAATTTAGTTTTGCCTGATAATCCTTTTTTAGTCGTAATGATAATGACACCATTTGCTGCACGTGCGCCGTATATGGCTGCTGCTTGTGCATCTTTCAAAATATCAATAGAGGCAATATCATTCATGTTTAGGTCAGCCAAAGGGTTCAAACGAGATTCTGTAACACTCTGACTTTCAGAAGTAATGATAACACCGTCTACCACGTACAAAGGCTCGTTACCTGCTGATACAGAAGAAGAACCACGAATACGCATCCGAACACCACCGCCAATTTTACCACTTTCTGTTGAAACAGACACACCAGCAGCACGACCTTGAATAGCTTGTTCAAAACTTGGTGTAGGTGTATTTTGAATATCTTTTGCACTAACTTTGGCTATGTTACCAGTTAAATCTTGTTTAATGGCTGTACCGTAGCCAATAACTACAACCTCATTCATAGTGGTAGTTATTTCTTGCAAAATAATATCTATGCTTGTTTGACTACCAATTTCTCTTTCAACAGAGGTATAACCCACAAAAGAAAATACCAAAATCTTAGCATCATCACCTACGGAGAGTTTATAAGCACCCTCTACGTCTGTTTGCGTGCCTACTGTTGTACCTTTTACCATGACCGTAACACCGGGCAATGGTGTTCCATCGTCTTTCGAGGTTACTTTCCCCGAAATAGTCCTGCCTTGTGCGTAGGCTGCCACAGATACACTGAGCAGCAAGCAGAAGATGGCAAAACTATTGAGCAATAGTCGTTTCATCATTTTTTTGTTAGAGTTTTAGAATGTTTGGTAAAAACTATTAAAAAAGTGTTAGTTTTCTGTTTCAAAGGTAATTAGAAAAAAATAAGAAAAAAAAATATTGTTTTAATTTTTCTAACAATTTTTAACAATTCTAAGTTATGAAAGGATTTGGTAATTCAGAATTCCTTGTTTCCTGAAAAGGAGGTGATGTTTTGTCATTCGTGCAGTCATCTTTGACGTATTTCACTACATACTCTTTATGATGTAGAACTGACTACTATACGCAATTTACGCTGTAAACACCATGCGTTTAAATTGCGTATAGCAGTTGTTTTACTGAAACTAATAGATATAGTCCTTAGATAGATATAGTCCTTAGAAAATTCGAAGTATTTTTAAAACACCAATCCTTGCAAAAGTTATGGCTTTGGTAAGAATTTTTTAGCGTTTAATTGATTATAAACTTGGAAAAAGTATTGAATTTAAGTCATTTTTTTTATATTTGACTTTCAAAAAAGATTTACTTCCGTTGCTAAGCCAAGAATAACAAATGAAATCTTACTTTTTATTTTTTTTGCTCCTAATTTATGGGCAAGCTCAAAGCCAAATTACGCTAAACCCCAAAGCTGGGCTGCAAAATTTGCCTTATTTGAACATTACCAAAGTGGAAATAACAGACCAACATACTATTGTGTCGATGAATTATGTAGCACCTTATAATGATAGTAGTTGGGCTTGTGCCAATAAACAGTTCTATATTAAGGGCATTTACCAAACTGTTCGCAAAAAATTAATAACTGCCAAAGGTATTCCTATTTGCGACAAAAAAAAGTGGTTTACCAAACGAGGGCAGTTCATCAATTTTGACCTTATTTTTCCTAAATTAGAGGCTGGCATAGAGGAAATAGACGTGGTAGAAGGTTATGGACCCAACCAATTCAATTTTTATAATGTGTTGATAAACAATCCTTTGCGTGCAGAAAAGCCAATAGAGCAAACTCAAAAACCTCCTGTTGCAACCACACCCCAAACAACTAAGAAAACATCGACTACGCCCAAGAAAAATAGCTCGACCACTGCAAACAAAACAACGAATAAGACAACTACCAAAAAGAAAACAACGACTACACCCAAAGACACCAGCCAAGTAGTGCAAAAAGTGCAAGAAAAGCCTAAGTTAATCTTTGGTACGCAAAAAGTAGGTTTAAAAGACTCGGTAAATGTCCGTATCAACTTCGACAAGGCAAGTGATGTGATTAAGCCTGAAAGTATGCCCGAAATGGAAAAACTGTTGAGTTTTTTAACCAAAAACCCAACAGTAACCATAGAACTTACAGGACACACCGAAGCCGACGAACCCGACTATACACCCAAACAAAGGGCAAGCAATTTACAACTCTCGATAGACCGTATTCATAGCGTAAAAAATTTTCTATTGACCAAAGGTATTGCCTCCTTGCGAGTGCAAACCAAAGCCTACGGAGGTTCACGTCCTATTTCCAAAGACCCTTCGGTAAATAGACGAGTGATGATGCGGATTGTGAAGTATTAAAAAAATAGGAAAGTTGCCTAAAGGTAACTTTCTTTATTTTGTCTTATTACTTAAACACAACAAACCTACAAGATGTAAAAATCTTGTAGGTTTAATCATTCAAAGGAAACAGTTTATTTTCCAATCAATTCTTGATAATCTGTGCTGGACAGCAAATGAGCTTCACTTGCACCCGCCGCCACCTGTACTTTTACCACCCAACCTTTTCCATATGGGTCAGAGTTTACTAAGTCAGGATTGATATTGAGTGCCTCATTTACGGCAACGATACTACCAGCAATGGGCATAAAAAGGTCAGATACGGTTTTAACGGCTTCTACTGTGCCAAAAATTTCGCCTTCTGCAACTTCTTGCCCAAGTGTGTTGATATCGACATAGACAATGTCGCCCAGCTCACCTTGAGCAAAGTCTGTAATCCCGATGTAGGCTACGTCTTTTTCCATACGTACCCATTCATGTTCTTTGGTGTAACGAAGATTTGGTGGAAAATTCATGTTGTTTTGTATAAAATAAACAGTTTAAATTAATGCCTTAAAAGTATAAAAATTTTATAAAGTTTTCTATTACCACCTCTTTTTATTTTTATTAGTTGCGAAATTAGCAGGATTTGACAAACCAAATTCCCCCCCCTTATTTAACTTTGTTCCAATGATTTTTACTAAAGTCTTTTGTGGACAGCATTAACTCATTTTCTTTAAAAAACATTAAAAACGACTTTCACTTTTTACCAAAATCTATTGCATAGTTTTTTAATTTGTTCATGGTAGTTGTTTGCAAGCTGTAAAGATGTCATCTTTTTCGAAAGATAACATCTTTACATAGCTTGCAAACAACATTTTAATCAACCTACGAAAATAATCGTAAATAAATTTGTAATTACGATTTCTTTCGTACACCTTTGTCATACGAAACAAATCGTAGATTTTTAAAGTGGTTTCGGTTTTGAGAAACCGAAACACACATTACTGCTTAAAAAAACTCACAAAAACGTATGAAAAACAAACTATTTTTTACCTATTGCCTGCTGTTGTGGGCAATGGCTACGGCTGCTTTTGCCCAACAAGGCAAAGCTACTTTGAAAGGGCAGGTTTTAGACCAAGACCAAAAGCCCTTGCCTTTTGCCAACATTGCTTTGCACAAAGCCAAAGACTCTGTGCTGGTAAAAGTGGTGGTAACAGAAGACAACGGCAATTTTGAATTTGAAAATTTGCCACCAAACACCTATTACCTTGCCATTTCTTACATTGGTTTCAAAAAATATACAAGCAGTCCTTTGGAGTTAGTCGCAGCCCAAACTTTGCAACTTCCTCCTGTTGCCCTTACGCCTGAATCTACTTTGCAGGAGGTTACTGTTACCTATACCAAACCTTTTGCGGAGAGAAAAATAGACCGTACAGTGGTTAATCCTGATGCCCTGATTGGTAATGCAGGGACTAATGCCTTAGAAGTTTTGGAAAAATCACCCGGCGTGCAGGTAGAAACAGACGGGGCTATTCGGCTCAAAGGCAAGGGCGGCGTGGTGGTTTTTGTCGATGACAAACCAACCTACCTCTCTGCCGATGCCCTCGCCAATTATTTGCGTAGTTTGCCTTCGAGTTCCATAGAAAGCATAGAACTGATGACCAATCCGCCCGCCAAGTATGATGCAGCAGGCAATGCAGGAGTCATAAACATCAGGCTCAAAAAAACAACAGTCAAAGGTTTAAATGGCGGTATCAATTTGTCGGCAGGGCAAGGCTTTTATTCGCGTAGCAACAATTCGGCAAACCTCAACTACCGAATCAACAAAGTGAATATATTTAGCAACATCAGCTATAACAACGACAACAGCTACCAAGATTTGGTAATAGAAAGAAATTATTTGCAACCTAACGGCAATTTGGCATCGAGTTTTAGGCAAAATACCTTCATTAAAAGACAAACAGAAAGTGCTAATTTGCGTTTGGGAATAGACTATTACCTGAGCAAAAACACCACGCTGGGCTTTGTAGCCAATGGTTTTTATACACCTTCTTTGACTTCTGCACCTAACAAAGCCACGATGAAAAATAGCAAAGGAGAAATAGATTCCTTAATCAACACGACAAGTATCAACCACGAAAAAATGAGCAATGGCACTGCCAATTTGAACTTTAATCATAAATTTGGAAGTACAGGCAAAGAAATTACAGCCAATTTCGACTACATTGCTTACGATTTTAACACCCGCCAAGATTTACAAAATGCTACGTTTTTCTCCGACGGGCTTCCCAAAACCCAAGACGAATTGCGAGGCAACCTGCCTTCGGCTATCACGATTAAAACAGCAAAAATAGACTACAACCAAACCCTCAAAAAAGGTGGAAACATAGAAATTGGGGCAAAATCGAGTTTGGTAAATACGACCAATGTTGCCAATTTTTCTAATATTCGCAACGGAATCAGCACCCCCAGCAGAGAACTCACCAATTCTTTTGACTACAAAGAAAATATCAATGCTGCCTATGTCAATTTTAACAAAGAATTTGGCAAACTCACCTTGCAGTCGGGCTTGCGAATGGAAAACACCAACATAGACGGCTTGCAATATGGCAACCTCAATGGCAGAAAAGACTCCACTTTCCAACGCAACTACACCAATTTGTTCCCTACATTGTACCTCGCCTACAAATTGGACACGACAGACACGCACCAACTCGGCTTTTCTTATGGCAGACGCATAGAAAGACCCAACTACCAAGACATGAATCCGTTTAGCTATCCCTTAGACAGATTTACTATTTATGCAGGCAATCCGTTTTTGCAACCCACTTTTTCCAATAATTTTGAGTTGATACACACCTACAAAAACAAAATCACAACTACCTTGTCTTACAGTATAATTGACAATATGATTGCGGAGAGTATAGAAATTTCTAAAAACGTTTTTTACAGTCGCCCCAACAACATAGGCAAGCAAACCAACATAGGGCTTTCTATCAACGGCAGCTTGCAACCTACCAAATGGTGGACTATTCCCTTTTATTTGGAAGCTACCAATATGCACTTCGAAACAGTGATTTACAACCAAGTTTTAGACAACCGAGGAACTTTTTATTCTTGTAACATTACCAATCAATTTCAGATGGGCAAGGGTTGGAGTTCAGAAATAGGTGGCACTTACCAATCGGCTATTTATTACGCCCAATTCATCACCAAACCTTTTGGCAGGATAAGAATAGGTTTGCAGAAAAAGATTTTGAAAGAAAAAGGCACACTCAAAATGGTGTTGAATGATGTATTCTGGACTGTAAGACCTGGTGGCGACATCATAGCCATCAACAATGCCAACGCAAAATATTATAGCATTTTAGATAGTCGGGTGCTTACCTTCTCTTTTTCTTGGCGGTTTAGCAAAGGACAAGCCCTGCAAAGCAGACAAACAGGCGGCTCTGAAATGGAGCAAAGTAGGGTGAAAAAATAGAGTGAAAAATACCTTTTAGGGAAAATACCTTTTAGGGAAAAATAACTTTTAGGGAGAAATAACTTTGGCAGTGGCTACAAGCCCTGCCAATAGTTATTTTTGGGGTGGAGGCACACAAGTCATTTGCTTGGAAATACCACCAGAATTATGGTTTTAAAAATCCTTGCACGCAATTTTCTATGACTAATCCCTTACCTCCACGCCATTCTCAAACTCCCGTTTGCGGAGTACTGTGCCGTATTCGTCATAATACCGCCAAGTGCCATGACGGAGGTCGTTGGCATATTCACCTTTTACTTTTTTCTCTCCATTTG
Organism: Cytophagales bacterium; assembly: GCA_013299115.1. Taxonomy (GTDB): domain Bacteria; phylum Bacteroidota; class Bacteroidia; order Cytophagales; family Thermoflexibacteraceae; genus JAAFKA01. The sequence continues at coordinate 72,674 of JAAFKA010000003.1, forward strand.
CAAAATATTCGGTGTAATAGCCATGTTTTTTGCCGTTTTTGATTTTTGCCTCTATTTTAATCTTGCCATTTGGAAATTTTTCCTCATATACATCTGCCCCCAAGTCTTCCAATTCTATTTCGGGAGGTTCAGGTAAAGCAGCCGAGTCTAATACAGGTACAGGGGCAGGTGGCAAAGGATTGAGTTTGCTGAAATCATCAGTAAAAGTAGAGGAGAATTGCGTAGCAAATACATCATTTTCGGCACTTAACTGAAAACCAATCTGTTGGAAACAAGCAATGTAAGGTTGATTGGTATTAAGTTGTTGCCAAGTTTGGGCAGAAACATAATTTTTGAGTGTAGTTTTCAGAATTGGCGTTTTGGTATAGACAAATACGTTGGAAGCCTCCTTAAATTTATCTATAAACTCCTCAAATTCAGGACTTTTTGCAAGGGTGTTGCCCGCCACATAATCATTGATAATGTTTTTGATAGTTTGGGGGTGGTTGCTAAAAATAACATAATCCTCTATGACTGTAAAGTAAGGTTTTTCTAATTTTTCAAAAAAACTACCCAAAAAAAGCCTGAAAAAACCTTTGACCGAAAGATAGCCAATCTTGTATCCGTTGTAATCCAACTCTCTGAATTTGACAGGAGTACGTTTGCGGACTTGCTCGGCTATGTAGTGCAGGTTTTCTTTGGCAAGGTCTATGTTTTTTGCCTTGAAAATCAAAGCCAATTCATTGTCTTTGCCCAAACCTTTGGGTTGGGTCTGCACAACGGTTATTTCTTGCCCTATCCAATCGATGAAGTTCTTTTTTACGCTGATATTCAAAAATTTTTCGGCTTTTTCTATGTTTGCCTTGTATTCATCCCACTCGTTGCTGGCTTGTAAGGTGTTTTCAAAATTGCTAAAAAAAGTGTCGTAATCTGCACAACTCAAAGAAAAGTAAAACGCAGTCCGTTGGGGAATAACGGCCTGTGCTTTCAGTTGTCCACGACCCGACAACAGCAATGCCTTCACAAAAGAATTAGCAGAGTCGTTGATATTGGTGTAGCCTTTCAGATTCAGCACGTTGCCATCTTCTTCAAACCTAAAGTTTGCACCTGAATACATCAGGGATTTGCTCAACGAATTGATGTATTGGTCTTGATTTTGGAGGTAACACTGCATATACTCGTCTATGTAGGCATATTGCATATACAACCGAAACAAGCCTGTTGTACCCGCCAAGTTGTTTATTTCTGTAAATTTTGGATTGAGGGCAATAGTCGGCTGGTCTTTTTGGGTAATGGCGTCTTCTATCAACTTTTTTTGGAAAGAACACAACAAAAAATTGCCAATAAAGGAAACAAAAATACTACTGTTGTCTTTGGTATTGACAAATTCGGTAATAGATTGGTTTTTAAAAGTGCGTTGTTTAATGGTGTAATTTTTTAGCGGAATATGCTCCAAATAGCCTTGTACTACTTGCAATTTGGCTGCATTTTCCAAATCTATCAAATACAAAAAATCGTAAGTTTTGGGCTGATAGACGTGAGCAGAAATGGCAACTGTGCGTGTGCCTATGAGTTGAAAAACAGCAGGATTAGCCTCTATAATTTGGTAGAGTTCATCGGCACTGTTGGTCAGTTCGTTAAAATAAGGCTGTTTGCGGAGATGTTTCCACAATTTACTGCCACTTACCTCCCGCCATGCCTTGATAGGCTCGTCTGTTTCTAAGATATACACGGCATCTTCGGGAATGAGAAAAATGGCGTTAAATTCCTCTTTCGGAAACAAACGGTTGAACGAAATGTAAGCTACGGTGAGCAAACATAAGAGAAAGAGGAGTAAGAAAAGTTTTTTCATAATTTTAAAAACTTTGCTAATAAAGCTAAAAAACTCTTTTTTATAACTCCTTACATTGCCATAGTTGCGAAATCCTCCACAAAAATTTTGTGCAAAGAAATAGGTTTGGGTTCAGTTATATTGATGAGGTGTTGCCTGTCGTCTTTTATTTTTATCTCAAATTTATGGTTTTTGTAGTCCAAAACATACAAAGACAAGTTGTTGTGTTCGTATGTATCCATGTGGCAGAGGTCTGTGCCTGTAAGTAAACTTAAAAATATTTTCATTGCCCTGCCATGCATACAAATTAAGATAGTTTGTTCGTGGCTTTGGTTCATGATGTGGGTCAAAGCTCTTTTTTGGCGAAGCTGCACATCTAAGGGGCTTTCTCCGCCTTCAGATTTGAGATATAGTTCGCCATTTCGCCAGCCTTCGAGCATAGCAAAGTGCTTATCGTCATCTTGTTTGGTGAGTGGCTTGCCTTCTTTGCTGCCCCAGCTAATTTCGTTTAGCCCTTTCAAAATCTCCCAAGATAAGCCATTTTTTAGAAACAAATGAACTGTTTGGTGAGTTCGCCGCAAAGCAGAAGTATAAACTTTGTCAAATTTCACGTGGCGGTATGCTTCATGAAAACATTGGGCTTGTTGCCAGCCTTTTTCGTTCAATACTGCATCTACGCCACTGCCTTGCACCAAACCCAATTTATTAAATTCGGTTTCGCCATGCCTGATGAGGTAAATACGTTTGTTTAGTGGAGAAAAACTGTCAAAAAGAGTAGTAGAATTGCTTTGCATAATCAAATAGCTGTTGAAAATTTTTGCAAAGTTACCAAAAAAATTGATTTTGCAAGGTGGAGAAGCAATAGAAAACTTACACAAAACTAATTTAGAAAAATTCTAAATTAGTTTAAAAATTATTTGGATTAGTTCTAAATAGGCTATACTTTTGAGAATATTTCAATCATCAATAAATTATGCAACAAAATCAAATAGTTGTGGCAGGTCAGGAAAAGTTGCCTTTCCAAGCCGAAATTCTAAGTGTAGAAACTTGTGCTTGCGTATGGACTTGCAGGAAAAAAGATTGTTGCAAAAAATATAAAAAAGGCAAAAGATGCAAAAGTTGCCCAGAGAAATAATCAGTGGCTGGGCAAAACGACTGTAAAAGTGCTGCCTTCATTTACCTCGCTTGCTATGCTGATAGCACCACCTAAAATATCTACTTGGTTTTTGACAATATACAAACCCAAGCCTTTGCCTTCTTGTTCGGTATGAAACCTTTTATACATACCAAAAAGATTGGCTCCATATTTATCTAAATCTATTCCCAAACCATTGTCTTGCACAGTTATTTGGTGTTGTTTGGGGGCTATTTGCGTTATTTTTACTGAAATAATAGGTTTTCTTGCGGGACTACTGTACTTGATGGCATTGCTTACCAAATTTATTACAATACTTTTGCAATATGACTTTACCGTTTTTATAGTTTCGTGTGTGATTACGTACTGAAAATCAACTTTTTTTGCCACTATTTGTGGCAACAATTCTTCTTGTACCTCCTCCACTAATTCTGCCCACCTGAATTGCCTATACACTTTGTTAATATCGTTTCGCAAATGCAAAATCTCGTTGAGGTCTGTTATGGTATTGTCAAGTCCTTTTACTGTTTTTGTCAATAGTTGGAGGTAGCCTTGCAAGTCTTCGCTGTATGAAGTTTCGTCTTTTATCAATTCGGTTAGCCCTAATAAATTGGCTACATTTGACCGCAAATTGTGTGATACAATATAAGAAAATTGCTGCAAAGAAGTATTTTGTGTATTCAATTCATTCAATCGTCTTTCTTGCTCTTTTTGAGAAGTCATATCCAACTCTACGGCTACAAATTTTTGTATATTCCCCTCTGCATCAAAAACGGGCGTGATACTAATTAACAGCCAGTATTCATTGCCTCGCTTGCCATAATTCAAAATTTCTTGCTGAAAAGGCTCTTTGCGTAGAATCCCTTCACGTAAGTTGCGGATATGTTCAGGATTGGTGTCTTTGCCCTGCAAAAAACTCGGCTTTTTCCCTTTTACTTCGTACAGGGTATAACCTGTTAATTTCTCAAAAGCCTCATTGACCCACTCTATTTGTTGATGTTTGTCTGTAATAATGACTAATTCATGCGTATAACGAGCCAGTAAAGATAATTTTTCTAATTCTTCATTTTTTGCTTCTAACTCATCATTGAGGGCGTAGAACTCCTCGTTCATAGTGGCTAATTCCTCAACAGCAGCTTGAAGTTCCTCGTTATTTACTTGGAGATTAATTTCTGAAGCCTGTAGTTTTTGTAATAAATCTGTTAGTTCGGTAGTCATTTTGTTCATTTAAAGAGCAAATTTTTATGTTACTTTGTTGCAATGATGTGATTTACAAATTACTCAATATAACACAAAAATTCCAAATTCTGCAAGTTGTATCTCTAAACCAATTTGGTTTAAGTAACTTTAAAACCCATCACCAAAATATCGTCTAATTGCGACTGCCTGCCCTTCCACTTTTCTATGGTCTGGTCGAACAACAATTTTTGGGCATTTGCCTCTTGTTGGTAGTTGGCTGTGAGCAAATCCTTAAATTTTTTGATAGTAAATTTCCTATCATCAGCCCCACCAAATTGGTCTGCATAGCCATCAGAAAAAATATAAACTGTGGTAGGTTGCGAAATGTCTATCAGATGTTTCTGAAAAATCCGTTGAGTTTCCTTTTGCAGCCCACCAATGGGGTGCATATCTCCCTTGACAGTGTGCAGCTCGTTGTTTTGGAAATAAAACAAAGGATTTTTTGCCCCTGCAAACTCCAAAGTTTTGTTTTCTTTGTCTATTACGCAAAGAGCCATGTCCATACCATCACGATTTTCGGTTTCGTCTTGTTTCAATGCCTTGCGTATGCCCTTGTGTAACTCGTTGAGTATCAGGTCGGCTTCGGTAATGTGCTGTACAGTAACAATGTCATTAAGCATATTCAAGGCTATCATGGTGAGCAAAGCCCCAGGCACGCCATGCCCTGTGCAGTCCGCTGCCGTTACCAACTGTTTTGTAACCGTAACGACCTCTTGCACAGGCTGTTGCGAAATTGCGACTTGCTTTGCGGGCATATAAAAATCATAGTCGTGTTGTATCGTGGTTGCGGTTTGCATAGGGGTAACAGTGGGCGTATGCGTAATAGTTTTTTCGGTTTTGATTTCTGTAAACCAATAATAGTCGCCACTTACAATGTCGCGTGGCTTAAACAAAATGAAAGATTCGGAGAAAAGCAAAGCAAAATCTTCGGCATCGGGTAACATGGCTTGTTGTATCCGTTTGGCGTAGTTGATACTGCCCGTAATTTTGGTATTGACGTGGCTGATTTCCTCAAAAGCACCGAGCAACTGCCCACGCTGCATTTCTATATTATCTCGTTGAGCAGCCAACTCCTCCGACTGCCGTAAAATAGCCCCGTTTTGCTCCTCTAATTTGGCGTGGTCTTTTTGTTTTTGCTTGTAACTCCGATAAAAAAATACGGCAAAGACCACCAACATTGCCAACAAAACCAACATCATGTACCGAAAATACATTTCATTCGTCAGTTGGTTATCTTTGTCTTTCAGGCTCAATTCCTTTATTTTTTCTGCCTGATTGAGCAAATCTATCTGCATTTGTTTGGTTTTTGCCTCTTTTGCTGCTCTTTCCTCCAAACTATGCAGGGCTGCATCTATTTTTTTCAACGAATCTGCTTTTGCTTTCAATTCCAATTCCTTTGCTACTTTTTCTTTCTCCATTTCTTCGGTGTGCATCGTCATTTCGTTCATCTTAGCCTTTGCTTGCTCCTCTTTTTGGCGAAGTTCGGCATCTTGCAACCTTTGCTCAAAGGCTGCATAATATTTAAAGTAATAAATGGATTTTTCGGCATTGCCTGCTTTTTGGTGGTTTTGAGCCAAAGCTCCATAGCAATTTGCCATTAGCCTTTCGTCATTCAGTTCTTGGGCAAGGGGCAAAGCCTCCTCCAATGTACTTAAAGCTGCTGTATGGTTTTTCATATTGCCGTACATATTGGCAAGATTGATTAAAGAAGAAACTACGCCAAGTTTTTGTTTGGTCTTTTTCCTAATCTCCAACGTCTTGCGAAAATTATCGGCAGCCGACTCATAGTTTTCGTTGTCGGAGTGTATCATGGCAATATTGTTGTGGAGCATAGCCACGCCATTGAGGTTGCCCACTTGTTCAGTCAGTTTCAATGATTGCTGGAACATGCGAATGGCATCAGGCGAATGACCTTTTTCCCAGTAGAGGTAAGCAATTTTATTTAGGTATTTAGTAGCTTCATTGGCATCATTTATGCTTAAGTATCTTTCGGCAGTTTTGCGGTATTGGGCAATCAAATGGAGTTCGTTGTCGGTCATAGGTTCTACCAAATGGTCGTGAGAACCACCCGAAGACAAGGCGGCGGCGGGGGCTTGTGCCGCAGACCGAAAGGCAAGGCAACAGAACAAAAAGCCGACCCAACAGGCGAAGACCCAATAGGTTTTTGAAAGGCAAAATCGTAACATAGAAATAAAAGTAGCCACACCACACCAATTTGTTTTACCTTAAACCTTGTAAGGTTTTTAAAACCTTACAAGGTTTAAGGCAATCAAACTGGCGTTGTGTGGTTTTGTTGGTTGTTTGAGTTGTGTACTTAGCTTGAAAGTTAATGAAAAAAGTAAGAAATGAAAAATATTAGCAAAAAAATTTAGAGTTTTCAATGAAACTACATAACACTACATGACAAAGCATATTCCAACCATCACTTTTTTGCGAGGATTAGCAAGTATGTTAGTCTGTTTTCAGCATTTGATAGGTGTGCGAAGTGTGGGTGGGGAAATGTACCTAAAAAGTGATAATTTTTTATGGTTATTACACGGCTTGGGTTATGTGGGAGTTTACATTTTTTTTACCATTTCGGCTTTTATCATTCCCTATGCTTTGCACCAAAACCAATACCAAATCAGGCATTTTTTTTCCTATCTTTTTAAACGTGCCATTCGCTTAGACCCTCCTTATTGGTTTAGATTATTTTCTATTGTGTTGATAATCATATTTTTACCAAGCTACAAAGTAGAACCAGCCACATTTGAAATAGGAAAATTGTTAGCCCACTTGTTTTATATGAATTGGTATTTTGCTTATGATTGGTTTAGTTTGATGTATTGGACTTTGGAAATAGAGTTTCAATTTTATATTTTGATAGGGCTAACGTACAATTTATTTACCAATCAAAACAAAATAATTTGCTATTGCACGCTATTTTTATTCTTATTGCTGGCTTATCTTACACCAAATTCTTACACTGTCTTTTACTATGGCGAAATATTTTTAATTGGAATTATCCTTTTTCTCTATTACATCGACCATTTCAGTTACAAGGAGTTTGTTATTTTTCTTCTTTCGACTATCTTTGTTGCCACTACTAAACTACCTTTACAAACTTTGCCACCAAGTTTATTTGTAGTGGCTTGTGTTTTATGGCTCAATATAGACAATCGAATAAGCAATTTTTTGGGTACAATTTCTTATTCTCTCTATTTGGTTCATGCCCCTGTTGGGCAACGGTTAATTTATCAGTCTTTTTCTTTCATTCAAAATCCACTATTAAGAACTTTATGGGTGGTTTTTGCTATTTTAATTGCAATTTTGGTTGCTTATCTCTATTATTTGTGGATAGAAAAACCATTTATCAAATTGTCTAAAAAAGTTAAATTTCTAAGCTCCTGCGAATAACCTCGGCAGTTTGTTTTTTGAGTTGAGGTAGGTCGTCTAAGGTGAGATGAGCAGTGCTGATAGGTGCGTGAACTGTGATGCGTACTTCATGTCTGTAAAGGAGAAGAGGCTGTTGGTCTGGTAGAATTTTATAGTTGGTAAGAAGAGAAATAGGTACAATGGGAATTTTATTTTCGATAGCCAACCGAAAAGCTCCGTCTTTAAAAGGCAACAATTCGGGAGCTTTGGGTGAAAGCCCACCTTCGGGATAGATAAGCAAACTATATCCTTCTTGCAAGGCTTGGGCTGCTTGTTGCAACGCGTCATAACGGCTGCGGAGTTTGCTCCTATCCACGCCTATATGTACCTTGCGAAACATTTGTCCAAACAAAGGCACATTGGCGAGGTCATTTTTGCCTACAAACTTAAAAAAATATGGTACAGCATAACTTACCGCAGGAATATCGAGGTAAGAAGTATGATTGGGGCAATAAATATAAGGTTGATTGGAGTGCAATTTACCTTCATGACTAATGCGGAGAGGCAAAAAAGAAAATCGAAAAAAGAGCCACGCCCAAATTTTGTGTAGTATATAAGTATGGTGGTGCCACACCTTACGCTGAATAACAACAAATAAGGCGGGGAAAATGAGCAAAAAACTTGCTGCCAAAACAAAAAAACTCCAAAATGTGTATAGCCTCTGCATAAATTTTTAGAATTTGCAAAAGCAAATATATAACTTTTTCTTAGTTTTTTTTTATTTCGATAATTCCTTGTTAATCAATAACCTGTAAGTGGGCAAAAATAGAAAATTTGGTATAGAAAGATATTGGTACGCAGAAAATAAAAGTGTTGATGAGCAAATAGAAGGTACAAACTGTATAAAAAAAATAGGCAACCTTTTAAGTAGCCTATTTCGTACTCGGTACGGGAATCGAACCCGTGTTTTGTCCGTGAAAGGGACACGTCCTAACCCCTAGACGAACTGAGCAAAACAGAAAATAAAACACAATTTTTTGTACTCGGTACGGGAATCGAACCCGTGTTTTGTCCGTGAAAGGGACACGTCCTAACCCCTAGACGAACTGAGCAGACAAGGATAAAAAAACTGTGTTTCTATTTTCTTCTGCAAAGGTATAAAGTTTTTTTTATTTACAAAAATTTTTCTATTTTTTTTTATCGGACTTGTTTAGTTGGGAAAGCTATAACGTCTTTTGCACACAGACAACACTGATTTTATGGATAAAACACTGATTTTTTTATTTTTTTATCTGCAAAAATCAGTTTAATCAGTGTTAGCTGTGTGCGAAGTCGTCTGCTTGAAGGCAACTAAACAAATCCATTATTACTCTATTTGCACCCTGTCTGTTTTACCTTCTATGGCGTCTTGTACATCTGTTGGTAATTTATCAAAGAAATTATAAGTTGTTTTGCTTTCAATGGAGTTTGTTGTAACTCTGTATTCATACCATTTTTTTTCTGCTGCATCTTGTGTATTTGGTATATCAACAGCAATTACTCTTGTCGATGTATTGATACGGCTGAGGTCGTTGCTGCCGTTTGGCAAAACCAAAATCACTTTCCACAGCCTTGAAGGCACAGTAATTTTTCCATCTTCTATTGTCCGTACCACCGCACCATTGTTTGCACTGCCTATACCCCCACTGCCATAAGTACCAGCAATGATATATAGTTCGTTGCCTTCTGTTACCAATTTACGGCAATATTCTTCTAATAACCGCCAAGTTTTGCGGTTGTGGTCAGGTGCTTGTGGTACAATGTTAGTCATCAGAAAAGTGGCAGAGTTGTCTGTTTGCGACCCATCTCTATCGTCTGATGGGCAGAGATGCCCTCTATCAAAACCTGTATCATTATAATCAGATTTTTTAACAGCATACCAATTCGAAAGCAAATCAGGGTCAGGAAGGAAATCGTCTTGGCGTATAGCCCCACCTTTCCATGCTGCGTTTAGGTGCCACGATACCCAGTTGGCAGTTGATTTATTGCTGTTGTAGGAAAGGGCAAATTGCGGTTTCACCATCAAATAGTTATTGGCATCCCTAGCAGCTCTCGAAGGATTGCCTAGTGCCATGTTGTCGTCTCTGCCTGTGGTGCTGGGTTTTGGGTCGTCTTTCGGCTGGCAAGACCATACCATTGACACTAAACCGACCATCAATAGTTTGTAAAATAGTTGTTTCATTTTTTAGTTTTTGATTCTCTGAAAATTCTAAAGATTTTTTCAGTTCTAATAAATATTAAGTGGTTTAAAACCTATTAAGTAACAGGATAACTTAGAACTAATATTTTACGGAGATGTTACTTTTGAACTCCTTTGCAGGAATTCCAATAAATAAATCTACAGTCTATGAAAACCTCCTTTAAAAAAATATAAAAGAAACTGACCAAAGGTCTAAAAAACGAAAAAATAAAAAATATAAATAATTGATTTTCAATAGGTTATATTTTATAAAAATTCAAAATTTTTGACCTTCGGACACCCTCTAAGGATTTTTGATATGACTATTTATGGGAAGAGCCTAAAGACTGTGGTACATTTCACACCATGCACAACTAAATCTAACACACCACATTGTAATCTCCTATGCTCACATCAGCAGCCTCTTTTTTGTATTTTACGTGGCTACCTATCATAGAATTTTTGAGGTTGGCATTTTCTATTTGCGTATTTTGTTGCACAATGCTGTTTTGAATGACTGAATTTTTTACTTTGCTGTTGTCGCCAATAGAAACATGAGGACCTACTACGGCATTGTGAATTTCTACATTTTCGCCTATGTAAACAGGGTGAATAATAGTCGAATTGACAATTTTTGCAGAGTCGGCTACCAATTTCGTGTCTTTAATGTATTCCAAATAGCGTTGATTAGTGAAAACAGTGGTGTCTTTGTTGCCACAGTCGAGCCATTCTGTTATTTTGCCTGGTACAAATTTTGTACCTTTGCGTTTCATATTTTCGAGGGCATTGGTCAGTTGGTATTCGCCTTTGTCCTTGATGTCGTTGTCGAGCAAATACTGCAATTCTCTGCGGAGGTATTCGCCATCTTTGAAATAATAAATACCAATAATAGCCAAATCGGATACAAACTCAGTTGGTTTTTCTACAAAATCAGTGATAAAACCTTCTTTGTCGGTCTTAATCACACCATAAGATGAAGGATTTTGCACTTTTTCTACCCAAATCATACCTTCGTGTTTTTTGTCTAATTTGAAATCAGCCTTAAACAAAGTATCGGCAAAAGCCACCACCACATTGCCACTTAGCGACTCTTTGGCACACAAAATGGCGTGAGCAGTGCCAAGAGGTTTGTCTTGATAATAAATTTTGCCTTGCGAGCCTACTTTTTTGGCTACTGCCAAGAGGTCTTTCTCTACTTGTTCGCCAAAATCACCAATGATGAAGGCTATTTCCTCCACAGGTTCGTTGCAAACCTCTACAATGTCTTCTACTAATCTCTGCACAATAGGCTTACCCGCAATAGGCAGGAGGGGTTTGGGTACGGTTAGCGTATGAGGGCGTAGGCGTGTGCCACGTCCCGCCATAGGAATAATGATTTTCATTTGGTCTATGTGTTGAAAAAATTGGTTTTACCAAATGTAAAAACAAAGAAAATAGTATGCAAGAAATTTTAAATGTTTTAAAAAGGGTTTGAATCAATTTAGAGTTTTAATATTACAATCTTCTCTATTAATAACAAAAACCTACCAAGTTCTTGAAACTTAATAGGTTTGTATTTACTTAAAAAAAGATAAGAAGTTATTATTTCTCTAAGTTATTACTTGCAACATGGGCAGCATTTGCCTCTATCATGGTTTGCAAAAAATTTTTATCAACGACCAATTTTGTTGTAACTAATTGACTGTTAGCTTCTTGCAAGGCGTTGGTTTCATACAAGTTTTCCATTTTAACTGCGTTTGCTGGTGTAGCTTGCATCGAAACTTGGTCTAAAACTGTGTTTTGTTCTTGGTCTGCATTTTCAGCAATTAATTCGTCTAAATAATTGGTATCTATTTTTGCCAAAGCAAAAGTAAGATTTCTGTCGGTTTCTTGAGCAGCATCTTCGTCTATGAGGCTCAATATTTCTGTCCGCAACGCCACTTGTGTTTTGTTTCTTGGCAATTTCGGATTGGCAGCAGCACTAATAAAAGTGCTAAGAATAAACAATACAGCGAAAATATATTTTGATGAGTTCATGGCTCTTTCTATTTAATGTTTTGAGTTTTTGTCTTCTTACAAGACATTAAATAGATTACTAATCTTATGCCAATAAAAACAACTAATTGATTATCAGTTAGTTGCAAATAAAAAATACAAACTTCTTTCCTAAACTTGTACGTATTTGAACATTTAATTTGCTGTTTTTGGACATTTTTACTTTTTCGCACACTCCTGCTGCCACTTCCACGCCGACTCCATCATCTCTTTAATACCAAGTTTTGGTGTCCAGCCTAATATCTTTTCACTTTTGGAGGTATCGGAGTAAATGGCTGCTATATCTCCTGCTCGTCTGCTACCAATTTGGTAGTTGGGCGTCAATTTGGCAACGGCTACAAAAGCCTCAATAGCCTCCAAAACTGTTACGCCTTTGCCCGAACCTAAGTTGAAAATATCAAAATTGGTGGTATTTTGGTGGTTTAAGAGGTAGTTGAGAGCCAAAATATGGGCATGGGCAATGTCCGTAACGTGAACATAATCTCGCAAAGCAGACCCATCTCTGGTGGGGTAATCACTACCAAAAACTGTAAACTTTTCCTGCAAACCAATGGCAGTGCGGGTGATGACAGGCACTAAGTTGGTCGGAGGATTAATAGGGTCTTCGCCGTTTAAGCCTGAAATATGCGCACCTACGGGGTTAAAATACCGCAAAGCTATGGCTTGAATTTGGTTATTTCGAACAAAATCTTTTATCATTTCCTCGCCTATCTGTTTGGTGTAGGCATAGGGAGATTCGGCTTTTTGCAAAGGCGTATTTTCTGTAACAGGCAACTGCTGCACACTGCCGTAAACCGAACAAGAGGACGAAAAAATAAAATGATTGACCTTATATTCTTCGCAACAAGCCAATAAATTAGCCAACGAATTTATATTATTTTCATAATACAACAAAGGATTGGCTACTGATTCGGGTACAGATTTGAGGGCTGCAAAGTGTATAACTCCTTGTAAATCAGGGTATTGTTGAAAAAAGTTATCAACAGCCACCTTGTCGCAAAGGTCTAAGGTCTGGTGTGCTACGGTTTGCCCTGTAATTTGTTGAATCCGTTGCAGCGTAGTTGCACTCGAATTGGAAAGGTTATCTATTGAGAGAACCTCAAAGTTGGTTTGGGTCAGTAGTTCTATAATGGTGTGAGAGCCAATATAACCGCAACCTCCTGTAACTAAAATTTTTTTTTTCATTATCAATTCAATTTGTTTTTTACGCAAGCATCATTTAGTGTGGTTTGATAGCACCAAACAGGTCTGCTTTGGCTCTGTCCATAAGTTAATGTAGTCTATGATAGCCACTGGTGAGGCTTGTCCATTGTGCCACCGAAAAATAATGTAAAATTTCTACTTTCTTGCTATCTTATTTCGATGTTCTAAAAGTATTAAAACTCTTTCAGGGATTTCTTTTTCTGATTTTTCATCTCTTTGATAAGGTTTTTCACTCCTTTTACTATGAACTAAATGATAGGCGTGGTATTGATTTTGTGGAGTATCATTTTCATATTCAAAACGAATATAACATTCATTTTTCTCATCAAAGTTGATAAGATATGCTTTTGCACGTTTATCTCCAATAGCCTTTAATAACAAACTTGCTGCGTGTTTTTTATCTCCATTTAAAAGAGGAGATTTATCAGGTCTATAATCTTTGTGTTCCTCTATATGTCTATTATCGTCAAAAGTGTAATTTCTTGTAAGCCTGTTTTTTTCAAACCATTCTTCCAAACTTTGAAAATCTGTAGCATAGTCAATAACAACAAATTGAGGTAAACTTAGCTTACTTTCTAAACTACTATCTTTGAAAGTAGAAATAAAATTGCGGTTAAATTGTGGGTGTGTAAGTATGTTGATGAGTAAATATTTTTCATTGGTTTTATCAGCACTAACAAGTTTTCTTTCGGTTATTTCCTTAAAAATATCCGAAAAATTGTTAGACAATTCTCTATTATCAAAATTCCACAGACCATAATAGGTATGTTCGTTTATGCTAAAAGAAGGTTTTAATGTAGTATCTTTTGCTTTTTCTAACAACTGATAAACTCTTAAATCTGGACTTTGAAAATCGTAAGCCTCATCACAATCAGCCACTACCTTAATGTTTTCTGCAAAAACATCTAAATTTGCTCCGTCATAATAAAGTTCTGTACCTTTTTCACAATCTGCCCTCATAATAAGTATGGCTAACTCTTCTAAGAAATTATCAACGTCTTTTACAGTGTGGACGTATTCATCTATATTTTTAGGAAAATGTAAGTAAATATGAAATTTATCCATTGCTCTCTCTATGATTATTTTTCATTAAATATCTTAAATCTTTACCAAATTGGTCAAAAAAACCAACGGGTGCTTTATATATCTTACCATTTTCAGAAACCTCAACCTCCATTGCTTTTGCTGCACGTGTTTCTTCCTCTCTCTCAAAATACCAAATCTTTACATTATTTCTATCAATCCCTTTATGTTCTGTTTCAAATTTTTTGCACTGCACTAATACACCATTAAGAATATGGTCAGAATGTGTTTCTATAATAATTTGAATACCTGCTTGGGCTGCAATACACAATAATTCAGCTAATTTAGCTTGTCCGTAGGGGTGCAAGTGTGCTTCGGGATTTTCAATAATGATTAAACTACCTTTTTTGGCGTACAAAATTGCCACAATAATTGGCAAAGAATAGGAAATACCAAAACCTACATTTTTAGAGGAAAAACCGTCTTCTTTTTTTGTTTGCTTATCTGAACTATCAAATCTGTATTTGATTTCATAGCCACCACCCACTTTTTTAGGGTGAACTTGAATTCCTTTACTAATCTCTTTTTCCCACGCCGTAACTTGAAAAAGCAACGTAGTATTTTCTCTATAATTAGGATGTAGCAATACGTCTGTTACATTTTCATTTTGGTATTTGTATAAAAAGTGAGCCGTTAATTCTGCACGTCCCTCCATTACAGATAATTGCTTTTCGCTATCTACTACATAATCATTCGACTCATATTTAGCTTCTCTTGCTGCACTGATATACTGAAAATCACTATTAAACAAGGAGAATGTAGCGAAATTATCTTTAATGATGTTAAATGTTTCACTTGTATTTAACTTGTTGTTGCTTGCAAGGTCTAAAAAATCTTTTGTAGATTTATTTTGAACATCAAAACTCCATTTCAATATTTTATTCTCAGCTATCAATTCTATTCCTATTTTATCATTTTTTTTTGCAAGTTGAAACAAAGCATCTTTGCCATTACCAACATAACATAAAGGTTTGTTTAAACTCAAACCTTTGTTAAGTTGTTCTTTTTGGTAAGTTTGACGTAATAGCAATAAGCTTTGTATCATTGACGATTTGCCCACACCATTCTGTCCACACAATAAAGTCAAGTTTCCTAAACTTATTTGTGTGTCTTTATGGTTTTTAAAGTTTTGCAAGTGTATTTTTTGTACCATTACAGCGTAGTTTTATATTTTTTAGTTTGTATCGCATACAAAGATACTAAAAAATATTATTTCATAGCATCTTTGTAAATTTTACAACTCCCTCCTCGCAAAAGTGCTTTTAAGCTTTAATCTACTCGTGCATAGTTTGCAATTTTTCTTCTAACAAGTCCTTCACTTTCAGCGACATCTGTTTGACTATTTCGTGTTGTCGGGCTGTTTCTCCGCTTTTTTCGGTTACAAAATCTCCCAGTTTGTGCTGCTGTTGGTACAGATTTTCTAAAGACAATATCATCATCGTGGATTTTATTTTGTGGTTTAGCGAATGAATTTCGGTAGCTTTGCTTTCTGCCACTAATAGATTCATTTCCTGCACATAATCAGCCATTTGTTTAATATAAAGTTGCAACAGTTCACGTCCAAAACTGCTTTCTCCCATTGTTATTTTTTCAAAATTAGCAAAGTTTATACGCTGCACAGTTTCAGTAGCATAGTTGCTTGTTTCTTGTGTAGCAAGCGGAGTATCAATGATGGTAAATTTTGTTTGCTGCTTTTGCGAATATTTTGCTATGATTCTATATAAAACTTGTGGCTCAAAAGGTTTCATCAAAAACTCATTGATACCTATGGTTTCCAACTTAAACCTCCCTGCACTCAGTACAGAGGCAGTCAAGGCTATAATAGGCAACTGTTTAAAATAGTCGTCTTCGGCAGGTAGTTCTCTTATGGTTTTGGTGGCTTCGTAGCCGTCTATGATGGGCATGTGCAAGTCCATAAAAATCATATCGTAGCTGCGTTGTTGCACTTTTTGAATTGCCTCTTGCCCATTTTCTGCAAAATCATAGCTTACTTTCCACTTGTTAAAGAAACGGCTTATCACAAAACGGTTGGCATCGTTGTCTTCGGCTACCAATACTTTTACGCCTTGCAAGTCTTCGGGCAGGGCAGTCAGACTATCTTGCATCGTGTTGGGTATGTGCGTAAGGCTGCTGCGTTGGTAGGGCAGGGTAAAATAAAACGTAGAACCCTCGCCTACTTTCGATTGCACTTGTAATTTTCCGCCTTGCAACTCCACCAAATTTTGGGAAATAGTCAGCCCAAGCCCTGTACCGCCATATTTGCGTGTGGTTTCGGCAGTGGCTTGCGTAAAACTCTCAAAAATATTGTTAATTCTTTCAGGCGGAATTCCTATGCCTGTGTCTTGCACACTAAACTCCACTTGCACCTCGTTTTGCTTTTCGTTCACTAAGTTGGCAATCATTGTAACAGTGCCTTTGCTTGTAAATTTAATGGCATTACTCACCAAATTCGTAAGCACTTGGGTTAGTTTGGTGGGGTCGCCAATGAGGTAAGGAATAGCAGAATCTAAGTCGGTTTTTAAGATAATTCCTTTTTCTTTGGCGTTGTATTGGTAAATATTGGCAATATTTTTAACCACTTCAGGCAAACTAAAATCTATTTGTTCGAATACAATTTTGCCTGCCTCTATCTTAGAAAAATCCAAAATATCGTTAATCAACAGCAATAAATTTTTGGCTGCCGACTGCAAAACACTCAAATATTCAGTTTGGTGAGGTTGAGGATTTTCTTGCAAGAGCAAACTCGTCATACCAATTACGGCATTCATTGGAGTCCGAATTTCGTGGCTCATCGTAGAGATAAACTGTTCTTTGATATGCACAGAGGCTTCGGCTACTTCTTTTGCTTTTACCAATTCATCTTGGGCTTTTTTCTGCTCCGTAATGTCCCACACCACGCCAATTACTCTGGTCATCACCTTCAACGAATTGTATTCTATCTGCCCTTCGCAACGTATCAAAATTTCTTGCTTGTCTTTTCGCAAAACTCTACATTCTATAAACCCTGCTTTTTTATTGCGAATATAACTCCAAACAATTTTCATAGTTTCTGCCCTGTCGTCGGGGTGAATCACTTGCAAAAAACTTGAATCAGTTGGCTCAAATTCATTGGGAGTATAGCCTAAGAGTTTATACAGTTGTTCTGACCAAACAATTTTATTGTCTATGGTGTTCCACTCCCAACTTCCCATTTTGGCTATTTCTTGTGCCTTGCTCAAAATAGTTTCACTTTTGCGGAGTTTTTCCTCCGCCAATTTGATAGGCGTAATGTCATTGACCACGCCCACCATACGCACCACCTGCCCCGCCTCGTTTTTGAAATGCGTGGCTCGACAATAGACATATACTGTGCTGTTATTTTTGTGGTAATAGCGTTGCAACACCTCAAAGGTAGGCACTTGCCCTGTGTTATAGTCTTTTATGAGTTGCAGCGTAGTTTTCAGGTCTTCCTCGTGAATGATATTTTGCCAAGTCGTTACATCATTATACAGTTCATCGTCAGTATAGCCCATAATTTCTTTCCAACGCGGCGAATAATACATAGTCCCCTTCTCCAAATTCCAATCCCAGATGCCATCGTCTAAAACTTGCTTGTTGATAATATGGTCAAGCGAAGTATTGTTTTCTAATAAATTGGTATGATGAGCCGAAAAAATAAATTCGTGGCTGCACTTGGCATAAATAAAATTGTTAATATGTTGGTGATGCCAATAGCAATTTATGGCTTTACCTTTGTGGCGAAGGGTAAGCAAAAAATTATCACATTGCTTGTCTGCCAAATGGCTTTTGAGAGAAGTATGGTAAGACGGCGTAACAAAATCTGTAAACTCTTTGCCCACTACATCTGCCACTTCACAAGCTAACAAAGCACAAAACGACGTATTGACCGACAAAACCATGCCCTGCGAATTGAGGACACAAAGTTTTTCGGGGGCAGTCATAAAAAGTTGTTCGTACAATGAAAGCATAGCTACCAAAGGCAATTAAACAAAGTTGTGCTTTTATTTTGTAAAATCACAATGTTATGAAAAAAATAGAAAACAAAACTATAAAATTGGATTAATATTAACAATAATACTGAAAAAGATAGTAAAAAGTTATACATTCGTGAAAGATAAACCAACTTTTTTTGCAAAATGAAAAATCTACTATTCGGTATTTATTTTTTGGTGGCTTTGGTAGCTTGCAACAAACAGCCAACTGCCCAAGAAACCCAACAAAACAACGCCCCTGCTAATCAACAGGAAACGCAGCCCAAGTCCACCGAAACAGCCCAAACAACGGCATTGCTATTGACTATCAACCGCAATGGCGGCGTGTTTGCCACCATAGAGTCTGAAAACGACAAGGCTGTTATCCGTTATGAAAACCAGACAATTTGGGTGCATCGCAGAAAAGACGACAAACGAAAAGCTGAAAGCAACGGCACTATCATAGCCGAAATCAAATACAAAGAAGAAGGTTTTAAACTCCGCACCGCAGAAGGCAACCTGAAATGGAAGGTAAAAATTAATGCTGAAAAAGTCAAAATTAGTGATAATGAGGAAAATAACAATCCTTTTGAGATAAAAATTGACAAGGACAAAAATACTGCAAAAGTAAAACGCAACGAAACCGAAATTGCAAAGGCTACTTTGCAAAATAACCAACTTAAAATAACAGCCAACAACCTCACTTTTGAATTTGGTGTAGCACCTCATCAGGCAGAGCAGGCACTCTACGCTGCGGTTTTGGGCATAGAAACTATTGCAGTGCAAGACAGGCTGCTGTTGTTGGTGGAGTTGTTGAAAATAGAATGATACTTGTTTGTGTACCACACAATTATTCATTATCTTTGCATACTAAACCAACTTGACTACAACCTTGTTAGCACAGCGACAACCCGATGAGCAGCCCTGCACTGCCCCCACCAGCAAAGTCTTGGTTCTGTTTGATTTTGATGGTACATTGACCAAAAAAGACACCTTATCGGAGTTTATTCGTTTCTTTTGCAAAAAAGAGGCAAAAAAATATTGGACTTTTTTTCAATATGCACCCATTTGGCTTTTTAAAAAATTAGGTTTCATCTCTAACCAACGAGCAAGACGCAAGCTAATTGCTCTTTATTTTGGTGGAGTTCCTATAGAAAAATTGGAAAAAGTTGCTAATGAATTTTCTCTCTATAAATTGCCTCAACTCCTAAAACCACAAGCCTACGAAAAACTTTTGTGGCATTTGAAACAGGAACACGAGGTGGTGGTAGTTACGCCTACACCTTCTTTGTGGTTAGAGAGTTGGTGTAATCAACTACATATTCGGCTCATTGCCAGCGAATTAGAAGTACAAAAAGAAGTTTGCACAGGCAGATTGGCAACAAGGAACTGTAACGGGGCTGAGAAAGCACGCCGTATAAAGATTTTATTAGACATCGACGAATACAGTTGTATCTATGCTTATGGCAAAAATAGAGGGGATAAACAGATGTTGCAATTAGCAAACGAAAGATTTTTAAGACGATACTAAAATAATGACATAGAAAATATAGCATTGGAGGAAAGCTACACTGTCAAGTCAGGGAAATACTGTGCTGGGGATTACAACCCCGATACACTTTCGGTTGCAGTAACCGAAATCACTTTTAAAGAATTTATTTTATAACTCAATCAATAACATGGCTAAAAAAATCAATTATTTTGCCGTTTTTAAGACCTCAAAAGGCACAATGGAAGCAGAACTCTACAATGATGATGCACCATTGACTGTAAAAAACTTTATAGAACTGATAGAAAAAGGCTTCTATAATGGATTAACTTTTCATCGCGTCATTCCTAATTTTGTGATACAAGGTGGCTGTCCATTAGGCAACGGAAGAGGGGGACCTGGTTACACTATCAAATGCGAATTGGAAGGCAGTTTACAATACCACGACCGAGGAGTATTGTCTATGGCACACGCAGGACGAAATACAGGAGGCTCACAGTTTTTTATCTGCCACAGCCGCGACAATACTGCTCATTTAGACCGAAATCATACCTGTTTTGGCAAACTGACCAAAGGCGAAACTGTCTTAGACGATATAAGGCAAGGCGACAAAATTGATAGTGTGTCTATCAAAAGAGTGGAGATAGAGGAGGAATAACAAGTTTGAACAAAACTTTGCTTTTGTTCAAAACTTCCTGAAAAAGTCATTTCCTATGAAAATAGGTTTTTGCAACTACCTCATTATCAAGAATCAAACCTATAAGGTTTTAAAAACCTTATAGGTTTTTGAACACCCTCTAAGATTCCTATCTAATTCAGATTCAGTGTTTCGCTAAAATCGTGGGAGAAAGAAGTGCGTTGTTTTTTGTAATTTATCCGAATAAAGTCTGATAAAAATACAATCACTCGGTTGTAGTCCGAGTCAAGCTGCATAGGCACTTGCAAGAGGTATTCGTTTTTGGCTTTTTTGGTCAAAAAAATTTTTTTCTCTGCCACATATTTGCCTGTACTGTTCATAAAATAAATGAGAGAACTGCACAAAATTTCGTCATCTTGGGGTGCTATGACCGAAAATTTTTTGTCGTTTTCTATCTTGATACTAAAAATAAGTTGGTCTTTGCGAGGTTTGGGCGTATTATTTTTGACTGTAATGGCAGGAATGGGCATAATGGTAGCCTCCAATTCTATGGTATCTATCAATTTTTTCAGAAACCTGTCGTAGATTTGCAACACCACCTTGTCGGCGAGGGGAATTATCTCAATTTTTCGTTCTCTTGCTATGTATGTAACCAATACGCTGGCGTCTTCGCTTTGAATTTCCAAACCCTGAAAATCTATCCTTGCTTTGTTGCCTACTGTCAAAAATACAATGTTGCGACAATTTACATAGACCTTCTCCACAGGTTGGCGTTGAGCATCTACCAACGTAAAGATTTCTGAACGAAGGGTAGTATGAGCCACACTTTTTGTGGGCAAGTGGGCTGCTAACCACGCCAAACATACAACAAAAAAATAGTTTCGAAAAGTCATAAGTCATTCAGTATATTCGCCTTCAGGCGAATGTTTGAGATAATGCGTAGTATAATTAGCTTTCTATCAAATCAGTCCAATAATTCTTAAAGAGGTTGTCGAAATATTCATCATTATTGGCAACATTTCATTTATAGTCCATTCAGTTGGGTTTGTGTAAATTGATATTACTTGTAACATAACAGATTTTCCATCAATGGTAATAAATATATTTTCACAACTATTTTGATTGATTGGTAAACTGTAATTAGAAGAAGTCAATCTATCAATTCTATTCAAAGAACCTACATCATGTTTCAAAATAACTTCTGTTCCATCAGGTTTCGTTACTGTTATTGGTTCTGTGAGAAAATTCGAACCTTGCAAAAACAAAATATAAGGAAAATGCTTTTCATCAATCATTATGTTTCTTATTTCATTGATGTTCTTGTGACAACGTTCAATGGCATTTCCTGCTACCATTAATTCTTGGTTTTTCTTTTTACCAACTAAAATCCCTTTGCTAATATTTTCAATATCTTTGCCTTGATGTTTGGCTTCACATACTAAAACAATACGCCATTTTTCATCTTTATCTTTAACTTCAATAATTCCACCATCAGGTTTGATTGAGGCTTTTGCTACAAAAATGGTTACGCCCAATCTTGAATCAACTGAGTTAAGTTTTTTGTTTATTTCTTTTTTCGTAATACTATTTCTAAAACGGAATTCAAGCGTAGGAAAATCTTTTTTCAAGATTTCAAAAATAGCCTTTGAAAAATTATTTACTGACTTGTCGTGTTTTTGGGCATTCTTTCCAAATATTTCTTTTGGTCCCTGACCTCTTACTTTTTCAATCCTTAGTCGGTCTGTTTGCTTTTTCTTCATTTGTTTTTTTATAATTTTTTATTTTTGATTAAAATTCTAAAATATGGGCACTTCCCATCGATTGATAAGTCCTTACCATCATTTCCTTTTCTAAATTTGATTACTTCAAATTGTTCAGGATTCAGCTTATGCAAAAAAGTAATTGGTACCCCCATAACACCCTTGTAATCCATAGGTATATCTTTGGTTTTATCTACATTAATGGCATCATAATTGTCAAATTTGGGGTATTGACTTTCGTTTCCGTAATAGGTTTTAGTTAGCATAATATCCTCATGTCGTTTGGAAGTATCCAAATTTGTTAGCCACAAACAATTATTTGGTGAGATTATTCTGTTACCTGAATTATCAATACGAGTTTCTGTGCCATACAATTCGTAGTGGGCAGGAACTATAAACCCCGAAATTCCTCTGCCCATATTTATTCCTAACCAAGCCTTATTTTCTTTGATTAGTTTAAATATTTCTTTGTAGGTGATTGCATTAATGTTACCAATGATTAGAAATTTTTTTTGATATTTTACCAACTGCTCTACATATTCTCTAAATAACGAAAAAGGTGGATTTGTAACAACAATATCAGCCTGTTTCAACAATTCAATAGATTCTTGACTACGAAAATCACCATCTCCTTTGAGTGATTTAATCCCAATTTCTACTACCTCTGCAACTTTGTTATCATTTTTATTGCCTGTATATTCAAGGAATACCGCATGACCAAAACCTTCTTGAATAAATAAATCTTTCTCTTGATTTTTATAGCAAGTTGTTAATAGTTTTTTTAATCCTAAACTTTCGAAATTATAAGCAAAATAATTGAAAAAATTACTATTTCTTGGGTCATCACAATTACAAAAAACGACCTTGCCTTTAAAGTGTTCTTTATAGTGTTGTAATTCACTTTCAATATCGGAAAGTTGGGTATAGAACTCATCTTTTTTCGAAGATTTTGCTATGTGCAATGTTTGATTTAGTGTCTTTTCCGCAATCATTTTCCTATGTATTTACTGAATTACAAAGTTACAAAAATAATCTTAAAATTTTGGCTTATCAAAACATTTTCAGCACCCTTTCCAAATCCTCTGGCGTGTCTATGCAGTAGCTGTCAGTTTCGGTTTCCACTAATTGGATTGTGTAGCCATGTTCCAACCATCGTAATTGTTCCAGAGATTCACATTTTTCTAATGTAGATGGGGAGGTAGCAGTAATTTCTTCCAAAACTTCCGCCATATACGCATAGATACCCACGTGCTTGTAATAGGTGTGCGTATCCAACCATTTTTCTTTGGGTACTTTTTGTTGGTAAGGAATAGGAAAACGACTAAAATATAAGGCTTCTTTGATAGTATTGAACGTAACAAAAACCTCACTGTTGTTAGCCAAATCCTCTACACTTTGAACTTTAAGTATCATTGTTGCCAACTCTATTTTCTCTTCTCCTTTTCGTTTTCTTGCTATCAATGTCTCGGCTATTCTGTCTATTTGGTCGGGCTGAATAAAAGGCTCATCGCCTTGCACGTTGATAACATAGTCTATTTTTTGGTTGCTCATGGCTTGGATTTGAGTAAGAGCCTCAAAACAACGGTCTGTTCCACTCTGATGATTGGGGCTGGTCATCACACACTTACCGCCAAAATTTTGCACTTCGGCTGCTATGGCTTCGTGGTCTGTGGCTACATAAACTTCTGCTATGTGGCGAGCTTTTTTCGTTTGCTCGTACACACGACGAATCATTGTTTTGCCCTTGATGTCTGCCAAAACTTTGGCAGGAAACCGACTGGAGGCATAACGGGCAGGTATAATGGCTATGATGTGCATAAAAAACTGTTTGATAATTTGGTAATGAGTTGTCAAAAACGATAAGCAAACCTACTAAGTTTTTCTGAAAACTCTGCATATTTTTTGAAGTCAAAAAAAGTTATTAATGTTTTATACGGCTATGGTTATTCAAAAACGAATCTCATAAATTTCCACCACAACTTACAACAAAACGAAAACACCAACAGTCATAAGTAGTTAGACTTAAATAATCGACAGTTTTTTAGTGTCTATGTATCTGATTATCAGAATTATCCGACACCTCAAAGGTGTCGGATAATTGGGTTTAACCACTTACTATATCAAATCTGCAAAAGTTTTTTCAGTTTTTCTGAAATACCTGATACTTAATGCCAAAATAACCAAACAAATAGCAATGGAAATAGCAAAACTAACTATAGAAAAAGCACTCACATCACCAATCACTGCCCAACGAAAACCATCGATGACACCTACCATCGGGTTGAGTGAATACAGCCAACGCCATTCTTCGGGTATCATACTACTGCTGAAAGCTACAGGCGAAACATACAAGCCAAACTGTACGATAAACGGAATAATGTATCGAAAATCTCGATATTTTACATTGAGTGCTGTCAAATACAAACCACAACCAAAGGCTGCAATAAAAGCTATAAAGAGCAAAAAAGGCAAAAAAATGATATGCCAACTTGGAATAAATTGATACCAAACAAACAAGAGGACTAAAATACCTGCCGAAATTAAAAAATCTACAAAACTTGTTACTACTGCACTTGCAGGAATAATAATACGAGGGAAATAGACTTTTGATATTAAATTGGCATTGCCTACCAAACTATTGCTCGACTCGGAGAGGGCATTGGCAAAAAATTGCCATGGCAACATGGCTACATAGACCATAATGGCATAAGGGGCTACTCCTTCGCTGGGTAGTTTATTGATAGTGCCAAAGACCGTAAAGATAAGCGTAGTCAGCAAAGGTCTAATTACACTCCACAAGACTCCTAAAGCTGTTTGTTTGTATCGTACCTTTAAATCTCGCCACGACAAAATATAGAATAACTCTCTATAAGTCCATATATCTGCCCAATAGTTTTTTTCGGTGTTTTGGGAGGTTATCCAAATTTCTATTTTTTTCAAAGTAACAGTAAGTTAAGTTTATTATTTTTCTAAAAATAAATCTCATTTGTCGAACCATGAAAATACCCGACAACTTATTGAGCTATTTTACTTCCTACATTCTATAGCAACTGCGTGTTCAAACCTACTCATGTCTTCAACATATTTAAACATTTGGTCTTCGCAATCATTGAACAGACAGCGTCTAATATTGCTAAACCCTGCATTTTTGAGTTCTTCCGAAAGGGATTTGCTGTCCCACATCCAGAGATGATGTGAGTTACCAAAAAATGAATTAATAAAACCTTTCAGTCCTCTTGGTCTTACTTTTATTCCTAACAATGTTTCATTTATAAAATCCAAACTTGCCACATTATTTCCCTTGTCAAGCTCATTTATATACAAACGTGCTGAGAATTCCAAATCTGGAACAACGCACCGAAAGATACCACCTTTTTTTACTATTTTAAAAGAATTTTTTAATGCTTGCCTAAAATCTTGAAGTGATAGGTGTTCCAAAGTATGAGAACAATATAATCCGTCGCATGAATTTTCGTCAATAGGCAAACCTTTAATAATATCTCCATATAATACATTGGAAGGAAAAGTAGTATTCAACCTACTTTTTAAAATAGAACCAATAATAGGTGTTTTTTGAATCCTTAATGTTGGCGATACATCGAAATTTGTCCACTCCTTTGGTGCAGATAAGCCACAGCCATATTGTACATAATTTTTTGTCGTTATTGTTGTCATTGTCTTGTGTTCTTTTTAAAATAAGTTACAATATCTCTAAGTTTTACTAAGAACTAATTTTTATAAATTAGTTAGCACTTTGAGAGGGCAAAAATAAAAATAGGTATTGTATAAAACAATACCTATTCTAAGATAAATGCAATTTTTATTTTTGATTGCGAAAATTATTTTTTCTTTCTGCCACCTGTCAAAGAGAAACCTACGCCTGCGTGGAAACGCAAAGTTCTGTTGATATCAACACTTACGCCATTTTCTTTTTCAGTAATAGAAGTAAAGCCATGCATATAACGAGCATCGAAGAACATGGTGATATGTCCGTCTTTTGTCAAGTCTTTGTTGAAACCTAAGCCAAAAATACCTGCAAATTCAAAATTTGCAGCTTCTGCATTTTGCACATTTTTAGGTTTATCTGAATCTTCTAACAAGAAGTTAAAGCTTGGACCTAACACAATTTTTGGACGAATGGTTGTGTATTTTCTCAAAAAGAAATAATTTACATACAAGGGAACTTCCAAATAAGTAACAAGACGTGGCTGGTCGTTATTCAGTGTCTGCCAATGTCTTTGTGCGTAGAATGCCTCTAAGCCTACGCCCCATACATCGGCTTTCTCCATTGCAAAGTATGCACCAATATTAGACCCCAAAATAGGTGCGTTGAAATTATCTACATTCAAGCCACCTTTTACACCAATGATTGGATGCCAGCCTGTTTGTGCTTGCATTTGACCAGAAAATAAAAATAACAAGGCAACAAATGCTACATTACCTATTATTTTTGCTAAGTTTGATTTCATATAATTCAGATTTATTTAAGTTTATAAGTGTTTCTTTTTCAACAAGATACAAGCCCAAAAGACAAAATTTTGTGTTTGGAATGAGGTCTGTATCTGGGTCTTTGCAACAAAAATAGAATTTTAATTTTAAAATAGGCAAAATTTCTAAGTATTTTTTTAAAAAATATTTTTGCAAGAATAATTAAGAGTAGACTAAACAGCACTACCTTTGTGGATAGTGCCTTAGAAGTCATGTTGCTACTATACACATAGGAAAGAGGTTTTGGGATTTGAGAAGTAACAGTTCTTTAAGAGCTGTTACTTCTATGTTGTATTTTTGAAATTAAAATCCCAAAACCTCTTTCCGATGTGTATAAGTCCAATTAAAAAAATTAACAATCATTCAGGTTATAAACATTCATGGGAATTACCAAAAAAAGGCTACTCTTTATTTACCTCAACTCTTTTTCCTCTACTGGGGGCATAGAAAAATTTAATGCTTGCCTGATGAAAAGCCTCTACGAAAACAGTCAAACTATCACTTTTGATTATCAAGCCATTTCTTTTTTGGATACAGAAACGCAATCTGCTTATTTGCCCCCTCCACTACTCAAAGGTTTTGGCGGGAAATATTTGCAAGCTGTTTTGTATAGTCTTTGGGCTATTGGCAAGGCTGAGGTGGTGGTGCTTGGACATATCAATTTGCTGGTCTTGGCTTTGTGGACTTTGGTATTTCCCCAAAAAAAAGTTGTGTTGGTAGCACATGGCATAGAAGTTTGGCAGAATTTGGCTTGGTGGAAACGCAAAGTTTTGCAACGCCTACACCTTATTTTGGCAGTAAGCCAATACACCAAACAACGCATGGCTGCGAAACACGAAATAAATTTAGAAAATATACAAGTGTTTCACAATACACTCAATCCTTTTTTTGATTTGCCTAAACAATTTGATAAGTCTGTAGCTTTGCAACAACGCTATCATTTGAAACCTGAAACCAAAGTGCTGCTTACCTTAGCCCGACTTTCTAATGCCGAACAATACAAAGGTTACGATACAGTAATCAAGGCTTTGCCCTTGCTCTTAAAAACACAACCCAATTTGCTTTATTTGGTAGTGGGCAAGTACGACACAAAAGAGTATGACAGACTACAAATATTAATCACTGAACTGAGTTTGACTAATTATGTCAAAATTGTTGGTTTTGTGAAAGATGAGGAATTGGTTGCACATTATCTATTGGCAGATGTGTTTGTGATGCCCAGCAAAGGCGAAGGATTTGGTATTGTGTATTTGGAGGCTATGGCTTGTGGCGTGCCTGTGGTGGCGGGCAATGCAGACGGCAGTGTAGATGCCTTGCAAAACGGAAAGTTAGGCACGTTGGTTAATCCCGACTCGGTAGAGGAATTGGCTGCGACCTTAGCCACCCAACTTGCCCAACCTTTGCAAATTGATACTCGACAAAAAATTCAACAAACTTTATTGCAAGAGTTTGGTTTTCAGCAGTTTAAACGGCATACAGCCAAGTGGCTTAAACAAATTTTGTAGTCTTTTAAGCCAAATTTTATCTAACAAAGGCGTACTAAAACTCAAAAAACCTTACAATATTTAAATTGTTTACACTATCTTTGAGGAAAGAGTGAATAAAACTTGGTGCATAAGTTATTTTTGTCTGTGTGCAACCACGAAATGACTCTTTTCTAAAAAATAACTCTTTTTTATTAGCACAACTTGTTGTTTTATGTTTTTACGTCTTATTCGATACGCATGGGTAGCTTTTGCAAGTTCGATGGCTGCTTTATTTTTTTATGTTCTCTGCGTAAATTTTAATGTGTTCAACCTTTTTGGTGAACTACCCAACTACGAAGCCTTAGAAAAACCCAAAACTGAATGGGCATCGGAGGTAATTTCGGCAGATAAGGTGGTGCTGGGCAGGTATTACAACGAAAAACGCAGCCGAGCCACTTATAACGAACTATCAAAGCCAACCATCGAGGCTTTGTTGGCTACGGAAGATGTGAGGTTTTACGACCATTCGGGTATAGACCTCAAAGGAACTTTTGCCATTATTTATTACCTCTTGCAGGGCGACAGCAGAGGGTCAAGCACATTGAGCCAGCAATTAGCCAAAAACTTGTTTAACACCCGCAGAGGAGCAAAGGCTGGAAAATTGATTAATTTGCCTCTGATTGGCAAAGTGATAGCCAAAAGTAAGGAATGGATATTGGCAATTAAGATAGAAAGAGCCTATACCAAAGAAGAAATTTTGACTATGTACCTCAATACAGTGGATTTTGGGGCTAATTCTTACGGAATAAAAGTGGCTGCTCAAACCTATTTTGGCACTTCGGCAGATAGTTTGCGAGCCGAGCAAGCTGCCGTTTTAATTGGTATGCTCAAATCTCCTACGTTTTACAATCCTTTGCTCAACCCCGACAATGCCCTCCGCAGACGAAATACGGTGTTGCAACAAATGACAAAGTACAACTATTTGACCTCAACCGAATACGACCAACTCAAAACTTTGCCCATCAGCCTTGCCCACTACGAACCTAACGACCACAGTCAAGGATTGGCTCCTTATTTTCGGGGTTATGTCTATAAAATGGTCAAGCAATTTTGCGACACCACAGGCTACGATATTCACACAGACGGCTTAAAAATCTACACCACC
This sequence comes from Cytophagales bacterium, assembly GCA_013299115.1. Classification (GTDB taxonomy): domain Bacteria; phylum Bacteroidota; class Bacteroidia; order Cytophagales; family Thermoflexibacteraceae; genus JAAFKA01. Next base: position 101,726 of record JAAFKA010000003.1, read on the forward strand.
ATAGACTCTCGTATGCAAGACTACGCAGAACAGGCTGTAAATGAGCATTTTAAGACCTTGCAAGCTAAGTTTTTTGCTCATTGGAAAGGACAAAATCCTTGGCGGAATGCAGATGGCAGCGAAATTGCAAATTTTCTCCGCAAAGCAATAGAAGAGTCGCCACGTTATAAAAAACTCAAAGCAAAAGGTTTGGCAGAGTCTAAAATTATGTTTCAACTCAACAAACCTGTTAAAATGAAGGTCTTTTCTTGGTACAAACCTTATTTTGAAACAGATACTTTGTTGAGTCCTATTGATTCTATCAAATATTACAAACATTTTTTGCGTACAGGTTTGCTTTCTATTGACCCCTCCAACGGACATATCAAGGCGTGGGTCGGCGGCACAAACCACAAACATTTTAAATACGACCACGTAAAACAAGGCAAAAGACAACCTGGTTCTACGTTTAAGGCAGTGGTTTATTCGGCAGCCATTGACGCAAACCCGCAAGACTACAATCCTTGCACCACTTTTCAAGACGTGCCACAAATTGTAAACTTGCCCAACGGACAAGTTTGGAAACCCTCGAACAGTGGCAATTATTCAGGAGAAACCTTGACCTTACGCCAAGCTATGGGCAGGTCTGTAAACACAGCAGCCGTATTTTTGATGAAAAATTTGCAACCGCAAAACATCATAGATTATGCTCGCAAGTTGGGTTTTACTTCGCATTTAGAGCCTGTCCCTTCGCTTTGTTTGGGGATTAGTGATGTATCTGTTTATGAAATGACAAGTGCTTATGCTACCTTTGCCAACAAAGGTACTTGGGTTGAGCCTGTTTTTATCACACACATAGAGGACAAAAACGGCAAAGTTTTGTATCTAAACACGCCAATTCAGCACGAAGTATTGAGTGAGCAAACGGCTTACCTGATGACTTATATGTTGCGGGGCAGCGTGGAGGAGGAAAAAGGCACAGCCCGCAGCCTTTGGAAATATGGGCTGGCACAGGGCAACGAAATTGGAGGCAAAACAGGTACTACCAACAACAATTCTGATGGTTGGTTTATTGGCATTACGCCCAACTTGGTAACAGGCGTATGGACAGGAGGCGAAGACCGCAGTATTCACTTCCGCACCACAGATTTGGGAGCAGGGGGCAAAATGTCCTTGCCTTCTTTTGCCTTGTATATGCAAAAAGTGTATGCAGACCCAAAATTGCCGTACAAAAAAGACAAATTTTCGATTGCAACTTTTGCAGAAAAAGACCCCGATTTGCAAGCAAAATTGTTGGCTTGCGTGCAAAAAGAAATGGCAACTGCCGACACCACCAGCACAGACGACTCACAAACTCCAACAAAGGAAGTTACAGAAGAAGATTTATTGAAGGAGTTGGATAACTGATGATAAGTTGTTCGAGGTCTTTGCCACAAAAAAAGAGGTTGGTCATGCGGATACTTTCGCTGCCCGAAATTCGCAAAACGGCTATTGCCCTGTGCCTTGCAGAGTGGCTAAGGACGTGATAGTGTCGGCGTGGTGGTGCATATTGGGTTGTAGAAATGCGTCCTCTTATTTAGAAACTCTGCAAAGATATACTTTTATCCTGATTTTTCAATAAACTCCTTGTTGATTAGTACGCAAGCAGTAATTTTAGTTTTATTGCTTGCTTTTAGTTTTATTGCTTACCTTTTTGTAATTTTGCAACCTAAAAAATAACAAGACCCAAATAAGACAAGCACATGGCAAGACGTTATCAAGACGTAGCAGACGACAGTCCGAAAGTACCCATTACCAAAGATTCTTTCCGCAATTTGCTCGGCATCTACCAATTTATGGTGCCCTATAAAAGTTGGTTTTTGGCAGGTTTATTTTGCCTCATCTTTTCGAGTACCATTCTCTTAGCTTTTCCGTTTTTTACAGGCAAGCTGGTAGACTCCTCCGTAGGCAAACTCTCAGGCACAATGCCTACGCCTTTAAATCCTACGGCAGCAACTTCTTTTTTGCAAAATCTGCCCTTAGACTCTATCAATGGAATTGCAACTATTTTGTTAGGTATTTTGGTGCTGCAAAGCATTTTTTCCTTCTTGCGAGTCTATTTCTTTTCGCGAGTAAGTGAAAAATCAATGGCAGCTATTCGCAAAGCCTTGTACCAAAAACTCATGACCTTGCCCCTCACTTTCTACGACAGCAGACGCATAGGCGAGGTCATGAGCAGACTAACCGCAGATGTAGCCCTCTTACAAGACACTTTTTCCATTACCTTAGCCGAATTTGTACGCCAAGTAGCTACCTTAGTCATTGGATTAAGCATTTTGTTTGTCCGAACCCCCACGCTAACCTTTTTTATGTTGGGCATTATTCCTGTTTTGGTGTTAGCAGGGCTGTTTTTTGGTAAAAAAATACGCAAAATGTCCAAAGAAACGCAAGATGAATTGGGCAAGGCAAACGTAGTGGTTGAGGAAACTTTGCAAGCCATCAGCATGGTAAAATCTTTTACCAACGAAAAATTTGAGGTCAATCGGTACAGCACTTCCTTAGACAAAGTGGTGAATGTAGCCCTAAATACTGCAAATTATCGAGGGGCTTTTATCTCCTTTATTGTCATGTCTATTTTTGGAGGTATTGTAGCTGTGCTTTGGTACGGTTCGCAATTAGTGCAAACAGGCGAAATGAGCATAGGCGACTTGACAGGTTTTATTATCTACACCATGTTCATCGGCGGTTCTATTGGCGGACTTGGCGACCTCTACGGACAACTGCAACGGGCAGTAGGTGCATCTGAAAGGGTGCGTGAAATCCTCGACCAGCCCAGCGAAGGAAACACAGGCAGTTTGGAAACACAAAGTTCGACCCAAAATTCAGCACAAAATACAACAACGCAAAACCATACAAACTCCAAAGCAACAGGCAATATTGTGTTTAAAAACGTGCAATTTGCTTATCCTTCGCGTAAAGATGTGCAGGTCTTGCAAGCAATCAATTTGACTATCAAAGCAGGAGAAAAAGTAGCCTTAGTAGGGCATAGCGGAGCAGGCAAATCTACAATCATTCAACTTTTGATGCGTTTTTATGATTTAGACAAAGGCGAAATTCTATTAGACCAGCAGCCCATTCAGCAGTATGAACTCAATAGTTACCGCCAATTATTGGGAATTGTGCCACAAGAAGTAATTTTATTTGGGGGAACTATCAAAGAAAACATAGCTTATGGTAAACCCGATGCCATCGAAGACGAAATTATAGAAGCAGCCAAAAAAGCCAATGCTTACCAATTTATCCAGTCTTTTCCCGAAGGTATGCAAACCCTCGTGGGCGAAAGAGGTGTAAAATTGTCAGGTGGGCAACGCCAACGCATAGCCATTGCAAGGGCTATTTTGAAAAACCCAACAGTGCTGATACTCGACGAAGCCACCAGTTCTCTCGATGCCGAATCTGAACAGGCTGTAAAAGATGCTTTGCAAACCTTGATGAAAAATCGAACTACTATTATCATTGCCCACAGGTTAGCCACTATTCGGTCTGTCGACAAAATTTATGTTTTAGACAAAGGACATATCACCGAAACAGGCACACATGAGGAGTTGCTACACACACCAAATGGCGTGTATGGTAATTTAGTAAAGTTGCAAATGACGGAGTTTTCGAGGAATTAACGTAAAAAATGCTCAAAAAAATGAAAAAACTTATTTATTGCCTACTCTGCTACGCAATTCTATTATTTGGGAGTTGCCAGCCTGACAAACCTACACCACCTCCTCCTTCGGGACAGGTAAACATGGTTTTTGACCTTCAAGTTGGAGAAAAGCCTTTGGTAATGAACCAAGCAAGCTATAAAAATGATTTGGGGACAAGCTACCAAATCGAAAAGTTTGCTTTTTACGTCAGTAATATTACCTTGCGCAATGCTGTTACACAAACCTTGTATGTAATTCCTAATAGCTACCATTTGATTAATTTTAATGATAACAAGTTGCAAATCAACCTTATAGGTTTGCCACCTGCTACTTACGACCAGCTTAATTTTGCCGTAGGCGTAGATGAAAAACGCAATACCTCGATAGACCAAGTTGGAGATTTAGACCCCAACAATGGCATGGCTTGGGATTGGAAAACAGGATACAAATTTTTGTCCTTAGAAGGTAAATATTTTCCTTCTCAAGACAATGTAAGAGGTTTGGTATTTCACATAGGCACAGCAGAAAATTACAAAACTATTTCTTTGCCTCTCACTAATTTTGTGGTCAAAGAAAACGAAACTTTGCGGTGCAAATTGCCCACAGACCTCAACAAGCTATTTAGTGGCGTACACTCAATAGATTTTACAAAAAGCAACAGCGTAATGGGCGGAGAAGATGCAAAAAAAGTAGCCCAAAATTATGCAAAAATGTTTCAGTTGGTGGTAGTGCCATAAATTTGCTATATATTTGCATAGATTTTACGATTTACAATTATTTATGACTTTGCTTCGCTATCTTAATTCGTTAGATTATCTTTTCATCATAGTTTTTGTTTTGTTGTATTTGCTTTATGGCTGGCGTATTCACCGCATAGCAACTACACTGCAAACTTCGGGCAAAAAAGTGCTTATCAAACTGACTATTCGACTTGCTTATTTTGTCCTATTATTGGTAGCTTTGTTGGGACCTTCTTTTGGCACAGTGCAAAAAGAAATTAAGACCATAGGCAAAGACATTTATATAGCCATAGACCTTTCGCAATCTATGGACGCAGTAGATTTGCAGCCTTCGAGGTTAGAAAAAGTAAAATACGAACTCAAAAATTTGGTAGCTGCTTTTAGTTCGGATAGAATAGGCATTGTCATTTTTTCTTCGGAGGCTTTTGTCCAGTGTCCACTGACCTACGACCAGAGTGCCTTAGCTCTTTTTATAGAAACTCTCAACACAGGTTTGGTGCCCAACACCAGCACCGATTTTGGTAGTGCTTTGCGTGTTATTCTCAAAAAATTTACAGACGAAACCGAAAAAAACAACGACAAACCCCAAAAAAGATTGCTGTTGCTCATAAGTGATGGCGAAGATTTTGGCGAAGATACAGACGAATTGATCAGTGACCTCAAAAGTGCAGAGGTCAAAACTTTTACCTTGGGTGTAGGCACAAAAGAAGGTGGGCGTATTCCTTTCCGAAAGAGTTTTAAACGGGACGACACAGGTAGGGAGGTCATTACGACCTTAGAAACACAAAAACTCCAAGAAATTGCTACTGCCACCGAAGGACAATATTTTGAATTGAGCAACGAAAAAAATGAGGTAGCTCGACTTATTCAAACTATTAAGCTAATTAAGGGAGATTTGATAGATGCTCGCAAGGTGGACACCACCCAAAATAAATATCACTACTTTTTATTTGTTGCCTTTCTGCTCATCATTGCCGATATTTTTATTACAATTAAAGTCATACGTATAGCTTAGGAAAAAGATGAAACGCAGATTTCAAGGTTGAATCTGCGTAAAAACTTTGCAATTTATCCAAATATTTTAGAACTTACCGACTCGTAAGGTGCTTTGGATTTCTGAGGTGCTTTGGGTTTCTGAGGTGCTTTGGGTTTCTCAAAACCCAAAATATCAAAACGAAGTGCTTCGGGTTTCTCAAAACCCGAAGTAAACATAATTTTAAAAACACATAAAAAAAATGGAAATCTTATATACTGCCCAAGCTACGGCAACAGGAGGCAGAAACGGCAAAGTGCGTAGTTCTGATGATGTATTGGATTTGGAAGTGCGTATGCCCAAAGGACTCGGCGGGTCAGGCGGGGCATACACCAATCCTGAACAACTTTTTGCGGCGGGCTATGCAGCTTGCTTTGACGGGGCATTGAATTTGGTAGCCCGAATGCAAAAAACTCCTCTCCAAAACACCGAAGTTACGGCTCACGTAAGCATAGGCAAAAAAGAAAATGGCGGTTTAGGATTGGCTGCAAAATTGGAGGTAAAAATACCAAATGTGGACAGAGAAACAGCCCAAAAACTATTGGAGGAAGCCCACAAAGTTTGCCCTTACTCCAACGCCACACGCAATAATGTGGAGGTTACGTTGGTGTTGGTGTAATGAATGTAGCATACGCTTTAGCGTGTGAAATCTTAGAAATAACATTTCTTAAAGAAATGTTATTTCTATAAATATTTGATTATCAGCATTTTAAAATAAGTTCCTCATCCGTAATTTAATCATTTTGTAATAGTTTAATGAACAACGAAAGTAATTTAGACTCGGCAGCCCTGTTGCAAGAATTAATAATACCAACTTCTTGGGGTAAGAGGTTGGTAGCTTATTTGCTTGATGTTATCTTTTTCTACATACTCATTGCTATTTTGGTTGGAGGCTTGTTGATAGCCGCAGCCACTTTGTTTGATTATGATGTAGAAACTTTTGATACGTTTATAGAAACACCAATAGGTAGTTTGTTAGATAAAATTTTAACAGCCCTGTGTTTAAGTATCTATTTCATTCTTTTTGAGTTAACTATCCAACGAACACCTGCCAAAGTGTTGTTAAGATTGCGAATAGTAAACGAAGAAGGGCTACCCCTAAGTAGCAAACAAATTATTCAACGCAATTTTTCAAGACTCATTCCATTTGAAGGAGTTTCTTACATAGCTGCAAACCCAAGAGGTTTGCACGATAAGTTTTCAGACAGCTATGTGATTGACGACTCAGAGTTTTATCAAAAACTACTCAAACAGGTGCAACACAAAGAGGAAGAGGAAGAACAATAAATTTTGAATTTTGTAATCTTGTTTGAATAGAGGTTATTACGATAGTTTTTGTGTAGAAAAATAACTTCTTGATTTTCAATTAATTAACCCTGCACCCTAAAGGGTACGGTACAAATCGTAATAACCTCTAATTTTGATTTTTTTTTAATCCTGTTAATCTTGTAATCTTGTTTGAGTTTTTTCAATCCTTGTAATCTTGTTTGAGTTTTTTCAATCCTTGTAATCTTGTTTGAGTTTTTTCAATCCTTGTAATCTTGTTTGAGTTTTTTCAATCCTTGTAATCTTGTTTGAGTTTTTTTAATCCTGTTAATCTTGTAATCTTGTTGAAAATCACATTCTTAGGTACAGGCACTTCTACGGGAGTACCTTTTATTGGTTGCAACTGTTCGGTTTGCACCTCCTTAGATTTTAGGGACAAAAGACTGCGGACTTCCATACACCTCGAAGTCGAGGGGAGGAGTTTTGTGGTGGATACGTCCCCCGATTTTCGCCAACAAATGCTGAGAGAACGGATTACGCATCTAACAGCTGTGCTGTTTACCCACCAACACAAAGACCACACCGCAGGACTTGACGACATCAGGGCTTTCAACTTTATTCAGCAACACGACATACCTATTTATGGCACGTTGCCTGTCTTGGACCAAATCAAAAGAGAATTTGCCTATATTTTTACAGAGGAAAAATACCCTGGCGTGCCTTCGGTGCAGCCTTGCGTCATAGAAAACAAGCCTTTTGAGATAGATACCATTCGTTTTACGCCCATAGAGGTCATGCACCTCAAACTACCTGTGCTGGGCTTTCGGGTGCATGATTTTACCTATATTACTGATGCCAATTTCATTGCAGACGAAGAATTAGAAAAAGTAAAAGGTTCTAAGGTAGTGGTTCTCAATGCTTTGCAAAAGACTTCTCACGTTTCACACTTCTCTCTGGACGAAGCTCTTGCCGTATTAGAAAAAATAAAACCTGAACAGGCTTACCTCACCCACCTTAGCCACCGCATGGGAACTCATGCTGCCGTTTCTGCCGAATTACCTCCTTATGTAAAAATAGCCTACGATGGATTGCAAATTAGGTTGTGAATAAAACTTATCTCAGTATTCATCAAAATTTATCAGACTATTTTTGTGTCTGCTTACTAATTTTTTGCGGTGGATAACAGGAATGAGATTTCTGTAACAGTTTATTTTTTTGAGAGCAGGTAGAGCAGAAAGGTCAAAATCTGCCAGTTGATTGCCGCCCAAGTGAATTTCCTCTACTTTTTTGAGGTTTGCAAAAGATTTGTGTAAAGTAGTTAGGTTGCCGTCTATAAGATACAAAGTTTTGAGATTCAAATTATCTACAAACTTTATATTTTTTGCCTTAGACTCGTGAATACCAAGCACTTCCAGATTTTTATACGACTCGTCCACCACTAATGTATCACGCAAACGGCTTGTCCAGATACCAAAAAATTTGAGTTTTGGAAAAGCCTTGAGGCTGGGCAATTGGTAGAGATATGAACCTTTGATAGCCAAACCCTCTAAGGCATCGAGGCGGAGTAGCGGAGCAGGTAGTTGACTTTTGTTCAATCCTGTAACACTCAAATCCACAATTCGACTGTTTTGCACCTTGATAGAAATGGCAGCCCAAGCTGTATCTTTTTCGTCTATGCTTCGGTATAGAGCAGCCACAGCCAATAAATCGTTGCGGTCTATGGTTAGTTTTTTATAGTTGGTGTATTTATCCAAAAAATATTGAATAGTATCTGCTTCTGTTTGGGCTTGGGCAGTAAAAAAACAAGATAAAAGCAAGCAAAGAGTTGCAAAAAAATATTTTAGGTTCATGTTATTATTGTAAGTTGGTTTTGATAATTTTTGCAAAAGAGAAAATGATAATGGTAAAAACAGAAAATACACTTAATACAACTATTTTTCAAAAAAAAGTGCCTTTTCATTGCTAAAAAGGCACTTTGCAGAGAGGAAGAGATTCGAACTCTCGATACGGTTGCCCGCATACACACTTTCCAGGCGTGCTCCTTCAACCACTCGGACACCTCTCTGTATTTGGGTTTCTACTTTTAAAGTATTTGCTACTATGTGGGTTGGTATATTTCAAGACTGCAAAGGTAGTGTTTTTTAAGGCATATACAAAAAAAATAGATTATTTTTTCTCAAAAGGAATTTGCAAAACTCAAAAAGTTGCGTAAATTTGATAGTTGTTTTTAATAACTAAATAAAAATAAATTTTTAATTGATAATTTTCAACTCACAACTACTTTTATGGCTATTTGGTATGCTTGCAAAATTCAGTACCTCAAACAATTTGATGGGGACAAAATGAAAATTGTTTCAGAGGAATATTTAATAGATGCAGTTTCGTTTACTGATGCAGAGGCTCGTATCTATAAATGTATGAGTGATAGTATCAAAGATTTTAATATAGTTAGTGTTCGCAAAACGAATATCAAAGATGTGTTTAACTATGAGGACAGCGAAACGTGGTATCGTTGCAAGATGAGCTATTTGTCCATAGACGAGTCGGCGGGCAAAGAAAAAAGAGTAAATTCTTATATGTTGCTTTCTGCTGACAATCCCAAACAAGCCTACGAAAGATTGCAAGAAAGCCTTGCGTCTATGATAGTGCCTTTTGATATTACAGATGTAAACCTCACAACAGTAATTGATGTATTCCCTTACGTATCGGAGGAGGAGGAAAAACTGCCTGACAACTTCAAACCCGTAGGAGAACCTCGCCTGAAAAAACCTGAATTGGCAGCTACCAAAGAAGTTACAGAAAACTACACCGCCAGCGACAGAGATTTGGATATTATCACAGAGGAGGAAATTAGCGATGAAGAGGCAGAGGCATTGGTGAAAGCAGGATTAGCAGAGGAAATAAAAGACTAAAAATTATATTTAAACCTTACAAGGTTTCAAAAACCTTACAAGGTTTCAAAAACCTTATAAGGTTTCAAAAGCCTTATAAGGTTTCAAAAGCCTTATAAGGTTTTGTTTTAAAGTCTTGTAAGGTTTTTATGCTTAAAGAAATCAAAGTTCTACTGCACAAAGATTTGTCTTGTTTCAAAATAGGTTGTCTCGAAGAGACAACCATAATTTCGCATTTCAACAGTTTTATTACATCGGACAAGACACTTCACTGTTCGCTGTAAAAAACTAACCCTGCAAAGCCTCAGCCTCCACCATCAACTTCTCCCACTTCTCATTTTCCTTAGCCAACAGCTTTTTCGTTTGGTCGTATTTGGTAGTTTTTTCAGCTAATTTAAAGGCATCAGCATAAATAGTTTGGTTTGCTAAGTCTGCCTCCAAAGTTTTGAGTTCTTTTTCCAAAGTTGCAATCTGTTGCTCGGCGGCTTCTATCTCCTTTTGAAGATTTTTCAACTGCTTTTGCTTGTTTTCTGCCGTTGCCGAAGTTGTGGAACTTGCCGTAGTTGCAGTGGTCGTTTCTTTGGGTTTGTCTTTCTTGTCCTTTTTGTCTTGGGCATCTAAGTCGTGAATAGTCCTGTCGTTGCTATCCAGCCAATAAATGAACTCGTCATAATTGCCTGGGTATTCTTTGATTTGCCTATTTTCTAAGTACCAAATTTTATTGGCAATGCTCGCAACAAAGTGCCTATCGTGAGAAATAACCACAAAAGTACCTTCGTATTGCTGCAAAGCCTGAATTAAAACATTGACTGATTGCATATCCAAGTGGTTGGTAGGCTCGTCTAAAAGCAAGAAGTTGGCATTAGAAACCAAAGTTTTGGCTAAGGCAACCCTCGATTTTTCGCCACCCGACAGCACTTTTATTTTCTTAAACACCTCATCGTTGGTAAACAAAAAACAACCCAAAATCCCACGCAATTCGGCTTCGGTTTTGTTAGAGCCACACTCTTTGAGTTCGTCTATAATAGTGTTTTCTACATTCAAAGCCTCTAATTGGTGCTGGGCAAACAAAGTCATATTGACATTATAGCCTTCTTTTCTGTCGCCACCAATCACTTCCATGCCTGCCATCACACGCAAGAGAGTAGATTTTCCTTTGCCATTTGCCCCAATCAAACCAATTTTGTCCCCTCTTTCTATCTGAATAGTCGTGTTGCGGAGGAGGTGCAAGTCGCCATAAGATTTAGAAACATTGTCTAATTCGAGCAGAGTTTTGCCCGGTTGTTGGGAGAAAGTAAACTTAAAATTAACCCTTGCCGTTTCGTCTATTACGCTATCTATCAAGTCCATACGTTGCAGTGCCTTCACTCTGGACTGCACCTGTCTGGATTTAGAAGCCTTAGCCTTAAACCGTTGAATAAATCTTTCAGTTTGACGAATTTGGGCTTGTTGGTTTTCGTAAGCACCTTGTTGAATTTCTTGGCGTTGGGCTTTTTCCTCCACATAAAACGAATAATTGCCTGAATAAGTCGTAATGGTTTGTTGGGCAACTTCGGCTATGGTTTCGCAAACATTGTCCAAAAATTCTCTATCGTGAGAAACCACCATGACTGCCCCTTCATAATTAACCAAATAATTTTCGACCCACTCAATAGAAGGCAAATCTAAGTGGTTGGTAGGTTCATCGAGCATGAGCAAAGAGGGGCGTTGCAACAGCATTTTTGCCAACATCACCCGCATACGCCAGCCACCCGAAAATTGCGACAAAGGACGTTGGAGGTCTTCGGTCTTAAAGCCCAAACCCTCTAAAATTTCTTCGGTTTTCGACTGCATGGTGTAGCCATCGAGAGCCTCAAATTCGGCTTGTGCTTTTGTCAATTTATCTAACAAGGCATCTGTATATTCTTGCTCCATTTGGTGCAAGATTTCGTCAATTTGGGTCTGCAAAAACATTTGACGTTCAAAGGCTTGCATAGCCACCGACAAGATGCTGTCATTGGTTTGATAAGAAAGCAAATCTTGATTGAGGAAGGCAATCGTACAATCTCCACTGCGAGAAATGCTGCCCGAATCAGCTTGGTATTCACCCGAAATCAACCGCAAAAGTGTAGATTTTCCTGTGCCATTAGCTCCTATCAGCCCTATTTTGTCTTTGGGCTTTACGTGCAGCGATGCCCCATCATACAAGGCTCTGCTGCCAAAATAAAACGAAATATTATTGATGCTCAACATAATTGCAAAGGTAGGTATTTTTTTGGGAGTAACAAAAAAAGTTCTATTTTTGCATTAGAGTTTGTGAATAATTACCCCAAGATGTCATTTTTTTTGAAAAATGACATCTTTTGCCAAGCCTCTTAACAAAAGATTATTCATAAACTCTATTTCTTATTTTAAATTTCCTATTTCATATTCGCTATGCACCTTGTACTTTCTCGTACCGACAACTTGGGAGATGTCATGCTTACCTTGCCTTTGGCGGTGCAGTTTAAAAAAATCTACCCGCAAAGCAAGGTTTCTTTCATTGGCAAAAGTTATACGCAACCCTTGATAGGGGCTTGTGCTGCCGTAGATACGTTTATAGACAGGGAAATGCTGTTGCAAAATCCTGCTTATTTGCAGCTAATAGGAGCAGATGCTTTGGTGTTTGTCTTTCCAGACCAAGAATTGGCAAAGGCAGTGCAGCCTTATGTATCCTTGCGAATAGGCACGAACAGGCGGTGGTTTCATTGGTTGTATTGCAATCAATTGGTTAATCTTTCTCGCAAAAATTCCAATCTGCACGAACTTGATTTGAATTTGGCTTTGTTGCAACCTCTTTGTGGCAAATTGCCTTTATTGGTGGAAAATACGCCCAATTTTCAGCCTACCGAAGACCTTTATCAACTAAAAATAGACCAAAACCAATACAGTTATTTGCAGCATTGGCTCCAACCCCAATGTTTTCATTTGGTCATTCACGCCAAATCGAAGGGAAGTGGGAGAGAATGGAACAGCCAACAATATGGCGAGTTGGCAAAAAGATTGGCAGCAAAATCTGTTCAGATTTTATTGACAGGCACAGCAGCAGAAGGAAATTTATTGAGAGAACAATGCCCCGATTTGTTCGATTTGCCTCATGTAACAGACTTAACAGGAAAGTTAAACCTCTATGAATTGGTAGCTTTGTTGCATAAAGCTGATGGTTTGTTAGCCGCTGGTACGGGACCTCTACACATCGCAGCAGCTTTGGGTATTCATGTCTTGGGCTTGTATCCACCTATGCGACCCATACACCCGCAACGCTGGAAACCTATTGGCAAAAAAGCAGCCTATTTGACTGCAAAACCAGCTTGTGAGGCTTGCCGAAAAAAATTGCCTTGTCTTTGTATGGCTGCAATCACAGTGAAACAAGTGCAAGAAGTTATTGAAAGCTGGCTGCAAAACTAACTACATCTACTAACGATAAGCATTAAACATTTGCTATTTGCCCCGACAAACCTACAAAATACTCCACAGGATTGGTATTTGTTAAAGCCACCAAAACAGGTATGGGGTTTCTATTCGGTTGATTGACAAAAGCCTGCAAATAATCTTGCAACAAGTTTTTGGTAAATTGTTCACTTTCATAGTGTCCAATATCTGCAATGACCAATTTGTTTTCGGCATCAAAAAAATCGTGGTATTTATAGTCTGCCGTAACAAAAAAGTCGGCTTGGGCAGCTATGGCATTTCGCAACAAGAAACTACCAGCTCCGCCGCAAACAGCCACTTTTTTTACATGGGTTTTACAAAATGTAGTATGTTTGATTACTTTGAGTTGCATTTTGTCTTTCAAATGGTGCAAAAACTCTAAAGGTTGCATTGTATTAGGTAATTCGCCAATCATACCAGCCCCTACGGTTTGGTTTTCATTTTCTAAAAGATGCACAAAATAAGCCACTTCTTCATACGGGTGGGCTTTGTGCATAGCTGCCAACACTGCCCCCTCCGCATGAGCAGGAAAAATAACTTCTATCCTTGTTTCTTGCACTTTTTCTATTTGGTGGGCTTGTCCAATATGTGGTTTTGCCTTTTCGTTGGGCTTAAAACTCCCTTCGCCCACCGCCGAAAAGCTGCAATGACTGTAATTGCCTATCTGCCCTGCCCCAGCCTTTGCCAAAGCATCGAGCAGTTTGGTAGCTTGTGGGGTAGGTATAAAAACAGTCAATTTTTTGAGTAATTGGCGTTTAGGGGCAAGTATTTTGCAGTTTTGCAAGCCTAACAATTCACAAATTTTGGCATTTACGCCTTGCTGCACATGGTCTAAATTGGTGTGTGTAGCATAGATGGCTATGTCGTTTTTAATAGCTTTAATAATTGTTCTTTCTATGTAGTTTTTACCTGTAATTTTTTTCAAACCTGAAAAAATAATAGGATGATGAGCAACTATTAAGTTACAATTTTTGGCAATGGCTTCGTCCACTATATTTTCTGTGCAGTCCAAACTGCATAAAATACCTGTAATTGCCACAGTAGAGTCGCCACAAAGTAGCCCTGCATTGTCATAACTTTCTTGATAAGCCAGCGGAGCAAGGATTTCTAAACAGTCGGTAATGGTTTTAATGGTCATGGGATTGGTAAGTTTATTTATCAAGATGAAAATAAAAATAATTTTCTCACTTTTTTGTGATTTTACAGGTCTTATTGCAAGTGTATAAAAAAGAAACTGTTGGTCGCAAATAGAACTACTCAAAACTTATTCCTCCTCCAATAAAGTTTCCAATTTGATACCACGCGAGGCTTTGAGCAATAAGTAATCAGCTTGCAAAGGATTGTTTTTTAGCCAATGCTGCAATTCGGTTTTGGTTTCAAAAAACAGGAAAGAGTCGTCAGTAGTTTTGACTTGAAAAAAAGCAGTTCCGCAAAAAATAACTTGGGTTAGGTGCAAAGTCTTTGCAAAATCTATCATAGTTCGGTGCTGCGTTGCACTTTCATTGCCCATCTCGAACATATCACCCAAAATTGCAATTTTTTTGCCTGCCTTTATGCTTTCAAAATTTTCCAAAGCCGCCTGCATACTCGAAGGATTGGCATTGTAAGCATCGGCAATGACAGCCATTCCGTTTTTATAGAGTAGTTGCGACCTGTTATTGGTAGGTTCGTAGGCTGCAATGGCTTGGTGAATGGCAGGTAAAGGCACGTCAAACAACTTGCCAAACGCAAGGGCAACCATCATATTGGGTAAGTTGTAAGCACCTAATAAATTGGTTTTTATAGTCTGTTGCTCTTGGTCTTTGTAAACCATAAAAGGAGTCAATTCCATTAATTGCAAATAAGCAAAATCTTCTGCTGTACCATACCATCGAATCAAGTCGGGCTGCATACGTCTTTTGGCAGCATTGCCCAGCATTTCATCAGTCGAATTGACAACGGCAACGCCTTTGTGCCTAATAAGATATTGGTACAATTCTGTTTGAGAACGAAAAACACCTTCTATGCTACCAAAACCTTCGAGGTGGTCGTAGCCCACATTGGTAGCTACGCCATGCGTAGGGGCTACAATTTCGCACAATTCGGCATTATCTCCTATGCGGTTTGCCCCCATTTCTATCACTGCCATCTCCGTACCTGCGGGCATACTGAGCAAGGTAAGGGGTACGCCAATGTGATTGTTCAGGTTGCCTTGTGTGGCATAGACCTTATATCTTTTTGCTAATACGGCTCTTATCAACTCTTTGGTGGTTGTTTTCCCATTCGAGCCTACAATGGCAATAAAAGGAAAATCGAACTGTTTTCGGTGATAATGAGCCAAGTCTTGCAGAGTTTTCAAGACATCAGCCACCAAAATACAACGGTTGTCAGTTGCATACGCCGCCTCATCTATCACAGCATAGGCAGCTCCTTTGTCGAGGGCTTGCAAAGCAAATTGATTGCCGTTGAAATTTTCTCCTTTGAGAGCAAAAAACAAGGTATTGGGCTGTATCTTGCGGGTGTCTGTAGCCACGCCTGCACTTGCCCGATATAAGTTGTAGAGTTGATTGATTTCCATAAGTAAGGCAAAGGTAGCAAGCAAAATAAAAATAGCAAATTAATAAACAGTTGATACTCCAAAATTTCATCGGATTTTTTGCCCATTTCACCGAAAAAATAATTAAGTTTATCTGCCGTTTTGTTACGTTTGTTTCGTAATTGTTTTGCACCACAAGACAATAAGAGTTAAAAGTTAATCTACTTACACTTCAACCTGATAATAAAAATGACAAAGGAACACAAAAAGTTGAACGACATCAAGCATGAGTTGGACAACCTCAACAAAAGGCTGAACACTATTTTGGTAACAGACTCAAAAAATGGTTCAGACAAAGGAAATGAAAGAAACAGTAACAAAAACCCAAACAAAAGATAACGCAGCCCATAGATGACCGAAAAATCTACTATTCGTCCTCGCGTAAGTGGGATTTGTGTAATTGATAACCGACTGCTGCTGCTCAAACATGAGCCTGGTTTTCGTATGCCTTATTTTTGGCTGCCACCGGGAGGCGGAGTGGAGGTAGGCGAAACCTTAGCTGCTGCACTGCAACGTGAATTTTTAGAAGAAACAGGTTTAATGATAGAAGTGGATAGATTGTTGTGTACCAACGAATTTATCCACTTGCCTGTTCATGCCTTAGAGTTTTTCTTTTTGGTAAGAGCCACAGGCGGCAACCTCCAAAAAGGACACGACCCCGAATTTGCTGCCAATGCCCAAATGATAGCCGAAGTAAAACTGATGACTTTTGAAGAAATCAAAGCCATTCCACCGTTATATCTCCACAATATTTTTTGGAACTGCCAATCCTTAGACCAACTCCTCAATTTGCAAGGTCATTTTCAATTAATCCGCTAATTTTTTGCAAATTATTCAACTACCTTGTGTAGTTTTTTCATTTTTTACTAACTTGCGATTCTTTCAATCCAAGTTATATACAACGCTAACAAAAACAGCTACGACATTGAGAATTACAGAGCATTTAAAAAACGCAAGTAAAACTTTATTTTCATTCGAGATTTTGCCTCCCCTCAAAGGCGAAAGCATACAGTCTATCTTCAATGCTATTACGCCGCTTATGGAATTTAAGCCGCCGTTTATAGACGTAACGTATCATAGGGAGGAGTACGTTTACAAAAAACGTGAAAATGGCTTGCTCGAAAAACGGACTATTCGCAAAAGACCAGGCACCGTAGGTATTTGTGCTGCCATCATGAACAAATATGGTGTAGATGCCGTACCTCACATTATTTGCGGAGGTTTTACAAAAGAAGAAACCGAAAATGCGTTGATAGATTTGCATTTTTTGGGCATAGAAAACGTATTGGCTTTAAGAGGGGACTCTATCAAATCAGAGGCTACTTTTGTGCCTGAGCCGTTGGGTCATGTCTATTCGACTGACCTCATCAAGCAAATTAGGTCTATCAACGAAGGCAAATACCTCGATGACGAAATGGCTATTACCACACCCACCAACTTTTGTATAGGTGTGGCAGGCTACCCCGAAAAACATTTTGAAGCACCCAATATGAAGGCAGACCTCAAACACCTGAAAGAAAAAGTGGATTTGGGGGCAGATTATATTGTTACGCAAATGTTTTATGACAATAGCAAATTCTTTGAGTTTGTTCGCCAATGTCGCGAGGCTGGTATTCAAGTGCCTATTATTCCTGGGCTGAAACCTCTGACCACCAAAGGACAACTTACTGCCTTGCCGCGTGCTTTTCACATAGATATTCCTTCTGAACTATCGGAAGCCGTAGAGCTTTGCAAATCTAACGAGGAAGTGAAAAGGTTAGGCATAGAATGGTGCATCATGCAGTCGAGAGAACTAATTAATTTCGGTGTGCCTTGCTTGCACTATTATTCTATGGGCAAATCGGCAGCAGTGTATCAAATTGCAAAGGAGTTGTTTTAGAGGAGAAACAGGAAACTACCAAAGGCAATATGCAAAAGTATTATTTTCTCTTGCTGGTTATATTTTATTTGGTAGTTTCCAAGTTGATAAAGTGAACAAAAAAATTAAAATAACATGGAACGAATAACTTTAGATAACAAAAAATATCTAATTGGCTATCATGCTCAGGAGTATCGTAAAAATAGTAAATTACTATCTCCTCTCAAATGCACCATGGATAATGCCTGGTTAGGACTTGGTTATTACTTTTGGGCGGATATTGAGTTTGCTAAATATTGGGGCGAAGATTTTAAGGTACGGAGTAATGGGTTTTATAGCATATATTCAGCAAACCTGGATATTGAAAATTGTATTAACGCAGTTTTTAATGAAGAACACTATTATTTCTTCCGAAATTGTATTGAAAAAGCAATAAATCACTTTAAAAATCAAGGCATAAATATAACACTTAAGCAGGTGCATGAGTTTTTATTAGATAAGTTTTGGAAAGAAAATGGTATTACAGGGATTTTATATGACGATTTGCCTTTTAACCCAAATAATAAACCTAATAGAAAGTACTCAATAATAGAATACGAAGAAAACCATAAGATAAAACATCTGTACTACAAAAAAAGAATACAGATTGTAGTATTTAGTTTGGAAAATATTCATAACTTTGCTTGTTGTTTGGAAAAACAGTGCTAAAAAATGATAAATATATGCTAAATATTGACGAACTTTCTAATAAATTTGATAAAATGCTGTTTTCATTGGACAAGGAAGACCTTCAAGAATGGGTTGTATCTTATGAAAATAGAACATTACTTGAAAGGTTAAAACGAGGCGAAAAAGTAATGCTTGATTATTTTGTGCCTCAAATTATCAATATTAAAAATATTGATGTTAATACAACTCTCACTAATAGTAGTCTAATAGGAAACTATGACTACGCAATGGCTGCTTAAAATGCAAATTAGATTAAACCATATTCAGTTTACCGATGTTGACTATAAAGTCAAAACTTTTGATAAAGAAATTACACATCAACTTGAAACAAGTTTAAGTGTCGGCTCATCTTTTCCTGATGATACTGAAAATAGTTTTGTTATTATTTTTAAAATTATGCTTCAAAGTAAGTCAAAAGCATTTAAATTAAAACTAAAAGCAGTTGCACATTTTTCAACTTCTGATTTAATTGACGATAACTTTAAGAACTCCCCGTTCATTGAGGTCAATGCTCCTGCTATTGCATTCCCATATATTCGTTCGTTTATCTCAAATTTAACTTTAAATAGTGGTTTTGATCCTATCATACTGCCATCTTTCAACTTTGTAGAATTGGCTGAAGAAAATAGAAATAAATAAAATAAGCTAACTATGTTGACCTCACGTAGGCACTAAGTTTATGTCGTTAAAAGTATTGAAAATGGCATTACAAATCTTGGAATCAAGTTTGAAACGAAATTTTATAAGTTGCGAATTGCACCCTGAATATTATGAAATGATACAGGAAAGATTGGCAAATAACGGGAAAATATCCAATGAACACCGTTTGGAATTTATACAAGAAAAAAATAAAGAAGATTATTTGCCAAACTTTTTGCAATTAGAATTATTGTAATTTTGCACAAAAGTTACCTGAAAAAATACCCAAAAAACTACTTAAAATCTTTACATGACCACATTCCAATCTGATGCTGCTGCTGCCGATTCATTGGCACAGACGTACAAAAAACTCAATCAAGAAATATCCAAAGTCATCATTGGGCAAAACGAAGTAGTGCAGTTGGTCTTGACAGCTATTTTTTGTCAAGGACATTGCCTATTAGTTGGCGTGCCATGACTTGCCAAAACCTTGTTGGTGCAGACCATTTCGCGTGTGCTGGATTTGCAGTTCAATCGTATTCAGTTTACGCCAGCCCTCATGCCTTCGGATATTTTGGGTGCAGAAACCTTAGACAAAGACCGCAATATGCGTTTTGTGAAGGGGGCTATTTTCTCCAATATTATTTTGGCAGACGAAATCAACCGTACGCCACCCAAAACACAGGCTGCTTTGCTTGAGGCTATGCAGGAATATGCAGTAACCATAGCAGGACAACAATACCCCTTAGACAAGCCGACTCGATTGTAGTCCCATTGATGGACTGCATGTAAAACAGCACTTTAAGTAACATACGAGGATGATAAGCAGAAGTCCCACCACCTTTATACAACTTGATAATAGCACTGAGGTCTAAGGAATCAACCACTTTGTTTACCAGCCGAACAGGATGGTCGGCTGGTATTTTATCTAAAAGATTGACAGGAAATAAGGCGAAATGTTTGCCCGATTCTTGTTTAAAGATTACTTTTGCCATAACAATAGCTACAACTAAAACCCAAACAAATTTACTAAAAGAAACCCTAAAAGACAAGAAAAAGGGCAAAAAGACTTTTCGGACAGCCTCCTACAATCTTACAAATTACTTCGCCAACACCCTGCCTTGCAAACTTTGCAACGCATTTTGTATTCTCGTCAGCACTTCGGGTTTGCCCAAAATTGCCATCACTTCCATTAGGTCTGACCCAGAGCCTATGCCTGTGAGGGCAACTCTGATGCCTTGCATCACACCGCCAATTTTGATACCCTTTGCTTCTATGATTTCGTGTAGCAAATGTTTGATATGTGCAGCCTCAAAAGGTTGATTATCAGCCTGTAAAGTGGTGTGAAAACTTTGCAACACTGTTACCACCTCTTGATTCCACTTTTTGCTTACTACAGCCTCGTCATATTGCGTGGGCGTATTGAAAAAGTAAACTCCTTCTTTGTAAAAATCTTGTGGGAAGGTTGTTTTTTCTTTCAATAAACCTACAATTTTGATTGCTTTTGCTGGTTCACAGGCAATATTATTTTTTTGCAAATCTGCCAACAAATAAGTTGCCAATTCCTCATTAGGTTTTGCCTTGATGTATTGTTGGTTAAACCATTTTGCTTTGTTGATATCGAATTTTACACCAGATTTGCCAATTCTTTCTACTGTAAAAGCCTCAATGAGTTCTTGCATAGAAAAAAGTTCTTGCTGCGTGCCTGGGTTCCAGCCCAAAAACGCCAAGAAATTGATAAAAGCATCGGGCAAATAGCCGTCTTCTCTGAAACCACTCGACGAATTTGCCGAATTTTCGCTGTCTTTCCAAAGCAAAGGGAAAACCGAAAAACCAAACTTGTCGCCATCTCTTTTGCTTAGTTTGCCTTCGCCATCAGGTTTGAGGAGTAGGGGCAAGTGAGCAAATTTGGGCATGGTTTCCTCCCAACCCAAATAACGATAGAGCAACACGTGCAGCGGTGCAGAAGGCAACCATTCCTCGCCGCGAATGACGTGAGTGGTTTGCATCAGGTGGTCATCTACTATGTTTGCCAAATGATAAGTCGGCATTCCATCAGATTTCATCAGCACTTTGTCGTCAAGTGTAGAGGAGTGGACAACAATCCAGCCGCGAATGAGGTCGTGAAAACGGATTTCCTCTTTCTTAGGCATCTTGATACGGATAACATAAGCCTGTCCACTTGCCAACCTTGCTTTTACCTCGTCTTCGGGCAGAGTCAAGGAGTTTTTCATAGTGGCTCTGGTTATGGCGTTATATTGAGGCGAAACCACTTTGGCTGCTTCCAATCTTTTACGCATTTCTTCGAGTTCCTCTTTGGTATCGAAAGCATAATAGGCTTTGCCTTCGTCCACCAATCTTTGGGCATATTGCCCATAAATTCCTGCCTCCTTCCGTTCAGATTGGCGGTAAGGACCGAAACTGCCCCCATGCCAAGGGCTTTCGTCGAGTTGGATACCACACCATGCCAAAGCATTTTGGATATATTCCTCTGCACCTGGCACAAACCTGTCTTGGTCTGTGTCCTCGATACGCAAAAACATTTTGCCTCCATGTTTTTTGGCAAAAAGGTAATTATATAAAGCTGTACGTACCCCGCCTATGTGCAAAGGTCCCGTAGGACTTGGAGCAAAACGTACTCTTACTTCTCTTTCCATGTTTCAGTTATTTTTATGTAGTGTGGACTTTAGTCCACACAGGACTTAAATGTGCGGACTAAAGTCCACACAGGACTTAAATGTGCGGACTAAAGTCCACACAGGACTTAAATGTGCGGACTAAAGTCCACACAGGACTTAAATGTGCGGACTAAAGTCCACAC
>JAAFKA010000003.1:123393-304143 GCA_013299115.1 Cytophagales bacterium
CACAGGACTTAAATGTGCGGACTAAAGTCCACACAGGACTTAAATGTGCGGACTAAAGTCCACACAGGACTTAAATGTGCGGACTAAAGTCCACACAGGACTTAAATGTGCGGACTAAAGTCCACACAGGACTTAAATGTGCGGACTAAAGTCCACACTACAAACCTTCTTACGAATTTGCACCTTTTATTGTCATTACTTTGTCCCAGAAGTTGCCTTTTTTCTTCCAATAATAACGGTCGGCTTTGTTTACCCTTCTGATGATGATGTCATTTAGTTTAAACCCAACTTTGGTGGTGTCGGTCATGGTTTGTGGTTTTGTCCAGCTAAATTTGTAGTCTAAGAGCAAAGAATCGGGGCTGTCTTGGCGTGCTGCCTTCACTGTCCAAATCATTACGTAATCCGACATCATAAAAATACTGTCTTTGGGAATATCTTTTAAGGTATAGTAAATTTCCATGCCCGCCAAAGGGTCTTTCACTATAGCAGCACTACGGTTGCGGTTAAAAGAATTTTCGACATAATTTTGGTTAATCATTGCCTTAAATTGGGCTTTGTCTGTCCAGTCGGGTTTTGCTACCAAAGCTGAGTCTATGATTTTTGCCTCCTCTTCGGCTGTTTTTTTGGTTTCACTGTTGCAAGCTGCCAACGAAGCACCAAACAAGAGGATAAACAAAAACAAATAATTTTTTTTCATTTTTTTAGTTTTTAAGTAATATCAAATTTATCGGACACTTTTAAAGTGTCCGATAATTGTTTTTTTAGTTTTTATTTTTTTTGCAAAGGTAGCATTTATGAATTAAATTTGTAAACAAAACAAATTGATTTTTTCTATGTCATTTGCAATTACTTCTCACTACCAACCTGCGGGAGACCAACCCTTAGCCATACAACAATTAGTCAAAGGTATAAAAGATGGCGAAAAATTCCAAAATTTATTGGGTGTAACAGGCTCAGGCAAGACTTTTACCATTGCCAACGTGATACAAGCCGTACAAAAACCTACTTTGGTATTGAGCCACAACAAAACTTTGGCAGCCCAATTATATGGAGAATTGAAACAATTTTTTCCTGATAATGCAGTAGAATATTTTATTTCTTATTACGACTATTACCAACCCGAAGCCTACATACCCACCACAGGCACGTATATAGAAAAAGATTTGTCTATAAACGAGGAGATAGAAAAATTGCGACTAAGTGCCACCTCTGCCCTGATGTCGGGTCGGCGAGATGTTATCGTAGTGGCTTCGGTTTCGTGCATTTACGGCATTGGCAATCCCGAAGAATTTGGCAACAGCATTATTCATTTGGAAAAAGGGCAAGTAATTAGTCGCAACCAACTGCTGTTTCGTTTTGTGGAGATTTTATACAGCCGTACCGAAGTGCAGTTTAAACGAGGCAATTTTAGAGTAAAAGGAGATACGGTAGATATTTTTCCTGCATACGCCGAATTTGCCTACCGAATTACGTTTTGGGGTGATGAAATTGAAAGTTTGCAACGCATAGACCCCGAAACAGGTTTTAAACAGGCAGATGAAACGCAAATTTCAGTGTTCCCCGCCAATTTGTTTGTGGCTGGAAAAGATGCTCAACAACAGGCAATTTACCAAATTCAAGATGATTTGGTAGCCCAAATCAAGTTTTTTGAGGGAGAACAACGATTTGTAGAAGCCCAACGGATAAAAGAAAGAACAGAATTTGACTTAGAAATGATAAGAGAAATGGGCTTTTGTTCGGGCATAGAAAATTATTCGCGATATTTTGACCGCAGAGAAGCAGGGTCAAGACCTTTCTGTTTGTTAGATTATTTTCCCAACGACTACCTCATGGTGATAGACGAAAGCCATGTAACTATACCGCAAGTAAGGGCAATGTGGGGTGGCGACAGGTCGAGGAAAGTAAGTTTAGTGGATTATGGTTTTCGGTTGCCCTCCGCCTTAGATAACAGACCTTTGAAATATGAGGAGTTTGAAGGATTGATTAACCAAATTATTTTTGTCAGTGCCACGCCTGCCGACTATGAACTGCAACTTACGCAAGGCATTGTAACAGAGCAGATTATCAGACCCACAGGCTTGCTCGACCCCCTCATAGAAGTACGCCCAACGCTAAACCAAATAGACGACTTAATGGAGGAAATAGACAAAACTATTCAGGCAGGCGACAGGGTTTTAATCACCACACTCACCAAAAGAATGGCAGAAGAACTCGATAGTTTTCTTCGGAGAGCAAATATCAAGGCAAGTTACATACACTCCGAAGTCAAGACTTTGGACAGGGTGGAGATTTTGCGAAACCTCCGCTTGGGCGTCATAGATGTGCTGGTGGGCGTAAACCTCTTGCGTGAGGGCTTAGATTTGCCCGAAGTTTCCTTAGTTGCCATCATGGACGCAGACAAAGAGGGTTTTCTCCGCAATACGAGGTCTTTAATCCAAACCATAGGCAGGGCTGCCCGAAACGAAAAAGGCAGAGTCATTCTCTATGCCGACACCATAACGGACTCTATGCAAACGGCAATGGACGAAACCAAACGCAGACGGACTTTGCAGGCAGATTTTAACCAAACTCACCAAATTACGCCCAAAACTATACACAAATCGAAGGAGGCTATTCTCAACCAAACTTCGGTGGCAGACAGCAAAAAAGGCAATGCTAATACCTCGCCTCACTCTTACCCTACGCCGCAGTTTTACACTGAACCTGAAGAACTATCTTTGGCAGCAGACCCCGTAGTGAAATATCTTACTTCCAAAGATTTGGATAGAATGATAGAGCAAACGCAAAAACAAATGGAAAAAGCAGCCAAAGAACTCAACTTTATGGAAGCTGCCAAATTGCGTGATGAATGGTTGGCGTTGAAAAAAACGAAGGAGGAAAAGTTTTAGAAAGAAATAGCTTGCAAGCTGGTATTAGCGAAAGTACACTTGGGTGCATTCTACTTCTTAAATAGAGATTCTACAATTTATAAAATTTACCTTACTGCTCTTTTTCCACTAACAACCACGCCACCGCAGCCAACACAACCAACAAAAACAAGCCCATCAGTTCGAAAGCTACGGTTTGTGTGCCAAACAAGGTAATGCCTATGGTGCGAATGGTCTGAATAGGTTGCGTACTACTTGTTTCTGCGGGCAAAATGGTGGGGTGCAGAGTTTGAAAATTGACCTCGTTGAAAATACCAAACAAAACAAAAGTACCAATGCAAATGGTCAGCAAACCCGCCACAAGTTTCCAATAGGGTAGGGGAGGGGCTTTTTGGTGAGTGGACGCAGAAAATAGCAAACTAAACACCAATAAAATTAAAATTCCGCCAACATAAACCATAATTTGCGAAGCAGCCACAAAATCTGCCCGCAACAACACAAAAAGTGCTGCCACAGCCAACAAAACCAAAAGCAGAGCAAAGGCTTTGTAAAGTAGGCGTTGAGCAAGAAAAATACCCAAACCTCCGCCTATTAAGGAAGTGGCAAAAAGAAAGAAAACGAATTTTTCCAATATGTTTTGTTTATCTCAAATGAATTTGCATATTGCAAAACTATACTATTTTACACAAAGAAATAGCAATAGCTATCCTATTTATCGAAACATTTTTAGTAAAAGTCTGAACAAGCAATGAATTTACCTCCTAACCCATTTGGCAACGATAGTGGCAACGACATTGACATAGCCGATTTACGCAAATTAACCGACTTAATCAAATCGAAGTATAACTACGACTTCAAAGATTATGCTATGTCGTCTTTCAAACGCCGTATCAAAAGACTTTTGGACATTTACAAATTCAAAAATGTCGATAAATTGATTAGTGTTTTAGAAACCAATCCCGATTTTTTTGAGGAATTTATCTCCGAAATCACTGTCAATGTTACGGAGATGTTTCGCGACCCTTTGTTTTGGAAAATTCTCAAAGAGCAAATCCTGCCCAATATTTTACTCCAACACGAAACCATAAACATCTGGCACGCAGGCTGCTCATCGGGCGAAGAAGTATTTTCGATGGCAATCGTCTTGCAAGAAATGGGAATTTTGGGAAAAGCCAAGTTGGTTGCCTCAGATTTGGACACAGCCATTATTAAAAAAGCACAAGGAGGTACTTACTCGATGAAAAGTATGGACTTAAATCGAAAAAATTACCAACGCTATGGCGGAGTCCACTCCTTAGACAATTATTTTAAAGAAATGGGTGGCGAGGCTATTATGGACAAAAGCCTGATGCAAAATGTATCTTTTCGCCGACACGACTTAGTACAGGGGGCGGTGTTCTCTAAGTTTGACCTCATTTTGTGTAGAAATGTAATGATTTATTTTAATCAAACCCTCCAAAATACAGTATTGGGTCGTTTGCACGAAAGCCTGTTTAAATATGGCTATTTGGCTATTGGGTCAAAAGAATCGTTGATTTGGTGCGAGATTGCCAACAAATTTATTGTGGTCAATAACGAAGAAAAAATTTACAAAAAAGTAAAGGAATAATAAATTAAATCGGCGTATTGTAAACCACAATGAGTAAATTCAACTTACCAGAAAACAAATACAGAGCAGTAGTAATTGGTGGCTCGGCGGGCAGTTTCCAACTGATAACCCGTATCTTGTCCTCAGTTTCTAAGGACTTCTCTCTGCCTATGTTTTTGTGTTTACACCGCTTAAAGCACGTCAGAAACGGATTTGTCGAAGCCTTGTCTATCAAAAGCAACAAGATAGTGGCAGAACCCATAGACAAAGAAATCATAAAAAAAGGTGCGGTGTATCTTGCCCCTGCCAACTATCACCTCTGCATAGAGTTGGGCAACAGCATAGCCCTTTCTACCGAAGAGTTGGTAAACAATTCCAGACCTGCCATAGACCTCACTTTCGAAACAGCTGCCTATAGCTACAAAGACAAATTGATTGGTATTTTGCTTTCAGGAGCAAATAAAGACGGGGCTTACGGAATGAAAAAAATCAAAGAATATGGCGGACTAACCATTGTGCAAGACCCTGCGGATAGTCTTATCAACGCCATGCCTCTCTCTGCCATTGCTGCCACGCAAATAGACCACATTTTGACCATTGATGGCATTGTAGATTTTCTTTTGGAATTGGAAAAATCATATAAACTGACATAGAGAAACATCAGAATTTGATAGTCCAATACAAAATTTAACCAAAAATAAAATTGCATTTCAAAGTTGAATCTGCGTTTGGAAACTAACAAACCCAATACTTTCAACTAAATCCCAACCCCATTTTTGGCTTTTTCGGCTTTTTGTAAGGCTTGCAACTGCTGGGTGAGCAAATCTAAACGCAACTGCAAATTTTGGATTAAAGCACTGACCACAGCCTCCTGATTGCCACTTGTATAAAACTCTTTTTTGAGTTCTGTATAAGTTTTGTCCAAATTTTCGAGTTCTTTCATTGCCTCTTGGTCTATTTTCAGGTCTTGATTGCCCGAATTGGCTTGATATTTTTTCAGAGCTACCTGCGTTTGGCTGATTTGCATAGCATAAAATTTCTCTGCTTCGCCCAACTCTGGTACTAACTGCTCTACCGTAGGCGGCGTCTGCAAAGCAGCCAACTGACCTTGTTGTTTGCTAAAATATGACCACTGCAAAGCCAAACCCACCACCATTAGGGCTGCAAAACCTGCTGCTATTTGCCATACGCTACGCACAGGCATCATCTGCACGATAGGTGCAGTTTTTCGAGTAGGCACCGCCAACTCCTCTGCTATTTTGTTCCACAGCGTTGCAGGTGGCTCCTCGTCAAAAGCATTGCGGTTTTGTTTGATAAAATTTTCCAAGTTGTCCATGTTTTTTAATTCAAAATTTCCCTTAACCTTACTTTTGCTCTGTTGTATTGCGACTTAGAAGTAGATTCGCTGATTCCCAAAATTTCGGCAATTTCGGCGTGGTCGTAGCCTTCTAAAAGGTATAAAGACAGCACCACTCGAAAACCATCGGGCAGTTGGCGAATAGCTGCTTTCACTTGTTCTATTTGGTAACTTTCCGCCTCTATTGCCCCTCTTTCTTGTGCAGTTTCGTCTTGCAGCCCTCGTGCATTGTCCATTGGCACTAATTCCATACGCCTTTTTCGCACATAATTAATAGCCGTATTAACTACTATTCTTTTGAGCCAAGCCCCAAAAGTAGCCTCGTTTCTAAACTCCTCCAACTTGCGAAAAGCCATAATAAAAGCCTCTTGCAAAATATCTTCGGCTTCGGTTTCGTGGTTGCTTATCCGCAAACAGATGCCGTACATAGCTTTGGCATATTGCTTGTAGAGTTCAAATTGGGCTTTGCTATCACCTGCTTTGCATTTTGCCACCAAAGCTGCTGTTGCGTCAGTAGGTACAACAGCTTTGGTTTGCAAAGCAACGGCTTGTTTTCCGCCCAATAAATGGTTTAAGGTGATGGCTATTCCCATTGTATAAAATATTATTTTTGCAACTAACTGATTATCAATTAATTGAAAATACTAACTACCAGCTACTCCAGCTTTGCTACTAATCCTTTCAAAATAAAGACAACTCAAGATACAAAAGGTTGCAAAAAGTAGAAAAAATTTTGATAGAAAGTTTTAATTTTTATCCTTACTTTTGTTGCTGAAAAAATAGACTAAATAAAATGACAAAAGAAACAACCAACTGCCTTGTCATAGGTGCGGGACCTGCGGGCTACACCGCAGCCGTTTACGCTGCAAGAGCAGGCTTAAAACCCATGATGTACCAAGGTCCTCAACCCGGCGGGCAACTGACCATAACCAACGAAGTAGAAAACTACCCTGGTTATCCTGAAGGGATTAAGGGACCAGACATGATGATGGACTTTGAGAAACAAGCCCGCCGTTTTGGTACAGACATTCGTTATGGCATTGCCACTTCGGTAGATTTTTCTTCCTATCCGCACAAAGTAGTGATAGACGAAAGCCACGAGATTACGGCAAATGCTGTTATCATTGCCACAGGTGCATCGGCACGTTGGTTGGGCTTAGAATCAGAGCAAAAATTCAACAACGCTGGCGTGTCAGCTTGTGCTGTTTGCGATGGCTATTATTACAGAGGAATGGACGTGGCAGTGGTGGGTGGCGGCGATACGGCTTGCGAGGAAGCAAGTTATTTGTCTAAACTCTGCAAAAAAGTTTATTTATTGGTGCGAACAGACAAAATGCGTGCTTCCAAAATTATGCAAGAAAGGGTGAAAAACACCGCCAATATCGAAATTTTGTGGAACACGCAAACAGACGAAATTTTGGGCAATGCAGAAGTGGAGGCAATGCGAGTGAAAAGCACCTTGACTGGCGAACTCAAAGAAATAGCTATCAGAGGGTTTTTTGTAGCCATTGGACACAAACCAAACACCGATATTTTCAAAGGTTTCTTAAATTTAGATACCAACGGCTATATTTTGACCGAAAAAGGCAGCACACGCACCAACATCGAAGGAGTATTTGCAGCAGGTGACGCCCAAGATTTCACATACAGGCAGGCTGTTACGGCAGCAGGTACAGGTTGTATGGCAGCCTTAGATGCCGAAAGATATTTGGCTGCAAAGGGAATACATTAAGGATTAAATATGAAACATTAGAGGTTATTACGATTTGTACCGTACCCTTTGGCGGGGGGTGCCTCCAACAGCGGGGCAATTAGTTGAAAATCAAGAAGTTGTTTTTCTATACAAAAATTATCGCAATAACCTCTATTGAAAAATGAAAGTTGAAAACATTTAGAATTTAACACATGAAAGGAATCATTTTAGCAGGAGGCTCTGGCACACGACTGCACCCACTGACTTTGGCTATGAGCAAACAACTCTTGCCCGTTTACGACAAACCCATGATTTATTATCCCTTGTCTATCTTGCTTTTGGCGGGCATAAGGGAAGTATTGATTATTTCTACTCCACAAGATTTGCCACATTTTCGCCGTTTATTGGGTGCTGGTACGCAGATAGGTTGCCAATTTAGCTATGCAGAGCAAGCCGTACCAAATGGTTTGGCACAGGCTTTTGTGATAGGCAAAGAGTTTATTGGTCAGGACAAAGTTGCTTTGATTTTGGGAGATAATATTTTTTATGGGGCAGGCATAAGCCAACTTTTGCAGCAATGCAACAATCCAATAGGCGGAATAGTATTTGCTTATCATGTGCATGACCCTGAAAGATATGGCGTGGTGGAGTTTGACTCTGCCATGAGAGCCTTGTCTATTGAGGAAAAACCAAAAAATCCTAAATCCAATTATGCCGTACCTGGGTTGTATTTTTATGACAATTTAGTCGTAGAAATTGCCTCTACTATTAAGCCTTCGGCAAGAGGAGAGTACGAAATTACAGATGTTAATCAAGTTTATTTGTCGCAGGGCAAACTGCGTGTGAGTGTTTTACAAAGAGGCACCGCTTGGTTAGATACAGGTACTTTTGCTTCGCTGATGCAGGCAGGTCAGTTTGTGCAGGTTATAGAAGAACGACAAGGGTTGAAAATTGGCTGTATAGAGGAAGTAGCTTACCGTATGAAATTTATAGATGCCGAACAGTTAGAAAAAATAGCAATGCCTTTGGTTAAAAGTGGCTATGGCAGCTATTTGTTACAGGTTATAAAAAAATAATAATTTAAGTATCACTTGGCGAAATTCTTTGTTTTATTGTTAAATAAATTTATAATTTCTTGATGATTAATAATATATTCTTTTAATGGCAAATAGTCCTGTTCATATTACCCTGTCGTTGCAAGAATTTCAACAACTCTTAGAAGCCAAAGAGTCTGCCGAACAAGCCTTAGCAGTGAAAAAAATGTTTCTGGCTAACATGAGCCACGAAATAAGGACTCCCATGAACGGAATTATTGGGATGATGGACTTGCTCCACCAAACGCCACTTTCCGAAGAACAACGCAACTACGTTACCACCATTCGGAGGTCTGCCGACACCTTGCTCAAAATCTTGAATGATATGCTGGACATGGCACGCATAGAAGCAAGCAAAATTGTTTTAAAACCTTCGCCTATTGCTTCGGAAGTTCTTGTTAATGAACTACATAGCCTTTTTGTGCAGCAGGCAGCAGCCAAAAATATCAAGTTTGTTTATAAAATTTCGCACAAAGTTCCCCCTTATTTTAAGGCAGACGAAACCCGTTTGCTGCAAATTTTGTCTAATTTGGTTGCCAATGCAATCAAATTTACAGAAAAAGGTATCATTCGGCTCTTGGTCAGCTTAGATTCGACAGATGAGCAGAACTACACCATTAAGTTTCAAATCATAGACACAGGCATTGGTATTTCTGAACAACATCAGGCTTTTCTGTTCGAAAGTTTTACCCAACTCGATGCCTCCACCACCAAATCGTATAGTGGCGTAGGCTTAGGGCTGGCTATTTCCAAAGAGCTTTGCGACCTCATGGGCGGAGAAATGGGCGTAGAGTCTGCCGTAGGCGAAGGTAGTAATTTTTGGTTTACTGCTGTTGTGCAGCCCTGCACCGCAGCCGAAATCAGAACTTTGCCCTCTTACAAAGAGCCTACACAGCCCAATCTCAACGGCAACGGCAACACCAACGGGGCAGAGTTGCCTCACTTTTCTCTCCAACCTTATGTGTTGGTGGTGGACGACACCCAAGCCAATTTGCAGGTGGCTACAGCTATGTTGCAAAAGGCTGGTTGCAAAACCGCCACCGCCACTTCGGGCAAACAAGCCCTTGCCCTTGCCCCAGAACAAGGTTTTGACTTGATTCTGATGGATATTCAGATGCCCGAAATGGACGGCGTAGCCACGATGCAGCAGCTACGTCAGACTCTCAAACAAATGCCTCCCATTATAGCCATGACAGCCTATTCGTTGGCAGAGGAGCAGGAAAGTTTTTTGCAATTAGGTTTTAACGACTGCATAGCCAAACCTGTAAAAGCACAATTTTTATTGGCAAAGGTGCAGGAGTGGCTTAAAGGCAAAGGGCAAACTCCCAAAATCTTAGAAAAAGAGTCGGAAATAGCAAAAAATTGGCAGCAACTCCCCATTATAGAGCCTGATACGTTGAAACATTTAAAACAATATTTAGACCTCGATAGTTTGCAAGTTACTTACCAAGAGTTTGAAACAGAAACTTCTACTTTTTTTGTAGATGCCGAACAAGCCCTGAAAAGCAAAGATTTTGGCACTATTCGCAGCATTTTGCACACCATAAAAGGCAATGCAGGCACGTTGGGCGTAGAAAAATTGTATAAATTTGTGAGCCACGCCGAAGGGCAACTCAAAAAAAATGACTATTCACAGGTTGCCGAAAATTTGCAAGAGGCACATATTTTGTTTTGCGAATACTGTGAGTCTTACAAACAGCTATTATATTAATTTCTATGCTCGACGAGGAGGAATATATTGCCAAACCCCAAATAGACCTCACCAAAAAAGAGGTCAGTCCACCGCCAACCGCAAAACTAAGTTGGAGGCAAGGCAGTTGGTTGAAAACCAAGCAACTATGGAGTTTCTTATTTGGTAGTGTGTTGTGGTTGCAAATCATTCGTTTCGAAAGACGAATGACTGCTTTCTTGCGTATTGTGGTTGCCTTTGCCACTATTTTCGTTACATTTTGGATTTTTCATTTTATCTACAAAGAACTCAAAAGCAATGATTTTTTGATAACCAACTTCGATGTACCCGAAGAATTTGAAAAACAGGGCTACAAAGGTCATGTGTTGGTCAATAAAATTTCTATTCACTTAGACGCAATGAAAAAAATGACGAGGTCGTCTTATGCCGAAAATCGCAAGTATAACGACAAGGAGGCAGGCTCGACAGTCAGCGTAGAGGTAGTGGGTATGGGCATCACCTTGCAATCTATCATAGAACAACTACGCCAAAGTTTGGGCATAGAAAGAAAAACAATTAAAGGTTATGTTACGGTTCACGACAAAAAGTTACAACTTACTGTTACGATTAGCAAAAGAGGGGCGGAGGTTTTTGAGGAGAACTTAGACAGCCTCAACCAATATGATGCCTTAGAAAAAGTATTGGCTCAGGCAAGTGAATTGATTTTGCAAAATACAGACCCTATTGTGATGATGAACTACTACTTTCAGACCAAAAAGAAGGGCAAAAATGTAGAATTAGCCAAATATTTGTTAGTTCACGAACCGCAATACTCACAATGGGCTTACCTTTCGTGGGCATCAGGCTTGCGTTTAGAGAATGACAACGACGGGGCAATAGAAATGTTGAAAAGGTCTTTGGAGGTCGACTCTACCTTGTCCGATTCTTGGAACAGTTGGGGGTCTATTCTACGCAACCAAAAAAAATATGACGAGGCAATCGTGAAATACCAAAAAGCAATAGCTTGCAATCCCGAATATTTGTTGCCTTATAACAATTTGGCTTTTGTGCATTTTCTCAAAGGCGAATACGACATTTCCATTGCCAAAGCAAAGGAAATTGTAGCAAAAAATGAGGAATTTGGCTATCCTTACAGTATTTTGGCACAGTGCTATGCCAAACAAAATAAGGAAGAACTATTTTACAAAAACCTCGAAATTGCCCTGAAATACAAAGTACCTGTTTGGACTTGGCTCAAAACCGACCCTTGGAATAAGTACGTGGGGCAAGAAAGGTTTGATAAGTTGATACAAAAATATAGGTTGGACTAAAAGATTATGTAGTGTGGACTAAAGTCCACACATAAAGTGATAAGTGTGTGGACTAAAGTCCACACATAAAGTGATAAGTGTGTGGACTAAAGTCCACACATAAAGTGATAAGTGTGTGGACTAAAGTCCACACATAAAGTGATAAGTGTGTGGACTAAAGTCCACACTACAACAAATATATGCTGCGAATTTTTGAATATGCCTTAGTAGCACTTGCCCGCAAGTGGCAAAAACACAGTGCAATGGTGTTGGTGTATGCCTTGTTGGTGGGTTTTTATGCTTCCATCGTGCTGCTCACCACAGGTTTGCGACAAGAAGCCCAAATCATGTTGGCAGACGTACCTTCGCTTTGGGTGCAACGCATCGTGGGCGGAAGGTTGCAAGCTATTGATACGCAGTTGATAGATTCGCTAAAAAATATGCGTGGCGTGGCTACTGTTTATCCTCGAATTTGGGGCTATTTGCCCGAATCTACCACAGGAGCAGTGCTGACGGTCATAGGCACAGACCAACCTTTTGCCAATTTGCCTTTTATTCAACAAACTAATAACTCCTTACAAATCAATAATTTACAAGCTGATGAAGTGTTAGTAGGGACAGGTTTGTTGCAATTACGCAATTTGCAAGTAGGAGATTATTTTAGCATAGCCGAAATTGGAGATAGTATCCAAAACTTCAAAATTGTTGGGGCTTTCGATGCAGAAGTAGATTTACTCACCAAAGATTTGCTGGTATTTTCGCCACCAACAGCCCGAAAACTAATAGGTTTAGCCCCCAACGAGGCTACGGATTTGGCTTTGGAAGTGAAAAATGAAATAGAAACCGACAACATTGGTCGCAAAATAGATTTTCGTTTCCCTGCCTTGCGTGTGGTAAGCAAAAAACAGTTGGCTGCCACTTACGAAACTCTTTTTGGCTGGCGAGGAGGGCTGTTGGTTTTTGGCTCTTTTTCGGCTTTTTTGGCTTTCATTCTCTTAGTTTGGGACAAGGCAAGTGGCTTAAACCGCCAAGAACAACGAGAATTGGGTATTTTAAAAAGTGTAGGTTGGAGTATTGGCAATGTGCTATGGCTCAAAATGTCAGAAGGTTTGCTCATTTCTTTTATGGCTACCTTGTTGGGTATTTTGGGTGCGTGGGTGCATTTGGTCGTATTCGATGCCACTTTGCTTAAACCTTTTCTGGCGGGCTGGTCGGTGCTTTATCCTTCTTTTCAGTTGCCTGTGAGCATAGATGCCACCAATTTGTTGCTCATCATGCTCCTTTCAGTTGTGCCTTATTTGGCTACTATTCTCATTCCTGCATGGTTGGCAGCCATTACAGACCCTGCGGAGGAAATAGGAATTTGAAAACCAGTCTGCCCAAGCTAAATAAATTGTTACGGTAAAATAAAATATCTCTTTCTACTACTTTTGATTGTGAAGATATAAAATAACAAAAGCAAGTCAAAAAAAGACCTGCTTTTGTTTGGTTTGAGATTTAAAGGTATAGCTAATTTTTTTACTGTGGCAATTTGTCCACTACTTTGCAAATATTCGTAAAAATTTCCTCTATTTCACCTATTCCGTTGATAGAAGTAAATTTCTTTTGTGTAGTATAAAAGTCAGCAACAGGTTTGGTTTTGGTATTGTACTCACTTACCCTTTTCTTTACCAAACTTTCGTCTTGGTCGTCTGCTCTGCCCGAAGTTTGTCCACGTAATAAAATACGTTGAGTAAGTTCTGCTTCATCCACTTCTAAGGCTACCATACCTGAAATAGGAATTTTATTATCGTTCAGCATTTTGTCCAATGCCTCTGCTTGGGCTACTGTACGAGGAAAACCGTCAAAAATAAAGCCTTTGGCTGCTGGATTGCCCTTTATTTTGTCAGCAATCATACCAATCACTACGGCATCAGGCACTAATTCGCCTTTGTTCATATATTCTTGTGCCTTCAAACCTAATTCAGTCTTGTCAGCAATTTGAGAACGTAGCAAATCACCCGTAGAGAGGTGAATTAGCTGGTATTTGTCTATTAGTTTTTGGCTTTGTGTACCTTTTCCTGCACCAGGAGGACCAAAAAGAACAAGGTTTAGCATCTTATTATGTAGTTCTAAGTTTTTAATTGTGAGTTGTAAATAGTAGTTAGCATTTAGTAGTTAGGAGATAGTGTTTAAACTATCAGAAACTAATAAAATAATTTTCTCAAAAGTAAATAATTGTGCGAAAAAGTCAAGTTTTTTTTATTAAACATTAAAAATTAAAGTCTAAATCCGATTACCATTTGGTCGTCTGTTTGTGGTCTGGTGCCTCTCCACGATTGGATTTCTCTCCGCAAAATGGTTTCTTGTACCGAAGGTTCGAGGTGAGATATTTTGCCCAAAAATTCTCTAAATCTTTTGGACATATATTTTCTACCTTCGCTGCCACCAAATTGGTCTTGGTAGCCGTCTGAGTAGAGATAAAACATATCTCCTTCGGTGTAAGGAATTAGCAATTCTTTGTAGTCTTTTTGCTCAAATTGGAAACCGCCAATAGGAAAACTGCTGCCCTTGATGTGTTCTACTACGCCTTCGTGTATTTTGCATAGAGATTGGTTGGCTGCCGAAAATGCAAGTTGCTTTTTGCTTTCGTCTATGATACAAATTGCCATGTCCATGCCATCGTGCATTTTGCGTTTGCCATCAATCTGTTGGGAGTTCATATTTTCTTGCACACCTTTGTCCATTGCCAATAAAACATCACGAGTATTGATAATTTTTTTCTCCAATACAATATTATTGAGCAAGGTGCTTGCCATAACAGTCATAAAAGCCCCTGGCACGCCATGCCCTGTGCAGTCGATGGAAGCTATAATTTTGAGGTGGTCGTGGGTTGTAAACCAATAAAAATCTCCGCTTAATTCATCTTTGGGGTTAAAATAAATGAAAGAGTTGGGCAAAGCACCAAATAAAATGTTTTTGTTAGGCAAAATAGCCTCCTGAATACGGCGAGCATAGCGTATACTGTCCGTAACACTTTCATAGAGTTTCTCTAATTTTGCTCTTTGCAGGTCGTTTTCTTTCTGCTGCACTGCCAATACTTCGGCTTGGCGGATAATTTCTTCGTTTTTATCTACTAATTGGCTATTGATTTTGGCAAGCACCAAATTGGCTTTGCGTTTGCTCATAAAACGCCAAAAGAAAATAGAGGCAACAGTCAAAACAGCAAAAATACCACCAATCAAAATTAATTTGTCTTTTTGGTTGGCTATTTCTTGGTCTTTCAGGCGCAGTTGTTTAATGGCATTTTCCTTTTCCAAAATCACAATATCGTTGCCCTCAGAGCTTCGGGTTTCGCCTGTTTGCGCACTTTCGAGTTCGGTTACAAATTCGCTAATGTCTGCACCTAAATATTTTTTGGTTATCAAATTGACACTATCCTTAAAATGAATATTGTTAAAAAACTCTTTCAGTGGCTCGTCCCATGCAGTTTTGGCGGGCAACACAAAACCATAGCCTGTTTCGTTGCTCTGCACAAACAATTTTTGTCGTTTGATTTTGTCCCCATTTTTCAAGGCAAGCAAATAAGAAGGCAGTTGCATATAGCCAAAGGTATTGGAGGAATTGACGATGGCAGCAATAATTTCGTCATTGTTGCGAACATAACGGGTTTTCATATTGGGCAAGATGATTTTTTGCAACTGTGCCAAATAGGTATCATAAAAAGAATGCTGAATAGATATAGCTTCCATTTTGCCAAAAACAGCCCTAAAATCCTCCATTCCTGCACAATTTTTCACTTGCTCGTTGCTCACAATGACCGACATATCCGACATATAAGGCGGACTGTATTTGAAGTGGTGCTTTTTGTCGTCTGTGATGGTAACAGCCCCTACGCCTATGCTGCCCCTGTCGCCTCTGCCTACGGCTTCGTAAAAAGCATCAGTGGTTTCGGCTCTTTTCCACACCAATTTGATTTGTACGTTGTGTTTTTGTTTCAAATAATTTTTGAATTGTACCAACAAATCATATTCTACACCCACTAATTGGTCGTCTTCATTGGTATAAATAAAAGGCTTGTTTTCGTAATAATACACAATTAATACGCCTTCGGTTTTCATAAAACGAACAGCCTCCCAGCCATTGCCCCTCACATATTCGTCTTCTTGGGCATAAGTTGGTATAGACAAAGCCAATAAACTCCAAAAAAGGAGTATAAATTTTTTCATTGAGTTAGTTGTTGGTACATTTAATAGAACTAACATTTCTCTAAGAAATCTCTAAGAAATGTTAGTTCTGTGCATTACATTTGTAGCACTACTTTTATTCCAACGGCAAAAATAGTGCTTATTATTTGATTTCTTTCAAATTTTTATCCTCCATTACAAAAGGTTTTTTTTCTTTGCTCCCCGCCATTTTATCTTGATACAAAATATCGTCTTCCACAAACCGCAAACCCTTGTCGGTTTGGAGCATGAGGTCGTAGTGTCCTTTGCCCAGATGCAGGTCTATCACTTCACCCACGTCAAACAAACTATCTTGGTCACCATCATCTGCACAAGAAGTAAGGCAGTGGTCTGTGCCGTCGTCTTCAAACTCGTCATCTGCATCGCCGTCTTCGCTGGGGATAATGTAGAGATGTTTGAAGGTGTAGGAAGTATTGTTTTTTATCCAAAAAATGCTTTTAGGGCTTTGTTTCGGGGGTGCAATGGCAGCAATTCCAATTACTAACAGAAGGGCTACGCCAACAAGAGGTAAAATTTTCATACTGTTTTTTATAGAAATAGCAATTATTGCGATTTTGTTTTGCAAATAAACAAAGAAGTTTTTAATTATCCGTAAAAATCAGCGTAATCTGTGTCATCTGTGTTCCAAATAAATTATGAGTTTCGTTGCCCTCCGTTCAACCATTGGCAAGGTCTGAAAAAGACCATTGCCAAGGTTTCACTAAAAGTTTCGTTGCCCTCCGTTCAACCATTGGCAAGGTCTTGCGACCACTGCCGAGGTTTCACTAAAAATTAAAACAATGTTGGAACAAGAAAAAATATCGCCAGACGACTTGCAAATCTATTCTTTGGAAGAAACCAAAGACATAGTGCTTGGCAGACGTGGCGTACTCACTCGTGAAGTATATGAGGCAGAACTCAAATTGGAGTTGGTAGCCGAAAAAATACGCACACTCCGCAAACAACGAAACCTTAGTCAATCGGAGTTGGGCGAATTGATTGGGGTTAAAAAATCGCAAATATCAAAAATAGAAAAAGGTACGCAAAATATTACGATTGAAACCTTGTTAAAGGTCTTTGAGGCTTTGCAAGCCAATATAAGTTTGAAAATTGAAGTGTATTAGGGGTTACGATTGGCAAGGGTCTATTTTACGTTGGCAAGGGTCGAAGACCTTGACAATCGTAAAAAATATCGAGTGCATAAAAAACTACGCTTGTCAAGGTCTGCGACCATTGCCAACGTAGTTTTTTACGTTTTTTCAACCTCGGCAGTGGTTGCAAACCCTGCCGATGGTTGAAAGAACGTAAAAACTACCCAAATTTCTTAATCTAATTTTCAAAGGTGGGGACAGGCAGGGTGTAGTTTTTATTTTATTGACGATTTTTGGAATACTTACTATTTGATTTTTGCTTTAAATTTTTGTATCTTTGGGCAAAAGATGATAACTATGCAAGAAAATCTATTATTACGAAATATAGCTTTTGAACTCCAATATGTGCCTTCTGAATATCTGAAAGCACTATTTGAGATAATTCATGCTTTTAGGCTTAATTTGCCGCAAGTTGTGCCTGCAAACCAACCACAAAATGTGGTAGATTGGGATTTGTTGCTCGATGAAATCATGCAAAATAGGCAACAAAATAATCAAA
This sequence comes from Cytophagales bacterium, assembly GCA_013299115.1. Classification (GTDB taxonomy): domain Bacteria; phylum Bacteroidota; class Bacteroidia; order Cytophagales; family Thermoflexibacteraceae; genus JAAFKA01. The sequence goes on from JAAFKA010000003.1 coordinate 140,827, forward strand.
AAATGTTTGACAAGGTAGATTATTTGCACAAACAATGAAAAAGATTACGAAAATATTATAGGTTTGTCATTAGAAAATTGGACAAGAGAGTAAAACTTTATTTTTCTCTTATCCAAATTTATTAAGCTAATTTTCAAAGATGGGGACAGGCAGGGTGTAGCTGTTTTCGGCTTTGGAGATAAAAATGTATTTGCCAACGTAGTTTTTTACGTTGGCAAGGGTCTTTTTAGACCTTGACAATCGTAAAAAAAACCATTGCTTATTTTACCCTCACAAATAACTTACTGAAATTAGTTACTTTTATTGGGGTGTTAGTTATTTTAAGTTAGTATCATTTTTGCTCAAGAAGTATTACATAGGGTAAATCTTTTGACACTTTTCCCTCGTAGTGTTGGTCATTAATAATGATTTCTACGCCACAATCAGGGTAGCCTTTTGCGTCTAAAAGATAAATATGTAAATAATTTTTCTGCGAATTGATTACAAAATTATAATCTAATACTTGATAGTCTTTGGAAAGCACGAAATTAGGAAAAATATCATTGCCATTAAAAGCAATTTTTATAATGTCCTGATTTTTACTACCTTCTTTGTCCTTTATTTGAATTTTTATGGTTTCTGTTAGAGATTTAAAACTATACTTACCAGTATAAGGTATAGTTTCAATATTATTAGAGAGTTTACAAACCTCTTTCAAATATTGATATTCACTACCTGGTTTTGTTAAATCGTTAATAGGCAGAGTTGTCCCTTTGAGATTATAATTATACAGAACTATGAAAAATTTATCATTTTTATCAAAAAAAGTTTGAAAGTCTACGCTTTTATGAGCTTTAAAAGTATATCTTATAATTGTTTTATCATTTGGGTCTTGATGTCGGTAAGTAGTAAAAACAACAAACTTTTCTCCTTCTGTATCTATTATAGGGTCTTCTGCAAGTGTAGAGCCTTGCTTATTTACACGCATTAGTTTCATTTTTAATTCATAGTTTTCTTTTGTAAATTCATTTTTTTCTGTATTATAAATTTTGAAAGAAAATGTCAAGGTATTATTCTTAGAATCAAAACCTTCACAGTGAATATCTCTTACTTCTATATAAACATTATCCACAACATCACCCAATGCTTTAGCTGCATCTCTTTTGTACTCTTCAAATTGTTTTTTTAATTCATCTCGCATTTGTTCAACTGATTTCATTTTTGCATTAAAAAGTTTTTCTGTTAATTCTTTCTCTGCTTTATACTTGACAATAGTATCTGATGCAATTTCATATTTTTTTTCAAATTCATCAGCTTTCTGTTTGAGTTTTTTATTCTCTTTTCCTTTTATTTTTAACTCGTGAGTTACTGCATCGTAATCTTTTTTTAGTTCTTTATTTTTATTTATTTCTATTTCCAACATTCCTTGAAAATATGTATTATCCACGGCATTAGTCTTCTTTTTTACTTTAATAATTGTTATACCACCCTTTTCTAAACTTGTACAAGTACCTGTTAATACATCTAAAACATCATATAAATGTTCTGATTTTGTGGTTGTATATGCAACAACACTCGTGACTCCTTTTTTTAAGGGAAGATAATGTATAACTCCATCTTTATCTGTCGTGAGGGTGTTACAATTTGCTAAATCATTACAAGGACAAATTTTAAATTCAGTACCAGCAGTAATAGGCTGTTTAGTGTCCTTATCTACAAATTGGATTTTTTTATGTTGTGCTACTACTTGCAAACAAATAAAAGTAGCAAAGGCTGTAACGAATGTGAAAATAGTATTTCTCATAGGATTATTAAAAGTTAAATGGAATTGTGGGGGTAACAGGAATTGTATCTTTTTGCAAAAGAAGAGGCTCACTAATTGAAATTTTAACACTCTCTTTTAATCCTTTATACTCTATATGCAAAGAATCTTCATAAATTGCACAGTCGTAATTGAAATCACGAATAGCATAATATTTCCAATATGGAAGATTTAACTCGTAATACCCAACACCACTACTATCAGTTGTAAATAATTCCCTTTTCTCATTATTATAAACTTTTGCATACTTTAATGTAATATTGTCTGGCAGCGACATTGCAAAACGCAAAATGATTAACTTAGAGGAAAAGAATAGATGGAAAGCAGAATAAAGAACAAAAACAACAATGCCACCCCATAGAAGATATTTACCTATGGAGCTATCTACTTTTTTAGGTTATTAACCCACACCTTGCATTTATCGTGATAGTGTATTGACTTATTATCACTCCTCAAGAGTTCTTTTTCTAAAAGAGAAAATTCAAGGAGGTCAAATTTTATTTTTTTGTAGGCTTTTAATTGTCCTGCTTCCTTAAAAAAGTTAGCAAATTTAGACAACTCAACTAAAGAAATAAGATATTTTTTCATTTCACGTAAATTATCTACAACCAAACTTTCTATAAAATCTGTAAGTTGAGTTTTTTGCTTTTCATCTATTTCCTCTACTGCCTCAAAAAACTCAGCATATTTTTTATCTGCCATTAATTGAGTGAGATTGACTTTTATTTCCTCAAATTTATCCACAGTTGCATCAGTTTCAGGTTGAACAATAATTTTTGGACTATTTACTCCCTCCACAGGGGGAGTTTTTGGGTTGGTTGGTATTACACTGTCTTCTTCCTTTGGTTTCATGTTGTTAGTGTTTAGGTCAGTTTCTTTAATAAATTCTTGCCAATAGAAATTAGGATTAGCTTGATACTTTTTATCAACTTCCTTTTTTTCTTCTTCGTTTTTTGCTCTCACATAAAATAAAGCAGTAGCCAATTTTCTATATACCAACTTTTTATTAGCCTTTAATGTTTCTTTTTCCTTGCCTGTAAGTTTTATATAAGCATTAAAAGTACGCAAATCTGATTCTTTTGTATCAAATTTAATCATCACTTCTCTTATGTTTGCTCTAAAATTAGATTGTATGACCTTTTCACTATCTGCTGGGCGTGGTGTTTGTTGCAGAATCAAATGAAGTTCGTCTAAAATTTCTTTGATATAGTATTGTGTGGTGTATTGCATAGATTACTTCCGTTTACTTCCTTTTTAGTTTTCTGTACTTCCGTTTAGGTTATGTTTATTTTCATTTTAGCTTCCTGTACTTCCATTTTTACTTCCCTTTACTTCCTTTTTATATTTAATGACCTTTGTAATGTAAATAAAACGAATTATTTACACTAAACACAATGGTTATGAAAATGCTAAATAATAAAATTTTGGAAACAAAAACAAGTGTAGCGCAACAAAATGTTCCACTTGACGAGGCAGCAGACAACAAAGCTGCATTCGAAATCTCTATCAGCAAAGAAGGTTTTAGTTCCAAACTTTCTTTTGAAGGAATAGCCACTCAAGCAATAAACGAAATATTATCCGAAATGTTTAGGTGGTCTGTCGTCATTGTTATTATCAGAGAAGTTTCTGAAATTTTGTGTAAGTTGTTGTAAACAAGACAAGTAACTGAATGAATGTTAGTAATAACATTCATTCAAGAAATGTCAAAAAATGATGTTTTTTACGTTGGCAATGGTCTTTTTCAGACCTTGACAATCGTAAAAATACCGAGTGCATAAAAAACTACGTTGGCAATGGTGCTTTTCGCACCTTGACAAGCGTAGTTTTTTTACGTTTCGTTGCCCTCCGTTCAACCATTGGCAAGGTCTGAAAAAGACCATTGCCAAGGTTTCACTAAAAGTTTCGTTGCCCTCCGTTCAACCATTGGCAAGGTCTGAAAAAGACCATTGCCAAGGTTTCACTAAAAGTTTCACTTTGTGGTTGTATCCAGACAAAATAACCCATTTAATACTGTAATATAAAACTAATTTGCTACAAACTGTTATTGCACTAATCTTACTAATTCCTCATCAAAAGGTTTAACAGAAGACCCAAAATATTTGAGTAATTCTCCATTCTCATTGATTATGTACTTACAAAAATTCCATTTGGGTGCTTGGTCATTCCAACCATTTGCTTCTTTACTACTCAACCATTGGTATAGTGGGTGTTGGTCTTCCCCTGCTACCGAAATTTTTGAGAATAGCTGAAAACTTACGCCATAATTTTTCTTACAAAAAGTAGCAATTTGTTCATCATTACCAGGCTCCTGTCCGCCAAAATTATTGGCAGGAAAGCCTAAAACTACTATTTTGTCGCCATATTTTTCATGAAATTTTTGTAACGCCTCATATTGTGGAGTATAGCCGCATTCAGATGCTGTATTGACAAGCAGAAGTTTTTTGCCTTTGTACTGTGAAAGGCTTATCTCTTTGCCATCTATTCCTTTGAGAGTAAAATTGTAAATAGATTGTTTAGTCATGGTTTTATTAGAAATTAAAGTATTTTCCTTAACTGTTTGATTATCAGGTTTTGACCTGCGGTCAGTAGCTCCTATGCAACTACACAAGCATAAGCAAAAAAAGATGCTGTATTTAAACATAAATTGATTGAGTTTTTTACCAGAATAAAAATATTGTTTCGATAACCACAAAACCAAGTTGTTTGTTCCTATTTTTTTACAAAACAAATTAAAATCAAAAATCATTGACAATCATATAAAAAACTATGCTATTCAAAAGTCCCCATCTCACTTCACCAAATTTTTCAATTCATTCAGTTTCAGCAACGCCTCTACGGGAGAAATGGTGTTAATGTCTAAGTTTTTTAGCAATTCTTTGACCTTGATAGCCTGCGTGTCGGCTGCCTCAAACAAATTGATTTGATACGATTTAGGCAATTCTTTGATTTTAGTTTGGTTTTTCTCCTTCACCTTGTCTTTTTCCAAATGCTCCATAATTTCGTTTGCCCGCAACACAATTTGGTTGGGCATACCTGCCATTTGTGCCACGTGAATACCAAAACTATGCTCACTGCCCCCTTCTTTGAGTTTTCGCATAAAAAGCACCTTGTTGTTTAGTTCTTTCACTGCCACATTGTAGTTTTTCACACGCAAAAAATCCTTTGCCAATTCGTTTAGTTCGTGGTAGTGGGTGGCAAACAAAGTTTTCGCCTTGTATTTGGGGTGGTTGTGCAGATACTCCACAATAGCCCACGCAATAGAAATGCCATCGTAAGTGCTTGTTCCCCTGCCAATTTCGTCCATTAGTACCAAACTTCTTTCACTCAAATTGTTCAGAATACTTGCCGTTTCGTTCATCTCCACCATAAACGTAGATTCGCCACGTGCCAAGTTGTCCGAAGCACCCACTCTGGTAAAAACCTTGTCCACCAAGCCCAACGTAGCTGCCTGTGCAGGCACAAAACTGCCCATCTGTGCCATTAAAACTATCAAAGCCGTTTGTCGCAACAAGGCGGACTTGCCCGCCATATTGGGACCTGTAATAATCATAACTTGCTGGTTTTCAGTGTCTAACAGCACATCATTAGGCACATATTCCTCGCCCAACGGAAGTTGTTTTTCTATGACGGGGTGTCTGCCTGCCGTAATTTCTATGGCGGTGCTTTCGTCTATCACAGGCTGACAATAGGCGTTGCGTTTTGCCACCATTGCAAAACTCAACAGGCAATCAATTTGGGCTAATACTTTGGCATTCAGTTGAATAGGTGCAATAAATTCTTTTGCTGTTTCTACTAATTGGTTAAAAATAGTCTGTTCTATTTGATTAATTCGACTTTCGGCATTCAATATTTTTTCCTCATAGACTTTCAATTCTTCGGTAATATACCTTTCTGCATTTGCCAAAGTTTGTTTGCGAATCCACTCTTTTGGCACTTTGTCTTTGTGCGTATTGCGAACTTCCAAATAATACCCAAATACGTTGTTGTAACTAATTTTCAACGAGCTAATCCCTGTTTGCATTGCCTCTTTCTGTTGGATTTTTTCCAAATAATCTTTGCCCGAAAAAGCAATAGTCCGCAATTCGTCGAGTTCGGCATCTATTCCCGTGCAAATTAATCCGCCTTGATTAGCCACCAAAGGCACTTCTTCTTGGAGTTCTTGTTCTATTTTTTGCAACAAAAATTCGCAAGGATTGAGTTGCGAAGCCAATTTTTGAAGGTCTGCATTTGCTTTTTTCAAGGACTCTGCCACAGGCAAAGTATTTCGCAAAGCTTTTTTGAGTTGGTTTACCTCACGCGGATTGATACGCCCTGCTGCCACTTTGGAAATCAACCTTTCTAAGTCGCCAATTTGTTTGAGGTGTTTCAATAAACCTTCTATCATCTCCTCATTTTCAACCAAATAACTCACAATTTGATGACGTTCTACAATAGGTTTTACTGTTTTTAGGGGCAAAACCACCCATTTTCTCAACAATCGACTGCCCATAGGCGTAACAGTTTCGTCCAGAATAGCCAACAAAGGCACACCGTTTTCGTGTTGGGGAGTTACCAATTCGAGGTTGCGAATAGTGAACTTGTCGAGCCACACATAACGGTCTTCCTCTATACGGCTTATGCTGGTAATGTGCTGAATTTCAAGGTGTTCGGTATTTTCCAAATAAAACAAAATAGCCCCCGCCGCCGTAATGCTGTCGGTCATTTCGTCTATTCCAAAACCTTTGAGGTTAATGGTTTGGAAGTGTTTTATCAATTTTTCGTGAGCATAGTCATATTGATACACCCAATCGTCAATCGTAAACAGATTAAATTGTTCTCCCAAAAGTTGTTCGCAGTCGTGGCGTTTTGCCTTGCTATAAATCAACTCCGCAGGTTGCAAACCTTGCAACAATTTTTCTATGTAGGCAAAAGAGCCTTGTGTAGTCAAAAATTCTCCTGTCGAAATATCGAGCAGAGCCAAACCAAACACCTCGTTTTTGCCGAAGTGCAGCGAAGCCAAATAGTTGTTTCTTTTCACGTCAAGTACAGTATCGTTGTAAGAAACCCCTGGCGTAACCAATTCTGTAATTCCTCTTTTAACTATTCCTTTCGCAAATTTAGGGTCTTCCAACTGGTCGCAAATAGCCACTCTTTCGCCTGCCCTGACCAATTTCGGCAAATAATTGTCCAAAGAATGGTGAGGAAAACCTGCCAGCTCGATGAAAGTACCTACGCCATTGCCCCTGCGTGTGAGGACAATACCCAAAATTTTGCTTGCCTTGATAGCATCTTCGCCAAAAGTTTCATAAAAATCGCCAACCCTGAACAGCAACAAAGCCTGTGGATGCTTTGCTTTAAAGGCGTTGTACTGTTTCATTAGCGGAGTTTCGGCTATTTCTCTGCCTTTGGGCTGCTCTTTTGGTTCGGAGGCTTCAAAAAGTTTCATATTTTATTTTTGTTGCATTTTTTGTAAAGTTATTCCCCTCTATTATTTTTATTCTCTCGATGGGTACTCATTTTTACGGAGCAAAGTAGCCAATTCACTTAATACAGAGAGTTTTCCTCCATAAGTTTCATGTAGAAGTTCGGCAGTAAAAACATCTTCTGTTTTGCCACTTGCTACCAGATGTAAATTCAAAAAAACTATCCAATCAAAATATTCTTTAGCTGTTTGTAAGTCGTGATGAACTACAATTACGGTTTTGCCTTGCTCTTTTATTTCTCGCAACAGCTCGACAATGGCGTTTTCTGTTGCAGCATCTACACCAGTAAAAGGTTCGTCCATAAAATAGAGGTCAGCCTTTTGAGCTAAAGCACGTGCCAAAAACACCCTCTGCTGTTGTCCGCCTGAAAGTTGAGAAATTTGGCGATTTTGAAAGCCTTCCATACCTACTTTTCTCAGCGAATCGAGGGCTATTTCTTTATCTGATTGTCGAGGACGCTGAAAAAGTCCTAATTTGCCGTATCTACCCATCAGCACTACATCAAAAACGGAAACAGGAAAATCCCAATCTACACTTTCACGTTGAGGTACATAACTTACCCGACTACGAACCTGGTTGAGGTCTTGGTCAAATAGCTTAACAAAGCCACTTTGCAAGGGCAACAAACCCATAATAGCCTTAATTAAGGTTGATTTGCCTGCTCCATTGGGACCCATTACCCCCACCAAAGCACCTTGAGGCAGGGTTAAATCCACACCCCATAAAACAGGTTTTCGATGGTAACTCACTGTCAAGTCATGTACCTCTACAATGGGTTGGGCTATTTGTGTTATCATGTTTTTGCAAATAGTTTGCGAGTAAATGCTGTTGCATACTTGTACCCGCAATGTTATTATTTTTTTTCGGGGACAGTCAAATCTATGTTAGCCAAAATTTGTTGTTGGTGTCAAAATGGTGTGTAAGATTTATAAGCTGAATAGCGTAGGTCATGGGAGTTGGTTTAAGAAAAGACTTGAAATTTTAAATTATTTCACATCAAATTGTTGCTTTCGCCATTTCGTTCAAGCATCGGCAGGGTGCGAAAAGCACCACAGCCGAGATTCCATTATACATTTTTTTACTAAATTCACAATTTCTTACTCATCTTTTTTCTTGTTAGGTGTTTTCTTTTTGGGTTTTTCCTCCTCTCCTTTGTCCTTATCGGGGTCATTTTCGGGAGTTTTGTTTTCGACTTTTGTTTTGCTGTTTGCTTTCTTTTTGGGTTTTCCCTCCTCTACTTTTGGCTCGTCTGTGGTTGCTGCGTTGTTCTCCACTGCGTTGTTTTCGGCAATTGGCTCTACTATGGCATCGGCTTTGGCAAGCACAGTTTCGTTTTTGTTGTGGAGAATGTCCGCATTATTGGGGTCTAACTGCAAAGCCAAATCGTAGTCGGCTATGGCTTTGTCAAATTCACGTATCACCAAATAACACATGGCACGCATACAATAAATTTCGGTACTAACCCAGCCAATTTGCAACAGATTATCGCAATCTTTGATAGCCAATTCTATCTGGCGGAGGTTATAGAAACATTTTGAACGGTGATACAGTGCCTCGCCTGACCTTTCGGCTTTCATACCAATCACGTGGTTGAAGTCTTGAGCAGCTTCTGCATAGCCGCCTAAGTTCATCAGAGCATAGCCACGCAAGAGATAACCTTCCGAAAAATCGGGGGCAAGCATGACAGTCTGCACAAAATCCATGACAGCACTTTTGTAGTCTTTAAATTGGTAATACAGCATACCCCGCCAATACCATGCGGCATACACATCGGGTTTCATCTGGATAACCGTATTAAAGTCGCGAAAAGCACCTGCTGTAAGTCCCAAATTGCTTTTCAACCTTGCCCTTGTGAACAAAGCAGGTATGCTGCGAGGTACTAATTTAACGGCTTGCTCTATGGCACGCAAAGCTACTTGGTAGTGTTCTTTAGAGGCTTCTCTTTCGTCCAACACACTATTGCCCAAATCTACCAATACCGTTGGATTGTTGAGATTTCGGCTGATTAAATTATTAAAATGTTCTACGCTTAACACGTTGATTTTTTGTTAAAAGTAAACGAATATTATTGATTTTTCTTGCAAGTTTTTTTCTTGGGGCAAATATACCAAAATTCTATTTAAATCAAAACCTGAAATATTACGAATGCCTACTGGAAGTAAAACAAAAATAAAACCTACAATTAACGACTAATTGTAGGTTTTATTACCTTGTTGTAGTGTGGACTTCAGACCACACATAGTATAGTTAGCAAGGCTTTTAATAGTCGGAGTGGCGGGATTTGAACCCACGACCACTTGCACCCCATACAAGTACGCTACCGGACTGCGCTACACCCCGAATTGGATTGCAAAAGTGGAGTATTTTTTCGATATTTCAAAATTTTTTCAAAAATTTGTTGTACATTTGTAGCAAATTATAAGCTAATGATAACTTCATTGACTCAATTAGATTTTACACAACGCTATTCTTATGCCGACTATCTCACGTGGCAGTTTACGGAAAGAATAGAACTATTGAAGGGCTACATTCGCCAAATGGCTGCCCCCAATACCAAACACCAACGAGTTTCTATTCGTTTGGAAAAAATATGGGGCAATTTTTTGGAAGGCAAAAAGTGTGAAATTTATCACGCACCTTTTGATGTGAGATTGTATAATCGCAAAAAATCTTTGTTGCAAAACAAAGAAGTTTTTACTGTGGTGCAACCCGATATTTGTATTATTTGCGATACGTCTAAGATAGATGAAAGGGGTTGCAATGGGTCGCCAGAGTTGATTATAGAAATTTTGTCGCCCAGCAATTCGGCTACTGATATTAAAGACAAATACGAATTATATGCCGAAGCAGGAGTTACAGAATATTGGATTGTGTATCCTTCGGAGGAGCATATTCAGCAGTATGTGCTTGATAATGAGGTATATAAACTGCACAATGTAGTTACAAAAATTGAAAGTATTACGCCTTATTTGTTCCCTGAATTGAGTATTGAATTGGAGAAGATTTTTTTGGCAGGTTAATTTATACACAAAGGAAAGTGGTTTTGGGATATGAGAAGTAACAGTTCTTAGAGAACTGCTACTTCTATACTGTGTTTTTGAAACTAAAATCCCAAAATCACTTTCCGATGTGTATAACTTGTGTAGTGTGGATTTCAGTCGGGGACACCTCAGTCCACACTATTCAATAAGTGTATTAAGTTATGTGTGGGCTGAAGCCCACACTACAGATATGCTACGATAATTTACGTTAGTTATCAAATTCGCCTAAAGGCAAATATACGATTATTTCATCTCCAAAATACTACCTGTGAGTGTGGCTAATTGCGTGTGCGAATCCAAGACCTGTTGCAGAGTATTGAAAGTAGTGGTAGCTGTGTTAAAGTAGTTTTCTTGTAAAATTCTGTACTCGAAAGTATTTATTTTGCCTGTTTTAAACTTTTCGTAGGCAAGATTCAGATTTTTAAACGCAAGCTGTTGGTTTTGGTAAGCCAACTGATACAAGTTTTTTCGAGTTTGGTATTGGTCTAAGGTTTGCCTTACCAAAAATTCGAGGCGAAATTTCAGTTGTTCGGTTTGCAACATTCCAATAGTTGCCTCCATTTTGGCTTCTTGCACGTTGCGTTTGAGCAAACCTCCGCCAAAAATTGGTACATTCAGCGTAAAACCTGCTGCATTGTTCTGCCCAATGATAGAGCCTGTTCGGTTGCCTGCACTGGTGCCGTCTATTTGGCGGGCATTGTCTAAGTTCTGAAAAGCCCAACTATACGTACTGGTTGCAGCCAAACTCAACGTGGGCGACAGCATAGCTTTGGTGGCTGCTATGTTGTTTTGCAACAATTCTTGGGCAAGTAACTGGTTGCGGTAGGTTGGATTGTTGCTCAATAATTTGCTTTGCAAGTCCTCAAATTGATAAGTCGGAAAGTCGGTTTGCAAACTATCTGCAAATTGGTAGTTTTTTTCTATCTCTTTTTCTGCCATTACCCAATTCAAGTTGCGAACAGCATTTCTCAACTGCACTTCTTGCGTGAGGAGAGCCACCGAGTCCGTAAGGTAGTTGCTTTGCTCTACCCAAACTTCATTGGCAGTAGCCCCACCTATTTGTTTTTTGAACTGCACATAGTCATATTTTTGCTTAGAAAGTTGCAAAACTTGCTTAGAAAGTTGCGTCTGTGCCTCCAAAACCTTGATTTGGTAGTAACCCAACAACACGTTTTGAATGGTGTTTTGTATGGCAAGGGCTACGTTTCCTTGTGTTTGCTGCTCCAATAAAGCCAGTCTTTGTTTGGCTATGTGAATACCAAAACCATTGAAAAGCACCCAATTCAGGTTGATACTTGGCACAATTCCGTTGTTGATAATGATGCCTTGCAACTGAAAAGGGGCAGGTTTGATGATGTTATTCAGCAAATTGTTTTGGGCAAGGGCAAAGTTTATGGTAGGATATTTGGCTGTATTCGCCCAATGGTTGTTGTAATTGGCAACTTTGGCTTGCTCCTGCACTATCAATATTTCAAAATTTTGGGCAAGGGCTTTGTTTATTGCCGCTGCTATGGTCAGTTTTTCGCCAGTTTGTGTATTTTGGGCTTGCAAAAGCAACCCTTTTAGGTTGAAAAGGGCAAAAAATAAAGAAAAAATGAATAATTTCTTTTGTATAAAGTGTAATAGCATAGTTGTATTTTTATTGTAATTATTTAGGATAGTTGCCTTTAGACAACTAACTTCGTTATTTTTGACCTTATTGATACATAAGGTTCAAGCTTAGTAAAATTAATACACATTTACTTCATTATGCAGAACAATAGTAAATAATTCGGCTACACTTTGTTGAATTTTGAGGGCTAACTCCCAAATTTCGCTACCTGTTCCGCCACCATAATTGACCAATATAAGGGCTTGGTCTTTGTGTACACCTACATTACCTATCCGTTTGCCCTTCCATCCAGCTTGTTCTATGAGCCAACCCGCAGGAATTTTGACTTCATCGGGGTGTTCGGCTGCAAAAGAAGGAATTTGTGGGTAATTTTTTTGCAACCCCTCAAAAGTGCTGCGAGGAATCTCAGGGTTTTTGAAAAAACTGCCTGCATTACCTATTTGCTCTGGATTGGGTAGCTTGCTTTGCCTTATTTGAATAACAGTTTGGGCTATGCTTTGCAAGGTAGGCGGCGTTTGTGTACTTGCCAGCACCTGTGAAATAGCTCCATAAGAAGTGTTGAGTTGGTGATTTCTTTTTGTCAGTCGCAAAGTAACAGTAGTGATAACAACCTGATTTTTAAGGGCTTGCTTAAAAATACTTTGTCTATAACCAAACTGACAAGCAGCATGGTCAAAAGTTAGTTCTTCGCCTGTATTTATTTTCACTGCCTCCAAACTGTGAAAACTTTGTTTCAATTCCACGCCATAAGCCCCGATGTTTTGCATAGGAGCAGCCCCTACTGAACCATAAATCAAAGCCAAATTTTCTATGCCCCCCCAATCATTTGCTATGGCATACAAAACAGTTTGATGCCAATTTTCGCCTGCTCCTACCTGCAAATAGACAAATTCCTCTGTTTCTTGCACTATTTTCAGCCCCATCAGATTGATTTTAATAACCAAGCCCTCAAAATTTTTGGTAAACAAGGTATTGCTTCCTCCACCCATGACAAGTTTAGGCATGGTTTTCCAATCGGGGTGTTGCAAACAATACAACAGTTCTTCTTTGGAGTGAATAGTAGCAAAAAAATTGGCTTTTACAGCTATACCAAACGTATTGTAAGGCTGCAAAGTTACATTTTGTTGGATTTTTGGAGGTTGCATTTGTAAATAGTTGCCAATTTTTTAGTTGTGTTATTGCAAATTGTTTCTACTCACAAAGTTACTTAAATTTTGCATATTTTGTAAACCAGTCAAATTATTTTCTACCTTTGTCTTTCGTAAAATAAAAAAATTACAATTTAAAACTTACAGCAAATTAGCAAATTATGGCAATAGGTGTTTTAGTTGTCAATTTAGGCACTCCCGATAGTCCAAACACAGGTGATGTACGCAAATACCTCCGACAGTTTTTGATGGATGGTAGAGTGATAGATATTCCATTCATTCCTCGTTGGTTGCTAGTCAACCTCATTATTGCGCCGTTTAGGGCACCCAAGTCTGCCAAAATCTACAAAGAACTTTGGACCTCCAAAGGTTCGCCGTTGCTTATTCATGGCTTAGGTGTGTATAAGTTATTGCAAGAGGCATTAGGCAAAGATTATGTGGTAGATTTTGGTATGCGTTACCAAAGCCCAAGTATAGAATCTGCTTTGGAGAGGTTGCAAAAACTGCACTTGCAAAAAATCATTGTTCTGCCTTTGTTTCCTCAATATGCCTCTGCCAGCACAGGTTCTGTACACGAGGAGGTAATGCGAATAGTGAGCCAATGGCAACTGATACCCCAAATGGTGCTAATAGATAGCTATGCCGAGAATGCCAAAATGGTGAAAACTTACGCTGCGATTGGCAAAAAGTATATGGAAAAAGACAAATTTGACCATTTTATTTTCACCTATCATGGCTTGCCTGAAAGACAAATTCGCAAAGGTGACTGTACAGGGCAGTGCTTGTCAGCTACCTGCTGCAATACCTTAGCAGATTGGAACAGACTCTGTTACCGAGGGCAATGCTTTGCGACTTCGCGTTTATTGGCAGAGGAATTGGGTATTGGTGAGCAAGATTATACGGTTTCTTTCCAATCTCGGTTAGGCTCTGACCCTTGGATAAAACCCTACACAGACCTTAAAATAGAGGAGTTGGTAAAGGCAGGCAAAAAAAGAATTTTGGCTTTTTCGCCTTCTTTTGTAGCAGATTGTTTGGAAACCACCATAGAAATTGGCGAAGAATACAAAGAAATTTTTGAAAAAGCAGGCGGAGAACATTGGCAGCTGGTAGAAAGTCTAAACACACACCCTTTGTGGATAGAAACTTTGCAGGAGATGGTGTTGAGCAGAGAGAGTTAAAATAATCAGAATCAAATATTTAGAAATTTTAAGAAGATGCCACTCAGTCCTGACGCTGTTTTAAAAGATATAAAGGCAAAAAAATATGCGCCGCTGTACTTTTTGCATGGCGAAGAACCTTATTACATAGACCAAATTTGCGATTGGATAGAATCTTCGGCTATTCCTGTGCCTGATAGGTCGTTTAATCAAACTGTTATTTACGGCAAAGATGCCAGCATGGGCGAAATTTTGGCAGCCGCCCGACGTTTTCCTATGATGGCAGATAGGCAACTGCTTATAGTCAAAGAAGCACAAGAAATTAAGGACATAGCCAAAGAAGATGGCAGAGAATTGCTAAAACAGTACGTGGACAAGCCTGTGCCGACTACTATTTTGGTTTTTGCCCACAAACACAAGAAATTAGACACCCGCACCTCATTGGGCAAGGAATTGGACAAGAAAGATTATTTGGTGGAGTCTAAGTCTATGTACGACAACCAATTACCTCGCTGGATTACGGAGTTGGTCAAGGAAAAAGGACATAGCATTACTGAAAAAGCATCAGTTTTGGTGGCAGAGTATTTGGGCAACGACCTGAATAAGATAAGCAATGAAATAGACAAATTGCTGATAAATTTTAAGACCAAAGTAGAGATAAATGAAGATACGGTTTCCAAATATATTGGTATCAGCAAAGAATACAATACATTTGAGTTGCAAAGTGCCATTGCCACCAAAAATGTATTAAAGGCAAACCGCATAGTCAATTATTTTGAGGCTAACCCCAAAAGTAATCCGCTAATTCCTATCATTGCTTTGTTGTTTAGCTATTTTAGCAAGTTGGTGCTTGCCCACCAAACCAAAGACAAGACCAAACAAGGTATTGCTGCTGCCATAAAAGTAAGCCCTTTTTTTGTAGACGAATATTTAGTAGCAAGCAAAAACTATCCTTTGGAAAAAGTTATCCGCATTATTGGCTTTTTGCGCGAGGCAGACCTCCAATCGAAAGGCGTGGGCAGCACCGCAGACGATGGGCAGATTTTAAGGGAACTGTTGTTTAAAATACTCCATGTGTGAAACAAAATTCTCAAAGTTTTGCCCTTTTCCAAAACAAATACTTATCTTTGAAGAAAATTTTATGAAAGCAGACCTACTAACAGAATTGCGGTGGCGTGGACTTTTGCACGACCTCATGCCCAACACCGACCAGCAACTGAACAAAGAAATGACCACGGGCTATGTAGGTTTCGACCCTACAGCTGCCTCTTTGCATATTGGCAATTTAGTACCTATCATGCTCCTCAAACATCTCCAACGGGCAGGACACAAACCCATCGCCTTAGTCGGCGGGGCTACGGGTATGATTGGCGACCCTTCGGGCAAGTCTGCTGAAAGGAATATGCTCGATGAAGAAACTTTGCAACGCAACATAGAGGGAGTGAAAAAACAACTTGCCAAATTTTTGGACTTTGATTGTGGGGCAAACTCTGCCGAATTACTAAATAATTACGATTGGTTTAAAGACTTCAACCTTTTGGAGTTTCTCCGCAGCGTGGGCAAGCACATTACCATCAGCTATATGATGGGCAAAGACTCTGTAAAAAACAGGTTGGAAACAGGTATTTCGTTTACAGAATTTTCTTACCAACTTTTTCAGGGCTACGACTTTTATTGGCTCTACAAAAACAAGGGCTGCAAACTCCAAATGGGTGGCTCCGACCAATGGGGCAACATGACCACAGGCACAGAACTCATACGCCGAAAAGACGGAGGAGAAGCCTACGTACTCACTTCGCCTTTGCTTACCAAAGCTGATGGTACTAAATTTGGAAAATCAGAATCAGGCAATATTTGGCTCGATGCCACCATGACTTCGCCTTATAAATTTTACCAATTTTGGCTAAATACAGACGACAAAGATTTGCCTAAATTGCTAAGAACTTTTACTTTTTTTGACAAAGAACAAATAGAAAACCTCGAAAAAGAACACGCCACCAATCCGAATGCACTCAAACGGATTTTGGCAGAAGACATTACCAAAACCGTACACAGTGAGGAGGCTTTGCTCAACGCACAAAAGGCTTCGGCTCTGCTTTTTGGCAAGGCTACTTTGGAGGATTTTGAGGCAACAGACGAGGCTACTTTGCAAGAAGTTTTTGATGGCATACCGCAAAAAACTTTTACCAAAGACGAATACCAAAGTTTGGCTACTACTTACGAATTGGTAGCTACTACGATTGGAATTTCTAAAACTGAAACCAAAAAAGCTGTTCAGAACAACGGAATCAGTATCAACAAACAAAAAATTTCGACAGCACAAGGCGAAGGCAAACCAGTTTTTGACTTCCTGAAAAACAAGTATTTGCTGCTGCAAAATGGCAAAAAATATTTTTTGGTAACAGTGCAATGAAAATAAGGGTAGTGCCACAGATGTAATGTATATTTTGCTACTAACTTTCCAAATCTAATCAAATGAAGTTTGCAAATCCATTTTTTATGCCTAACTTGCAGCCCAAAATTACAAACCTTGTCAGAATAATAAACAATTCTAATCCTATACAAGTTTTATAGTTGGGTTATTTCTTGCTACCAAAATCTTATGCAACATCTTACTACTACCACTTTTCCACTGAGCCGAGCAGCCAAAATCAAACAATTTGCTGTCATGCTCAAAGTTCGTTTGTCGTTATTGGTAGTTTTTTCTGGTGCTTTTGGCTTTTCTTTAGCCACCCCAACAGACCAATCTATTGATTACCTCAAATTGTGGTGGCTCTGTGTAAGTAGTTTTATGATAACAGGCTCTGCAAATATTATCAACCAAATTATAGAAAAAGACTATGACAAACTAATGAAACGAACTGCTTTTCGTCCCCTACCTACTGGACTTATTTCGGTACAAGAAGCAGGAGTTTTTGCTTTTTTGTTAGGTATTATTGGGTTTGGTTTGCTATTTTTTCTTGTCAATCCATTGTCAGCAGCTTTGTCCCTTTTGTCCTTGATATTATACGCCTTTGTTTATACACCACTCAAAAGAATATCACCAATTTGTGTGTTTGTTGGGGCATTTCCTGGTGCTTTGCCTCCCTTAATTGGTTGGGCAGCTCAGTCAGAACAGGTTGGTTTAGAGGCTTTTATTATTTTTGCTATCCAATTTATTTGGCAATTTCCACACTTTTGGGCTATTGCTTGGGTTGCCCATGAGGATTACACCAATGCAGGATTTAAAATGTTGCCCGGCGAAAAAAATGTAAATACAGCCTTTCAAATCATGATTTACACTTTGTTTCTTATTCCATTGGGCTTGCTTCCCAGTCAATTTGGAATAGCAGGGTTTACGTCTGCCATCGTTGCCACTTGCTTGGGTGTATTATTTTTGGCACAAACTTTTTATCTCCTGCGTACAGGCACAAACAAGGCTGCTTTGCAAATGATGTTTGGTTCTTTTATTTATCTCCCAGTTGTGCAAATTGCTTACTTATTAGATAAAATGTAATTTTGCAATATCTAAAATTATGTTATGACTTGTAAGTTTTTTTTATAAAAATTTATCTAAAACAAACTAAACTATTCAAAATCAGGTTTACAAGGCAGACCAACTACACAAAAGGAAAACATGGCAGACGAGAAAGATGACCAGACCACAGCCAACCAAGACCACTTGCAAAGCAAAATACCAACAAGCAAAGTGCAACGTGCCACTGAATTTATGAAAACAGGGGTAAAAATTGGTGGCAATTACATTAAACACTATGCAAAGAAAACCCTCAATCCTGACCTCAACCGCAGCAGCTTAGACGAAGACAACGCCAAGGATATTTACGATTCGTTGAGCCAACTCAAAGGAAGTGCCTTAAAAGTAGCTCAAATGATGAGTATGGACAAAAGTATGCTACCCAAAGCCTATACCGACAAGTTCAGCATGGCACAATACACCGCCAAACCCCTCTCATACCCTCTCATTGTCAATACGTTTAAAAAATATTTTGCCAAATCTCCAACCGAAGTATTTGATACATTTAGCAAGGAAGCTGTCAATGCGGCTTCCATTGGGCAGGTGCATCGGGCTACCAAGGGCAACCAAACTTTTGCTGTAAAAGTGCAGTATCCTGGGGTGGCAGAAAGTGTGAGTGCAGACCTCAAAATGGTCAGACCTTTTGCGGTGCAGCTCCTCAATCTTAGCAACAAAGACATAGACCTCTATATGAGTGAAGTGGAACAAATGTTGCTATCAGAAACAGACTATGAAAACGAATTGCGACAATCGAAAGAAATTTCGACTGCTTGCCAACATATTCCCAACCTAAAATTTGCGAACTACTACCCTGAATGGTCGAGCAAAAAGGTCTTGACTATGGACTGGATAGAAGGACAGCACTTAGCAGAATTTTTGCAAACTAATCCTTCGCAGGAACTCCGAAACCAAATAGGGCAGGCTTTGTGGGATTTTTACGACTACCAAATGCACGAACTCCTCTGCGTACACGCAGACCCTCACCCAGGTAATTTTTTGATGCAAGCTGACGGAAAATTAGCTATTTTGGATTTTGGTTGTGTAAAAAAAATACCAAAAGATTATTATTATCACCATTTTCAGGTCATAGACCCCGAATTGTTTGCCAATGACGAAAAATTAAGCAAAGTATTTCTTGCCTTGCTTTTTATCTATCCTGACGATACGGCAGAGGACAAGACTTATTTTTTCAACCTCTTTCGGTCTATGCTCGAAGTTACGATGCAGCCTTTTAGAAATGATGTGTTTGATTTTGGCAACGACGACTATTTCAAACAACTATACAGTTTTGGAGAGGAGCTAACCAAGTCTGAAAGAATGCGAAAATCCAAAAGACCTCGCGGGTCTAAGGATTCTTTGTATCTCAACCGTACTTATTTTGGGCTTTATACCATGCTCAACGACCTCAAAGCACAAGTAAATACCAACACGACTTGGCGGAAAAAATATGAGGAAAGTAGAAGATAGTATGTTATAGCACACTAAAAACCCAATACAAAATTGGCAATTTAAGTCCAAGTTGATAAATTAATTTTAACAAATTGATAATAAATTTGCAATTTTATTATCAATATCATAAATTTTAAAAATATTTGTTGAAAAATTTGCAAAATAAAATCAAACCTCTTAATATTGTAATATCAAACAGAGAGGAAAGTACAAGTATTGTACAAGTATTGTTGGTTTCTCAAAACAAAAACAATCTTGAAAGAGGTTTGATAAATCATAATGTAGGGTGATGAAACTGGCAGCCATACCCGCCGTTCTCGCGGGTGAGGAACACAGGATAAACTTTGCCCCAAGCAGTTAAATTGCAAGCAACTTAAAAACCTTGCCATTTAGCTGCTTGACAAAGCTAACTGCCTTGTGAAGGTTCGACTCCTTCCCCTACAGCTTTTAAATCCCTTGTTGGTTGAAACCAGCAAGGGATTTTGTATAAGTCTTGACTTGGTTTATACCACAGAAAGGACTTGTTTACGGATATTCTCCTCCAAATCATTGGGGCAAGGTGTGGTACAATTTTTCTTCTTCAGCAGTTCAACCAATTTGTCTTCTGACTCCACGTATTGTGTACATTGCTCGCACTCACATATACACATAGCAGGATAATGTTCATCGCTAAACATTTTCTCATACGGACATGGCTGGTCGGAGATGGCATTTTTTTGGCAATAGTCCATAATAAACTGCATAAAGCAATCTGTTCTTTTGCAAGGTTGGACTTGTGGTTTGTTCGAACTCATATCCCTTAAAGTATAGCTTAATAGTTAAAGTATGTTAAATGCCAAAAAGTTCCTAAACTATTAAAAATATCCTTAGTTCTACTGTATAGGCAAAGCCACCTCTATTTTGTCCCACACCATGAGTAGTTGTACCGTTGCGGAGGAGTCCGTTTCTTGGAAAGAAATTGTAAACTTTTCTACAACGTCATTGCGTTGTTTTACAGGTACTTGTACGGCAAGGGCATTGTTTTTTTCCTCATAATTGAAGTGTCCCCAAGTGCCTAATTTGGTGTTGAATAGTACAGCCCACTCTGTCGCATTGGGAATGGTGTAGAGGGTGTATTTACCAGCTTTGAGAGCCTTGCCCGCAATAGTAACTTCTCTATTAAACTCTATTTCTGTAGATTCGTTAGCCCCTGTTCGCCATATTTTGCCGAAAGGCACTAATTCGCCAAAAACATTTCGGTTATTTTTGGAGGGTTGGCAATAAAATACATGAATTTTTAACCCATTTTTGTCGTAGTTGGCGTGCATTTCAGGGCTTGCCATTTTGGTATAGAACCGAAAGCCATAAAAACCAATGAACCCAATAAGTAAAATTCCGCCTAAAATTGTGAATAGTTTTTTCATTTTTTGATTGCAATTACTACAAAGCTATGAAATTTAATATAAATTGCAAAGCAAAAAGACTAAAAACATGGAACAACTTTTCAAAAACACTCAAGCTGCTTCGCGTCAGCTTACTATCATACCTATTGCCACTATCAATGAAACTTTGCTCGAATTAGCAAACCTTATTCCAATTCATACAGCCACTATTTTGGAGGCAAACGCAAAGGATTTGGCTCGCATGGAGAGAGGAAATCCCAAATATGATAGGCTGTTACTGACCGAAGAAAGGCTGCTTTCCATTGCCGAAGACTTGCGAAAAGTGGCAGCGTTGCCTTCGCCTTTAGGCAAAACAAGGGAAGAAAAAACCTTGCCCAATGGCTTGCACCTCCGCAAAGTGGCTGTGCCTTTGGGTGTAGTGGGCATAGTCTATGAGGCAAGACCCAATGTTACGTTTGATGTAGTTGCTCTCTGCCTAAAAACAGGCAATGCTTGCTTGCTCAAAGGGGGTACTGATGCCGAAGAGTCTAATTTGGCTATTGTGGCAGTTATCAAACAGGCTTTGCAAAAATTCAATGTCCCTACTGATGCCGTTTGCCTGTTGCCTTCTCACCGAACAGCTACCGAAGCTCTGCTCAATGCCGTAGGTTATGTAGATGTCATTATTCCAAGAGGTAGCCAACAGTTGATAGACTATGTTCGCCAGCACGCCAAAGTGCCTGTGATAGAAACAGGGGCAGGAATTGTGCATCTTTATGTGGACAAAAGTGCAGATTTTATTCAAGCCCAAGAGGTAATTTTTAATTCCAAAACTCGCAAGGTCAGTGTTTGCAATGCCTTAGATTGTCTGCTGGTGCATAGAGATTGGTTGGAACAGTTACCAAAATTACTAAGAGATTTTAAGGGCATGAAAGTAGAATTGTATGCAGACGACAGAGCCTATCATGCCTTACAAAACGAATATCCACCTCAATATCTTTTTCATGCCCGAGAATCGGATTATGGGACAGAGTTTTTGGCTTACAAAATGGCTGTTAAAGTGGTAAGTAACATAGACCAAGCCCTCGACCACATAGCAAAATATAGTTCTAAACACAGTGAGGCTATTATGGCAAAAGATGAGGTAGCAATTCAACGATTTTTTAACGAAGTAGATGCTGCCGTAGTCTATGCCAATGCCTCCACTGCCTTTACCGATGGCGGACAATTTGGTATGGGTGCAGAAATTGGTATTAGCACCCAAAAACTTCATGCCCGAGGTCCTATGGCTTTGGACGAAATGACAAGTTACAAATGGCTGGTAACAGGTAATGGTCAAATTAGGAGATAAATCTTTATCTACTTTTTGACCAACCCACCTTTATTGGTTTTGAGTACCAAAATATCGGTATTTTTCGACTCTGCGTCTTCGTGGTAGCCCGCCATGATAAAACTTCCATCTTTGGTAGGTTTTACGGCATAGACCCGTTGGTTGCCCAAGCCGCCTATGTTGCGTTGCCAAATGTCATCTCCTTGTGGCGAAATTTTGAGTAGGAAAATGTCGTTGCCATCTTTGCTGCTGTTGTTGCCGTTGAGAGGAATGTAAACGTCTGTATAACCTGCTGCAATGATACTGCCATCTGCCAATTCGACTACGCTAAATATTTCGTCTGAACTGCCACCGCCAAAGGTGTTTTCCCAGACCAATTCGCCTTCTTTGTCCACTTTTACCACCCAGGCATCATGGCTACCTGTTTTGGCGTAAGAGTAAGAGTAACCACCAAAGACAAAACCGCCATCTTTGGTTTGTACTATGGCGTTTGCCATGTCGTCATCGCCGCCTCCGTAGGCTTTTGTCCATAGCTTATTGCCGTCTTTGTCTATTTTAATGATGCAAGCATCCCACCGTTTTTTCTCTACTTCCATTCTGCCCACCACCACGTAACCATCTTTTACGGCTATAATTTCACTTGCTTCGTCGTTGCCAATTTCTTTGTACTCTTTTTTCCAAATTTCTTTGCCATCGGCAGATACTTTTACCAAAATCACATCACTAATATTGCCGGGATTAATGGGAATGGTGTTGCCAGCCACCATAAACGTACCATCTTCGTGTTCTATGACCGAAACAGCCTCGTCTATTGCCTCGTTGGTAATAAATACTTTGTCCCATACTTTTTTGCCTTCTTTATCTACTTTAAGCAACCAAAGGTCTTTCATACCAGAGCCACCACCATAAGAGTCGGAGTAACCTACTGTCAAAATTCCACCGTCTTTACATTCTATCACCGCCCAAGGTTCTTCGGTTTCGTCTGCTCCGTAGTGGTTGTTCCATAGCACATTGCCGCTGGCATCGAGGCGGATAATGTTCATGTTCATGTCACCACCTGTATTGTGCGAATCTGACCTGCCCACGACTACAATACCGCCATCAGATAAAGTAAGCACTGCATTTGCCCCGTCATAATTTTTGCCTTCCAATATTTTGTAAAATGAATTGCCTAAGTTAGTATAGGCTTTTTCTTGCAAGGCTTTGATTTCAGGTTTTTCGGGTTGCAAAAGACAAGCCGAGTCGTACAGCGAAGCCACTTGGTCTGCGTTGCCACTTTTTGCCATTTTTTCGGCATCTTTCATAAACTTTTCAGCAACCGAAAGTAGCTTTTTGTTACATTCTTCTATCCGTTGGGTCAGCGGCTTATCTCCTTGCTTGTTGAGCAAAGCCATATCGTAAAAACGGCGTGCAGTTTTGTATTCTTTTTTGTCAAAAAGACGGTCTGCCATGTCTTTAAACTTCTTGTATTTGCCCTCATCTCCTTTGGAAACTTGCCCATACAATAAATTGGAACTACCCAATAAAAAGGCTGCAACGAATGTGTAAAATTTCATAAATTTTTAATGCTTAATTTTTAATTGTAAGTTGTAAAGGTACGTTGGCAATGGTGCTTTTCGCACCTTGACAATCGTACTTCGCTTTCATACGATTGTCAAGGTGCGAAAAGCACCATTGCCAACGTATAAAAGCTACATAAAAATGACTAAAAATCTCCTTCTACTGCTCCTTTGCTTTTAGGTTTTGGTTGTTTTACACCAACTACCAAAGAGCTAAATTCCAATACTTTCCAAATTCCTTTATCATTTTTGACCAGCGTAACAGGTCTGTCTGAATCTGCACCTGTGCATTGCAAAAAAACTTTTAGTCTGCCTTCTGCTACATTGCCACTGTACGGATTAGTAGAACAAGCTATGGAATAAGGCGTTGCAGGCAAAGTATATTGGTTTTCTGTTTTTGTCCCTTGCACATAACTGTTCGGCACATATTGTTTTGAGTCTAATTGCTTAATCAAAAAATCTGAATTTTGACCGAAATCAAAGCCCATGTAACCTTTTGGAGAAGTGGTAAGCAAAGACTTATCCGAAGCTATAATTAAGCACTGTCTGCCCAAAGTCGGGTTGCGAGCATACAAAATAGCTGCTACTACCCAAACTGCTGCACCACCTTCGGGTGTGGTGGCTATTTTATCTCGAAGACTGATAAATTCTTCTGTACTTTGGGGCAGACTTTCTATTTTTACTACGGGCAAAGCTGTTTTTTGGGCAAAAGCCACAGAAAATAAACAACAAAAGATGCCCAATAAGATAAGTTTTTTCATGGTCGTAGAAAAAATAAAGTTTTGTGATAAGCATTTACGCAAATTTGTTTGTTATATAATCTATAACTAAATAAGTAAGAAGGCTTCCAACTTATTGGGTATTTCATAAACAAAAGACAGCTAAATAACCTCTGCTATTACCTTACATTCACTATTTTTTTGTCATCACCAAACAGCCTACCAACGCCAGCCCTCCCGACACCATAATAAACAAAGTTTGAGTGGTGTGCATCAAAAACGCCAATTCCATACCTTGTTTCGAATCGACGCCGTACAAAACTACCGTTGTGCTGATAAAATAATGATAAACTCCTGCCGACCCCGCAGGTGCAGGAATGATAACACTCACCGCACTCATTACCAAGACTGCTAAGGCACAATCTAAACCTAAAACCGAAGTTTCGGGCAAGGTAAAAAACAGGCAATAGGAAGTCAAGCAATAGCAAACCCAAATCAATAGGCTATGAAATGCAAAAAGCAACCGACTGCGAAAATCTAATTGCAAGACACTCAACAAGCCATTTTTTAAACCGAGCAAGAAGTTAAGCACTTTGTCGTAAAAAGGCAAGGTTTGTATTTTTTTTCTTAGCAACCATAGCAAAACTAACCCACCAAAACCTATTGCAAATACAATACCTAAAATAAGCCATTTGTTTTGAGAATTTTCAGGGTTTGCATTTTTTTGGTTGAGTCCTTGCAAAATAAAATCACCAATTTTGTCGAACTCCAAGAAAAAAATAGCAACTGTAATCACTATCATCATGAGCATATCTATCACTCTTTCTGCCACCACTGCCCCAAAAGACACATTGACAGGAATATTGGCGGTGCGAAGCAGCATAGCACACCGCGTAACTTCGCCCATGCGAGGGACAGCCAAATTTGCCAGATAGCCAACCATAACAGCCAAAAAAGTTCGCAAACCGCCAGCCTCATAGCCCACAGGTTTGAGCATCATATCCCAACGGACACCTCTGCTGTAATGACTAAGCAAATAAATGACGCCTGCCAACAACACCCATCCGTAATTGATTTGCGAAAACTTAGCCAACATTTCGCCCACAGGCTGGTTGCGGTAGAGATACCAACAAAGCCCAACAGCTAAGGCAGTGGAAAGAAGGTATTTGAGAATGGCAAAAAATTGTTTTTTTTGTAACATAGCAAATGCTATTAAGAATTTGTCTCCTTATGTGTACTAAACTTGAAAGAGTCAAAAGTTAGGCAAAAGTAGTGCAAAAGATTTACTTTTGATAAACTTTTACTATTTGTTTCACTAATATTATAAAAACTTGTAGCTGTTGATAATTACAAAAACTTTTTCTATCTGATAGTCAAGATTTGGTAGGGCATAAACAGACTAAAATAAGAAGACACCTGTAGGTTCTCCATTTATCCAAGTTACATTAATATGTTCTTTGAGAGTTGTGGAAAGGGCGTAGCCTACATAATTTGCCTTGATAGGAAATAGCCTGTGTTCACGTTTGATGAGAACAGCCGTTTGTATTTTTTTGACAGGAATATCGAGCAAAGGCTTTAGACTATAAATCAAGGTTTTACCTGTGTGTAGTACGTCATCTACTACAATTACAGTCTTGTCTTGCAGTGAAACTTGGGTAGCTCCGTACAATGTAGGTTGTTGGTTCTCATCGGGCTTAATTTCCAATAAAAATACCTCAACTGGCATAATAGCTTGCAATTCTTGGCGTAATAAGGTGGCAAAAGCCAAACCATTTGGATAGATAGCTGCCAAAACCAGTGAAGTTTCCTCCAAATTATTTTCGTATAGTTCGTAAGCTATACGCCTGATTTTTTGCTTAGTTTGCTGGGCATTTAATATTTCGGTCATGTTGTAGTGTGCTTGATTATAATTTTTTTTACTTATCTGATTCGGTTTGCCAATAATCATGTCTGCCCGATTTATCCAAAACTACCTCCTCGTAATTATCATTTGCCCGTTGTGCTTGCCCGCAACGCCTTTTACTTTCTGCTTTTCATCTAAGACAAAAGTATAAATGCCGCCATCGGGCAAGAAAAAGTCGGTGTCGGACAAGAAACGCAAATTAGGAAGATATAAAACCTATTCTCCCTTTATTGCCTTACAAAGTCAAGATGCTTTTTTACACCCTAAACACGGGAATATTTGGGTGTTCGGGATTTACAGTTAGTTTTTGCAATTTTGGGTGAATAAGTACGTCCATTGCCTCCATTGGAATAGCCCCTAACAGTACTTCATTTCCAAGCACCAACACATCTACCGTGGCTTTGCGGTTTTCAAAATGAATTTCAACAGGTTCTGCTATGGCTACTTTTTCTTGTTGTCCGTTGGCTAATTCACTCAATTCGTAGCCAATAATCTCTAAACCTAATTGCAACCTCACTTTTTCGGGTATTACCAACATATACGCCCCCGAATCCACCAAAGCTGAAAGTTTTATCTTGCGAACTTCCTCCTCGCTAATTTTTTTTCTCCTCTGCAATGCCACATCCATTGCATTACAAAGTTCTATTGTTGCGTGTACTAATCCCATAGTTTTTTGATTAAGTTCTGTCAAATATAAAAAAACTTTCCAAGTTTCTTAAACTCATAGCAAAACTATTAGGAAGATATAAAACCTAAGCCCCCTTTATTGCCTTAATCACCTTCGGCACATTGTCAAGAAAATTATAACCTGCAATGTCTATACACAAACGGCTGCGGAGTTCGCCAATGATTTTGGGGAGGTTGTGGCGGAGGTCTTGCTGGCGGCTTAGTTCATCACTCAAATCCTCGATGCCCATGTTGATAGTAAATCTTTCTTGGATTTCTTTCTGAATGTTGTCTATCCGCAGGGCTACGGTTTCGGCACTGCTGCGGACAAATGCCAAATCAAAAAACTTGTCTGTGATGTAGCACGCAATAAACTGTTTTTTTGCAAAATTAGTTAGATGCAACATACTGCACCTTTAGAAAAACACCGTTTAAATGATTAAAGTCCTTGTCCATAGTAATCAAATCTGCGTAAATATAGGTGGCAGTGGCAGCAATCCATATATCGTGTTTACCCATTTTTATAGCTGAGGTGGGAAGTTGTTTTGTCGGGTGTTTTCCATTGCTATACGCATCTATTTCTATGTAGTTTTGCAACAAACTATCGTTGATACCTAAAATAATTAATTGTTGCATAATTTGCTCTAACTGCTGCATTTTTCTTTCTCCCCAACTATTTTTTAGCCCAAACGCAAATAATTCTACTTTGGTAACAAAGGAAATAAAGAGTTGATTTTCAGGGTTTAACAAATCAAATTGCAAACTAATTTGTTGCCAACTAACAGAGTTTCTGATGGCGTGAACGAGGACATTGGTATCTAAAACGTACCTCATTTTATTTGGTAATTTGGCTAATAATATCTTCGGCAGTTTCGGCAACCTCCAGACGACCTACAAGTAAGTGAGGATTGAAATGATAGTTGGGTACAATTATTAGCTGTTGATTGGCTTGTAACAAGTCTGCTATTCGGTTAGTTGCTTCATGGTCTGCTATTAACAAAGCACTATCTATTTTTTGTTTATAGAGTTGAGTAAAGCCTATTAAATTTTCAATTTCGTTCAACAATTTTTTAATCAACCACTGCTGCCATGCAGGTAAATCGTGAATATTGTTTGCAGTTGATAATTGCGGCTCTTTTAACAACTCTTGGATTTTTTGCTGTTTTTTCTTAAAATACGTATAGTTGGTAGCTTTTATAATAATTTCTTGTTGCAAATTTTTGCGTATATCTATCATTATTAACCTGAAAAGTACATAAAAAGTCACCCACAAGAAGAACAACACAAGACCTGATTGTGCTGTTGCTAAGACTTCTCGCAGAGAAACTCCCAACGCCAATAATTTGCTACTGGCTTCATCTTGTTCTATGGTTAAAACTGTGTTCATTTGTGCAAAGATACCTGCAAATGTAGTGAAAATTTATTAAAATGTTTAAAAAACTTTCCAAGTTTCTTAAACTCATAGCAAAACTATTAGGAAGATATAAAACCTATTCCCCCTTTATTGCCTTAATCACCTTCGGCACATTGTCCAGAAAATTATAACCTGCAATGTCTATACACAAACGGCTGCGGAGTTCGCCAATAATTTTGGGGAGGTTGTGGCGGAGGTCTTGCTGGCGGCTTAGTTCATCACTCAAATCCTCGATGCCCATGTTGATAGTAAATCTTTCTTGGATTTCTTTCTGAATATTGTCTATCCGCAGGGCTACGGTTTCGGCACTGCTGCGGACAAATGCCAAATCAAAAAACTTGTCGGTGATGTAGCACGCAATAAACTGTTTTTGGTTGTGCAAGGTCAAGATACTTTCCATTGCCACCCATGCAGAGAGCAAACTTTTTTCGGATACAATAGAAACTGTGATGTCTGTTTCCTGAATACTTTTGCGAATAAAATCTGATATTTTGCTGCCTGCTGCCATTGCCTCTGAGTCGATGGTAACTTCTATGCCCTCTTTGACTAAGGCATTTTTGAGATGGCGGGCTGCGTCTTTGTCGCCATGGTTGTAGGAAATGAAAACTTTTTTGGGCATGGCTGGGTTTTTAGTTAGGTTGTTATTGCTATTTGCGTTGCTATTTGTGCCATTATTGACGTTGATTGTAACATTGCTATTACTATCTACACCTTGTACGTTTATGTTTCCGTTGCCGTTGGTGGTGATGCTGTTATTTTTTTGCATAGCAATAGCTTCTTTGAAACTACCTAAATTTTCTTTTACCACTTTGCCATTCAAAAACACCAACAGCCCTTGCAACTGGGCAGGCGTAGGTGAATTATTGTTATTGAGTTGGTGCAAAATATTTTGTTTCAAGGTGCTATATTGATAATCTGAATGTTTATCAAAATAAGTATCCAAGATTTCAAATAATTCTGCAAACTTGGCGGTGTTGGCAAGGTTTCTTAGGTGGTCGGTGGTCATATTTACGTTAATTTCGTCAAAAATAGGGTTTAAACCTGTCAATCCAAACTTTTCTGTTGGATTTTCTTCTCTGCCTTCCCTCCCTCTAAATTTACCTTTATTGGCTATTTCAGCTAATTCTTCCTTGATTTTATTTGCTAAATAGTTAGCTGCATCTTGTAAGGAATTAGATAAATTTGGCAGCACAGCAATCATAATTTTTTGTTGCCCTTTTTCATAGCAAGCCTCCACAAGTGCCTCGCCTTGCGTGGTTTTAAGCAAAAGTCCTTTTTGCCACATCAGCCGAACCTCTGAAAAACGGTGGGCTTTCACTATCAACCGTTGAATAAATACTTTGGGCAAAAAACTGTACGATATTTCTATTGGCTGCAAATGGGTTGCATTTTTTTGCTCCCAATATTTTACATCTTGCGGTTTTTCCAAAGACAAACAAGAAGAAATTACAAAAGTACGGTTTTCTAATTTCCACTTGTCAGACACCTTTGAGGTGTCTGACAAATTGATAGTTTCAAAAGCCAACTCTGCACTCAACATAAAATCTATAAACAATTCTCTTTCTTGGTCTGTATGGTCTGCCCAAATTTCGCACAATAATTCATAATCCAATTTGCCTTTTTCATGTCGCAAGACTTCAAAATGCTCACTTTCTCTGTTTAGAATTTTGTAAATAGCCTGAATAGCCCAATCTTGGTTTAAGATAATTTGATTGTTAAAATAACCTTGACGATAATAAAATACGCCCGTATCGTGCAAATAATCTAAAATGGTGGTAGTAGATTTTTTGCAATCATGGGCTTGGCAAATGGCAGCAAACTCCTCATTAGTTAGGGTTTTATGACTAAGTTGGGTTTGCAAATGGCGAATTTCCTGCCTCACAGCTACCCAGTTGGTAGGCAAAGGCGGTGTTTTGAAAGTGTCATTTTCTTGAAAGACTTTTTTCATTGCTCTTTCCAATACCTTAAAACCTTCCCCTGTTTTGGCACTAGCGGGCAAAAAATCTATAATAGGATAATCAGCTTTTAGTTGGTCTTTATATTCAAAATATAGGTCTTCTATGTGTGCATCTACCTTGTTTTGCAGCACCAAAATAGGGCTTTCAGGAGCAAAACACTTAGCGTATTCCAACCAGTAACGCAGCTTTTCGTTTTCGTATTGTTTGTTCTGCCAAATGTGAAAATCCTGTGTTTCGTTCTCAAAATCCCAAACCAAAACCAACAAAGCCCTTGTTTGCATAAATAAACGGTGGGTAGCATGGTAAATATCTTGCCCTGCAAAATCCCAACAGTTTAATTCAAAGCCTGCCAACTCTCTACGCAACAGGGCTATGGCGTGGGTAGATTGGTGTTCAGTAGCAAAAATAAAGTTTTCTTGCTCGCAAAGTCGTTTAGCTACTTGTGTTTTGCCTACACTGCCATTGCCTATAAAAATAAGTTTGATTTCTTTGTTGGCTGTTTTGCCTTTTTCAAGGTCTTCAAGGTAGTTGCGGACAGGTTCTAAACAATCATATATACTATAACTACTTCCTCTCCCAAAAATTTCTCGTGGAATATTTTTAATAGGGTTGCCAAGCAATTTAAGTATCTCTAAGTTTGGAAAATGGTTAAGGAAAGCTAATTCTATACTAGAAATATTATTACTTCTTAAATCTAAACTCTGCAAATTAATTAAGCCTTTTAAAAAGGAAATATCGGAAATTTTACTGTAATCTAAAACTAAGTCTTTTAAATTAACTAAACTCTGTAAGATGGAATAATCCCAAATAACATTACCACCCAAATTTAAATTAGTTAAGCAAAATAAACCTTTTAAGAAAGAAATATCTGAAATACCATTATAATTTTCTAAATTTAGACTTTGTAACTTAATTAAATTTTGCAAGACAGAATAATCTATAATTTCGTTCCGACCTACATTCAAATTGCTCAGATTAGTTAAGTTTTGTAAAACAGAAATATCTGAAATTTGATTACTTGCTAAACTCAAATTACTTAAATCAGTTAAGTTTCGTAAAAAAGAAATATCGTAAACTCTATTTTTTGCTAAATTTAGTTCTCTCAAATTAGTTAGGTCTTGTAAAAAGGAAATATCATAAATGTAATTATTACTTAAATCTAAATTAGTCAAATTAGCTAAATCTTGTAGGTATATGTATTGTAATTGAAGATGACTTAACTGTAATTTTTCAATACTATCAAAGTTTAATAAGCTAATGACTTGTAAAGGGTTGCCCGATACATTTAGGTTTATTAGTTTTGAAAAGCCTGATAAGCAAATTGTTGTAATTTGATTATTGGATAGACTTAGAGAGGTTAAATTAGTGAGATTTTGCAAAGCAGAAATATCTGAGATTTTTCCTTTTGTATGAAAATCTCCACTTAAATTCAAGCTTACTAAATTTGTCAAACTTTCCAAAGGAGAAATATCTGAAATTTGATTATTTTCTAAATTTAGATTAGTCAAATTAATTAAGTTTTGCAAAGCAGAAATATCTGAAATTTGATTACGTTCTAAATTTAAATTAGTCAAATTAGGTAAATTCCGCAAAAAAGAAATATTTGAAATTTGATTGCCTCTTAAATCTAAATTAGTCAAATTAGGGAAACTCTGCAAAAAGGAAATATCTGCAATTTGATTATGTTCTAAATCTAAATTAGTCAAATTAGGTAAACCCTGCAAAGAAGAAATATCTGCAATTTGATTAAAACTTAAATCTAAATTAGTCAAATGAGGTAAGTTTTGCAAAGCAGAAATATTTGAAATTTGATTACCTTTTAAATCTAAATTAGTCAAATGAGGTAAGTTTTGCAAAAAATAAATATCTGAAATTTGATTGCCTCTTAAATCTAAATTAGTCAAATTAGGTAAGTTTTGCAAAAAATAAATATCTGAAATTTGATTGCCTCTTAAATCTAAATTAGTCAAATTAGGTAAACCCTGCAAAAAGGAAATATCTGAAATTTGATTATGTTCTAAATTTAGATTAGTCAAATTAGGTAAACCCTGCAAAAAGGAAATATCTGAAATTTTATTATGTTCTAAATTTAGGTTTGTCAAATTAGGTAAACCCTGCAAAAAGGAAATATCTGAAATTTTATTATGTTCTAAATTTAGGTTTGTCAAATTAGGTAAACTTTGTAAAAAAGAATAATCCAAAATTTCATTCTTACCTAAATTTAGGTTTGTCAAATTAGGTAAACTTTGTAAAAAAGAGTAATCTAAAATATTATTATTACTTACATTTAGGTTTGTCAAGTTGGATAAGTTATGCAAAAAAGAAATCTCTGAAATTTTGTTAGAGCTTAAATTTAGGTTTGTCAAATTAGGTAAACTTTGTAAAAAAGAGTAATCCAAAATTTTATTACCACTTAAACTTAAATTGGTTAAGTCAGTTAAACTTCGCAAGAAAGAAATATCCGAAATTTTATTAAAACGTAAATCTAAACTTGTCAAATTAGGTAAATTTTGTAAAAAAGAGTAATCCAAAATTTTATTACCACCTAAATGTAAATTAGTTAAGCCAGTTAAATCTCGCAAGAAAGAACTATCCGAAATTTTATTAGAACCTAAATCTAAACTTACTAAATTAGGCAAACTTTGTAAAAAGGAATAATCCAAAATTTCGTTCTTACTTAAATTTAAAGTAGTTAAATGGGATAAACTCTGCAAAAAGGAGATATTTTTTAATTTACAACCAAATAAATTCAATACAATGACACTTTGCTCGTCATTGAGTTGGTAGGTTTTATTGGTTTCCCAGTAAAATATATCATCAGGATTTTTCGTTTCTGTCAATTCAAACCCCAAATGCTTTTCCAACTCTAAAATTTCCTTTGGTTTTTCCATAGTTTTTTATTTTTATCTCCCAAATTATATTTTTTCGTTTTGCTTTGCAAAAAAATCTTACAAAATTTGGATAACCTGATAATTTTGCACTTTTCGTACCCTAAAAAATAATCATATTCGTATGTCTAAGATTTGCAGTTAGTTATCCCCCAAGAAAAGTTATTTTTATTTTTTTATGCCTTCCTAATTTTCATTAACTTTGTGAGATGAAAAATTGATAAAATTTATGGAAATTACAGCCGCTAAACTTCACAAACCTAATTGGTTTTTTGCAATGGGCTTACCTTTGGTGGTAGCCGTAGCAAGTTTTTTGATAACACTTACGCCACAGTTCAAACTAAAAAGTTGGTTAATTTCCAATGCCATTGTGGTAGATATTTTGGTAGTTGCCCCTTTGTTGTATTATTTGGTTATTCGCAAGAGCAATGTAGCCAAATTGACAGTTTTAAGAGTTTTTGTATTGGGCTTGTTCTTTCTTGGTTTCATTTTAGATGCCCAGCAACTTCCTTTGTTGTATTATATCAAAACTTTTTGCTACCCAATTATTGAAGTAGTTTTGGTTTTTGCTATCATCAGAAGTTTTTATTTGGCAAATAAAAGAGCCAAGCAAGAAAACAAAACTACTGATTTTCTATCATTTTGCAGAAATGTAATGGGGCAAGTCATGGGCAACGAAAAAATAGGCAATTTCTTTGCTGCCGAAATTGCTATGGTTTATTATGCTTTCTTTTTTGGTAAAAGTCCAACCATAGACAACAAAAAAAGTTTTTCTCTCCACAAAGAAAGTGGCATCATTGCCCTTCTTGCTACTCTGTTGTTTGTCTTAGTAATAGAAACTGGTGTTACACATTTATTGTTGGGTTTGTGGAATGAAGTAGGGGCTTGGGTGGCAACAGGGCTGAGTCTTTATACTTGTTTGCAATTATTTGCCCATATCAGGGCTATTTCGCTGCGACCTATTCAAATCAAAGACAATACAATTACCATTTGCAATGGATTGGCAGCCGAAGCAAGCATTGATTTTGATAACATAGAAAAATTTGAATTGACTACCAAACCTCCACAAGATACGAAGGCAATAAAAATAGCCCTGCTAAAAGGTTTGGAGGAGCATAATGTAGTTTTGTATCTGAAAGAACCAATACAAGTTACTTTGTTGTTTGGTATCAAAAAAACTGCAACTACCATTCTTTTCTATGCTGACCATGCCCAAGATTTTTCTCAATTATTAGGAGAAAAAATTAGGTAACTCATCAGCGTACAGAGAGTTTTTGGTAGTGCCAAATCAAAAAAAACTTGTCTGTGATGTGGCACACAATAAACTGTTTTTAGAACATTGCCAAGGCATAAAATAAGTCCTAAAAACTATTTTCTCGTAATGATTAGCTGCCCATTGTGCTTGCCCGCAACGCCTTTTACTTTTTGTTTTTCATCTAAGACAAAAGTATAAATGCCGCCATCGGGCAAGAAAAAGTCGGTGTCGGACAAGAAACGCAAAGGTGTATCGTGAATAGCATTTTCCATATAAATCCACAATTCTTTGCCTTTCACATAAATACTGTCAATTTCTCCGCCACTTTCCACATAAAAACCTTTGTATTTTTCAAACAAGGCTGTTGATAATTCGTGCAAAGTTAGTTTTTGGGCTGTTCGGCTTTTGTCGTCTGTCCAGATTTCGTAGCCCGAAATTTTGCCTTCTGCATTGCGAACAAACTGCTTTTCGGTGTTGCCCTCAATATTTACAAACCTGTCGGGACTGATAAAGTGCATTTGCCATTCGTTGCCCAAAGCTGTGTAATAGAGTTGGTTATTTTTTTCTGTAATGCTCGTAACATTGTTTCGGTCTTTGTAGTAGCCTATGTATTCGGCATATTTTTCGGGGGCAACTGCAAAACTGCTCTTGCTGACAATGTTTTTGGGCTTTTCAAAACCTTCCCACTCATAAGCCATTGCCACTGCATTGATAATTTCCTCAAACAGTGCGGGGTCGTCATCGGAGTTTACAAACACCACCACGCCTTTGCCTCCTTCAAAACTACCTATGTATTTGCCCGAAAAACCAGGATTGCCTGCCCCATGCTGAAAATATTTTACACCATTGATGTCGTCTATAAAAAATCCCATACTTGCTTTTTCGTCATGGTAAGGTGTCATGGCAATTTCGGCAGTTTGTTTGTTTAGCAACGTGCCTGCATCTCCTCGCAAGGCTTTTTGGAGGTTGATAATCAGGTTGGCAATGTCCGTAGGTGTAGTCCAAAGTCCTGCTGCTGCTTGTTCGGGCTGCACCGTAAAGTTGCCTTCTATGGCTTGGTCTTGGCGTATGGTGGTGTAGCCTGTTGCCAACAAAGGCAGTTTTTCATCGGGAGGAGGTTGGGCAAAAAAACTGCTTTTCATACCCAAAGGCTGCAAAATTTGCTTGGTCATGTAGGCGTTGTAGTCTTGTTGGGTGAAATCCATCAGCACTTGTTGGCTCAACATGGTGCCACCACCCGAATATTTAAACCGAAGTCCTGGCTCAAACAGCGAAGTGATAGGGGGCAAAGCTGCGGGTTTTTCGCCTTTCAAAATTTGCAACACCGTAGGAATTTGCTCATTTCTTTTGTAACCATAAATCCCAAAACCATGTGTGTTTAGCCCTGCCGAATGACTTAACAGTTGGGCTAAGGTAATTTTTCTGCCTTTGGTTTTGTCATTGTAGGGAAATTTCCACGAGGTAAGGTAATTGTTGATGTCGCAAAATAAATTGATTTTCTTTTCTTGGTGGAGTTGCAACAAAGCAAGGGCATGAACCGACTTGCTAATAGAACCTGGTTGAAAAATTGTTTCAGGTGTAACAGGGCGTTGTGTTGCCACATCTACCCAGCCATAGCCTTTTGCCCACTCAATTTTGTAGTCGTTGATGACTGCAATGCTCAATCCTTTGACGTTGTAATGCTTCATTCTCTCCTCCAAAAAAGTCAATTTTTTGTCTGCAATTTGGTATTTTACCAAACTTACCTGTTGTTCCACTTCTTGAATACGTTGCAAAATTTCGGCTTTTGACTGACCTAATTGCTTGGATGCTGGCACAAAAGAGTAGAAAATTGCAACCACACCCGCAGCCAAAATCAAAGACAAAGGAATGGAAACAGCCTTATTTTTTCGCATTTTATAGATAAAATTTGAAAAAGCATTTTGGGTTTGGTTCAAAAATAGCAAATAATTGAGCAAGGTAAAAAAGGTGAAATAAGCCAAAGCCCACAATCGAATATTGGCAGCAGGATTGGTTTTGTTGTCCATAGTCAAATATTGCAAAGAACTGTAACAATAAGGAAATAGGTAGCCATAAGACGAACTAAGGGCAATCAACGAAGCCAAGAGCAGGGCAAAACCGACTGCAATCGGGATAATAAAATTTTTGATATGCAAACTCAAAAAATATTGGATAGCCAAAATGGGCAAACTGTTGATAAAAAATTTGAGGTTTGCCTCCAAAAACTCCCCAAACGGATAGGCAACAGCAGGAAAAGCCACCTCCGAATAGACCAAAGCAGGCAACATCACGACCAGATAAATCCCGATATTGAACAGCACAAAAAACTGAATGAGCCTCACCAACACCACCACCATTTTTGCCCAAAAAATGACCGACAAACTCTGTGGCGTAACAAAAAGTTGCTTCCACGTATTGTTTCTGTACTCAATTTGGGCTATCAGGCTGGCAGCCAACGTGATGCCCAAAGGCAGCAAAAACATAGCCATATATTGCCAGCATTGGTTAAAAGCCTGTTGCCAAACAATATCTGTGGTGTGGGCAAGGACGGTTTTGCTTTTTTGCAGCAGCCGCGCCGCCAGCATAATAACAGGTATGAAAAAACCGCCAATCAGCGTAAGCCAATCTACGGCACTCCGCCGAGTTTTCAGCCACTCACTTTGGATACTGTGGAGGAAGTGTAGCTGGAGTGTGGATTGTAGTCCCCCCTTTTTTCTTGTTGTTGATTTGTGTTTTTCATTTGGCAAGTATTTTTTTAGTTCTATTTTTTTTGTAATTTTGTTGTAAAATTACTATTTTAGGTAGTGCCACACGAGTAATGCTGCAACCCCATTAGAACTAACATTTTTCAAAGAAATGTTAGTTCTGAGCATTATAGCTGTGGCACTCCCCTATTTTCTTAGCCCCAAAAATCCAGTAAATTCTTCATTGCTTCCTGAAACAATTTTGGTGCTTTGATACCTAAAATTAATTCGCCATTTCCGTTCAATAAAAAACCAATTTCAATTTCTATCAATTCTTTTTCTTGACTTCCATACAATACGACAGTTCTAAGGAGTTGAAAATCAGGGTAATATTTTAGGATATAATTTTGTTCTATGAAATCGTAATTTGCCAATTCTGCAATGCCCTCTTTGCGAAATTTGTACTTTTTACCCTCAATGTTTATCACTTCATTTCGCCCAAAATCAATTAAAATCAAATCAGGAATGTGTATAATTTGGTCTTTGTCGCCACTTTTGTACTTTGCTTTGTCCTTGTATTTTGCCAAAGGAATTGCCTCTCCTGCTTTGGTAATAAAATAGCCTTTTTCACTTCCTGCGTGGTTTTCAAAAATAGAGTAACCTGCTGTAAAATTTTCAACTACCAAATGGACGAAAATTGTCCCTAACTTTTCGCCTTCTGTGTCGTATTTCCAATAATTTATGTTTAGTTCTACTTTCGGGATTTCCAAATTTTGTAAAGAAATAGCTAATTTATTGGCAATTTGTATGAATTTATTGGTTTTTCCTATGTGTTTTTGTTGCAAACCATGTTGTGTTATTTCTAATTTTTTTGCCCAGCCTAATTTTCGTAAAACTGCACAAATAATACTCAAAGCACCAATATTTGGGTCGTGAGAAAGTCCGCCACTTTTGAAAAGTCTGCCCGAAATCTCTATTTTGTCAGCAAATTTTGTTAGCAAAATACCTACATTTCCTTTGGGTGCTTTTCGCATTTTTGCCTTGCACTCAATAATTTCGTCAATAGTCGTAAAAGGTATAAAAATAGTATCGTCTAATTTTTTGCCCAAAATCTCCACGCCTAAAGTCAATAAAAGCCTTGTTCCAAAAATATACGTTTCTGTTGGCTTTGCTTTTTGCTCTACTTGCAAATTGTAAAGCATTATTTTTTTGATATTAGGATAGTAATTTTCAATGAAAACAAACTTACTACAACGCTGGTATACGCCTGTATTTCGGCTTTCTTTGTCGTCTGTTTTCGTTTCTTCTATCGCATAAATGGGCGTATCTGTTTGTATAGGCTCTTTTTCTTGATAAAAAACCAAAAAATCTGTAAAACTCGAATTACCTGAAACAGTTTTTACAAAAACCTTATCAACTTTATTGCAACGAAAGCCTGTAACTTCATAAGTGAAAGTAAATTTTTCTTTGTCAAGAATAGGGAAAATTCGCAAACTGTCTATAAAAACTGCAAAACCGTAATCTTTCGCAAACTTTTGAAAAATAGTTGCCAAAACTTCTTTTTTAGGTCTTTCTTCTGTGAGCAACCAGATGTTATTTTTCATAGATTTATTTTTTCCTTAAAATATAAAGTTGTTCTTTAATTACTTTCTTTGTTTTACTTTCCCCATTAGAATTTGATTTAAATCGCAAATAATCAAATTCTACCAATTCCACTTTGCCAAATTGTGCCAAAATAGCTAAAATTTTGCTTTCTGGCATAATTCCTTCATTGTTATAGCTCATTACCAAATACTTATAATTTGCATTTTTGGCAATTTGATACAAAGCAACTAAGGCTGTTTCTGAATTACAAAACTCAGATTTTTGATTTTCATAATTTCGCATACCTGAAACACCTTTTATAATTGGGTTGTCATATTTGGCAATAGTTTCTAATAAATGATAATTTGGTGCATATTGTCTTTGGTTATACGGTGGGTCTAAATACAAAATATCTGTCTGAATTTCTGAAATTAATTCAACCGAATTTTGATTAAAAACCTTGTTTTCTTTGTCATTTGCAATAGTTTCAATAGGTCGCAAAATCATTTTTTTGACTGCCCTTGCATCCCAAATTTTCTGAAAAGCTGCATAAACTCCCGAAATATTGGCATAAAATGGTACGGTTTCTATCAAACAAGCCAACAAAATATAATATTCGTTTGCTATCAATAAATTTTCTTGTTTCCAATTTTCAATTTGTATTCTTATGCTATCAATAATTTTTCCGTTTTCGTTGCTAAAATACATTCTCGGAATTTCTAAACCTTCCGTTCCTTTTGGCGTGTAATTTTGGAATATAAAACCCTCTTTTGGTTCTATACTATTCAAATAATCAATAACTAAATTTAGTGGTTTTGCAAATAGCAAAGTATTTTGAATAGGAAGTTTTGGCAATAATTTTTCAAAACTTGGAATTTCATTATTTTCAATATATGCTTTTTGCAAAACGTAGGAAAAATACAACAAATCAGAAGAAAAAACTTGATAGCTTTTTTTCTTAAAAAATTGTCCTACGTTACTTGTCCCTGCAAAAACATCAAAAAAAGACTTACCTACAACACCCTTTGATTGCAAGATTTGATAAATTTTTTCTACCAAATTTTCTTTATTTCCTATAAAACGCATAAATTTTATTCAAATAATGTAGGTGTTTTGTAAATTTTTTCAGGTTCATAATTTGTTACCAAAACCTCCACACTTGCGTCTTTATCTCTTACAAGTGTTTGATAATTCGAGTTTGCATAGTTGGTTTGTATATAATTGATAGTCAAATAGTTATGTTTGGCTATCCAATTTTGCAAAATTTCATTTTCTTTTCCTTTGTGTACCAAAACATTTGACAAAGCAAATTTTATATTTTTTTGGTGCAAAGTATCCAAAATTTGTAATAATTTATGCTCTTGTGTTTCATTCCAACCTGTAAAACCACGTTTGCCGTCATTATACGTGCCTGTTGTAATCAAATAAGGTGGGTCGCAATATACCAAATCATTGGAAGTTAAACCCAACAAATCAAATTTATCGAAATCAGAACAAGTAAATTCTATTGTAGAATTTTGAATTTTGCGGATAAAATGAATTAAATTGGCTTGCATCGTGTCATTAAAACTGCTTCTTTCACGACCAAAAGGATTGTTAAACTCGTGAGAATTGTTAAAACGGATTTGATGATTAAAAGAGTAAGCAACTAACACAAATAAATCTAATGGGTTTTTATGTTGGTTGTAATGTTCACGAAATTGTTTGTAACCTTCTTCATTTGTCAAAGACAATGCAAACACGTTTATTTGATTTTCAATATGTTGTAAAATTTCAGTTAAATTATTTTGTTGAAAACATTGGTACATTTCCACCAAAAACTTCAAATTATCATTGCAAATTATTTTCTCTGCCTTCACATTCAAACCCACATTGCAACCACCTGCAAACAAATCGACAAAAGTGCTTATATATTTGGGAAATAAGGGCAAAAGTTGGGCTAATAATTTAGACTTTCCACCAATATAGTTTAGAGGTGATTTTACTGTTCGTAGGTTTTGCTTTTCTGCTAATGCCTGCATTTTCCTTTGTTTTTTGCAAAGATAAATATTTTTCACAAATACCTACGCAATCAAATTCATAAAAACACTTTCCAAATCACTATTTTGTGGGCTAACCTCATGGATTTCAACGCCTTGCAGCACCAATGCTTTTACCAATTTTGCGGTTTGTTCGGCATTTTGCACCTGCACCCAAAGGCTATTTTCCACCATCTTGTGCAAGTAATTAGCGTTGGTCAGGTGGGTAGCAACAGTTTGGTCTTGATTAGTAGTCAATTTGAGCCAATGCGTAGCCTGTTTTTGTTGCAACAACGAAGGCAGAGAACCCTGAAAAATCCGTTTCCCTTTGTGAATAATGCCCACATCTGTTACCAATTTCTCTATTTCAGCCAAAATATGGCTGGAAATCATTATCGTAATTCCCCTTTCTTGGTTAATTTGTTTAATCAATTCACGCATTTCCACCATTCCATTGGGGTCTAAACCATTGGTGGGTTCGTCTAAAATCAATAGTTTGGGTTGGTGAAGCAAGGCAATGGCAATGCCCAGCCTTTGTTTCATGCCCAACGAAAAATTGCGTGCAGTTTTGCTGCCTGTGTGTGCCAAACCCACCAAATCAAGCACCTCCGCAATGTTTTTGGTAGGACATTGATAGATTTTCTGCCAAACCAACAAGTTTTCCGTAGCTGTGAGGTGTTCGTACAGCGAAGGACTTTCTATCACTGCCCCGACTTTACTCAAAATTTCTACCCTGTTTTTGGCTATGGACTGCCCAAAGAGAATAATGTCGCCTGTTTGCTTTTTCAACAAACCCAAAATTAGTTTCAAGGTTGTGGATTTTCCTGCACCGTTTGCTCCCAAAAAACCATAAATGCTGCCTTCGGGAACAGCCAAGTCTATGTTAGCCAAAACTTGTTGTCGATTGTCGAAATGGTGGGTAAGGTTAGTAAGCCGAACAGCGTAAGTCATTGGAGTTTTTTATGGTTTGACTGGGAGTAAATTACAAAAGTTGCACAAATTAAGTAATATATTGATAATCAATTAGTTGTATAAAAAATAAAATAAAAAAATGTTCGAAAATGGGCAATGATTGTACATTTTTGAACTAAATGTATCAAATGATTAACGCAACTTATGTTTATTAATGTTATTTCTCCTAATTCCAAAACTACCTTCCGATGTGTATATGGTTCACTATTTGATGAAAGTTGTTACCAAATTGTAAAGTTTTTACTTTCCTATTTTTACCCCCATCAACAACACATCATCTAATTGTTTTTTGGTTTCGCTAATCCAATCTTCGAAGAAAGTGTTGAGTATAGTTCGTTGATTATCAACACTTTGCTCGTGGTGCTGCATGAGAAGTTTTTTCAGCCCTTTCGACATCAATTTTTTCCTTTCTGCACCGCCTATTTGGTCTAAGTAGCCATCAGAAAAGAGGTAAATATGCAGAGGTTGGTTTACTGCAAAAGATTTGAGTGTATAGTTTTCTTGTATATGTTTTTGTGCCAATACTCTACCACCAATAGACCTTTTGTCGCCTTTAATTTCGGTAAGTTGCCAGCCATTTTCGGGTGCTATTACGTTTACACCTTCGGGCAGTTGGTCGTTAGTAAAAATTAAGAGGTCTTGTGTTAGCACATACACAGGATTGTTTGCCCCTGCAAAATGAATAACTTGCTGTTGTTGGTCGTGGACTATAATAGATGCGTCCATACCATCTTTGTTTTCACTGTTTTCTGTCCGTTGGTCTAACATTTCCTCCACTCCTTTGTGCAGCAGGTCTAATATTTTGTTAGGTTGGTGAACTTCCTTGTCATGAACTATTTGGTTGAGCAAAGAACTGCCCAACATAGACATAAAAGCCCCAGGTACGCCATGCCCTGTGCAGTCGACTGCCACCAAAATATGTTCGTGTCCTTTGCTACCAAACCAATAAAAGTCGCCACTAATCACATCTCTTGGGCGAAACAGCACAAAACTTTCGGGGTAAACAGCCTGAATCTCCGCCAAACGTGGCAACATAGCCGTTTGGATACGGCGTGCATAATTGATACTGTCGGCTATGTTTTTGTTTTTAACAGCCAACAAATCGTACTGTACTTTTAGCTGCTCTTGGGTGGTACTTAGTTCCTCCAAATTTTGTTTCAGTTCCTCCTCGCTAGCACGTATCTCCTCGTTGCTTTCCATAATTTCGGCTGCCTGCGTTTTCAGTTTTTCATTGTCCTTGCGTTTTTGAATAAAACTCCACGCCACCAACGCCAAAATTAAGAGTAAGGACAAACTAATGCCAATACCCGAAAAGATAATAAAATTAGCACGTTGCTGCTCTTGTTCTCTTTCTTGTGCTGCCAATTTGTTAGCCGTTTCAGATTTTGTCCGTTGCAGTTCGGCTTCGTCTGCCTTGCGTTTTTGCTGCTCTAAGGCTAAGGCTTGCAAAGCCTGCTCTTTTTGCAAAGCCACCACGCGTTGTTCTTGCTGCTCTGCCACCAACTTTTGGCGAGATAATTCCAAATCTTGCTGCACTCTTCTGTTTTCGGCTATGCGTCTTTCGGCTTCTGCTTCTTGTATTTTTTTGTCTTTTTCCAAAGACGCTAACTGTTGTTTGTTCAGCTC
This sequence comes from Cytophagales bacterium, assembly GCA_013299115.1. GTDB lineage: Bacteria > Bacteroidota > Bacteroidia > Cytophagales > Thermoflexibacteraceae > JAAFKA01. Next base: position 183,948 of record JAAFKA010000003.1, read on the forward strand.
TAATTCTTTTTCTTTCTTATCTGCCTCCAATTTGAGTTGTTGCAACAACAATTCTTGCTTTTGTTTTTCTGCCAAAACCAAACGGTATTCACTTTCTTGTCTTTCGGCTGCAATTTGTTTTTGCTGAAAATTTTGGCTGTTTTTGTCTTTGCGTGCTGCCAAACTGTCTTGGGCTGCTTCTCTCAACCGCAAATATTCATCGGCTTTTTTATAATCTCCTGTTTTGCGATAAATATCAGACAAGATTTTGTAACTATCCACCAAATTTTTATAGTCATTTTTTGCTCTTGCCACCTGAATAGCTTGCAAAACTTCTTCTTCGGCTTTTTCATAATACTCCTCTACCAAATGATATTTGGCTATGTAATTATAGGTTTCGGCTATCTTGGCTGCATTGCCCTGCTCCTTGCGAATGGCGAGGGCATCGTAAAATGATTTATTTGCATTTTTGTCGTCTGCCAAATTGGTATAAATGACCCCTATATTTTGCAAAATAACAGCCCTGCTTTCGCCTACACTGTTTTTTGCTAATCTTTGATTTAGCACCAATGCTTTTTGAAAATACTCATTTGCTTTGCTTGTTTCGTTTTGCTCTCTATACAAAAAACCTAAATTATTGAGCATATTAGATGTAGCAAAAGTATCTTTCAGGCTTTCATACAAAGCAAGGCTTTCGTTGGCATGATTGGCTGCCACTTCGTATTGCTTGTTTGCTTGCGAAATAAAAAACAACTTATTTAGTATATCTGCCGTAGTTTTGTTATCTTTTTGTTGTTTTGCCAAAGCCAAACCTTCTTGGTAATATTTGGTTGCATTGGGCAAATTGTTTACCAAATAATAGCCCATACCTACTTGTTGCAAATTGCGGACAAGCATAGCAGGCGGATTGTTTTGTTTTTGCCTAATTTTGTAGGCATTCAAATAATAGTCTAACGATTTTTGGTAAACCTGTTTGTTTTGGTAAAGATTGGCAATAGACTCGTAGGTAGCTGCCAAATTAGCCTCGTCATTGGCGTTTTCTTGAATAAAAGCCACACGAAAATAGCTGTTCAGCGCCTGTTGGTAGTTGCCTTTACTTTTTTCTTGCTCTGCCAATTTTGCATAGTAAGTCAAACTGTCTTTTTGGGCAAAAGCAAGCAAAGGAAAAAATAACAGAAAAAATAAGATTTGGACACGAACCATACTTAAAAGTAGTTGTAAGTTGTAAGTTGCAAATTTGGTATATCGAGTAAGTTGTTAAGACATTCTCACACGCTAAAGTGTATGTTACATTGCTCACACGCTAAAGCGTATGTTACAATTATACCAAAATCCTACCAATAAACAAAATCATCTGTAAAGTTGCAAATTTTTTTTCACTTTGCAAACTTGTGATAAGGCTTATTGGAATAAAAGGAAAATTTTAAGAATTTCTTGCTTTTTTAGCAACAATTTGCCTACTTAGTATCTAACCTTACCGTAGATAACTTATCGTACCAAGAATGAAGAAAATAGCCAAGTACAAACCCAAAGACAGGCAAGATTATGAGGACAGCCTAAAACACTACCGAGATATGGAAAACTCATTGGAGGTGCAGCACAAGGCAGGGCGGAAAGAAAGAGAAAACGAAATTGCGTTGAAACTGATAAGTTTAGGCGTTGCGAATGACCTTATAATGAATGCGACAGGCTTAGAAATAGAACAAATAGAGAAACTGAGAAACAAAGAAAAGAAAAATAAATAATAATTTGGGTATAAACCCTGTTACAGGTACAAATCTTGGTTGCTCCGATAGTGGCTACAAGATTAGAATTGCAATACTTGTTGTGGTGTATAAAAAGGTGGCAAAATGGTAGATAGAAAGTAAACTTAACAATTTCTTATTACTTTACGCAACTTATTTGTTTTCTTTTAGTTACTTTTGTAGCTGCAAAAAACTAAGTCTGTCAAATTATGGAAATTGCTAATCAAGACCTTACTACAAATACCACCAATGGCGTTGCGACACCAATACTCAACGCCAATCCATCGGATAATGCCCCTAAATACAACTTTTTTAACCGAGAAATGAGTTGGCTGGCTTTCAATCACCGCGTGTTGCAGGAGGCTATGGATACTTCTGTGCCTATTTATGAAAGAATTAAGTTTTTGGCTATCTATTCCAGCAATTTGGGTGAGTTTTTTCGTGTGCGGGTAGCCTCTGTGCGAGGTTTGTCGGTCTTGAAAAAGAAAATGAAAAAAAGATTGGATTTTAAACCCAAACAAATCTTAAAGAAAATTCACAAAAAAATACAACAACACCGCACCGAATATAACCTCACTTTTCAGAAATTAGTCGAGGAATTGAAAAGTAACAACATCTTTTTGGTAAATGAAACCGAATTGAACCATTTGCAGAAAGAAATTTTGTACGATTATTTTCAAAAAGAAGTCATGCCCTTGCTCAACCCTACGTTTTTGCAAGATGATGTAGGTCCTGTTTTTTTGCAAAATGACACCATTTATTTAGTAACAAGGTTCAAAGACAACGAAGGCGACTTTGTTTATTCGTTGATAGAAGTTCCCAGTGGCAGCTTGAGCAGATTTTTCTTGTTTCCCAAACAAGACGACAAGCACCATATCATTATGCTTGACGATATTATTCGATTGTATATAGAGGAGTTATTTCCAAAAACACACATAGAAGAAGTTTATTCGGTCAAAATTACCAGAGATGGCGAGTTGCATATTTATGACGAATATGTAGGCAATTTGGTGGACAAAATCAAAAAAAGTTTGGCAAAACGCAACATGGGAGTGCCTTCGCGTTTCTTGTACGACTCACGTATGCCCGAAGACTTTTTGCGTTACCTCAAAAAAGTTTTGGCTTTGTCCGAAGACGACTTGGTGCAGGGTGGCAGGTATCAAAACTTCAAGGATTTTATGAGTTTCCCCAATCCAATTAGCCCAAAATTGGAATACAAGCCACAATATCCTCAAAAAATAGACGAGTTAGAGAAGTATCAATCGATGTTTGCAGCTTTGCAAGCCAAAGATTGGCTGTTTCACTATCCTTACCAAGATTACGAATATTTTGACAGGTTTTTATGGGAGGCAGCTTATGACCCTCATGTTTCCAAAATCAGGATAACCATTTACAGGGTAGCTTCCAATTCACGCACAGTCAATGCCCTCATTGCTGCTGCCCGCAATGGCAAGGAGGTCAATGTTTTTATGGAGGTAAAAGCACGTTTTGACGAAGAAAACAACCTTTATTGGTCTAACGAACTCCTAAAAGCAGGGGCAAAAGTGCTTTACAGCTTACCAGGGATAAAAGTTCACTCCAAAATTTGTATGGTAAGCCGCAGAGAAGGCGAAAATCAAGTCCGTTATGGTTTTTTCAGTACAGGCAATTTTAATGAAAAAACGTCAAAAATTTACGGAGATGTGGCTTTGCTTACCAAAGACCAAAGCCTAACTACGGATTTGGTAAACTTGTTTGAGTTTTTACGCAGAAAAACAGACAAAATAGAAACCAAACAATTATTGGTAGCCCCCGATAACATGAGGCAACGATTCTTAGACCTCATTCAATTTGAGATAGACCAAGCCAAACAAGGCAGACCTGCCCAAATTATGCTGAAAATGAACAGTTTGGAAGACAAAGAAATGATAACCAAACTCTACGAGGCAAGCAACGCTGGTGTGCAGATTAAAATTATTATCAGAGGAATTTGTTGCGTAGAAACAGGGGTAGAAGGGCAGAGTGAAAATATACAGGCTATTAGCATCGTCGATAGATTTTTAGAACACGCCAGAGTGTTTTGGTTTCACCACGCAGGACAGGAATTGATTTATGCTTCTTCGGCAGATTGGATGATGCGAAACCTAAGTTTCAGGGTAGAAGTAGCTTTTCCAATCAAAGACCCCACGCTGAAACAAGAGGTGATAGACATCCTCATGATTCAGTGGAATGACAACCAAAAAGCACGAGTGATAAACAAAGCCCAAAGCAACAAATATGTGGTGCTGAAACGTGGCACGCAAAAAATCCGTTCACAATACAAAATTTATGAGTATTGCAAACGCAAAAATGCAAGCACAAAAGAGGAGGAAGTTTAGTGGTCAGCATATTTTTTCCATTTTTGCAATTTTTAACACCGCAAAGTTGTCTTTTAGTGTAATATTTGCGTATTATGAATGTAACATACTATACAAAATCACACGCTAAAGCGTATGTTACATGCCATACAAAATCACACCTAAAGCGTATGTTACATGCTATTACTACTTGCCAGATGAAAACAAAACTACTACTTACAACCTATTTTTTGCTCACCACGCTGCACTTATTGGCTCAGGGCAGTTTGCCTATCAAAAAGTTTTCCTATCGTGAAATGGGGACACAACGAGCTATTTGGTCTTTTTGGCAAGACCGAAACGGCTTTATGTATGTAGGCAGCAGTGGCGTTTTGAGCCAATATGATGGCAAACAATGGCGAAAAGTAAAGCACGAAACCGACTCTATCAATCCGACGATATTTGTCCGTAAGTTTTACGAAGACAGCACAGGCAGACTCTACTGCTTTGGCGATAATACGATTGGCTATCTTTCTACCAACGCCAAAAGTGAACTCATTTTTAAATCACTCAAAGATAAATTGCCAAAAAAGTACCAAAATTTTACCATTGGCACAACTATTCTTCCTCTCAAAGATGGTTTGTATTTTTGCAGTGTAGAAGGCATTTTTCGTTGGAATGGCAGAGAATTTGCCGTTTTTCCCCCGCCGCACACCTCTTTTACCAGAGCCTACGAAGCCTACGGCAAAATCTATGCAAGGGAAAATGGTTGGGGAATTTTGACCCTTACCAACGACAAATTTGAATATATAAAAGGTAGCAATTTTTTTGCAGGCGAAAGAATAAGTATGGTAAGAGCCTCCACCAACGGCAAAATTTTGATTGCCTCGCGTGGGCAAGGTTTGTATAGCTATAATCCTGCCGAAACAGACAGCACCAAAGCCTTTGCACGCCTACCCACGCCCATAGATGAGGTGATGATAAAAAACGGAGTTTACGACTCTGAACTGTTGCCTGATGGTACTATTTTGCTTAGCTTGTTTACCAATGGCGGCGTTTTCCAAATAGACAAAGAAGGGAAATTTTTGCGGTGGGTCTATAAAACGACTGATTTTGTTACGACTACCTATCTCGACCGAACAGGGCAGCTTTGGTTAGGCACAGGACAAAATCAAGTCTTGCGACTGAACTACTACGCACCTTATACGCAGTTTACACCCGAAGACTTGGATAATCAACCCCTGAGTTGGTTTACCAGATTTGAGGGCAAAATCTATGCAGGTGGTTTTGCAAAATTGGCTGTTTATAAAAACGGAAGTTTTCGTAGCCTTGCCAATTCGTCTATTCAATCCTTGAGTTTTGTGCAACCCACTATCAATGGCAGAGAAATGCTATTGGTTGGGGCTTTTGACGGCGTGGTACAGATAGAAAACGAACAAGTGAAACCTATCTATAAAGGACAACCTGTAAGTAATATGCTCTTGCACCCAAAATTTCCAAACTTAATTTTTGTTTGGGACAGGGAGGGCTGGCAAACCATACGCTATGAAAACGGAATTTGGAAATTCGACCAAAAATTGACTGCTTTTAAAGAACAGCTATCGAGCCTTTTACCGCCACTCACCAATGGAAGTATTTTTAATTATGAAAAAGCTACCAATATTGTTTGGGCAAGACGTAGAGATGGAAATATTGTTGCAATCACTTGGAAAGACTACACCAAACCCAACGAACCCACTTTTGAAACTATTGAAATGCCTCAAAAAGAAAGCAATGCTGGCGTGCAGGTTATTTACAAAGGTCAGGCTATTTTTGCAACCAATACAAACTATTTTACTTACAATCTTAAAAAGAAACAATTTGAAGTATTTGAATTGTTTAAACACTATCTGTTGAAGTCCACAGACTTGCAGTCCGTAGGCGGAATTACAAACGTAGGCGACAGTCTTTTTTACTTTCCAATTAATGAAAATAATACTGATTTTCAGGATTTTAAGAGGTTAGATATTGCCAAAGTACAAGCTAATGGCACTTTGGCAATAGACTCCACTACACATACTTATTTTCCACAAATGCCTGCCAATGGGGGATATTTTGAAGGGGACACCATACTCTGGTTAGCAATGAATGAAGTCTTGTTGCGTTATGATTTGCGAAAAAAATTGCCCCAGCCCAAAAGTTTTAACGTCTATGTTCGGCAGTTGAAAACACCAAAAGAAATGGTTTGTGGCGGTGTATTTTGTACCAATGACTCCATTGCCAACTACCGCCAACATTCAAACGAAGTGCTTACGCTAAACTACAAAGACAATGACCTCGAATTTAGTTTTGCTGCACCTTATTTTTTAGACGAACACAACACGCAATACAGCTATTTTTTGCAAGGTTTTGACCATGCAGAATGGTCGGCTTGGACTACCGAAAACAAAAAAGAATATACCAACTTGCGCGAGGGTAACTATGTTTTTCAGGTAAAAGCCAAAAATATTTTTGGGCAAGAAACCGAAATTGCCACCTACCAATTCACTATTTTGCCACCCATTTATCGTACTTGGTGGGCATACTGTTTGTATGTGTTGGCTGCAATTTTGCTGATTGTGGGTTTGGTTTACGCCAATTCACGCCGTTTGTTGGCTGCCAAAAAGCATTTGGAGGAAATGGTAAGGCAACGAACAGCCGAAATAGAAAAACAAAAAGCCGAAATAGAAGCCCAACGTGATAATTTGGTGGAGTTAAACGAAGAAATCAACCAACAAAGAGAGGAAATTTTATTGACAGCCGAAAACCTAAAACTTGCAAACAATGAAGTTTCTAAGAAAAACGAGGACATTGTGGCAAGTATCAATTACGCCCAACGGATTCAGGCAGCTATGTTGCCTTTTGAGGGTCGGGTGACAGAAAGCATAGGCAAAGACAACTTTTTTGTTCTCTACAAGCCCAAAGATATTGTTTCGGGAGATTTTTATGTGTTTGAGCAAATAGACCACAAACTTTTTGTGGCAGTGGCAGACTGCACAGGGCATGGCGTGCCTGGTGCTTTTATGAGTATGATTGGCAACCAACTGCTGCACGAAATTGTGGTAAGAGATGAAATTCACCGCCCCGACCTTGTGCTGAACAAACTGCACATAGAAATCCGCAGGGTGTTGCAACAGGAGCAAACAGGCACGCAAGACGGTATGGACATAGCCTTAGTGGTGATTGATTGCAAGGAAGGTTATTTTGAGTATGCAGGGGCAATGAACCCCATGTATTACGTGCAAGGCGAAACACAACCTACTTTGCAAGAGCTAAAAGCTACCAAAAAACCAATAGGAGGCAGGGCTTTTGACCACGAAACTGAAAGGATTTTTGCTTACCACACCGTATATTTTAACCAACAGCCTACTACTTTGTACTTGTTTTCTGATGGCTATTGTGACCAGTTTGGTGGCACAGAAAAACGCAAATTTATGGCAAAAAGGTTTAAAGAAACTCTACTTTCGGTTTATGCCCAACCGCTGGAAACACAAAAACAGCACCTCGACCAGACTATTAAGGCTTGGATACAAGAAGGAAAAGAAAAGCAAATTGACGATATTTTGGTAATGGGCGTAAAAATGGATTACTTGTTAAGTAAGTAGACAAATTTATCGGACACTTTAAAAGTGTCCGATAAATTAGCCCAATGTTCCAAAAGTTTACTTAGTCCTTCATGGTCAGTTTCATGTCCACGCAGTTTTCCACGTAGAGGTGCTTGCCCAAAATTACTCGTACCACATCTTTCCTATCTGCTGCATCGCCTAACTTCGTTTCGTTTTGCTCTACACCTGCCGAGTCGTAATTTTTAAGCCAAATTTCACCAGCTTTACTCCAACGGTAAAAATATTTGTTTGCTTTGATGATTTTATCCCCTGTTTTATCATCAGTAAATTTAAAATCAGTCATGTTTGTAACATAGCTTCTGCCCGTAGGAATAGCCATTTTTGTAACATACTGTTCTCCACTTTTGCCTTTAAAAGCCTCGCACACACAAGATCCTCTTAATTTTTCATCTTCTATGGACACGAAAGTATAGTGAACAATTTTCCATTCACCTTGCGTCTTGATATAGGTCAACGTAACAGTTTCGTTGCCCTTAGACCATAAATTGCCGTTTTTATGAATCTCAAAGCCTACTACATAGGAAATTACAGCAAATTTGGTTTGGATATATTCACGCAAAATTTCGTTTACATGATATTTTAACTCTATTTCATCAGACTTAATCAAGTCATCGAGGTGCGACTCAAAACTTTTGATATTTGTATATTTGATATTGGAATTGTTGGCAATATCAAACAAAATAAAAGTAGCCTTCACATCTTTCGATATAAAATTGAGTACACTCTGTTTATCCTTTGTTCTTTGAATGGAAGAATAAGATTTGATAAAGTTTTCGTAGACGCTGTGCAGGTCTTTGTAATCAGTTTCCTCTTCTTTGGGGTAGCCTGCCAACATTGCAGGTACTTTTGCTACTTCTATGGGTGGAGGAGTGGGTGGCTCTTTGGGTTTATTCTTTTTGGTATTTTTTGGAGTTTGTGCAAAAGTAACAGCCGCCAAAAGTAGCAAAACGCAAGAACCAACGTAACGAATAATTGTGTGCATACGCATAATGTAATTAGTTTGATGTTAGACCATTAGATTATATTGAGTAAAATTACTTCTTTTTTTGTGCTTTTATTTCTATTCTACCACATTTAGAAAATTTTGCTCCAGCTTTTATTTTAAACTCAAATTTTGTTGCATATTCCTCAAAATACACAACGAATTGTTTGGAAAAATCTGTATCTTTTCTAAAAGCATAACCAAAATAATTGATTTTGCCTTGCTCATCAAAGTGCAAACAAACTTCTAAAATATGCTTTTTATACGGATACAAACCCTTGCTGTGGTAGTAGTCTATAAAACCTCCCCAAAGTCTGTGCCATTCCTCTTCAAGGAGTTTATGTTTCTCCGTTTCATTGGGCATATTTGGAAAAGTTATTTCGTCAAAATGTGGATAACGAGCATACAAATCTGCTTTGTCCACATCTTTTATTTTGTGGAAGTGAACCACCTCCATTGTTTGGGCTGTGCCTTGCGAGGTTGCCCACACGAGCAACAACGCCACAAAAAAAATAAATTTTTTCATAAAATTGTAGAATGTTGGGTAAACATACATTTTGTTTTGTATTTAGACAAAAAAATAGTAAAATTTATATTTCTACTACCCCAAATCTCCAGCCTGTGGTCTGATACAAATTTCTTCGGTAACACTCCTTGCCGACTGTTCGTAAGCTACCAAAACAGCATAAGCTATGTCTTTGGCATCGACCAACCTTTCTATATTCACTTCGCTGCCCTCCCAACTTGCCGAAAACGTGGAGCCTGGCAATACGGCTGTAACCTTAATTGGCGTTGGTTTCAGTTCCTCACGCAGCAATTTGGTCAATCCATACAAACCAAACTTAGACACGCCATAACCGCCAAAAGCTGCCTTCGGTTGCTTCACTATGGTAGAGCAAATATTAAAAATATGCCCTTTGTGTTGCTCTTTCATTAGAGGCAAAACGGTTTGAATAAGTTTAAAAGGTGCAAACAAATTGGTGTGGAGCATAGTCGTAAACAGTAATTCGTCTGTTTCGGTCAGGCTACCAAACTCAAACAAAGCTGCATTGTTTATCAAACAATGAATAGGTTGCGTTTGGGCTTGCAAAAACTCCACAAAGTCATCTAAACCTTGTGGTTGCGAAAGGTCGGCACTGCACACCGCACACCGCACACCATAGTTGGAGGTTATTTCTTGTTGGAAAACTTGCAAATCTGTTTGGTTTCTTGCACACCCCGCCAAGTCGTAGCCTTTGGTAGCAAACACTTCGGCTATAGCCCTGCCAATGCCTTTTGTAATCCCTGTAATGACAACCATAAAATAATTTTTTGTAAAAAAAACAAACCAAATTGTAAATACAAAAGGTTTATTGTGTAGATTTAGCAAAAATTTTTAAAACCTACGGCATTTACCCCAATTATTTAAGCTAATGGTAAGCAATTCTATCCTCAATACTGCACAGCCCGACCAGCAAATGGTGGAGTACGTCAATGAATTGACCACCCTCAATTTAGGACCTACGCACCCTGCTACGCATGGCATTTTCCAAAATATTTTGCAGATGGACGGCGAAAAAATTATTTCGGCTGTTCCCACAGTAGGTTATATTCATCGTGCTTTCGAAAAATTAGCCGAAAGACGACCTTTTTACCAAATCACGACCCTCACAGACCGAATGAACTACTGCTCCTCGCCTATCAACAACATGGGCTGGCACATGAGCGTAGAAAAATTGTTGGGCATTACTGTTCCCAAACAAGCCCAATACATTCGGGTCATTATGATGGAATTGGCACGCATAGCCGACCACTTAATCTGCAACAGCATTTTGGGTGTGGATACAGGGGCTTTTACAGGCTTTTTGTATGTTTTCCAAGAAAGAGAAAAAATTTATGATATTTACGAGGAGGTTTGTGGCACAAGGCTCACGACCAACATGGGGCGGATTGGCGGTATGGAAAGAGGTTTTTCAGAAAGAGCAATGGCAAAACTGAAAAAGTTTCTCAAAGAATTTCCTCCTGTTTTGAGAGAATTTGAAAGCCTATTTGACCGCAACCGAATTTTTATGGACAGAACCGTAGATGTTGGTGGCATTACAGCCGAAAGAGCCTTGAACTATGGTTTTACAGGACCTAACTTGCGGGCAGCAGGCGTAGATTATGATGTGCGAGTGAATGAGCCTTACAGTTCTTACGAAGACTTTGAATTTGAAGTTCCTATTGGTACAAATGGCGACACGTATGACCGTTATTTAGTCCGCAATTATGAAATGTGGCAAAGTTTGCGAATCATAGAACAAGCCTTAGCCAAAATGCCTAACGATGGCTATTTTGCAGACGACCAACGCTATTATTTGCCTCCAAAGAAAAAAGTTTACGAAAGTATGGAAGCCTTGATTTATCACTTCAAGATAATCATGGGCGAAATAGACGCACCCGAAGGCGAAATCTATCATGCAGTAGAAGGTGGCAATGGCGAATTGGGCTTTTACCTCGTCAGCGATGGCGGTAGAACACCTTATCGTTTGCACTTCCGCAGACCTTGCTTTATCTACTACCAAGCCTTCCCCGAAATGATTGTAGGCACGCAACTTTCTGATGCCATTGCTATTTTGAGTAGCTTAAATGTAATTGCGGGTGAGTTAGATGCGTAAAAATTTCCAAAACCTTACAAGGTTTTTAAAACCTTGTAAGGTTTAAAAAGGAATTGCTTTTTATTTTTTGTATCTTTGCTATATAACTTACCATCAAAATCTATGACACTTCAATATATTACCAATCTACAAGGTATAAAACAAGCTGTTATTATACCTTTTGACGAATGGCAAGCCTTGCACAACGAATTAGTTAAGCTAAGAACTTACTTGCAATTTTATGATAATCTTGCAATTTCCTTGCAGGAGGCTTTGCAAATGGATAAAAGCACACAAAAGCAACAAACTCTTTCAGATTTCTTAGATGAAAACGACTAATGTAATTCCTACTCCTCAATTTAAAAGGGACGCAAAGCCCTTATTAAAAAAGTATCTTTCTTTAAGTTCGGAATTACGAGAATTAGAGCAACAACTCAAAGAAAATGCACATTTGGGAGACAAAATTACCGAAAATACGTATAAAATTCGTGTAGCTGTGAAAAGTAAAGGTAAAGGCAAAAGTGGCGGCTTGCGTGTAATTTCGTACATTATTCTGAAAATAGTGGCAGATGATGAAATAGAAAATATCTATTTGTTAGCTATTTATGACAAATCTGAATTTGAAAATATTAGTGATAAACTAATTGCAGAAAGAATAGAAACAGTTTTAGAAGAATTTGAAAATGGGATAAAGTAAGTTTTTCTCTTATTAAACTACAAAAAAAGACTTACCAACAATTCCATTGCGGGTTCAAAAACTTTGTAAGTTTTTTTATATCTTTGTCCTATAAACAAGAAAACTATGCTCGGAAACTTAGCAAATGAAGTCATCTTCAAAAAGGCTTTTACAGATAAATTTGTCTTGCAATGTTTGGTAAGGGATTTATTTAACGTGGATTTTGTGCCTGAAACAGTGGAAACTGAGAAGAGATTCGAACCCAAGATAGCCCATATTGACTTCAACAGTAACGACTGCCGATATGATATATTTGCTCAAAGCCACGACCAGCGAATTATTGTAGAAATTCAGAAAGTCGACTACGATTACAACTTTGATAGGTTTTTGCTCTACCACAACATGGCAATAGCCGAAATGCAACGCAGTTCAAAAGAATATAAAACAGACAAAGTAGTTTATACCATTGCAGTTTTTACAGGCAAGTACATAGGCACAGAAAGAGATGGCAAGTTAGTGGAAAGAGATATTCTATTTCATCATAGCAATTTGTTTGGTTTGGATGGCAAAGAGTTTGACGTGTTTGGACACAAACTCATTTTCTTAAACCACCATTACATTAAAGACACCACACCCGAAGGGTATAGAGATTGGTTGAGTTTGGTAAAAGAGTCAATCAAAAACCCAGAAAACCCAAGCATTAACCTCAAAAATCATGGTGTAAAAAAGGTTGCCGAACTAATTGATTATAAAAAACTTAGCCCCGAAGAACTGACAGAAAATAAGAATAGCAATGCAGCCGAAAGTGCAAAAGAAGCCTATAAGTGGGCAGCAGAAAGAGAAGCAAAAATTGAAGTTGCTAAAGCTATGTTAGGTGATAACGAGTCGGTTGAAAAAATAGTCAAATACACAGGTTTAACTTCTGAACAAATCCAAGCATTAGGGAACGAAGTGAATGAATAAAATTTGCATAAACAAAAATAATTTTATGAAAACAGTCCAAACAATTATAATCTTTTTTCTCCTTTTTATAGTTTCTACTGCTTATGCTCAGAAAAACTATAAAAAAGGCTATGTGGTTCTAAATTCAGGAGATACCTTGCAAGGTACAATAGACTACAGAAACTGGGATAGCCGTTTTGACCAAATTACCTTCTATGCCAACAAGAAAGAGCAAAAATACGAAGTAAAAACTATCAAATGCTTTTTTATAGAGGAAGTGAATGAAACTTATCGTAGTTATATAGGTAAAATAGATAATAGTAGAGGACAAAGACAAACTTATACTACCTTAAAAGGTTTTTTGAATTCAGAAGGCATAACAACCTATGATACTTTATTTGTTAGAGAGTTGATTGCTACCAAAAAATTAGCATTTTTTATTGCAAAAGATAAAATAGGTAAAGTTTCTTTCTTTGTGAGTAAAGATAATTCAATAATTAGCCCCGTCTTATACCACGAGTTTATTCTTAATAATGAGAAAGGCGACTTGTTATATCCTGTCAAATTATATAAACAACAACTGCTTAGTTATATAGGAGATTGCGAAACTATTAATAAAGAATTAGATAGACTGGAATATACAGAAGAGGCAATGAGAAAAATATTTTTATACTATACAAAGTGTAAAAATGAGTTAGCGGAAATAAGGGAACGAAAAGAAACAGTAGCAGAAAAAGAAAGAAAAAAATCATCTTTTGGAGTAGTTGGCGGTTTGGCATTAAATTTTTTTACTTTTAGTGGTATTTCAGAAGATTATACATACAGTGTAAACCCAACGCCTACCTTTGGCTTATTTATTGACGCACCAATTGGTAGAAATCTACAAAGATTAAGTTTTAACAACCAATTAATGTTTTATAGTTTTAATGTAAAAAAGGAAAATTCATCTATTTATTATTCTATTACAGATAGAAAAGGGAGTTATATTAAAAATAATTTTTTGTTTAAATATAAATTTGCCCCACTAAAAAAAGTTAATCCTTTCGTCAAAGGAGGACTTACATTAGGTTATCAATTTCTACCATTAGAGTCTGCTACAGAAAGAAATAGAACAGTTAGTTTTGGTTATCTTTTTGGATTTGGATTAAATGTAAAACGTACTGCATTATTTTTAACTTATGATCGTAATATAGTTACAGAGAATTATGTCTATTTTTCAGAAGCTTTACACATCTTATCTTTCAGCATGAGCTATAGCTTATTTTCTCCTAAGAATAAGTAGCAAAAAACAGTATTAGTTATAAAAGGTGTTTATAAAGATGACATCTTGCGAGTTGTCGCACCATTAAAAGATGTCATCTTTATAAACACCTTTTATAACTGTACAAAAATCTATATACAAAAATTTTTTATGGAAACATACACCGAAAAAGAGCCGTTGATTTTGAGAGAATACGGCAGAAATGTGCAAAAATTGGTGCAATACATCACCACCTTGCCCACTGTGGAGGAAAGAACACAAGCCTCGCACACCCTCATCAACCTGATGAAACAACTCAACCCCTCTGTGCGTGAGCATAACGACAATATGCAACGGATTTGGGACCACCTGCACCATATGGCTAACTTCGACTTAGACATTAACAGCCCTTTCCCAAAACCTACGCCAGAAACTATTTTTGCGAAACCGCAAAAGCTGGGCTACACCTTGTCGCAGCCCAAGTTTAGGCATTATGGTCGCAATATAGAATTGCTGATAGCCAAAGCTATACCTGTGGAAGATGCAGAGGAAAGACTCAATGCTATTCAACAAATCATGCGACTGATGCGTGGTTTTTATGCAGCAGCTAATAACGACACCGTAGAAGACGAATTGTTGCTCGAACACATCAACATTTTATCTAATGGCAAGTTGCGTGTAAATCCAGATGAAGTTTTGGATTCTACCATAGCACAGCCAAATAAAATGAACAACCAACGCCAACAAAACAACCGCACACAAGGACAAGGCGGCAACAACAACAATTCAAGGTCGCAGGGCAATGGCATGAACAACCGCAACCGCAACCAAACACAAGTTCAAAATAACGAACAACGGAGAAACAACAATAGCAACAGAGAGAATACTGGCGAAAAACGTAATACGTACTCCAAAGACAACAAAAATTTTAAGAAAAAGTAGGGGGTAACTTGTAAGATTAACTATTAGGTGGCTTAAAATCAACTAATAGTTATCTTTCAAATCCCTTTCTTAAAAATAGTGTAAAGCAACCAAAGCCCCAGTGTGCCTGTGGCTGCAAAGGTGCTGACTGCCAAAATAGGTACGCCATTCCAATAGGGTGGCACGTTGGAGTGGACTAACAAAGCCGAACTCAAAATCATAGAACTGAGCAAGATAGAAAAAGAAATACGACTTGTATAACGGTCTATCCGCATCGAAAATTGCTTCCAATGTTCATGCTCTAACCTTACCTTAAATTCGCCTTCTTTTGCCTGTGCCAGCAGATGACGCATATCGAGTAGCACGTCTAAGGAAGACTGTTTGGTGGCATCAAAAATGTTGCCCAAGGTATATTTTTCCTCTACCAATCGTTGGCTGTATGGGCTGGCGTTTTCCAAGACATTGAGGTCGGGATTTAGCTTTTGCCCTGTGCCTTCGAGCATGATTAAGGCACGAATGAGGAGCATATAGTCCGTAGGAATAGGGATACGGTAGTCTGCAATGAGGCGAAAAAGTCGGTTGCCAAAATCTCCCATGCCTATGTCGGTCATGGGTCGTGAGCTAAATTCGTCTATCATTTCTTGCAAGTCGTTTTCAAGTTCAGAGGTATTTTGCATAGTCCGTTGTTTGGAAATAGCCAAAATAGCCTTGATAATCATACTTGCATTGTGTTTGCTTGCCCCAATCAAAATATCAGCAATGTAACGTCTATCTCTTTCGGGGATTCTGCCCACCATACCAAAATCGAGGAAACAAACCTTGCCGTTGGGCAAAATCATAATGTTTCCAGGGTGAGGGTCGGCATGAAAAAATCCATTGTCAAAGATTTGCTTAAAATACAAATCTATTACTTTCAACGCAATATCGGAGGTGTTCAATCCCCATTCTTTGAGTTTTTCTATATTGGTTATCTTCGTTCCCCGCACCAACTCCATGACCAACAGCTTTTCGGTGCAGAATTGCTTGTATAGTTTGTGTACGTGAATATTGGGTTCGAGGGCAAAATCTTTTCTAAATCTTTCTTGGTTGGCTGCTTCGGTCAAAAAATTGGTTTCTTTGTGTACGGCTTTCTCAAAGGTTTTTACCAATTCCGTAGGTTGAAAATGGCGAATTTCGGCTACCCACTGCTCGGCTAATTTGGCTATGTCATACATCACTTCTATGTCCGACTCTATGGCTTGTTTCAGGTTGGGGCGTTGCACTTTTATCACCACCTCCGTATCGTCATACAACAAAGCATAATGCACCTGCCCAATGGAGGCTGCTGCCAACGCCTGCTCGTTTACCCTTGCAAAAACCTGTTCTAAGGGCTTTTTTAGCTCACTTTCTATTATATCTCTTACAGTTGCAAAATCTAAGGGCTGCACATTGTCCTGCAAACACACCAACTCATCTATCAAATCTTGGGGCAGCACGTCTTGGCGGTTGCTCAATACCTGCCCAAATTTGATAAAAGAAGGCCCCAACTCTTGCAACACCATGCGGATACGCGTGGCTCTTGACCCCGCAAAAATGGCTGCATTTTCACGTTTTTCTTCCGACACCAATTTTGCTAACGGAGAACTCACCACCAAATCGCCGAAACCATATTTGATTAATGTCCCTACAAATTCTCGCAGCCTTCTGAAATGTTTGTAACTCTTGTCTATGTTGGAAAGTGAAGCCATTGGGAATTTTTAATTTTAACTTTGTAAGTTTGTTTTGCACGTTGAACTAAATTACAATTCTACGCAAAATAGATAAAAATTTTGTAATTGTTTAGCAAGGCTCCATTTTTAGTAAAATAATTCCCACACTTTTTCATTCAGTTCTTGTTCTAAATGGCTAATGTTAAGCAAGTCTTCATCTTACCAAGTCGTTGAATTTCTATTTCACACTTTTTCCCACCACTTCGATTTCCTCTTCTGTCAAATTGTATAATTCATAAACCAATTTATCTATTTGATTTTCAAGGCTTTGCGTATCTTTTTCTTGGGTTTTTGCCAATAAAATTTTATCAACTAATTTGATAAAAGGTTTTTGGGCATCAGCAGAAATCTCTGGAATTGGAAAACTTTTAATGTCATTTACCAAAATCTTAGGAAAAGCACCTTTTGTAGCTTTTGGCGAAGAATTAAAATGCAAAAATGTTGCTAATTTTGAGTTTAAAATAGCTAATAAAGCCTTAATATGCAATAAACCATTGGGATTTTTCAAAATAACAATAATCGCAGGGTCATAATAACTTTCTTCTTTAGTGTAGCCCACAAAAATTCTTGGATTTGTAATTTCACGAATTAGTAGCCTTTCACCCTTAAAATATTTAGGTTTTCGAGGATTTGCAAGTCCGTCACAATAGTTTATATATTCTTTTTCATTCCATTTTACCGCATAATGTGTTACATCACGTCCCCAAAGAAATTTTTTCCAACCAACTTTTGACTCTAAACTGTGAAAAATCCTATTTTCGATAGTAGCTTCATCTTGACCTTGATATTTATCATAAGCAATTAAACCTTGACTTATATCAGGAAAATAGTCTTTCAAAAGCCCTTTATCCCGTCTTATTTTTCTGGTTAATTCAATAGTTTTTGCACTCAATTTGAAAACCAAAGCCCAATTTTGGTTATTTTCCAATAAAACTTCCTGCGTTGTAGTGCAAAAATCTCTATCAATTAAATCGTCAAAAGATTCTATTTTTGCAGTCGGTTTATACAAAATTTCATTTTTAGAAACTTCATTTGTCAAAAAAGTTAGCACATTTCGCACTGTTGCCTTGCCTTTAAAAACATCAACAGCAGTGCAGTCTAATAATTCGTGAATATTCCAATTTTCAAAAAGCTGTTCTCTATATTCTTTTGCAAAAACATTGAATAAAATTGTGTTCGGAATAATAAAAGCATTTAATCCTTTTGGTTTCAAAAGTTGCTTACTCCGATTGATAAAGAAGTAATAAATTTCAAAATCTGGCACTTTTCCCAAGTTTTCCAACAATTTTATCCGCAAATTTCCTTGTTGCGAAACACCATAAGGCGGATTCCCAATTACCACATCAAAGCCCAAAAACTCCCCATCATCACTCAAAACTTCGGGAAATTCAAACCGCCATTCAAAAGCCCATTCGTAAGCAATGTTATTTTTTACTGCCTCCAATGCTTCACTCAATTCTTGCTTTTCAGCTTGCAATTTCTTAATTTTATCTCTTTCTACGCCATTTCCTTCGCCGTTTCCCTCTTTTTTGTCTGTACCTGTATTAAAAAGGTCGTCTGTTTCTCTCAAAAACAACTCTGCCTCAATCCGTTGCAAACGCAAAATGCGAGGGTCAGAAAATTTGGCAATTTCAGTCCTAAAACCATTTTTAATTTCTGCAATAGCTTGTTCAATTTTGTACTTTTCTTCGATATTTCTTACATTCTTGTAATTGTTTACCAACTTGCGATAATCCTCCACTTTGTACTTTATTTTTTTCAAAACTTGTTTCAAATCTACATCAGTTGCAAAACGACTTATCAAGCTATTGCCAACTTTTATATTAATGTCAATGTTGGGTAGAGTTTGCAGCCCCCCAGCCCCCGAAGGGGGAGTTAGCCCCACCCCAACCCTCCCCAAAGGGGAGGGAGTTTTAAATCCTGCACGTAAAACTCCCCCTTCGGGGGTTGGGGGGCTTGGCATTATGTAATACGCATTTTTCAATAACTCTATCCACAACCGCAAACGACAAATTTTTACAGAATTTGGGTTAATATCAACCCCAAATAAGCAATTTTCTATGATAGTTTGCTTCTCGTGAAACAAAGTTTCTTGCAATAGCTGAATTTCATTCACAATTTTCGTCTTCCGATACACAAAAAAACTATCGTTGTAAATATCTTTTATTTCCAATTCGTCATTGACAACCGTAATTTTGTAATCTGTTATTCTCCTGTTATTCCTATCAAATAAAGCACCTAATTCACTCTTGATTGCAATAATTTCATTGAGAGCAGACACCAAAAAATGCCCTGAACCAACAGCAGGGTCGCAGATTTTTAGCGTATTGATAATGGCGTTTGCTTCTCTTTTATCCTCAATTTTTTCTTTTAATTCCTCAAAACTTACACAGTTCCATTGCTTAATCTCGTTAAATTTTTGCACCACCGCCAGCCGAATACTTCGCCTACACATATACATTGTGATACTTGCAGGCGTAAAAACGGCACCATCTTTATAACCATTGATTTTTTCAAAGATTTTGCCCAAAATAGCAGCATTAATAACAGGTTCGTTGTCTTGTGAAACCTCTTGTTTTTTGCCTTCACTACTAAAATTATAAGAATTAAGGAAACGTAAGAAATAATCCAAAGTTGTCAATCTTTTGGCGTGGTTTTGCAAAACAGTCGAAGAAATAACTGTAATTATATTTCCATTTCCAAGTGCATTGATGTTGATAAATTGTTGTTCCAATTCAGAAATTTCAAACAAAGAACTGTTGAGATAAGGCACAAATTGGTATTTTTCTTGCAAACCAGTTTCTCTTTCGTGTTCTTTGATAGCCAAAACTTTGTGAAATAAGATAAAAACTTCGCTAAAATTTGGCAAAATTTGGAGATTGAGAAAGGCAAATTCAGCCCCCCTACCCCCCGAAGGGGGATTTTTTGCTCCCCCTTCGGGGGGTAGGGGGGCTGAATTAAAATTAATCAGTTGGCTTTCTAATAATTTGAGAAACAACATCCGATTTACCCAAGTGATAGCTAATTCTAAGGCTGCGTGAAAAATTTGCTCCTCTTGTGTGTGTCCATAAACCGTTTTATCGAGATTTAAAGTCTTTTTTTGCGAAGCTATTTCGTGCATAGTCAATTCCAAAAAAGAACCTATGTCTCTGTTATTTGCTTTGCGTTGAATAATAGTTTTGCCACTTTTTGTAATTTCCTCCACACCCAAAATGTGCAATAATTCCAAATAAAAAGGCTCATTGAGTTCATTGCTATCGATGACATCTGTACTTTTCAACAAATACTGTGGCGAAAAAACCTTATACAGAAACTTCAATTCTTTGAAATTGTCTTTTTCTGCAAAAGTTTCAAAATCTGTTTCAGAAGTAAAAATTTCTTGTGTTTTGATTTCTTGTGTTTTGGGGTTCTCAAACCCCAAAGTCCGTTGTGGGTTTGAGAACCCACAAGCACTTAACTCATTGAGATTAAAATGCACACAAGTCAAACTTACCAAGTCTTTAAGACTTGGTAAGTTTATAAAGTTGCTAACTTGTGTATAAAAATCATTAGTAGAAGTGCCAACTTGCTGTTTTGCGTGCCAATTTTCAAAGGCTTTTTTGAGTTCAGATTGGTAAAAAATGCGGTGAAATTCGGTGGCATCAAAAATAAAAAAATCTTCGGTATTGGTTATCACAATACGTTTGAGGTCGAAATTCTTTTTTTCTACAATTTCCGTAAAAAAGTAAGTAACAGCCTGTTGCAAACATTTCTTGTTAAAATCTGCTTGCGAAATCATTGCAACCTTGTCCAATGGACTTTTTACCTCGCACAAAACAGCAGTATTTGTCTGAATATCAACGCCTTGCGAAATTACTAAATCTGCTTCTCCTTTTTTATACGGTTTGTTGCCCACATAATTTTTTGCATAAAAACTACTTTGCAAAAACTTTTTGAGGGCAGCCTCAAAAGCCTTTTCATTCTTATTTTCCTGTGCTTTTAGCTGCGTGGTGGTTGCCAAAAATTCTTGCAAAGCAGGAAAAAACACTTGTGTAAACTGTGGGAACAGAATAACAAGGGGCTGGGCATTGAAAATGTCTTTGGTTTCGGTAAATTGGAGTTGCATTGATTTTGATAATATCTAAATATCTTGGAATCATATTTCAAACGAAAATCCCTTTGCCTCTAACTGTTGGTAGTTTTCTTTGTCAAATTTATACAACTTGGCTGCTCGGTGCGAAACTCCTTGTTGCATTTCTGCTAACTCGACTAACAAGTTCATTTTCAGAATTTTCTTTCTAAAATTGCGTTTATCTAAGGTTCTTCCCAAAATCATTTCGTACAGATTTTGCAGTTGGCTCAATGCAAATTTTTCGGGCAACAACTCAAAACCAATGGGTTGGTAACGAACTTTGTTTTTCAGTCTTTTTACGGCTATTTCCATCACTTTTTCGTGGTCGAAAGCCAACAGAGGCAAGTCTGCCACTGCAAACCAACGGGCTTGGCTGGCATCAGAAGCAGCCACCACTTGGTGTTGGTAAGCCGTTAGATTGACTAAGGCGTAGTAAGCCACACTAATTACTCTGCCGCGTGGGTCGCGGTGAACATCTCCGAAGGTATAAAGTTGCTCCATATACATACCCGAAATACCTGTTTCCTCTTCGAGTTCTCTTTGGGCTGCTTGGTCTATGGGTTCGTCCATATCTACAAAACCGCCGGGCAAAGCCCACTTGCCCGCAAAAGGGTCGTGTTTGCGTTGGATAAGCAACACTTTTAGGCTTTCTTGGTCTAAACCAAAAATAACGCAGTCCACTGTTACCGAAGGACGAGGATATTCGTAGGTGTACATAGTTTTCAAAATAAAAGTTCGACAAGGTGCAAAATGTTATTGGTTTTTCCAAATTAAATTTTAGAGGGGAAGACGTATGAGAGGAGATAGGAAATACTTAGGTGAGAAATATGAAATGAAAGATGAGATATGATGTATAAATATGAAACGAAATTATTGATTATGAGTTAGTTAATTTCATACCGTATTTCATGTTTATTACCAATGATTGAGGCTGTCCGAAAAGTCAAAATTTGTAGCACAATAAACTCCTTGTGAAAATCTAATAAAGCACACTTTCCAAGTCTTTAAGACTTGTAACGTATTTTTCAAAATAACTTTCGCAAGCACTCTGCTCTTACTTTTTGGACAGCCACAAAATTTTTAAAACTTCCGTTTGCTCATGGAGTCGTGCATTTCCACTAAGGTTTGCTCTAAATCGTATTTAAAATCCCAAGTAGGATAGTGTTTTTTGAACTTCGATACATCACTAATCCACCAAATATGGTCGCCAATTCGGTTAGTATCTTTGTAGCTATAACTCATTTTGTTTCCGCTAATTTTTTCGCACCAACTAATAGCTTCCATCATCGAGCAGTTGGCATGACGGCTACCTCCTGCATTGTAAGCCTCGCCTTGACGTGGATTTTGGTAATAATGCCAAAACATATTGACCAAATCATAGCTGTGTATATTGTCCCTGACTTGTTTACCTTTGTAGCCAAAAATGGTGTAGTGCGTACCTGTAATGGCACATTTCATCAGGTAAGCCAAAAAGCCATGTAGTTGAGCTCCTGAATGGTTGGGTCCTGTGAGGCAACCACCTCTGAACACACCTGTTTTCATACCAAAATATTTGCCATATTCCTGCACCATGATATCAGCAGCCACTTTTGAAGCCCCAAAAACTGAGTGAGTCGTGTGGTCTAAGGAATGGTGTTCGTCTATACCATTGGCATAATAAGGGTGATGCTCATTGATTTCCCAACGAGTTTCATATTCAAACAAAGGCAGAAAATTGGGATTGTCGCCATAGACTTTGTTAGTAGAAGTAAAAATGAATACGGCTTGTGGGCAGTGCAAACGAGTTGCCTCCAACATATTCAAAGTGCCTGTGGCGTTGATAGAAAAATCGGTAAAAGGTTCTTTGGCAGCCCAGTCATGGCTGGGTTGTGCTGCCGTATGTACCACCAATTTAATATCGTTGCCATACTCTTTGAATATTTTTTGAATTTCCTCAAAGTTGCGAATATCTGTAGGGTAGTGCTTATAGTTGCCTGTTTTAGCAGCTATTCTATCTCTGTTCCAATCGGTAGAGGCTTCATCGCCAAAAAAATAGGCTCTTTGGTTGTTGTCAATTCCAACGATGAGGTCGAATTTGTTGGCAAAGAATTCAACAGATTCTCCTCCAATCAGACCTGATGCTCCTGTTATGAGGGCTATGTTCATGATTTATAAAAATATGGTAAATGCTAATAAACCCCAAAGCTATAAAAAAACTAACAACTCTCAAAGAATTGTTAGCTCTACTTTATTAGACCTTGATTATCAAGGATTCAGAATTGGCTTACAAAGTAATTGTAACCGTTTGTCCCCTGTATGAAATGGTGTAGCTTTTATCACAAGTTCCGTTGCCATAATCTACTACCACTTTGTCTGCTAAACCTACTACATTCACGTCAAAATTGCCCTGAATAGGGAACATTGCATTGTTGCAAGATACTTTGGCTACCAAAGGTGTTACAATGGAGGCTATGTAGTTCATATTTTGGCGGTTTTTGCCCGTAGTGCCACCTGTGGCAGTCCATTGTCCGTTGCTTACTTGCAAAGTTTGTAGATTGATAGTTGCCGTAATCACAAAATCATAAGTACCATTTTCTGTAATGGTTGTGTTGTCGGTAAAAGTCAATTTGCGGTTGCTAATGGTAACTTTGCGGTTGCTGCTTATAGCACCATTTGACAAATTGATTTGACTCTGTACTACATCTGTGCGTGTGCCTTCTACTCTGATGTCGTTTACAAAATAATTTTCTTGTGTAATTTGTACAGTATGTTGCAAACTGCGAGGCTCACCTGCTGTAAACCGAACAAAAACTTTCCCTCTGCGTTTTCTGCCATCTGTACACATTGCATTAGTCGTACCAAAGTCAATGGTCAGAGTTTTGGCAGCCACGTCGTATGAGGTATTGCCAGCCCCCAAAACAGTGCCTTCTGTTCTACCACCAGCAGAACGAGGGTCTATATTGCTCGCATAGTCTGCCAAGACACTGCTCTCATCGTCTATGTTGGAGGTTTGTCCTTTGTCTTCGGCTGCTTTTTGGGCTTGTGCGTCTATTTGTGCCTGTGTAGGGTTGTTTGTTTCGTCTTTTTTGCAACTTGTCAAGCCCAATGAAAGAGCCAAACCAAGTACAACCAAATTTTTTATTTGCATTTTCATTTGTTTAAAACAGGTTTAGTTTGAAAATTGTGTTAAATTTATTACTTTGACGATAATTAGAAGCAAAGGTTTAAAACTTAACAAAAAAATAACAGTTAAAAATTAATTTGTTGATTTTCAGTTAATTGACCTTGTAGTTGGAGGCAACCCCGCAAAGGGTGCGGTACAAATCGTAATAACCTCTATTTTTTCTTAAAAAAATTAAAAAAAATATCCAAAAAATTTGCACAAATCAAAATAATGTACTTACTTTGCACCACTTAAAACAAATAAAGGAAGTTTTAGGAAATAAAAAAGTAAGAACAAAAAGGTTTGGTAGTTCAGCTGGTTAGAATGCTGCCCTGTCACGGCAGAGGTCGCGGGTTCGAGTCCCGTCCAGACCGCAAAGTCTATACAAGAAATTGTATAGACTTTTTGTTTTTAGCCCATCAATCAACTGAAACTTGCTTGTGATGTGCAAGTAAAGGAATTTTTTATTGTTGATTTAGTTGATTACCTGTTAAGACTATAAACAAATCATCGAGGGTTTTTTTGCGAGCCTGTAGCTGCAATAAATGTAGGTTTTGGTTTTGCAACAACTCAAAAAATGAAGGCAAAAATTGACTAATTTGCTTCACCGTAATACGCAAGCCAAATCCTTGTGTAGTATTAAGTAGACTATGGGGCAAGGTTTCAATAGCCAATATGCCTGTTAATGTTTGCAAAAGAACATCTGAAATAGGATTGTCCAAAACACATTCTATCACCTCTCCTGTAGCAAAAGTAGCCAACAAATTTTGTAGACTTCCATCAGCTATAATGCTACCTTTGTTCATCATTATTATTCTATCGCAGAGATATTCCGCCTCCTCCATGTAGTGTGTAGTAAGGATTAAAGTAATTTTTTGTAACTTCTTGATTTCCAATAGAATAGTCCATAGTTCTCGTCTGGAATTAGGGTCTAAACCTGTGGTGGGTTCATCTAACAAAAGTAATTTTGGCTCGTTGAGCAAGGCTATGCCTAATGCCAGCCGTTGGTGTTGCCCACCCGATAAATTGACTACATAGGTGTTTGCTTTTTCCTCCAGTTTTGTCCATTCCAGCAATTCCGTTACTCTTTTTTTAGGTAATTGATAAAAACCCGCAAAAAGTTGTAAAGTTTCTAAGGTAGTCAGCTTATCTATAAACTTGGTTTCTTGCAACGACAAGCCAATAAGTTGCCTTAACTGCTTGCTGTGTTGCTGCCAATTTAAGCCCTGTATGGTAATATTGCCCAAATCTGGGCGTTGTAACCCTTCTATCATCTCTACTAAGGTCGTCTTGCCTGCTCCATTGGGTCCGAGCAAAGCCACATATTGCCCTTCGGCAATAGACAAATTGAGTTGATTAACCGCAGTCAGTTGTTTAAACTGCTTAGTAACATTGGTAAGCTGGAGCATAATTTAGTTAAGATTCAACTATTGGCAGGGCTTGCAAATACAACCCATCATGTTTTGTTGAAGTTATCGCAACAAAGTTAAAGATTTTGGGCAAAATTTGCAGCAAATTGCAATTTATTTTGGTAGTTTTACAGTGAGAATACTCAAGCAATGGCAAACGAAAAGAAAACCGATATTTTTATCAGCAAATTGCTGGATAATGCAAAAATTGACTATACGCCCAATGGGAGTGAGATAAAGGAAATTCAAGATGCTTTGAAAACTGCCTCTAAAAAAGGCACAGGCAATGCGGGTTTTCCTGAATTTGTGGCAAAAGTCAAGGATTTTATTATTGTCATTGAAAACAAAGCCGAATTAGACAAACAGGCTTTGTATGAAGATGCGGATAATCAAAAATTAGCAATAGATACAAAAGCAATTACCAATTATGCAGAAAATGGGGCTTTGCACTATGCCAATGAAATTATTGCTAAAACTAATTTCAAAAAAGTATTTGCCTTTGGTTGTTCGGGCAATGAAAAACACCATATCATCAGACCTTTTTTTGTAGATGAAAAAGGTTATAAACTCCTCGAAAAAGTAGAAAATTTTGAAAATTTTTCGGAGGCAAACATAGAAAAATATTACAAAGAACAAGTTTTGGGCGAAAAACCACAAGAGGAAAAAGAAAAAGAGGAAATACTGAAAAAAGCCGCAGACCTACACGAAATGTTGCGTAACTACGGGCAACTCCGAGATACAGAAAAGCCCTTGGTTGTTTCGGCTATCTTGCTGGCGTTGAGTGAAAAGTCTTTTGCTATTGAGCAACTTACAGGAGATACAGAAAGAAAAGATGGCGAAATTATTTTTGATGCTATCAAAACCTATATGAAAAGGGTAAAAGTTGAACCCGAAGTAAAAAAAGAGCAACTACTCAATCAATTTAACATCATTAAAGATAGAACTTTGTTGAGCCAAAAAGATGAAAGATTGAAAAGTGAAGTAGATAAAAATAATTACTTAGAAAAAACGCCGCTGCGATATTTTACAGAGTTTATAGACAAAAATATTATCAAAGCTATTCAAACCAACTTGGCTGACGATATTTTGGGCAAGTTTTATGGCGAATTTATTAGTTATGGCGGTGGCGATGGGCAAACTTTGGGCGTAATTCTTACGCCAAAACACATTACCGAATTGTTTTGCGATTTGGTAGATTTGCAAGCAACAGACAAGGTTTTTGACCCTTGCTGTGGCACAGGTGGTTTTTTGATTTCGGCAATGTCTAAGATGCTCGAAAAAGCAAGTTCCAATAAAGAAAAAGAGTACATTAAAAAAGAATTGCTGCATGGCATAGAAATACGAGAAGATATGTTTGCCATTGCCACTACGAATATGATTTTGAGGGAAGATGGCAAAAGTAAGCTGATAAAAGATGACTTTTTGAGAAAAAGTAGCGAGGAATTGCGAAAACAAAAATATACCGTAGGTTTTGTCAATCCGCCTTATTCGCAAGCAAAAGGAAAAGATACTGCCCATTTGTCTGAAATCAATTTTATCAAACATCTTTTAGACTGTTTGGCAGATGGGGCAAGGTGTGTAGCCATTGTGCCACAGTCGACAATGGTGGGCAAAACCAAAGAGGACAAGGCTATAAAAAAGCAAATTTTAGAAAGCCATACCTTAGAAGGTGTCATTACGCTGAACAAAAATACTTTTTATGGCGTAGGTACAAATACTTGTTTGGCTATTTTTACGGCACACAAAGCCCATTCGCCTAAAAAATATTGCAAATTTGTCAATTTTGACAATGACGGTTATGTAGTAAGCAAACATTTGGGATTGAAACCCACAGAAATTGCAAAATCACAAAAAACATATTTGTTGGATTGTTGGCTGCATGATGCACCCACAGAAAGCAAATTTATGGTACGAACTACCGTAGAACCCGAAGACGAATGGCTACATTCTTTCTATTATTTTAATGACGAAATACCCACAGCACAGGATTTTGAGAAAACCATTGCAGATTACCTCACTTTTGAGTTTTCTATGATTATGCAGGGCAGAGAATATTTGTTTGAAACCAAGCAAACAGACGAAAAAAAAAGCCCGAAATGAATTGTGATTTAAAAAGTGTAAAGTGGGGGGAGTTTTTAAAAAGTGTAAAGTGGGGGGAGTTTGTTTTTGAGGAAATATTCGAAATTTTTGCTACTCATAGCGGAATTGATAAAAATAAATTAATTCTCAAAAAAGGTAATATTCCCTATATTACCCGAACAGACAAAAATAATGGAGTAGATTTATTTTTGGGAGAACAAAATAAGACCTATCAATTAGAAAAAAGTAATGTTATTACTATTGGTTTAGATACCCAAACTATTTTTTATCAACCTTGTCAATTCTACACGGGGCAAAATATTCAAATTTTAAGAAATGAAAATTTAAATTATTTTATTGCCCAATTTTTAATTCCCTTGATAAAAAAACAAATGGTAAAATTTAATTGGGGTGGAAATGGTGCAACCTTAACAAGACTCAGAAGAAGTAAAATTATATTGCCTACAAATGATGAAGGCACTCCCGATTATGCTTTTATGGAGGCGTATATACGTGAGCAAGAACAAGCAAAAAATGATAATTTTTTGAACTATTTGCACAAACGAATAAACGAAGTAAAAGATTTTCAGGAAACTGTGCCAATGAATGAAAAGGAATGGGGAGAGTTTTACTTAAAAAATATTTTTGCTGATATTCAAAGAGGTAAGAGGTTAAAGAAAGACGACCACCAAAAGGGCAGATTACCTTATGTGTCTGCTACTGCTATGAATAATGGCGTTGATAGTTTTGTAGGTAATGAAAGCAAGGTAAGAGTTTTTAATAATTGCTTGACGATTGCCAATAGCGGAAGTGTTGGGGCTACTTTTTATCAACCTTTTTCTTTTGTAGCAAGTGACCATGTTACTAAACTTGAAAATAAAGACTTTGATAGTTTCATTTACCTTTTTATTTCGACAATAACCCAAAGATTAGGCGAAAAATATAGTTTTAATCGTGAAATTAACGATAACAGAATACAAAAAGAAAAAATTCTACTTCCCATCACCTCCACAGGCACCCCCGACTATGTGTATATGGAAAACTATATGAAACAAATAGAATTTGAGAAATTGAGTAGGTATTTGGAGATTAAAAAAGGTTTTTCTTTGTTGAAAAAATAACTAAATTTGTATGGACTTTAACGCAATAAAATATGAACTACAAAATATCCTTTGCGGAGAGGGCGAAGTTAGCTATGGAAAACCTATCCAAGCAGCAGCCTATTTCCTACGAAAAAGCACTGAAACAGGTGCAGTGGCTCAAAGAAATGAGCCAAACAAAGCAGAAGAAACAAAGAGATTGATAGAATACATCAACGTAAATCATCTTTGGAACTGTGACATCAACTTTAATCTGTTTTTATCCGAAGGGGCAGAGCAAAGAGTGTATATTAAGGATAAAAGCAAAGTTTTGAAACTGAATGATGCTATTTATTATGCGTCTTGGTTAGACTATTTCCATAATTTGCTACTGAATAATTATTTTTTCCCTGACACAGCTTATAACTTATTAGGTTTTTATAAATCTGATAATGACACATTATATGCATTAGTTGAGCAAAATTATATAGAAGCTACACAGCCTACGGATTTGAGCCAAGTAAAAGAATTTTTGGTAAGCAACGGGTTTGTAAATAACCGCAACCATGATTATTTTCATTCCGATTTAGGAATTATTTTGGAAGACCTCCATGATGAAAACGTGCTTACAGCCAATGATGTACTTTATTTTATTGACACTGTTTTCTATATTAAACCTGAAACGACTATGTGTATATGGAAAACTATATGAAAAAGATAGAATTTGAGAAATTGAGTAGGTATTTGGAGATTAAAAAACGACTTCAACTATTGGCAGGGTCTATCGACCACTGCCAAAGTTGAAGTCATTTTTACAAAGTTGAAGTTATTTTTTGTTGAAGTTATTTTTTACTATCTACAAAACGAATAACTATCTACGAAACTTTGATTGTCCGCCGCCACTACCGCCGCTGTGATTGCCTCCACTTCTTTCTCTTTCTACCATTCCTTCGGGTCTTGGCAACAATGCTTTGCGAGATAGACGATATTTGCCTGTTTTCTTATCTACTTCCACCAATTTTACTTGGATTTCCTCTCCTTCTTCCAGCACGCCGTCCATGTTTTCTAATCTTTCCCACTTGATTTCAGAGATGTGTAGCAAACCTTCTTTGCCTTTGATAAACTCTACAAAAGCACCAAAAGGCATGATAGAGGTAACTTTGCCGTCAAAAACCATACCTACTTCTGGCTCTACCACTATGTTGTTCACTCGTTGAATAGCTTTGTCCATCGACTCTTTGCTGGTAGCAAAAATACGGATAATGCCGTTGTCTTTGTCTTCTTCTATCGAAATCGTAGCCCCAGTGTCGCGTTGCATTTCTTGTATCACTTTGCCACCAGGTCCAATCACTGCACCAATCAAGGATTTAGGAATCAGCATCATGTGTGCGCGAGGTGCGTGAGGTTTCAAATCAGGTTTCGGTGCTGCAATTACTTCGGTCATCTTGCCTAAGATGTGGAGTCTGCCTTTGCGGGCTTGTTCCATTGCATTTTCGAGGAGTTCGTAAGATAACCCATCAATTTTAATGTCCATTTGGCAAGCCGTAATTCCTTTGGCAGTGCCTGTAACTTTAAAGTCCATGTCGCCCAAGTGGTCTTCATCGCCCAAGATGTCCGACAAAATAGCATATTTGCCTGTTTCGCTATCAGAAATCAAGCCCATGGCAATACCAGAAACGGGTGCTTTTACTTTCACACCTGCGTCCATTAGAGCCAATGTGCCTGCACAAACCGTAGCCATAGACGAAGAACCGTTAGATTCCAAAATATCTGAAACTACTCTTATCGTATAAGGATTGTCCACGTCTGCGGGCAATACTTTTTTCAAGGCTCTATTTGCCAAGTTGCCATGCCCTACTTCGCGTCTGCCAGGTCCTCTGTTTGGTTTTACTTCGCCAGTCGAAAATCCAGGGAAGTTGTAATGCAAAATGAATTTGTTGTAGCCAAAAAGCATAGCCCCGTCTATCATTTGTTCGTCTAACTTTGTTCCCAACGTAACAGTAGTCAAAGATTGGGTTTCGCCGCGTGTGAAAACAGCCGAGCCATGTGTAGAGGGCAAATAGTCAATTTCGCACCAAATTGGGCGTATTTCGTCTAATTTTCTACCATCGAGGCGTACTTTTTCGTCGAGTACGAGTTTGCGAGCAGCTTTTTTGTAAAGGTCTTCGAGATACATCGAAGCCAATTTTTTGTTTACTGTGGTGTCTGCGGGCAAAGAGTCTAAGTAGCTCTTTTTCAAGTCTTTAACAGCCGAATTGCGAGAGTCTTTGTCTGCATTAAGAGAAGCTGCCAACGCATAGAATTTTGCATAGTAGTTGTCGTGCAACTCTTTTTGCAAGTTTTCATCGTGGGCTATGTGGTTGGCTGCACGTTTTGTTTTGATATGCGGTTTAACGGCTGCTACTTTTTCGGCAAATTCCATTTGGGCTTTGCACTGTATTTTGATAGCCTCATGTGCTATTTTCAAGGCGTGCAACATATCTGCTTCGGATACTTCATTACATTCGCCTTCCACCATGAGGATATTGTCGTAAGTTGCTGCTACTACCAAATCAATGTCGGCGTCTTTCAAGAAACTGTGTGGAGGATTGACTATGTAATTTCCTTGATGTTTTATCACTCTTACCTCTGAAATAGGACCTTGGAAAGGTATATCAGAGATAGAAAGTGCAGAGGAGGCAGCCAAAGCCACCAACGCATCGGGCAAAGAATCTTTATCTCCTGAAATCAACCACAAGTTGATTTGCACCTCAGCCAAAAAATCATCTGGAAACAAAGGACGAATTGCCCTATCCACCAAACGGCTAATTAACACTTCATAATCAGACAATTTGCTTTCTCTTTTCATAAAGCCGCCCGGAATACGCCCAACGCCAGCAAATTTTTCTTGGTAATCTACCGACAAGGGGAAAAAGTCTTGTCCTTCTTTGGCATCTCTGGCAGCACATACGGTAGCCAAAATCATGGTGTTGCCCATGCGGACAACTACTGACCCATCGGCTTGTTTGGCTAATTTGCCTGTTTCGATGGTAATGGTACGGTCTTCTATGCCGTAGCCTCCTTGCAAGGTAATTGCTTGCGTAATTGGTTGTGGAATCATAATAATATTTTGTACTGTTATTTTTTTAAATTAAGCCAATTAGAGTTTATGAATTACTTTTTGTCCCGTTAGGGACTTCATATTGGTAGAAAAACCTACCTCACCCCAACCTCTTGTCCCGTAGGGACTACACAAGACAGAGGTAACTTGTCAGGGCTACCAATATACAGTCCCTACGGGACAAAAAGCCGTTGTTGGCATATTTTCTACCAATATGTAGTGCCTAAAGGCACAAAATTTACTTTCTTAGCTTAATAGCACAGACTAAAGTCTATGCTACAAAACAAAATTGCTTTGGTAGCTTGATTTTGGGTAAGTTTTCGCAAGGTTGTTCGGCTTTGGTTTGGTCTGTGGCGAACAAGCAAATTTGGGTGTGTTGGCGTGTAAGAAGTGTGATAAAAACACGCAAATTACTTTTGTTGCTTTCAATATTCCGCTTATGACGGTTCTCCGCTTTGTAACCGTTTGTTATTAACTTACAATTTCGGTGGCAAGCTACAAAAAAATATTGGAAGTTCAAAATAAAACTTCAATTTAGTTTTGGATTTGGCAGTTGCAAAAACTTATGGTAGAGATGACATCTTTCAAAAAGATGTCATCTCTACCATAAGTTTTTGCAACTATATTAAATTTAGGTTTGTGTATTAAGTAAGTGGACACATTTATCGGACACTTTAAAAGTGTCCGATAATTGATTTTCAAGGAGTTACAAAAATAGAAACTTACTTTTATTTAGGTTTGTGTATTACTTACAAAATCTTTATCTTTGCAAGTAAAATTTAGATAAACCAATGAAATTTAGCGAATTTAAAAATAACTCCGAAATGTTGGCATATTTTGGCTTGCAGGTTCAAAGTAATATTTTTTTTGATTTTGAAAAAATCAAACCCATTCCGCTGCCAAAATTTGTAAAAGAAGATATAAACTTTGCTCTCTCCAATCGTGGTGATACAGATATGGAAGCCTACGCCTGCGAAGCCTTAATTTTTCCTATTTTAAAAGAGGCGTGGAAACGAAATACCAAAATCAAATTGTTTAGCCACCCCCGAATAGTTTACGAAGACTTGGTTTTAATTCCCGATTATGTGGTTACGCCAAAAGATAAAACAGGGATTAACACTTTTCAAAAACCTCTTTTAATCACTGTGGAAGCAAAACATGATGATTATGATTTGGGCTGGATTGATGCTTACAAGCAACTAATTGTAGCACGTTTTCTGAATGAGAATCAAGATATTCCTATTTATGCTATCGTGAGCATGGGCAAAGGCTGGGAATTTGGCAAATTAGATGGCAAAATTATTCACAAACACCCCTTGGGGCTTGGTTTAGACAATCCAAATAAACTATTAGGAGTTTTAGATTTTATCTTTGCAGATTGCGTGAAAACTGCCGAAAAATTTAATATGTACTGAGTTAGAATTCAAACTTACTTATCAATTTGCGTAAGTCCTAGTTAGCAATAATTATCCTCGCCAAAGATAAGGGAAAAGCAGATAAGCCACCACCCAAACAATGGCAGTAATAGACAAAATAGTGGCAATATCACTGGAATTAACAGACCACGCCAAACCGTCTAAGGCATTTTTCGATACCCTCATCAGCAAGAGTAGCAAAGGTAGCACAACAGGAAAACTCAAAACAGCCATCAGCGTTGTGCGGTTGGTTGCTTTGGCTGCTATGGCTGCGACCATTGTCAGTGTAGAAGAAAACCCAATACTTCCCAAGAGCATATTGCAAAAAAACAGCGTAGTATTTTCGACAGGATTTCCCAAAACTAAGGCGTAGAAAAAATAAGAAATAGCCGAAATGAGCAACATTAACAAGGTGTTGTAAATCATTTTGGAAATAATAATAGCCTCTGCACTTGTTAAGGTATAATAATATTGTTGCCTTCCTTCCGATTCTTGCAAAAAACTTTTGCCTATTGCGTTTACTGCTGTAAAAAGCAAGATTATCCAAAACAAAACATTCCAAACAATAGGGTGTAGTTGTTTGCTTTTGAGGTGAAAACCCAAATAACAAATAAAAATGGTGCTTACTACATAGAGCAAAATACCATTTAGGGCATAGCGTTGTCGCCACTCCAAAATAATTTCTTTGTGCAGTAAAATTTTGATTTCTTTGAGCATAAACTAATAAAACCTATGAGGTAGGCTGTTCAGAATCATAAAAAAATTCCCCTATTTTTGTGTTCTCAAAGCACCAAAAACAAGAGGAATTACGCCTGTACAGGCAAGTAAAAGTAAGGTAAATAACTGGAAAGTCAAAGCTATTGAACAAAATAAATTAATTTGTCAGTATTTGAAACGTATTTCGGAATTACGAAGAGAGTAGAACTTTCTGGAAATTTCGTTACCAAGAGTTACAAAAACATAAGGAAGGCAAAAAACCGCAGATTCAATATTTAATTTTGTGCTTGTGGGTTCTCAAACCCGCAAGTTTTTCGGTTGTAGCAACCGAAAACACTAATGGGTTCTCAAACCTGCAAGTTTTTCGGTTGTAGCAACCAAAAACACTAAAAAAATCCTTACAAAAGCCGTAACTTTTGTAAGGATTGGTGTTTTAAAACTACTTCGAATTTTCTAAGGACTATATCTATCAACTCCAGTAGAACGACTACTATACGCAATTTAAACGCATGGCGTTTACAGCGTAAATTGCGTATAGTAGTCAGTTCTACATCATAAAGATAGTATGTAGTGAAGTATGTCAAAGATGACTGCACGAATGACGAAACATCATTCCTCCTTTTCAGGAAGCAAGGAATTTTAAAACATTGTAAAGATAGGGTTTTTAGGTAAAACTTGCAAAGTATTTGCAAAGTATTTTGTTAAAAAATTATAGAATTGATTATCAGGTTGTTAGTAAATATTCCAAAAAACAGTAACAATTCTTTGAATTTTTTGTATTATTTTGCAGTTCTCAAACAATAAAAAGAAGAGGAAAAAACACACTTTTATGATAGTAATCAAACGTGACGGCAGAAAAGAAACGGTGAAGTTGGAAAAAATCACCGCCAGAATAGAAAAACTGTGCTATGGGCTTGACATGAGCTTTATAGACCCTTTCGAAATCTGCCAAAAAGTGGTGTCGGGCATCTATGATGGCATCTCCACCGTAGAGTTAGACAATTTGGCAGCCGAAATTTCGGCTTCGATGACCACCCGCCACCCCGACTATGCTATTTTGGCTGCAAGGATTGCGGTGTCGAACCTTCATAAACAAACCAGCAAGTCGTTTTCGAACACGATGAAGTTGCTCTACGAATATGAAGACCCCAAGACCAGCGAAAATGCCAGCCTACTCTCCAAAGAAGTTTATGAGGTCATTCGCAAAAATGCTTCCCTGCTCGACTCTACCATTATTTACGATAGAGATTTTGGCTACGACTATTTCGGCTTTAAAACCCTCGAAAAGTCCTACTTGCTGAAAATAAACGGCAAAATTGCCGAAAGACCTCAACACATGCTCATGCGTGTTGCCGTTGGTATTCACCAGCAAGACGTGGAGGCAGCCATAGAAACCTATCATTTGTTGTCTGAAAAATGGTTTACTCACGCCACGCCTACCTTGTTTAATGCAGGTACGCCCAAACCGCAGTTGAGTAGTTGCTTTTTGCTCACCATGCAAGACGACAGCGTAGAAGGAATTTACGATACGCTGAAACAATGTGCCAAAATATCGCAATCGGCAGGCGGAATTGGCTTGTCAGTCCATAACATCAGGGCGACGGGGTCGTATATCAAAGGCACAAACGGCACTTCAAACGGCATTGTGCCTATGCTGCGGGTTTTTAACGATACGGCTCGGTATATAGACCAAGGCGGTGGGAAACGCAAAGGTGCTTTTGCTATTTATCTCGAACCTTGGCACGCAGATATTTTTGATTTCTTGCAACTCCGCAAAAATCATGGCAAAGAAGAATTGCGGGCAAGAGATTTGTTTTATGCCATGTGGGTGCCAGATTTGTTTATGCGGCGAGTGGAGGAAAACGGCAGTTGGTCGTTGTTTTGCCCCAACGAAGCCACCAACCTGCACGAAGTGTATGGCGAGGACTTCGAAAAACTCTATGAAAGATACGAAAAAGAAGGCAGAGCAAGAAAAACAGTAAAGGCACAAGAATTGTGGTTTGAGATTTTGGAGGCACAAGTGGAAACAGGCACGCCGTATATGCTTTTTAAAGACCACGCCAACCGCAAGTCTAATCAAAAGAACTTAGGCACTATCAAGTCGTCTAATCTCTGCACCGAAATTATGGAATATACCTCCAAAGACGAGGTAGCTGTTTGCAATTTGGCTTCCATTGCCTTGCCAAAATTTGTGAGCAACGGCAAATTTGACCACCAAAAGTTGTTTGAAGTTACCAAAGTAGTAACACGCAACTTAAATAAAATCATAGAAGTCAATTATTATCCTGTGGAGGAGGCTGAAAGGTCAAACAAAAGACACCGCCCTATCGGAATAGGCGTGCAAGGTTTGGCAGATGCTTTTATCCTCTTGCGACTACCTTTTGAGTCGGAAGCAGCCAAAGAACTGAACAAAGAGATTTTTGAAACCATTTATTTTGCAGCCCTTACTTCCTCGATGGAGTTGGCAAAAGAGCATGGGGCTTACGAAACTTTTGTAGGTTCTCCTATTTCCAAAGGTATTTTCCAATTTGATATGTGGAATGTTACGCCTACTTCGGGTCGTTGGAACTGGGACAGTTTACGCCAAGAAGTGGTGCAGCACGGTGTTCGCAACTCTTTGTTGCTTGCCCCTATGCCTACAGCTTCGACTTCCCAAATTCTGGGCAACAACGAATGTTTTGAGCCTTATACTTCCAATATTTACACGCGAAGAGTCTTGTCTGGTGAGTTTGTGGTGGTAAACAAGCACTTGATGCGAGATTTGGTAAAATTAGGTTTGTGGAACGACAGCATCAAAAATCAATTGATACAAGCCAACGGGTCGGTGCAACAGTTGCCACTTCCCCAAGCCACCAAAGAACTCTACAAAACAGTTTGGGAAATCAGCCAAAAAACCATTATGGACATGGCTGCCGACAGAGGGGCGTATATTTGCCAAAGCCAAAGCCTGAATATTCACATTCAAGACCCCAATTTTGGTAAACTAACCTCTATGCACTTCTACGCTTGGAAAAAAGGTTTGAAAACAGGTATGTATTACCTCCGCACCAAAGCTGCTGCCGATGCCATTAAGTTTACTGTGGACAAATCGCAGCTGCAACAGCCTACTTTGCAACCTGTGGAGCAAGAAATTGTTGCAACCAACACCAGCAAAAACTCTACTGCTGCCTATGAACGTAAAAGTGTTTCGTCTATTTTTGATACCAAAACGCAAAATGGGGCAAATGGCAAAAGTAATGGTAGCAATGGTAGCAATAATGGCAACGGACAAACTCATTTTGTAGTCGAGCAAACTCCCGAAGAAAAATTGGCTGCTATGGCTTGTTCCTTAGATAATCCAGAGGATTGCGAGGCTTGTAGTTCGTAAAAATAGGTTTTTAAGTAATTGTTTTGGTACGATTGTCAAGGTCTGCGACCATTGCCAACGTACCAAAACTTTTTTTGATAAGAGCAAAAATATCCAAACAAAGTTTCTTATTCTAAGTTTTAGATTAGTGCAAAAAGTTTTGTGCTACTGTAGAACGGACTTTAGTCCGTTTTTTTGGTATTGCTGATGCCCAATATATGTTTTTTGAATCTAAATTTAGATTTTCATTTATAAGCAACGGACTAAAGTCCGTTTTACAACTGCTAACTGTTCACTATTTTGCGATTTGCTGCTTATTTAGTGCTTGCTATGCACTTTTTTGGTTTGGTGTTTATGTGCTGGCAACCTACCAAAGATTTCTTTTTGGGGCTTACGCCGCTTAATTTGTTGTTGTCGGGGGCTTTTTTGTTTTATTATCACCCAACGAAAGACAAAAATTTTTGGTTGTATGTCCTCCTGTTTTGTGGCGTAGGTTTTGGGGTAGAAGTTTTGGGTGTGCATACAGGACTTATTTTTGGCAATTATTGGTATGGCAAGTCGTTGGGTTTCAAGTGTTTAGAAGTTCCTTTGCTGATAGGTTTGAACTGGGGTGTATTGGTGGTGATGACTGCCTCGCTGACCGAAACATTTTTTTATATGTTTCCTCTCCGCACTTCGACTTGGATAGAAAAAACGGCAAAAGCCACCTTAGCTGCTGCCCAAATGACCCTGCTCGATGTGATTATAGAACCCATAGCCATGCACTTAGATTTTTGGCAGTGGCAAAACAGCATAGTACCTTTTCAAAATTATGTGGCGTGGTTTGTAGTTGGTTTTCTGCTTCATTTGGTTTACCAGCAAAGCCCTATTCGCAAACGAAATCCATTGGCTTTGTACCTCGTAGTGGCTCAAATTATTTTCTTTTCGGGGTTTTCGTTGGTTTTGCTGAGGACTTAACCTATTTCCCATGTTTTTTCAACCATTCGGGATTAACTTCTCCAAAATGATAACACTCCGCATCTA
This sequence comes from Cytophagales bacterium, assembly GCA_013299115.1. Lineage (GTDB taxonomy): Bacteria > Bacteroidota > Bacteroidia > Cytophagales > Thermoflexibacteraceae > JAAFKA01. The sequence continues at coordinate 222,176 of JAAFKA010000003.1, forward strand.
AATATTCGGGAATACCGTCTTCGTCATAGTTAATGCCTACCTTTGTGTTTTGCTTTGGTTGGTTTTCAATCTTTCTATGTGTGGTTGTTTTTTGCAAAACTTTTTCGTGTTTTTTTACCCATTCAGGGTTTTGTATGCCGTTGTACTGGTCGTCTGCGGTCAGGTATTCAGGCACGCCGTCTTGGTCATAGTTGATACCTTCTTTGGTGTTAGATTTCGTTTCCACTTGTTGTAAAAATAATTTTTCTTGCAAATTGGCTTTCAGTTTTGCTTGGTATTCATCATAGCCTTTGGGTTTTGTCGGTTCTTCAATCACGTGCCTTTCATAAGCCTCTTTTGCCTCATTAAAACACTTCAAATGATAATCGTAATAAGTAAATTTTTCTATTTGTTGGGCTTCTTGCAAAGCTATATGCTCGTCATAACCATCAGGTTTTATAGGCAGACCTGCTTCGTGTTTTGCGTGTGCCTCACCACCTCGCAAGAATGCGTCATTATACATTTGCAAATGCAATTCATAGTCTGCTATTTCCTTTGCCTGTTGTAACTTAAAATCGTCATAGCCTTCGGGCTTTTTGGGTTCGTGGCTTTGTTGCAAAGCAATAGCTGCTATGCTTCGTGTGAAGTAAGCAATTAGCAATTTTTCGTATTCCCTAAATGCTGGTTTCATAATTTTAGAGTTTAATAATCAATTTTTCGCAATTTTTCTATCACTTCCGTTTCTGTTAGTTGAAAAGAAACCACACTATTAAAACCAACGCCAACATCTTCGGTATCGTCCCACCGATAAGTGCCTGTTTCGGGATTGTAAGTGATTTCATAGCCCCAAGCCATGCTGCCACCCCAAACATCAGCCGAACTATTGGTAGCCTCGCCATATTGGTGTGAAGGATATTTTTTGGTAAGTTCCAAAATCCATTGTATTCTGTCGTCTGTCATGTTTTTAGTTATTTTATATTACTTTAAACATACTGCTATATCTCGGCGTATAGAAAACAGTTAGCGTATCGCCGACATTTCTGCGTGCATATTCATCTGATAAAACATTGTATTTTAGTTCTCTTTGTTGTGGTTTTTCTTGGGTTTTCAGAAGCAAAATATAAGAATGTCCTTTATTTTGCAACTCATATTTTCTGCTAATCACCGCCTTTGCCTTGATACCAAAAGTGTCATATTCGTATTTTTCGTGATACCAGCCCATCTGTAAATTTAGCCAAAAACCACCCAGCAAAACAAGTATAGCACACAATTTAGTAGCATTACTTTCGTGATTTCCTTGCTCAATGCTTTCCATATTGCTTAATTTTTTGCTTTTGTTTTTTAGCAAAGGAAAAAATTGCATAACTATTCCAACAGCAACAAAAAACCATAAAACAAAACCACCCATTGCCCAAGCATACCCATAAAACCAACCTATTTTTATCAACCACATTGATAAAAAATACTGTAAAGCCAATGTAAAGGCAGCACTCAATAACGAAATTAAATAAATCATTTGCGTTGGTTTTTATTTATCTTTCCTCTCATTATAGAGGCTGTTCAGAAAGTAAGATTGTATCACATACTAAATTCTGTGGTACTTATTTTAATTTTTTGGATACCCTCTTATAACACTACCTCATATTTTTATTTTTTGTAACATGAATCTATATTTTTTCGTTTAACTTGCAAGTAGCTTATTTTTTTGGTAAGTTGCAAAATTAAGAATACAAAACTTCAAATCTTTAAGACATAAACACACATTTCTTATGTTCAAAAAAATTAGTGCCGTAGTAGCCCTTATGTGGTTGCTTACAGCTTGCGGAAATAGTCAAAAATTCGAAAAAACACCATTAGACAAATTGGTTACGCAGTTAGACCAAGAAAAAACATACAGCGTGGTGCTGTACGACATGGATATAGAGGAACATACCTTTTCGGATACTTACCGCCACAAGTACAAAATTGTTACCGAAAAAGATAGCACACCCAAAGAGCAAATCACAGATTGGTATGCGGTAAGTGAGCCGTTTTTTGCTCGTTACCAAAATGATTTGGGTATGGAAGTCTTGTCAAAAGCCAACGGCAAAGTTTCAAAAGTTTCTGCACCGCCTGGTTACTCTACCTATGTGGGCAATGCCCAATATGGGCAGTGGCGTACAGGCAGTGACGGGTCTTCGTTTTGGGAATTTTACGGCAAATACGCCATGATGAGCAGCATGTTAGGCTTGGCAAGCTCTATGATTCACCGCAACTCTTACTACGACTACCGAGATAACTACTACGGCAGACAACCTTATTATGGGGCAGTAAACAATGGCATACCAGCTTACGGTACCATGTCTTCACATTCGCAGACTTCCAATCCATCTTTTCACCAAAGAGTTTCGCAAAATAACAGTTTTAAAGACAAAATTAGCAACAGAGTAAGTCGCAGCAACAGTTCTTGGGGCAGTGGCAGCAAGTCCAGCAGTTCGTCAAGTTCTTCATCAGGTAGCTCTTGGTTTGGTCGAAAGTCGAGTGGGTCGAGCAGTTCATCAGGGTCTTCGTCATCGGGAAGTTCTTGGTTTGGTCGCAAGTCGAGTGGGTCGAGTTCGTCTGGGTCGTCAAGCCGAAGCAGTGGCTCCCGTTCAAGTGGCAGGTCGAGAAGGAGATAAATTAAATTCTTAGTAATAGAGATTATTACGATAATTTTTGTACAGAAAAATAACTTCTTGATTTTCAACTAATTGACCCTGCAGTTGGAGGCAACCCCCGCCAAAGGGTACGGTACAAATCGTAATAACCTCTAATACTTGAATATTGAAGTATCCAAATGACTTGCGAATGATAGCTCGGATAGTTACGTTCACATATTTGTGCAGTAGTATTGAAAAAAGCTAAAAAAGTTAATTTTTTTTTGCAAAGTCTAAAAGAATTAAATAGGTTTGTAAAAACTTCTTAAAATAATTTTCACACAAAAAATACACATTTATCATGGGAAAAGGCGATGTAAGGTCTAAAAAAGGTAAAATTAGCAACGGCACTTATGGCAACAAACGCAAACGTGCCTCTTTGCTACGAGCAGAAGCCAAAGCAGCAACAGCTACTTCGGCTGCACCAGCAAAAGCACCTGCAAAAGAAAAAGTAGCGGCAGCTAAAAAATAAACTACCTTCACTGGCTTAGTCATACACAAACCTTACAAATTTTTGATAAAATTTGCAAGGTTTGTTGTCTTTTACGTACGTTGGCAATGGTCGCAGACCTTGACAATCGTACCACGTTTTATACGATTGTCAAGGTCTGCGACCATTGCCAACGTATAAAAAATTTCGTAGAAACAGGGCAACTGTCCCCACAGCTTTTGGTTTGGGCAAATGCCAAACTTCTATCTTTTTGTTGCTCTGCAAATTCAAAGTTTTGTAAAGTTGTTGTGGAGTTGCCGTATTTTTGGGCTTAGGATTATTGACTCCAAACAAAAGCACTTTGATTTTTTGCTCCCAACTTAAATAGTGAGGCGAAGAAGTACGAGGCAAATCATTGGCAGAAAAATGCGTAAAATGATAGGCGTGGAAAATCAACACTGTATTGAGCAATACAAAAAGTAGAGATAAAATATAGGAAAGTCGTTTGAGCAAAACAGTGAGGAATAAATATAAAATAGTATATATGAAATATAAAATTAATTAATTGATTATCAAATACTTATAATATTAGAAATTTTAGTAATTATTTCTGTATTCACCTTTATACGTTGGCAATGGTGCTTTTTCGCACCTTGACAATCGTATAAAGGTGAAGTGGAGATAGTACGATTGGCAAGGTGTGAAAAACACCATTGCCAACGTACCAGCTACTCAATATGAAATTTTACCCTTTTTTCAACCTTTTGGCTTCGTCTTCTGCTCCTGTACTTCTGCTTCGTGCAGCTTTCATTTGCGTATTGCCAAAATTATAGGTAAAATTAACTTTGATAAGTCTGCTTTCCCAACTTCCTCTTGCGTCCATATACAGCCCACCAAAACGGTTGATACCCACCCAAGGACTTGTAAAAAGTATGTCGGTTGCCGAAACTCTGATAGTTCCTTTTTCTTTCATTACAGTTTTTTGCACGCCCAAATCTAAGCTACCCATTGCATTGGTTTGGAAAACGCCACCCCAAACCGAAGGAGAATTATACCAACCTGAAACTTCCAGAGTCCAGCCTTTGGGCAAGGTAAAGGTATTTTGACCATAAAAATTTAGGGCATAAATATTTTGCGATACTACTTTTTTAACAGTGCTTCCTGTTTCGGTAAAATCTGCATCATAACGACTGTTATACATATTGACGTTGGCATAAAACATCCACCAATTTTTTATAGGCATCGGCACACTCAAATTCAAGTTGATAGTCCTCTCTGATGCCAAATTGCGAGGCTCTAAATACGTAGCTTTGCTGTTGTTGTTGTCGATGTCGGTCAGTTGAGCAAAAAAATCAGTAGTGTGGCTATAACTCAATGCAGTGGTCATGGCGTAGGCGTAAGTATGCGAAATGGCAACACTATTGGTGTATTGTGGTCGCAAAAACGGATTTCCACGCTGAAAAGTCAGCTCATCTAATTTATTTTCAAACGGATTGAGGTCTTGGTAGTTTGGTCTATCTATCCTTCGACTGTATGTCAATCCAAAGGCATTTTTAGGATTGAGGTTATAGGTGATGCCTGCACTTGGGAAAAAGTCCAAATAATTTCGGCTCACTTTGTTCAGAGGATTGTTTTGGGTGCTGGTTAGATTTCCTTCCGAATTAGTTTGTTCGGCACGCAAGCCTGCTTGCAAATCCCACTTGCCTGCTTTGCGTTTGTAGCTAAAATAGGCAGCATTTACGTTTTCGGTGTAGGCAAACAAATTACTTTTTTCTGCAATCAGCTTGCGAATAGCACTATTATCTTTATCTATGCTATAAAAAGCAAAGTCATTGTCTGTTTTTACCAAACTAAATTTTGCACCTGTCGACAATTTGCCACCCCAAAGTTTTTGCTCATAATCCAATTTTGCGTTATACAAACCAATCGTTGTTTTGGTATCCATTGCAAAGTTGTTAATAGATTTTGTTGTAACTCCATCTGCAAAGGTGTATCTATTGGGCTGGTCAGAAATAGAACTGTTGTCATAACGCATCACATTGGCATCAAAATTTAGTTCTCTGCCACTTGTATCTGCAAAACGGTAGTTGATATTGCCCGAAATATTGCCTAATTTGGGTTTTGTAATAGTTCTTGAGAACAGTACTTCGCGGGCTTGGTTGGTAGCTTGGTCTGAAATATTATTGCGACCATCTCCTGCAAAAGTATTGTCCGAACCTACATAATTGAAAATTACGCCCAATGTATTTTTAGAATTTATGGTATAATCTGCACCTATTCGGGCATTATGCGACAACTCATCGCTGATGGTTTCGGCTGCTTGGTTAAATATCTGCCCACTTTGGATGCGATAAATTCGCATTTCTTGATAGTTTTTTGCGGTGCTGTTGGTATAGTTTGCAAACAAATTCAATTTTTTTGTTCGGTGGTTGAGTGCCAATGAACCATTGAATTTTGCAAAATGTGAGCCTTGTGCCAAACCCAAATTGACACTTCCATTAGTGCCGAGATTGGTATTTTTCTTTAACCTGATGTTAATAATCCCTGCATTTCCTGCTGCATCATACTTGGCAGAGGGCTGCGTAATAATTTCAATAGCCTCAATATCAGCAGCTTGCATTGTTTTCAGATACTCAGCCAACTGTGCAGTAGTAAAAATAGTTTGGCGACCATCGATGTAAACAGTAACTGTATTTTTGCCTTGTACCGAAATCCTGTTGTTGTTATCTATGCTTACGCCCGGTGCCTTCCGCAAGACTTCGAGGGCATTTTGCCCTGCTGCATTGATATTGCTGCTGACGTTGAACACTGTTTTGTCGGACTGCACCTCTACCAACGGCTTGCGAGTAGTAACAACCACTTCGTCGAGTTTAGTCGTAGCTTTTGGTAGTTGCAAAGTTCCTAAATCCACGTCTTGATTGGCAATATTGACAGGCACAAATAGTTTTTCGTAGCCTATGGAGAAAATGCTTATCAAGTAATTGCCATTTTCTATGCTATTAAAAGCAAAAGTGCCATTGTCATTAGAATAACCAGCTTTGACTAAGGTAGAGTCTTTTGCCAAATGCAACGCCACCGTAGCAAAAGGCACAGGGGCTGCCCCATCTTGTACGATACCTTTAATATTTTGGCTGTTTTGTGCAAAAAGAAATTGCCCTGTTCCTATAAAAAGAGCAATAAGAAAAAGTTTTTTCATGTTGTAGTTTTATTAAAAATAGTAATGCTTAGAACAAAGGTAAAAATATAATTTTAAAAATAAATTTTATTTAAAAATTAATTTAAAAAATAAAGGTAAATGTAACATACGCTTTAGCGTGTGATTTTTCCTGTATATTTTTATCAAAACTTCACACGCTAAAGCGTATGTTGCATTTCGCACACGCTAAAGCGTATGTTGCATTTGCAATGCAAATGTGCAGTTGTGTTTGGAACAAATACTATTCCTTTTTTATAAAAAATTGATTATCAAGACTTTGCAAAAAAATTACAAAAAAATATGTTCGCAAATGAACAATGAGGGGTTTAAAAAGGAACAACAAGCTAAGGCAATTTATTGCTGCTCTTTCACAAAATGCAGTGAAAACGAATGTTCTTTATTACCCGCAATTTTGGTAATGGTGGTTTGGTAAGGCGTAATTCGTCCTCTGCCACTACTGATGTTTTGATAGACTATTTTCTCTGCCAATTCGTTTGCTTCTATGTATTCCAATTCTTCTTGGATAGTGGGCAACAACCTAAAAATGCTGCGGTTCAAAAGTAAATTTGGCTCTATATCAAAAATTCCTGCTGCTAACGGGTTGATAAACAGCACAGTACCTTTTGCGTCTATGTTGATAATAGCCAAATTGATATAGTTCAGAGTTTGTCGCATCATACTTGCCTCTACTTGGAGTTCGGTATAATTTTTTTGCAATTCTTCGCGTGTAGCCTCCAACTGTTCGGTTTTTTCTCTTACCAATTCCTCTTGTTCTTGCAGTCTTTGGGCGTTGTCTTGGGCTTGGGTCAGCAAAAGTTTTGTCCGTTGATTAGTCAAAATATTGGTAATAGTCGAGGCAAAAATTCCTGCTAAGGTTTCCAAAAACTCTACGTGATGTGGTTGCAGTTGCTCAAAAGATGCAATTTCCATAATGCCTAACATTTCATTTTGCGACTTGATAGGCACTAAAACTACACACTTAGGGGCAGCTTTGCCCAAACCCGATGAAATTTCTAAGTAGTCTTTTGGCACTTCGGTTATCATTTGCGTAATGCCATCTTGGTAGGCAGTGCCTAAAATTCCCTCGCCAATTTCTATTTGTTTTGCCACAAATTTCCTTCGATTGTAAGCATAACAAGCCCGCAATTCCAATATTTTTTTTTCGTTGATAATAAAAATAGCCCCTTGGCTGCTGTTCATGTAAGAAGTCAAATTTGCCAATAGTTCGTCTGCCAAATTGTTAATGTCATCAGGATATTTACGCATAATATCTGCCATTTGCGAAATACCTACATTGACCCAGTTGCGGTTTTTTTCTTGGGTCGAAATATCTTTCAAACTTTTTCGCATTTCGGCAAGGGCAAATCCCAATTCGCCTGCATTGTTGAATACAATAATATCGGTATCAAAATTTCCTCTGCCCACTTCATTGGCAAAAGCCTTTACTTTGCCCAAATTTTCGGTAAGAAAAGCTATGTCATCTAAAATATCTTGCAATTCGTCTTGGGTAACTTTCACTTTATTGGGCAAATTGCCATGTTTTAGCACCTCCGTATAACTATCGAGGAGGTCGAGGTTTCGCATGACGGTTTGTATAATTCTGTTGCTCACAAAATAACTTGTGATAAGCACCACCACCAAAAAAGTTACAATCACAAAGGTAAAAGTTGTTCTTTCATTGCCTTGCAACTGCCTGAGTGTATGCTCTTTTTTGATTTGGGTAGTTGTGAGCATATCTATTTCTTTGTTCATTTTATTCATCAGTGGCGTGATTTTACTTTTGGTAAAAACCTCAATCTCGTCGGGGTGAATAAGTGCTAAGGCGTTGTAATGTTCCCTGAGTTTGGTAAACAGTTCCTCGATTTCAAAAATAGAATTGCGGGTATAAATATCTTCCGATTGTTGCCCTACGTGCTGCAAAGTATCGAAAGCAGGCGTAATTTCATCTCTAAGGGTGTTCATCACCTCATTGCGGTAGTGAGGTTGCCTGTTGTTGGCATAGGACAAGGCATCGTTGTACGACTTGTTGATGGCATTGCTAAACTTGATACTAAAATACTTGATAGCCCCGATGTTGTTGTTTAGGTAGGCTTCTCTTTTCAATAAGTGCTGATACACAGCCACCAAAAGAAAAAGCAACAACAGAAACAAGGAAACCGTCATAATGAAACTGATGCGGAGTTTGCCCTGTATGCTGGCAGGCGACATGGTAAAACTATTGATTTTGCTATTCATACCTAAATAAACAAAGGCTTTTCCAAAACTCAAAAGAGTTTATAAATAATTTTGAAAAGGAAGTTTAATAATTTTCTATTTGGCAAAAATAAGATAAAATTTATTCATACACTCTATTTGATTTTATTATTACTTTTACTTACTTGTCGTTTTAAAATTGTCTAAATAGACTTCTAAACTACTATGGCATTGCAAACGAAATATAAATTCAAAGACCTTAAAATATATGCCTCTACGGAGTGGTTGGCAGATGGCAAAAAGAAGTACCGCACTGTTTTTGAGAACACAGAAACTACTTATTTGTATGCTGAACTTTCTTTTTATAACAAACTCTTTGACGAAGAAGATTGGGACACCAAAATTAAACTCAAAGCATTTAGGGTAAAAGAAAAAAGCAACCGCGAAGAACTTTGCTCGATAGACCTCGACTATCACGTATCAAAAGACGACAACATTGTGCAGATACGCGAAGGCTGGGGCAACAAAGAGGCAGGGGCTTTTTGGGTGCGTGGCGACTATGTGTGGGAGGCTTACATAGGGGCAGATTTGGTGGGTACAAAATCTATCTACGTAGAAGCAGGTGGGGCTGTAAAACCAGACGACAATCCTTATTTTGACATAGAAAGCATCAAACTCTACGAAGGACCCAACAAAGGTGTGCCACATTCCGAAAGAAAATATTGCACGCATTTCAACGCCAAAGATACCCGTTATGTGTGGGCAGAACTGAATGTAAACAATTTGCAAGGCAATTCTTGGTATTGTGAGTTGTTTTTCAGTTTTTACAATGACGCAGGACAACTAAAAGGCAGAACTACCGAAGTCAAAAAAATTAGTCCCGAAGACGACTCTGTAACCATTACCACAGGTTGGGGGTCGGACAGCAAAGGCACTTGGTATGAGGACAAATATACCTTGCAAGTTGTGTTTATGGACCAACTCATTGCCGTTGTAACTTTTGAGGCGGGGACAGAATACATAGAGGGGGTCAATCCAATTTTGACAGGTACGGCTGTTTTGCCCCAGACTTCCCAAAAAGTAGATGACAGCAGCGAAACTTTGGAAACAGTTATGGAAAGACTAAACACCATGATTGGTTTGGAAACTGTAAAGGCAAGGGTAAAAGATTATGTGCATTACCTCAAATTTTTGCAACTCCGCAAAGAGCAAGGTTTTGACGAAACGCAAAAAATTAGCTTGCACTCCGTATTTAAAGGCAACCCTGGCACAGGCAAGACCAGCGTAGCCAAAATGGTGGGCAAAATTTACCACAAAATGGGCTTATTGAGCAACGGCAAGGTACACGAAGTAGGCAGAGCCGAATTGGTGGGGCAATACATAGGGCAGACAGCACCCAAAGTGAAGGAGGCAATAGACAAAGCAAGGGGTGGCGTATTGTTTATAGACGAAGCCTATTCTCTCATCAGGAGCAAAGAGGACAGCAAAGATTATGGGCAGGAAGTGGTGGAAACTTTGATAAAAGAAATGTCTGATGGCATTGGCGATATTGCAATTATTGTGGCAGGTTATCCCAAAGAAATGGACGTTTTTTTGAACTCCAACCCTGGTTTTAAATCGAGATTTAACTTATATTTCGATTTTCCCGATTATTTGCCACAAGAGTTATCGCAAATCACCGAGTTGTGTGCAAAACAACGCAACGTGGAGTTTACGCCTGATGCTTTTGCGTTTTTGGGCAAAAAAATAACCGAAGCCTATCGGGGCAGAGATACAAGTTTTGGCAATGCAAGGTTGGTCAATTCCTTAGTAGATGAGGCAAAGATGAACATGGGCTTGCGGGTGATGAAAAATGCAGATTTGACAACCAAATTATCAGACGAAACTCTGCGGACAATTACCTTAGAAGACGTAGAAAAAGTGTTTAGAAGTAGAGAAAAACGTCTGCCCGATTTGCCCGTAGATGATGCCATGTTGCAAGAAGCAATGACCGAATTAAACAGTTTGATAGGCTTGCGAGAAGTGAAAAATCAGGTGCATGACCTTATCAAATTGGTGCAGTTTTATAAAGATACAGGCAAAGATGTATTGGGTGGTTTTTCGCTGCATACCATTTTCAAAGGCAACCCAGGTACAGGCAAAACTTCGGTGGCTCGTATTATTGCACGTATTTACAAGGCGTTGGGTATTTTGGAGAGGGGACACATTGTAGAGGTGGACAGGCAAGGCTTGGTGGCGGGCTACATAGGGCAAACCGCCATTAAAACCAAAGAAAAAATAGACGAAGCCATTGGTGGTGTGCTATTCATAGACGAGGCTTATGCTTTGGCTACAGAAACAGGCAATGACTTTGGCAAAGAGGCTTTGGAGGTGATACTCAAAGAGATGGAAGACCGCAGAGGGGAGTTTATTGTCATTGCAGCAGGCTACCCCGACAATATGGACAGGTTTGTGGAGATGAATCCAGGTATCAAATCGAGGTTTGATAGAACATTGATTTTTGTGGACTATTCACCAGATGACCTCTACCAAATAGCCTCATCTATGCTCATGGCAGAAAGATTAGTACCCGATGCCGATGCCGAAGACCATTTGCGAAAATATCTGAACTACCTCTATGACCGCAGAGATAAATACTTCGGCAATGCAAGGTCTGTTCGCAAAATTATTTCGCAAGCCATTAAGTCGCAGCACCTCCGTATGTCTATGACCGACAAGAAATTGCGGACTGCCGAACTTTTGGCAACTATCAGCATAGACGACCTCAAAGATTTTAATTATGACGAGGAGGCGGGCAACAGCAAACGGATTGGTTTTACGACCAGAAGTGCGTAGAAGTTGGAGGTTTACTGAAAATATAAAACGTCATACAACTTGTGGTTGTATGACGTTTTTTGTCTTTCTTCCTTTTGGCACTATGTATTTATCTATCTTTTTTTGTCTTTTTTCAGTTCATCTACAAAATCTACCATTTGGTTGATATGTGTGAGAATGGTTGTGTTAGGTTGAGTTTCTATATCTTGCCCTACTACTTGGTAGCCTGAAAGCAAAACCTGTGAATTAGGGAAACTTTTACCCAATGTAGTTACATAATTTTGCACTTGGTCTGGTGGTGGAGCCGAGGTAATAATGACAAACATATATTCAGGTTTATGGAGCTCATAGACCGAAAAAACATCTTTTAATGGCAAACTTTGACCCAAATAAATAACTTTATTACCCCTTGATTTTGCTAAATAATAAGTAAACAACAAGCTAATTTCATGTAATTCGCCTTCGGGTAAGAAGAGCATAAATTTTTTCGGGTTAATTCTATTTGGCTCAAAATAGCCATCAATGGCTACAATAATTTTTTGACGAATTAAATTGGTTATAAAGTGTTCTTGTGCGGGGTTAATGCTGTTGGCACTCCACAACGTGCCAATTCTGTTGAGAAATGGATAAATAACATTGACCATTGTTTTTTCAAAACCATACTGCAAAATATTAGCAGACATGATTTGTTCAAACTGGTCTTCTGCCATGTCTATCATCGAAACCGTCAAAGCATTAATTTGGTCTTCGTAGTTCGAATTTTTTTTGATAGTTTCCAGCACTCTTTCATTTACCTCAGCAGAAGTCATTTGAGCAATTTTAGAAATTTTATAGCCATTATTGTTGAGCAACGCAATGTTAAGCATAAACTTCAATTCGTCTGCTCCGTAGAGTCTTATATTAGAGTCCGTCCGATTGGGCTTTATCAGCTCATAGCGTTGCTCCCACATCCGTATTGTATGTGCCTTGATACCCGTCAGGTTCTCTAAGTCTTTGATAGAATAGTAACTCACAGTTTTAAATATTAGCTGTAAAAAACAATAGGAATTATTGTAGTTTGTTAATTTTGTAGCTATAACTTTGTGTAGTATAAAAGGTTTTGAAAAAAATAAAAAAATCACTTTATAACTTGGTGTAGGTGTGATTAAAACACAACAAAAAAATGGAAAAATTGTTACTTAAAGAATAGAAGGTAGTGCCACAGATGTAATGCTCAGAACTAACATTTCTTTGAGAAATGTTAGTTCTAACGTACTTGTAGCATTACTTGTGTGGCACTACCAAATGGACTTAAGTCATAAGACAAAATAAAAGTAAGTTTCTATTTTTGTAACCCCTTGAAAGTCAATTATCGGACACTTTTAAAGTGTCCGATAAATTTGCCCACTTACTTAGTATTGGATAGTGAGCTTAAAAATTTTGAAAAGTAAGTTTTTGTTAGCTATTTGTTGTTACAAATAAAAAGATTCCTTATTTAAACCGTTGCTACAATCATGACCAAATTAAGTGTAAATATCAACAAATTTGCCACGCTACGTAACTCACGTGGGGGCAATAATCCTAACCTCATTCGTGTAGCTATGGACTGCGAAAGATTTGGGGCAGAAGGCATTACCGTACACCCACGCCCAGACGAAAGACACATCCGTTATCAAGATGTGTTTGACTTGGCTGAGATTGTGAAAACGGAGTTTAACATAGAAGGTAATCCCAAAAAAGGTCGTTATTTGGAAATTGTTTTGCAAGTACAACCCACACAAGCCACCTTAGTTCCCGATGCAGACAATGCCCTCACTTCTAATACAGGCTGGGACACCATTGCACACGAAAGCTACCTAAAAGAAGTAATTGCAAGCCTTAAAGCAAAAGGAATTCGCACCTCTATTTTTGTCGACCCCATAGAAAAAATGATAGAAGGAGCAGCCAAAGTAGGGGCAGACCGAATAGAGCTTTATACAGAAAGTTATGCTCATCACTACAACACACCTGTCCACACAACAACCTTTGAGGCTTATCGCAGGTGTGCTACCCTTGCCCATAAACTAAATTTGGGTATTAATGCTGGACATGATTTGAGTTTAGAAAACTTAGCTTTTTTGCACCAAAACTTACCCTACTTAGCTGAAGTTTCCATAGGGCATGCCTTAGTGTGCGATGCCTTGTATTTAGGCTTGGAAAATACGATTAGATTGTATAAAAAACAGTTGCTTGCTACTTATTGAAATACTTGCCTAAAATATCCAACATTTCTTGGTGAATTTTGCCACTTGCCAAGATTTGTCCTGAAAAAAGGTAATCTTTTTCGTTTTTGAAGTTTGATACTTCTCCGCCTGCTTCTGTTACTAACAAAGCACCCGCAGCCACGTCCCATGCGTTGAGGTTATGCTCATAAAACGACTCAAATCTACCTGCTGCCACATAAGCCAAGTCTATGGCTGCCGAGCCTATGCGTCTAAAACCATGTGATTTGTAGATAAATTCGGTAAGCAACCTCATGTATTCAGGCATACGGTCTAAGTGAGAATAAGGAAAACCTGTGGCTATCAGGCTATCAGCAAGAGCAGAAACAGCAGAAACGGCAATAGCTTTATCATTCAGGTAAGCACCGCCGCCCAACGTGGCGTGAAAACACTCTTGCAAATTTGGGTCATAGATAACACCAACTAAGGGATTTTCGTCTTCTACTAAGGCTACACTGCTGCAATACAAAGGCAAACCGTGAATAAAATTAGTCGTGCCGTCCAAGGGGTCTATTATCCAGTTCAATCCGCCAACTTTGCGTTTGCCTGTGCCTTCTTCGGCTATAAAACCAGCTTGCGGCACTATTTTGTGTAATTTTTCGACAAACATTCGTTCTGCTTCCTTGTCCACATACGAAACCATGTTGCTTACACCTTTGTATTCGGTCTTGGCTCTGTCGAAAGTATTATATTCAGTGCGGATAAAAGCACCCACTTCTTTAGAAATGTTGATAACTTCTTGTTTAATGGCGGCTAAGTCTAAGGCTGTGTTCACTTGTCTGAGTTTTGGCTAAAAGTAAAATAGTTCAGTGTTGTTTTCAAAGTTATGTTTTTCGTTTGGAAACTACAAAGTTTTTGCTAAATTTCCTCTTTCATAATTCATAATTTCTTTACCCCATGAAAGATATAAAAAATTTATTGGCAACAGGTGCAACACTATGTTGTTTTGCAGCCTTGCCTTCTTGCGACTACGCCCACGCCAACGTAACTACGTTGATAACGCAAAACTGTGGTGTAAATTGGCAGGTTATCAAGGCAGGGGAAAGTATCCCTAAAAGCATGGCAAATCCTTGTTTTTACAAGATAACCATTCCCGACTACCCGATGCAGGGGGAAAGTCGTTTTAAAATCATGTTCAAAGGCAATGTTTTGGCAGATATTGATATCAGTTACAACTACACCATTATAGACCCTGTTGCTTTTATTCATGAGGCAAAATATTTGGGCAAGTCAAATGTTAATTCGGAGGACAACTCCAATAAATCGGCGGGCTTTGAGATGGCAGAAAACACAGTGATAGACAAAAGGATAAAAGATGTAGCCCGCAGCCTACTTACAAATGAAGACGTAGTGGATTTCAGTCCATCGGATTTTGAGGACAAATTAGTGCCTAAAGTAAATGAAATGTTGAAAAAATTGGGCGTACAGATAGATTATTTGAGTTTTGTACCTGTTTTTGAGGAGCAAACTCATCAAGCCATAGACGTGGCTACGGCTATCAAAATCTACGAAAGTAAAGGTATGCGTGCAGAAGGCATCAGCATCATTACGGCAAAGGCAGGGGCAGCCAAAATAATTTTGCAAAATCCTACGGAAAATACTAATACTGCCAATAAAGATGAAGAGGCAGATTAAGGGTTAGATAGGAAATATGAAATTAAATTATTCATTATCAACGAATTGATGCTTAGAACTAATATTTCTTAAAGAAATGTTAGTTCTGAGCATTATAGTTGTGGCACTACCAACAATTTATAACCTTACACCCACTACCATAATATCGTCTAATTGGCTCTCGTCTGCCATCCATTCTTTCAGGGACAGTTCCAAACTTTCGCGTTGAATTTCGGTGTGCAGGTCGTGGACAGAAAATAACAATTCTCTAAATTTACGCCCCATAAATTTCTTTTTGCTCTTGCCCCCAATCTGGTCGCCATAGCCGTCAGAATATAAGTAGAGCATAGTAGGTTGGGTAATATCTATGGTGTGTTTTTCAAAAGTTAGATTTTGTCTGATGTGCGTACCGCCAATACCCATACGCGTGGCTTTTAGTTCTATCAATTCTTTGTTCTGCACATAACAAATAGAATTCATAGCCCCTGCATACTCCACTACCTTATTTTTTTGGTCTATGTTTATAATGGCAATGTCCATTCCATCACGATTGTCTGTAATAGACTGTTGCAAAACCCTGTTAATTTCTACATTCATTGTTTCCAAAATCTGTTCAGGCGAATGAATGTCTAACAAGTGGACAATTTCATTCAATAGATTGACACCAATCATAGACATTAAAGCCCCTGGCACGCCATGCCCTGTGCAGTCGGCTGCCACCATCACACAACGCCCATCTTTCAGGGCTGCAAACCAATAAAAATCTCCCGAAACTATATCACGTGGCTTGTAGAAAATAAAAAAGTCTTTAAGAGTTTTTGCAATTTCCTCGTGCAAAGGCAAAATAGCTGCCTGTATCCTGCGGGCGTAGGTAATACTTGCCGTAATATTTGCATTTTTATTTATCAATTCTTTTTTCTGCTGCTCGACAAAATCCACCGTAGAGTGCAATTCCTCGTTGGTTTGGCTCATTTCCTCTATCAAGGTGTTGAGTTCTTCGGTTCTTTCCTGCACTTTTTTCTCTAAGGTATTGTTGGCATCTAAAATTTCTTTTTGATAAGCTGCTACTTTGGTTGTCATGTCGTCAAAGGAATGTGCCAACTCACCAATTTCGTTTTTGAGATTCATCTCTGCACGTTGGCTGAAATCTCCTGCTGCTATTCGTTTCGTAACTTCGTTTAGCTTGCGAATGGGCTTGGTAAAGAGGGCAGCAATGTTGAAAGCTGCAAAAACAAATAAAAATAGCGTGCAAACGACAATAATGAGGAGTAAATTTCGCAATTCTTTGATAGGAGCAAAAGCCTCTGCGGTTTCCTCTTTTATCACAATGCCACTGCGGAGGGCAGGTACATAATGCCAATGAGCAAAAACTTCATTGCCTTTGTAGTCTAACACCACGCCATAGCCTGTTTCTGCACTTACTGCCCTTCTTACCCCTTCTCCTTTGTTGTTTTTGAAGTCATCTACCATTAATTTTTTTATAGGCTCGTCTGCTCGTTGGTATCTCGTGGGGGTCAGAAAAATAACTTCGTCTTTAATTTTGGTAGCCAAAATAATTTCGCCTGTATTGCCCATACCTGTATAATTTTGCACGGCTTTGTTCATTTTCTCCAAATTAATGCCAACCACCAAAACCGCCACTGCCCTGCCATTTTCTGTACGAACAGGCGTAGAGATAAAAGTTGATAGTTCTCCCTGATTGGGCAAATAGCCAAAATCTGCAAAATCTGGTTGCAAAATAGTATTGGCACGCAAAAAACTTTGGGTAAGCAAAGAATTTTTATAGTCTGCACCCAATAAATTAGTGCCAACGGGGACAACAGTGTGTGTAGAAAGCAATACCTCGCCTTTTGGTGCTACCAACAAAATATTTTTGAAACCAAAAATAGCTCGATATTTTTCAAATAGTTTGCCGTAATTGGTCGTAGCAATAGGCAAATTGACTGCTTTATTTGGTAAAGTAGGAGTAGCTGCCAACTGCTCGGCTGCTAAAATCAGTTCAGGTACTTGCGAAATGGTGAAAGCATTAGCCATTTGCTCCTCCACAAATTGGTTAATTTCCGCAATTTGGTAAGTGGCAATAGCTTTCAATTTGTCTGTAAGTTCTGTTCGCAAGGTATTTTCTGCATTGCGATAACTCACATACACCAACAAACTCTCGACAGGAAATTCTATCAACAAGAGTAAGAGTAGTAATTGCCAACCTATTTTTGATTTTAATAATTTCATTTTGCAGAGTTAGAAAATAACAATTTGCTGTTCACACGCTAAAGCGTATGCTACATTCACAACTAATTTACCTTTGCCCAGTTTTTCCCCCAACCTTCATACAAGTTGGTCAAAAAAGTTTCCCATTCCTCCCTTTTTCTATGTTTGGGGAAGGGAACAGGCTCTACTGGTTTTTCAGACGACCAAACAGTTTCTACATCACCGTAACCTCTGAACCTACCTATACGCACAGTCTTCCAAGTATGTTGCGTCTTGCCGTCTATGTAAACCAGTCCTTCGGGGGCATTGAAACTTTGGTTTGCCAAGTGTTTTCGCACCTCGTTTACTTCTGACGTGCCTGCCTCCGCCACTGCCTTTGCCCACAAATGCACACTGATATAACCAGCCTCTATGGGGTCGTCTGTTACCAAATCTTCGCCATATTTCTTTTTGTAGTTCGCAACAAACTCTTGATTTTCAGGGCTTTGTATAGATTGAAAGTAGTTCCAAGCTGTATAATCACCTTTCATTGTTTCTATGTCCATACTCCGCAATTCGTCTTCGGCTATGCTAAACGAAAAAGTTGGTATTTTTTCGGGTGTGATTCCTGCTGCTCTTAGGTATTTAAAAAACTCCAAATTCGAGTCGCCATTGATGTTATTGAAAATTACATCGGGTTTGGCTGCAATAATTTTGTCAATCATTGGTTTTACGTCTTTGCTACCCAAAGGCACAAATTCATCGCCTACGACTTCTCCGCCTAATTGGGCTACCAAATCTTTGATAATGGCAGAGGCGGTGCGAGGAAATACATAATCTGACCCAACAATAAAAAATCTTTTGCCTACATTGTCAAAAGCCCATTTGGTGGCGGGTTGCAGCTGTTGGTTGGGGGCTGCCCCTGTGTACACAATGTTTGGAGATTGTTCCAACCCTTCGTATTGAATAGGGTAAAATAACAAATGATTATGTTTCTCAAAAATAGGCTTTACGGTCTTTCGGCTGGCAGAAGTCCAGCAGCCAAAAATCACATCGACTTTTTCCTCTGTTATCAATCTTTCGGCTTCGGTAGCAAAATGTCCCCAATTAGATTTGCCATCTACTGTGATAGGTACTATTTTTTTGCCCAAAAGCCCACCTTTTGCATTCAGTTCGTCTATTGCCATCAAGGTTGCATTGACTACTGCCTTTTCGCTAATAGCCATAGTCCCCGATAAGGAGTGCAAAACACCTACCTTAATTTCTCCGCCTATTTGCTGCTGCGATTGGCAACCTAACCAAGAACACAAAAGTAAAAAAAATATGCACTGTTTTGTTAGTTTCATACACAACTTATAAAGTGGGCAAAAATTAGTAATTTTTAGGAGATTAACAAAGGAAATTGTGTTTTTTATCTCCATCTCTTGAATAACTACTATTTTTTTGTATATTTGCATAGACTTACCAAAATTTTTTGTAGACATGATAGCCAGTGATTTGATAAACCCCATGATTCCTCCACTTAAAAGCACCGACTCTGTGCAAAAAGCCTTGAATTGGATGAGTCAGTTTAGGATTCACCAGCTTCCATTGGTTGACCACTACATCTATAAAGGCTTGATTTCAGAGGAAGTTTTATATGATATTAACCAACCAACAGCTAAGATTTCAGATATTTTACCCGACCATGCGGAGGTGTATGTTACTGAAAATCAGCACTTTTATGATGTGATTAAGGCTACGGAAAAAAATCACCTGCCTTTGGTAGCTGTGCTGAACGAAGACAAAAAATTTTGCGGAGTCATCACAGTAAGAGATACTATTAATGCCTTTGCTCGAACTTTTGCTACTCAAAGTTCAGGGGCTATTTTGGTAATTTCTATGCGTGAGTATGACTATTCGATGGCTGAAATTAGCCGTTTGGTAGAGGAAAACCACATCAAAATCCTAAGCAGCTACCTCGAATCTGATGCCTACGACCCTACAATGGTCAAGCTAACCCTCAAATTGGACAAGGCAGACGTTTCGCGTGCCATAGCCACTCTTGAAAGGTTTGAGTACAACGTCATTGCCAAATTTCAGGACACTGAAACGCCAAACTTAGACAAAGAAAGATTGGACTTGCTTTTTAAGTACCTAAATCTCTAAATGTTATATTTATTTTACTTTCGAGCTTACCGTTGCATACAAGTCAAATTCGGTGGAATCTGTAACTTCGGCTTGCACAAAATCTCCCAAACGGCAATACGTATTTTTTGCGTCTATCAACACTTCGTTGTCCACTTCGGGGGAGTCGTGTTCTGTTCTGCCTATCCAATAGCCACTTTCTTTGCGGTCTATCAATACTTTGTAAGTTTTTCCAATTTTTTCTTGGTTTAGAGCAGCCGAAATGTCCTCTTGCACCGCCATAACGGTATCTACTCTTTCCTCTTTTACCTCCGCAGGCACGTCATCTGCAAAACTGTGTGAGTGCGTATTTTCCTCGTGAGAATAAGCAAAAACTCCCAACCTATCGAAACGCATGGTTTTCACAAAGGTCAGCATTTCCTCAAAGTCTGCTTCGGTTTCTTGGGGGTGACCAGCAATTAAAGTAGTTCGCAAGGCAATATTTGGCACTTTTGCCCGAATAGTAGCTATCAAATCCTCGGTTTTTTCTCTGGTAATTCCTCTACGCATCAGTTTAAGCTGTTTGGTAGAGCCATGTTGGAGAGGCATATCGAGATACTTGCAAATATTGGGTCTTTCGGCTATCACGTCAAGCACTTCCAGAGGGAAACCCGCAGGGTAAGCATATTGCAAACGTATCCACTCTACACCCTGCACATCAGAAAGTTGTTTTAGTAAATCTGCCAAAGTTCGTTGTTTGACTGTATCTAAACCATAATAGGTAAGGTCTTGGGCTATCAAAATCAATTCTTTTGTGCCGTTTTTTACCAAGTTTTTTGCTTCTTGCAAAATTTCATCTACTGTTTTCGATACGTGCTTGCCCCGCATGAGAGGAATGGCACAAAAAGAGCAAGGTCTGTCGCAACCCTCCGATATTTTGAGGTAAGCATAGTGGTTGGCGGTGGTTAGGGTTCTTTCGCCTACCAATTCGTGTTTGTAATCTGCCTTAAATTTTTTGAGCAACAAAGGCAAATCTCTGGTGCCAAAATAGGCATCTACCTGTGGAATTTCTTTTTCTAAGTCGTCTTTGTAGCGTTGCGAAAGGCAACCTGTTACATAGAGTTTTTCTATTTCGCCTTGCTCTTTTGCCTCTGCAAAACGCAAGATGGTTTCTATTGACTCCTGTTTTGCTCGGTCTATAAACCCGCAAGTATTGATGACGATAATATTGGCATCATCTTTCTTAGATTCATGCACTGCATTCAAACCATTGCCTTTGAGTTGGGTAAGCAACACTTCGGAGTCCACCAAATTCTTGGAACAACCCAAAGTAATGACGTTGATTTTATCTTTTTTCTGACCTTTCGTTTTCAAAGCTGTGTCTGTTTTGGTGCAAAGGTAGCAAAGAAAACCTTGTTTACAAAGAATAAGTGTAGAAAAGCTGTTGAAAGTTACAAGACGATAAACTAAACACACAGCTAACACACATTAGGCAGACTTTAATGGATAAAAGCTAAGAAATCTGTGCTTTATTTGTACAATCAGTGTCATCTGGACTAAAGTCCAATGCTATTAAGCTAAGAAATGTGTTTTTAGTGGGGCTGCCTAAGTGCATTACCTATATTGAATCTTATACAAAGTCCAATTTTTCACTTTTTTGTCTGTTATCCTAAAAATGAGGTTCATTTTTTCGTAAAAGTAAAATTCTGCCCCATTGCAGGCAACAGTGTAGGTAGGTGTGCCGTATTTTGCTACCAAATTTTCCACTTTTTCATTGTAAACCACACCTTTTGCCGTTGTGTTTGGCGAGTTGGGCATGGTCATGAGCAAATACAAATCTTTGTCAAAAGTTTTGATACAGATTCTTTCGCAACTTGATTCTTTGGTAAACAAGATTTTGAAAGATTTGTCATGGTCTTGTACCAATACTTCTTGCCCAAATTGCGGATAACGCAACCACTCCGCCATGTTTTGGTTGCAAACTTTTTCAGTATTCGGATTGGCATAAGTAGTGGTGTTTTTGTTGGTTTCCACCCAATTTTGTACCCAACTTTGTAAAGAAGACCAATCAGTAGCCCAGTTGAGCAGTTTGTCCTGCCATGTTTCTTTCATTTTTCTGAACAAGTCGTAATTGTATGATGCCAAATGACCTTTCAACACAACGGCTTGCTCAAAATCTGCTTGGGCTTTTTCCATTTGTTGGTTTTGGCTGCGGGCTATGGCTCTTACCAAATAGGCATTGCCTGTAAACGGCAAATTATTTTCTCTGCACAAAGTTTCGGCTTCGTTCATCGTGCCGACTGCCAACTCATAATTGCCTTCTAAGGCATACACGCAAGACAAGTTGATGTAAGCCGTCAAATAAGTGGGGTCTAAAACAATAGCTTTTTTGAGGTATTGCTTGGCGGTTTTCAAAAACTCTTTTCTTTTTTGGAGGTTGCTGGTCTTTTTGTCGCCGCCGCCCGACCTTTCGTTGCCTGTGCGGAGTCGGGTCATGGCATCAAACTCAAAAGGATAGACAAAGTAGTTTTCGTCTTTCTCAAAACAGCCCATAGCTTGGGCTAATTGTATGGTTGCCAGATTGTTATAAATATCTCTACTTGGAAATCTTTGCAACAAATATTCAAAAGCTATGCTTGCTTCGGTGTATTGTTTTTGGAGGTACAAAATTTCGCCCGCATCGAGAATCAAGGTAATATTTTGCAATTCGCTAACAGATTTTCGGGCAATGGTCATTCTTTCGGTCTTGCTGGGGTATCCTTCTACGGCATCGGGCAGTTTATATTCTTGGTAAATCAATTCGAGCATATCGGGCAGCAGTTGGTAGGTTTTGTAACCTGCCAAAAAGCCGTAAAACAAACCGTAATAGTCGGCTTCGGTTTCGAGTTTTACCTTTTCGTGTTTGCTGATGTTTTTGCTGTTAGAAGGCGTGGTTTCTACCAAACCCAACATTCCTGTCATACCAATAGAAAATGTATGTTTTTCGAACAAGTGTGCCAACTCATGCCCTATGATACAAGCTAAGGCATCGAGGGAGTCTTTGCCAAATTTTCGGCTGAGGTCATAGAGTTTTTCGTCTATGTAAATGGTGGGAATGGGCGTGGTTTTAAACTGGGCAATGACTTGTTTGCTATTGTCCACAGTATAAACGACCAAGTGCGGAGTCTTGATTTGCCTGCCATGTGCCTCTGTAATACGCTGGCATATTTCCTTGATAGTCAAGTATTTATAGTGCGTAGAAGGCAAAGTTTCTGCCTGAATTGAGAGTTTGCTCAATACCAAAAGCAAGACAACAAACAAGAACCTATATCTATCAGACACCTCGAAGGGGTCTGATAAATATTTTCCAATTTGTGATAGAAGGCTGTTTTTTTTGCTCAATAATTTCATAGCTGTAAGCAAATTTTTGACAAGCAACCCAAAAAATAACTGCTTGTTTGGTGGTTTATGGCAAAGTTAGCAAAAATTAATTGCAATAGATAACAATAGTCCGTACATTTTTCAGTTAATTTTGCCCAATTTGACTAGATTTTCATAGTTTGGGTGCATTTTCATCACTTCTACATCCAAGTCTAAGTTTGTCATAATGGTTTCTAAATAGTTTTGATTGGTATATTCATTGTGATAAATCTGTTGCAAAAAGTGCAGCAATTTCATATCTTTGTTTTAAGGTTAAGTCGGTTCGCCGCTGCGATGCCATTGTTTTTAT
Organism: Cytophagales bacterium; assembly: GCA_013299115.1. Taxonomy (GTDB): domain Bacteria; phylum Bacteroidota; class Bacteroidia; order Cytophagales; family Thermoflexibacteraceae; genus JAAFKA01. The sequence goes on from JAAFKA010000003.1 coordinate 245,319, forward strand.
TTTAGTTTTTTATTTTGCAATTCAAAAATAAACATAAAATATGACATCACTTAACCTATTTTAATTTTTCCTAAATTTCGTTTCAAACTTGATTCCAAGTCTTTGTAACAGCAAGCTAAACAGAAATACTATGAGCAAAAAACTAATCCGTTTTGATTGGGCAATGAAAAAATTGCTCCACCACAAGGCAAATTTTGACATCTTGGAAGGACTCTTATCGGAGTTACTTCTCTTTGATGTGATGATTGTTGATGTCTTGGAAAGTGAAAGCAATAAGCAGGACGAATACGACAAGTATAATCGGGTGGATATTTTGGTAAAAAGCCAAACAGGAGAATTAATGTTGATTGAGGTGCAAAATGATTCTGAAGTGGATTATTTTCAGCGTATGTTATACGGCGTGTCTAAATTAGTAACCGAATACATCAAAGAAGGAGAAACTTATGGCACAATCAAAAAAATATATTCTATTAACATTGTCTATTTTGGTTTGGGACAAGGCAAAGACTATGTGTATGAGTACAGAGGAAATTTTGTCGGCTTACACGAAAATGATATTCTATTGCCCACTTTTTCGCAAAAACAGGAGTACAAGGTAGAAAAAATTTCAGATATTTTTCCAAAATACTATCTATTGAAAGTCAATAATTTCAATAAAATTGCCGAAAACACCCTTGACGAATGGATACATTTCCTAAAAAATAGCGAAGTAAAAGACCATTTTAGGGCGAAAGGCTTAGATAAGGCAAAGAAAAAATTGCGTTACGAAAAATTGACTGATGAAGACAAAAAAATGTATAACCGTTTTCAAGAGAACAGGAGGATAGAAATTGCTGTAGAATATACGGCAAGAATAGAAGCTAAACTGGAAGGCAAATTGGAAGGTAAGATTGAAGGCAAGATTGAAGGTAAGATTGAAGGCAAAATTGAAGGCAAAATTGAAGGCAAAATTGAAGGCAAAATTGAAAGAAACATTGAAGTTGCAAAAAATCTTATTGCATTAGGGTTAGCCAATGATACCATAGCACAAGGTACAGGTCTAATCCTCGAACAAATTGAAAAATTACGCAACGAAATAAAGCAATAAAATGGCGTAGTCATTCACTTGCTTCTGCAAAAAATTGTTTCGGTTGAATGATTTATTGTTGCTGTTCTTTGTTTTTTTGAGGAGTATGTGGCAACTAAATCAACAAAAAAGCAAATCCTCTTTGGGTTTGCTTTTTGTTTTTTTGTATCTTTGCAACAGCAAGCTAAACAGAAATACTATGAGCAAAAAACTAATCCGTTTTGATTGGGCAATGAAAAAATTGCTCCGCCACAAGGCAAATTTTGACATCTTGGAAGGACTCTTATCGGAGTTACTTCTCTTTGATGTGATGATTGTTGATGTCTTGGAAAGTGAAAGCAATAAGCAGGACGAATACGACAAGTATAATCGGGTGGATATTTTGGTAAAAAGCCAAACAGGAGAATTAATGTTGATTGAGGTGCAAAATGATTCTGAAGTGGATTATTTTCAGCGTATGTTATACGGCGTGTCTAAATTAGTAACCGAATACATCAAAGAAGGAGAAACTTATGGCACAATCAAAAAAATATATTCTATTAACATTGTCTATTTTGGTTTGGGACAAGGCAAAGACTATGTGTATGAGTACAGAGGAAATTTTGTCGGCTTACACGAAAATGATATTCTATTGCCCACTTTTTCGCAAAAACAGGAGTACAAGGTAGAAAAAATTTCAGATATTTTTCCAAAATACTATCTATTGAAAGTCAATAATTTCAATAAAATTGCCGAAAACACCCTTGACGAATGGATACATTTCCTAAAAAATAGCGAAGTAAAAGACCATTTTAGGGCGAAAGGCTTAGATAAGGCAAAGAAAAAATTGCGTTACGAAAAATTGACTGATGAAGACAAAAAAATGTATAACCGTTTTCAAGAGAACAGGAGGATAGAAATTGCTGTAGAATATACGGCAAGAATAGAAGCTAAACTGGAAGGCAAACTGGAAGGTAAGATTGAAGGCAAACTGGAAGGTAAGATTGAAGGCAAAATTGAAGGTAAGATTGAAGGTAAGATTGAAGGCAAGATTGAAGGCAAGATTGAAGGCAAGCAAGAAAGCAAGGTTGAAATTGCCAAAAATCTTATTGCATTAGGATTAGCCAATGACACCATAGCACAAGGTACAGGTTTGGCTCTCGAACAAATTGAAAAATTACGCAACGAAACAAAGTAACGGAGTTTATGAACAAATTTTTCAACCTATACGGTTTTAAAACTGTATAGGTTGAATAGCAATTTTACAGTGCTACTCCACTACGACCTTCCTCACCACTTGCCTATTGCCTATCGTAAACCGAAGCAAATACAGTCCTGATGCTTGGTTTTGCAGCAAAAATTTGTAGCTAAAATCCTTGTTATATTGGCTATCTGTTTGCTCTACCAACTGCCCCACGCTGTTGTAAATATGTATCTGCACTGCATTTGCCTTCCGTAGTTCCAAATCTACCGCCACATCTCCCTTTGTTGGATTGGGGAACAAATTGAGTTTGGTAAAAGGCGAAACATTGCTGTCGTAAATTACCTGAATTTTTTTGCTACTATTCACTTCACAGTTGGCAGCATTTCGCACCTGCAAGGCAACTTCATATTGTCCATCTTTGGGCAGTACCAAACGTGCAGTGGGCTGGGTGCTTACCACTTGTCCGTTTAGCAACCATTGGTAGCTGGCTGCAAGGTCTATTTGTTTGGCTTTTAGTTGCAAAGTATCTTGTTCGTATCTGTTTAGCGTATCCAAATTGGTTGTAAATTCTGCATTGAGTTGGCTCAACGAAATAACAACTTGCGTTGGCACACTTTCCACTAAGGAGTCCGCACAGGTAACATACAACGTAAGAGGTCTTAGCACTTGGCGAATGGTAAAAGTTTTGCCTCTTGCCAAAGGTCGACTTTGAGGAGTTGGGTATTCTGCATAAAAATTAAATTGGCTACCTCCTTGCGGACTTACCACTGCCTCACCTTCATAGCAAGCCGTTAGCGGTTGCACCGCAGGCGAATTGGCTCTGTTTAGCACTTTGACAACTTGCGAAAGGCTATGTTCGCAACCCCAACGGTCTGTTAATTTGACTTGCAAAGTATAGTTGCCTTGTTTTTGGTAACGATACAAAGGACTTTCTTCATTGGAACTATTGCCATCGCCAAAATCCCACGCCCATTTTACTAAATCGGGGTGCTGCACCGCCACCCGAAATGTAGGGCTTTCATATTGCTTGATTTCTTGCGGAATTTGAGGTGTAAAATCCAATTCACTCCTGCGTACATACACAGGCGTAGGCTCACTTTCCACCAACGAATCGTTGCAAACGACATAAACAGCTTGGTTATATTGCGGAATAAAAGTGTATTGACTACCCACAGCCACCGCAGAGTCTAAGGTTGGCAGGTGATAAAACAAAAACTTTTTGCCTCCGCTGGGCTGAATGGTAATGCTTTGTCCTTTGCAAGCTACATATTCGGGGGGCAAAATAGGTTGAGGACTTTTTTTGCCCACTTTAAAGGTGCGTACCACCGAAGCACTGCAACCTGTATTGTCTGTAACTTTTAGGCTTACCTTAAAAATACCTTGCCTGTTGTAAAGATAACTCGGATTAGGCGAATTAACTCTGGGACTGCCATCGCCAAAATCCCACTCCCATTTCACTATGGCGTTGTCTGACCTGCTGCGGTCTGCAAAATAAATTCTTTCGTACAAAATCGTATCTGCTCTTACAGAAGGGGAAAAGGTGGGGTCTAACAAAGTGCGTGTTACAAACAAACGAACAGGCGGACTTTCTACCAAAGAATCCACATTGGTAACAAACAAGGCACTTACATTGACATCTCTCAACAAAAATTCATTGCCTGTTGCCAATAGTTTTTTGCGAGTTTCGTCTGCATAAAACCTAAATCTTGTACCGTTTTGTGGTTTGATTAATACGGCTTCTTTGGCACAAACTTTTACATCTGTTACAATCGGCAGGGGGCTTTTACTCAAACGGACTACTTTTATGGTTTTGCTTGCAGTGGAGAAACAGCCCAAACTATCTGTAATGGTCAGCGTAACGGTGTATGTGCCTGTGCGTGTATAGCGGTGAACAGGATTGCGTAAAGTAGAAAAGTTTTGGTCGCCAAAATTCCAATCACTTCGCAATAAATTGGTAGTGCCATTGAAAAACCAAACCGCAGAGGAGTCCACCAAATTCAGCGAATCAACGGCAAAAAACAAAGCCTTTGGTTGTTGTATTTTGAAACGGTAGGTTTGCAATTCACTTTCTAAGGTCGAATCTACTTGGCTGATGTAAAAAGTTTGGGCTGTATCGGCAGTGGTTACAGCTAAGGAATTGCCTACGTGAAAAGGCACACCCAAATTGTTGGTTTTATAAAAACGAAACAATGTGCCTGTTTTGGGTTTTATTGTCAAGTCATTGGCACACAAAACAGGGTGAGTAGTCGGTTGTTTACCTTTGGGAGTCAAAGGATTAAGGGCTTGGCTGGCTACTTGGGCTGTTTGCACTAAATTATTGAGGGAAGTGCCAATAAGCAAAGCAAAAACTACTTTGCGAGTTTCGCCTCTTTTGAAATTGCCAATCGTTGTGCCTACTACTTGGGCTACGTCTGTGCCTATGTTGTTGCCATTGCCAGCACGCAAATCTTGCAAACCACTTCGCAAGGTCATTATTTTTTCGGCAACCGAAAAAGAGTCTTGCAAAGCCAAATTGTTTAGGTTTTGTGAAGGATTGAGCTTGTCTATGCTAAAACAAGTCAAGCTATTGCCCCCAAAAACCTTGATTCCTGTAAATTGATTGCCCGCAAACGAATAGGCAAATTGCCCTGCTGCGTGCCAATCTGCTCGGTTTTGTTGGCTGTTGTCAATATCCCAATCTGCAAACAAACCAACCGCCAAACTATCTATGTCTTGGTTGCTGTTATTTTGCAAAGCATATTCTACCAAAACGTATTGGTGGTGAGGTGTATTGATTCGGGCTGTGATTTGTTGGTTAATTTGCAATCCTATGCGGTGCGTACCTGCTAAGTCGTCTGTAAAATCTGCACCCACCACAAGACTTTGTAATCCTTCTCCTATTTTTCGGGCTTGGCTTCCAGCTTTAAAATGATTTGCTTTGTTGTTTGGCGTGGTTAGCACGCAATTTGGTATTTTGTTTTGGAAATTGACAAGCAAACCAATTTCTTTGGCAAGAGGCGTGGTATTTGCCAATACGCCCAAACCTTTGCGGTTGGCTGCGTCTGTATTGCCCATTCTGCCGTTGGCTGCTACCGATAATTTGACATCATTGAAAGTCAAATTGTAGGTGTCGTCTTCGGTAGTAATTGTAAAGTATTGATAATCAGTATAATTGCTACCATTGCTAAAACCCAAACGAAACAATAATTGGGTGTTAGGTGGCGTGTTGGGTTGCACATACACCACAAAAGGATTTTGCTTGTTTTGCACAGAATCCAAACTGTTTAGTTGGGCTACTTGCAAATTATTTTGCAAAACAGTGGCAAAAGGCGTAACACTTTGCAGCGTAATTTTTAAATTGCTTACTTTATTGAGCCAATTCACAAAAGTTCCCACCAATTTTAGCGTATCGCCATTATAGACTTGTTTACCCCAGCCGTTGGTGTAGTCGAGGTTTTGCAACCGAACAGCTACGGAGGTATTGTAGTTGGCAAAAGCCTTTGCAACATTGATACGCCCTGTGCCTAATTTTTCTACAAAAGGTTGATTGGCAGCTATTTGGTAAATATTATCTGTGTTTACACGCAACAGTTCGCCAATTTGCAAACCTGTCAATTTGGGGTAGTGGGCTTTGAGCAAGGCTGCTGCACCCGCCACAAATGGGGCTGCAAAAGAAGACCCTCGCTGCATTTCGTAGCTGTTGTTGGCGGTAACGTGTGTAGTTCGAATCTCAACGCCCGGTGCCGACAAATCTATAAATGGATTGACGATTGCTGTTTCTGACCTTTCGTCAAAACGGTCGGTAGCTGCTACGGACAAAGCATTTTGGTAGGCGGCGGGGTAATATACCTTTTCTGCGGGGGCATTGGCTCGGTTGTTATTGCCTGCTGCAATGACAACAAGGGCTTTTTTGACTAAGGCAGCGTAGTTGATAGCATCTTGTTGGTGCTGAAAATAAACCCCTTCATCGCCACTGTTAATGAGAGAAACATTGATAATTTGGCAACCTCTGTTGGCTGCATACACAATGCCCTCGTAAATACTTGCATTGGCGGTGGTGGTTTGCAACGTAATATCTCTAATGACTTTGATGGGTAGCAACCTTGCCTGAAAACCTACACCTGCCACGCCCAAATTATTGTCGGTGTGGGCTGCTGCCACACCCGCCACACAAGTTCCATGCCAAAAAGCATCTTGCACATTGGCATCACGATTGCCAAAATCATAACCTAACGAATCATCTACATAGCCGTTTTGGTCGTCATCGAAATTGGGAACTCCTCGCCTTTCGGCTTCGTTGTAAAACAATTTTTGGCGTAAATCTTCGTGTGTAGGCAAAATTCCCGAATCTACTATGCCAATGATTACATCAGAACTGCCTTTGCTAATAGCCCAAGCCTCATAGACTTGTGCTTTTTCAAGTCCCCATTGGAGGGGCAATTCCCTGTCGTTGCTTACATAACGACTGGTTGCCACTTCCATTTGTGGCACAGGCTCTATATAATGTGTTAAGTTGTGTTTTTGGGCGTAGGCAATAAAAGTTGCAATTTTTTCGGGTGTAATAACTACTTTTGTAACGTGAGTTAAACCTGCTTGTTCGAAGGTAGTCTGTTCGGCAAAATTGATTTGTGAGGCAATGAAAAGAGGGTCGATGGCAGAAATTTGGAAGTGCTGTTGCAAAAAACGTGCTTGCTGTGTATAAAATTGTTGGTTTCTCCACCTGACCATAAGCACACCTGATTCGTAATGGGCTGCTTGCATACCTTTTTGTATGGCATCAGGCGAAAACCCTTGCTTTTGGCGGTGATTTTGGGCTTGCGTGGCACTAAAACAGAAAGAAAAAAAGCCAACAAGTACCCAAAAAGATAGAAAATAGCCCCTCGTCATTGGTTGTATAGTTTGTGTATTACTGTGTAATGTTTTGCGTGAAAACTGCAAGGAAGTAGTGAAGTCTGTCTAAGGTGTTGTTTTTGCATTTTTTACAACGCACTGCCACAAAATTAGTTTTTTTATTTGGTTTTTCGATAAAAAATAGGAAAAAAATTATTAAATTTTTTGTAAAATGCTAAAAAAAGGCAACAATCTTGCAAGGTTGCAAGACTTCGAGTAGCTTTGCAAAAACTTTTGCAGCCTTGAAGACATCTCCGATTGGTATTTTCGATAGTGGCATTGGCGGCTTGACCTTAGCCCATGCCGTAAAAAACTTGTTGCCCAATGAGAGCATTGTCTATTTTGGCGATACTGCCCACCTTCCTTATGGCGAAAAATCTACAGCAGCTATTCAAGCCTATACAGTCAAAATTATAGATGTGTTGTTGCAGCACCAATGCAAAGTGATTTTGATAGCCTGCTATTCGGCTTCTACGGCGGCTTACGAGTTGGCTGCGGCTTATACAGCAAGCAAAGCAAAAGTTATCAGCATGATAGAGCCTGTAGTCAATTTTTTGGGAACAACTTACAAACAAAAATCTGTAGGTTTAATTGGCACAAGACAAACTATCAATTCTGGTGTTTTCGACCAAAAAATAAAGGCTTTGCAACAGAGAATAGACATGAAATTTTTAGCTACGCCCTTGTTAGTCAATATGATAGAAGAAGGTTTTTTTAACAACAACATCAGCCATAGCATCATCGAGCAATACCTTTCTAATCCTGCTTTGCAAGGAATAGAGGCGTTGATTTTGGGCTGCACACATTTTCCATTGATACGCAAGGAAATAGATGCTTATTACCAACAAAGGCAACTGCAAGTGCAGACCATAGATGCTTCGCTGTTGGTGGCTACACATTTACAAAACTACCTGCAAACCAACGACTTGCTACAACTACCCACAACTACACCTACCTATAAATTTTTGGTGTCTGATTATACTAAATCTTTTGAGGCTTCGACCACCTTGTTTTTTGGGCAACAAGTAGCCTTGGAACAGTTTAAGTTGTGGGAATAAGCAATAGAAATTGTAAAATCTTAATAATTTCCAATAGACAACATGACCAATGTGCAGCCCTCTATGGTGGCAATCCCAGCTTTTTCGGCTAAGGTTTTGAGTTCGGGGTTTTCTGTACCAGGGTTAAAAACGATACGTTTGGGTTGAGTTTTCAGGATATAGTCGTACCATTCGGGTTGGTTTTTTGCCCCTACATACAGCGTAATGGTGTCTATGTCTGCAAACACAGGTTTGTCAGTTTGGATAGGTTGCCCTGCCACTTCGCCTGCCTTGATGCCTATATTTACAATCTGGTGTCCGTTTTCAGTCAATTTATGGGCTGCTTTGTAAGCATATCTTTCGGGGTTTTCACTTGCCCCTATGATTAAGGTTTTTTTGCTCATTGGTGGTGTGGTTTTAGATGGAACTCGAATAAGGCAGTGATTTGATATAATTTTCCATGAACTCAAAATCTGGTTGCCCATCTTTTGAGGGTAATTTAATTTTGAAAGTTTCTAATCTTTCTTTTTTAGCAGTCATGCCATAAGAAAAACGTATTTTTTCTAATTGCATAACTGTTGATATGAATAAAGCTATTTCAGGTGTAAATGCTCTATCCTTCAAATAAATAGCATTGCAGTTGTCTGAAATCCAACTTTTATTCTTTTGATAAAAAACTTCACCTATTGAGCCATAGCAAGCAAAAGATAAGCAATTTTCATCTGTATAACCGTTGTCAATATAGTTGTCTATACCATTATTTAAGGCAGACGAACTAACATAGGGAATAGTACCAGCTTCTTGGTCTTCTTTGGTCAGTCGTTTTCCTTTCTTTATTTTGAATAGCTGTTGATAGTCAAAATATTGCCAAGTAGAAATATTTGGAATTATATCCACATCACTTACAATAGTTGGCTGAATGACAACAGTATTTTGCTGAAATGGCATAGTAAGTTTGAAAGCCAAATAGTCTTTTATATTTTTCTCAAAATCATACACAGACAATTTTGTATAATCTGTTTCCAAATAAGCCTCTGCACACCATTCACTTGATGCAGACACAAACCTTTTCACACTAAACCCCGCTTCTTCTTTTCCTCTCTTGTAATAGTTTGTCCATTTGCTTAATCTTTCCTTCCAATCTCCTTGCACGTTTACTCTTCCCTTGCGTTTGATAGTAAAACCATCATCTTTATAATAACCAAAATAGGTTTCCACTTTTTCATCATGAGGTTTGTGTGCTACAAAAACCATTACACAAGTTACTGCATTGGCTTTTGAGTCATTAAAAAGTTCATTAGGCATAGACAAAACTGCTTTGAGGGTATGTTTTTGCAAGAGTTGCTTTTTAAATTCATAAGCCATACCTGTTTTAGCTAATGCTCTCTCCATTGGCACAATCGCAATACAAGTTCCACCTTCTACCAAACATTCTAAGTTATTTAGAATAAACTTTAGTTCGTCTTTTTCAGTCGTATAGGGTGGATTTAGAAAACCAATAGTCGGCTTTTTAGCTTTTACTTCTTTTATCACTTCCTCGTCAAAGCAACTGCCGTTGATAATATTCGTTTTCCCATCTTGGTGAATATACATATTAGATACTGCCAAAGCAAAAATATGTGCCTGATATTCAACGCCAATAAGTTGAGAGGTCTTAATTTCTTGTATTTTTTTGCTATCTCCCTTTGCGTCTTTCACCATTTCTTTCATTGCCGAAATCAAAAAACCACCTGTGCCTGTGCAGTTGTCATAGACAATAGAATTTTTATTAACTTGTGCCAGTTCTGCAAATAATTCGGTAATGTGTGGCGGTGTCAATACAATTCCCAAACCTTTATCACTATTTGCGTAGCGTAGAAACTCAATGTATAATTGCCCCAAGACATCAAAATATTCGTGAGTTTTGATAAAAGAGTTGATATTTTCATCTATTTCGTCTATCAATTCTTTTAAAACTTTTTCTTTGGTAGCCAGCGAAGTATCTGTTTTAATAAATCCAAATTGCGTATTTAGATTATCAAGTTTTTTTCCAAAAATATTTGATTCCTCTAATTTTTCGGCTACTGTTTTTGTCAAGAAATCAGCTAAACTCTTTGGCGTTGTTTTTTTTGTATAAGAGGTTTTAAAAGCCTCGTCTTCTAAGGCAATTAAAATACAACTAATTAACAAACTCCGTTGGCTTTCTAAAATTTTATAGGTATGTAGTTTTTCATTCAGCTTTTTCGTAAATTCCAATAACGTATTATAATCCTGCCTAAATTTTTCGGGACTTTGCAAATAACCACTCAAATAGTCTGGGGCAGCCAATAAGGTACTTCCAAAAATAGGAACAGCTTTTTTCTCTTCTTTCAGGTGCAAAAAATGCGAAATTTTTAACTCTTTTTCAGTTTCGCCACTTACTGCAATCGCCAATACATCAAAATCTTTTGCCAAATAAGACGCATACAACAAGACACCATCAACCGCAAAATCTGCATAGTTGTCCTTGTTTGGGCTTTCGTGTTTGCTAATCGTAGCTTTGCACGCTACCACAATCAATAAATCGGCATTGGTTTTGAAAGTTATCAAAAATTCGGGCTTGCCTTTTCCACTACCTTTTTTGGAGGCTGTTTTTAGCAATTTATCAATTTTGAGGTTGTCAGAGGCTTGTTCCTCAATAGTTACAAAGTCTTTGAACTGCTCAAAATGAGTTCTTACGATTGATTCGGTTTTTCTTTCGTTTGCCATTTTTATAATGGAATAAAAGTATAAATAGGTGCTTTGGGATTCTCAAATCCCAAAGTATTAAGTGCTTTGGGATTCTCAAATCCCAAAGTAGTTTTTTTATACAAGTACGATTGTCAAGGTCTGGACTGCCTAAGTCATTGCCAACGTACTTGTATATAAAAAACTACTTTGCCTTGCTCCTTCTTGCTCTTTCTTTTGCCACCAGAGAAAATTCTCGGCTGGTTTGTCCTGCAATGGAGGTATTTTCGGCTGCACGTCTGAAAAGGTAGGGCATAACGGCTTTTACAGGACCATAAGGCACATATTTTGCCACATTGTAACCTGCTTTTGCCAAATTATACGAAATATTATCACTCATGCCGTAGAGTTGAGCAAAGAAAAAATCGGGGTGGTTGGCGGGGATTTGGTGCTGTTGCATCAGTTTTGCCAACAGATAACTGCTTTGCTCGTTGTGTGTGCCTGCACAAATAGCCACGCCTTTTTGGTTATTTTGGCTGCGATTTTCCACACAAAACGCAAGGGCAGCATCAAAATCTTTGTCGCAAGCCTCCTTGTTGGGTTGAATAGGGTCTTGGTAGCCCATGTCGGTTGCTCTTTTACGTTCACGTTCCATATAAGCACCCCGAACTAATTTTGCACCCAAATAGTAGCCTGATTCTTTGGCAACCTGCACAGCTTTTTTCAATTTGCCGAGTCTATCGTGAGTGTAGAGTTGGAAAGTATTATAGACAATGGGCAGTTCTTGGTTGTATTTTGCCATCATTTCATAGCACAAAGAGTCTATGGCATCTTGAATCCACGTTTCCTCGCCGTCTATAAAAATTCTCACTTTGTTTTGGTGGGCTGCTTTGCAAATTTTGTCGACCCGTTGGCGTACTCTTTCGTAGGCTGCCCTTTCGTCTGCCGAAATTTCTACTGTTTTGCCACACAACTCGGAGGTAATTTTTTCTAACAAAGGAGTGGAGGCAAGCCCTGTAACTTTGAATACGCTAAAAGGAATAGCTTTGCGGTTTTGGGCTGCTTTGGTTATGGTTGCAATGGTTTCTTCTGTGGTTGCATCAAACCATTTTTCGTTTTTCATGCCCTCTACGGAGTAGTCGAGGATAGTGCCAATGTTGAATTTGGCTAATTGTTGTATAGTTTTTTCACATTCCTCTATGGTTTCGCCACCGCAAAACTGCTTAAACAAGGTGTGCTTGACTATTCCCTTGATAGGCAACCCTGCATTGAAGGCTGTTTGAATGGTCTTTGTACCCATTGCCACCAACCAGTTGGCATTCATAGAGGCAAAGAGTAGGTAGGTTTGATACAACTCAACATCATTTTTTGAGGAAAATGCAATGGCTGTATCGTCAAACGACAAAGTGGGCTGAGAAATGGTAGTTGCTGTCGACATAATTTTTGTGTTTTATCTTTTTGATAGTTGCAAAGATAACAAAAATAAAGGACTTAATCTTTCTTCTTTATGCAAATTTCTATTTCTAAAAATCAAACTAAATGAGAACAGTAACAGAAACATACTTTTAGTTGCAATTATTGCCTATGCACAATCTTGCCGTTTGCAGCCACATCATAATTGATAAATTTATTGCGACCTACCAATTTTTCTTGACACAAAATCATTTGGCTATCTGAAACTACACTTTCTCTTGTGATTTTATTGGTAGTTTGCCCATCTTTTACAAAATACCTGCCTTGTATAAGCACCCCCGATACAAAATCTCCTTGCGGCGTATAGTTCATGAGGTAAGTGCTGGTGGCATCTTTTTCGAGGTCGGAGATGATAAGAGAAACAAAATTTTGACTCAACGGGATTTTGCAAACCATATAGTAGCTTTTGGTTTTGTCCAATTCAATGTCTTTTTCATCTGCTCCATTGATAAGGAGTTGGTGGTTGAGTACCAAATTTCCGTAGATAAAAGCCTGACAAGCCGCCGAGTCTATCTTGGCGGGGCTAATTTGCCTATCTAACCATTCTTCTCCAAAGGTGGTGGGCAAAGTTTTAGTTTCATCAGGGAATAACAACGCAAAATTAGCAAATCTTTCAGCTTTTGCTTGGGAAGTTTCGCCTTCTGCTTTGTTATTTTTGGGTTGGCAACCAACTAAAGCCAAAGCCAATAGCCAGCACCATAAAAAGTAATATTTCGATTGCATATTGTTTGTGATTAATTAAGTAGTGTGGGTTTCAACCCACACATTTGTTATGTGTGGGTTGAAACCCACACTACAACGCAATTTACACAAAAAGTTGATAGTTGCCCTTTTATCGGATTTTTTTATTCATTTATCGAAATCGAAAATGAAAATGAATTTGTTGTTTTATCTTTGCTTATTATTCATTTAAACCAACTTAGATTATGAAAAATCATTTGTTTTACGTTTTGTTGTGTTTGTTCTGCTTTCCTTTGCAACTATTGGCACAAGAAACCCCCAAAGAAGCACCAAAAGAAGTAGTAAAAGACACTGTTGCGTGGACAAAAAACGGTGCTGCCAATTTGAGTTTTGCCAACGTAGGGTTGAGCAACTGGGCAGGTGGTGGACAAAGCTCTATTTCTGTGGGTTTACTGCTTGACGGCAAAATAACCCGAACTACTAAAAAAAGTATTTGGGAAAACTACGGCAACCTTGCTTTGGGTGGCACAAGAGTAGGCGACAGCAAAAACCTGTTCAAGAAAACAGACGACTTGCTGATTTTAGGTTCTAAATATGCCTACAAAATCAATGAGAATTGGAGTATTCCTGCCAATATTGAGTTGCGTACCCAAGTTTTAGATGGCTACACCTTCAAACGTGATGCTCAGGGACAGGAAATGACAGACCAAAAAGTTTCAGGTTTTATGGCTCCTGGTTATTTGTTTTCTGGCGTTGGTATTCAGTACCAAAACAAGCTATTTAATGCTTCGTTTTTGCCTATGGGTAATCGTACTATTTTTATTTTAGACGACAATTTGGCAAATGCAGGGATTTTTGGAGAAAAAGGCAGACAAGTTATTCCTGATTTTGGTGCTACCTTGCGTATGAACTTAGACGCACCTGTAATGAAAAACATTAACCTCAAATCGTCTTTTATGGCTTTCTCCAAATACACAGACCTTGCCCGCATAGACGTTACATGGGACGTGCTGTTGGTAATGAAAATTAACAAATACGTTACCACTTCTTTTGGTACAAACTTAATTTATTTCAACGATGCCAAAGTTAAACAAGATGATGGCACACTCAAACAATATGTAGTGCAGTTTAAACACGCCTTAATGGTAAATGTAGGGTTTAAGTTTTAATTTATTTTAGGACTTACACAAAAAACTATGTTTCTATGTGTTTAAAACACTTTTTTTACCACATAGCAACATAGAAAGATGCCCCAAAAAGCCAATCAAGTCATATTTGGTAAATCTTGCGTAAGTCTTGTCATTTAACCTTTATTAAGTTTTTGTAAGTCCTTGTTAAGTTTTTGTAAGACCCAAAATTACAAAAGCTAAACAAGGCTTTTTTATGTTTGCAGACAAAATAAAAGCCCCTAACCCCCAAAGGGGGAGTTTTTAAAAATTCCCCCTTTGGGGCTGGGGGCTTAATAACTGAATTTATGCAAACTTTCAAAAACCTAATTATCGGATTTTTTGGAATACTATTTCTAATAAGTAGTGTTTCGGTTGATGCCCAAAACGTAACCATTGCCAACTCCACAGGGGCAAATGGCAGTTACGCCACTCTCAAAGCAGCTTTTGATGCTCTCAATGCACAAGGCACGCAGGCGGGCAACAACATCACCATTTCCATTGACGGAAACACCACCGAAACTGCCTCTGCGGTGCTTAATCAGCCTTCGGTTAGCAGTTGGGCAAGCCTGAGCATCACAGCTACAGGCAGTTTCACTGTTTCGGGTAGCTTGTCGGGCTTTCCTTTGTTAGACCTCAACGGAGTAGACAACGTAACAATCAACGGAGGAAATACACTGACCTTTGTTAATACAGCAGCAACCAATACAGGCAACACCTCTACTATTCGTTTGCGGGCAGATGCAACAAATAATGTCATTACGAACTGCACCATAAAAGGAGCAAGCACCATGACAGGCACAACAGGCGGCGGTACAGTCTGGTTTAGCACAGGCACAACCACAGGCAACGACAACAATACCATTTCTAATTGCACTATTACCTCCGATGGAGGCAATTTGGTGGCAAAGGCTATTTTTAGTTCAGGAACTACAACCAATACCACTCTTTATAACAGCAATAATACCATTACAAATTGCAACATTGCCGACTATTTCCACGCCACAAGCATTAGCAATGGTATTTATTTGCACCAAGCCACCGCAGATTGGACTATCAACAACAATAAATTTTATCAAACCACAGCCCGAACTCAAACCACAGGCACTGTTCATGCAGCCATTAACGTAGCCAGCAACACAGGTAACAACCACCACACCATTTCGGGCAATGTCATTGGCTATGCAAGCAGCACAGGCACAGGGGTTTATGCCTTAGACGGCGTGGCAGGCACAAGGTTTTATGGCATCTACTTTTCCTCAGCAGGCAACTTGCAAAGCAACAAAGTAGAAGGCAACACCATTACTCAAATTGCAATAACAGGCGTATTGTCTGGCACTGCAGCCAATTCGCCTTTTGTGGGAATTATGGTTGTATCAGGTTTGGTAGAAATTGGTGGCACAGTTCCCAACGTCATTGGCAGTACCACTTCGGCATCGGTAATTAGTTTTAACAGCACCTCAACATCAGCCAGCGAAGTTTTTGGAATTTATACCAACCAAAATAGTAGTATCACAAACAATCAAATTGGGGGCATGACCACTGCCAATACTTCGGGTGCAGTACTCTTGGCAGGAATGGGGGTAGCAAGTAGTACAACAATTAGAAACTGCACTATTGGCTTTGTCAATGCAAAGTTAGAAAACACTTCTACAAACACCAGCAGCCAAGTAATAGGTTTGCACAATATTTCAGGACAGGCTGTTTATATAAACAATACGATTAGTTATTTGACTACTTCGGTGGGCAATTTGGGGGTAAATGCGGCGTCTTCGGTCATTGGAATTGTGGTAAATAGCAACATTACAGGACACAATATAGAACAAAACAAGATTTTTGCATTGAGCAATACCAACAGCAGTGCAGCAGTAAACGTAGTAGGTATTTTTTATACAGGCAATACAACAGGAGGTGCGCATTTTATTCAACGAAATTTGGTACATTCTCTCTCCGTAGGTAGCAATTCGGCAGGCATCATCACAGGTATTCACTTCCAAGCAGGATTGGGGCAACTTCTAAACAATATGGTCAGACTGGGCATAGACGAAACAGGAACTGCCCAAACCAATGCTTCGGTTATTTATGGCATAAGGCACACCACCACCACTCCCACCAACAATATCAACAACAATTCGGTGTATATTGGTGGTAGCAATGTAGGCAGTATAGTTTCCAATACCTTTGCTTTTTTTAGTTCTGTTACAGGAGGCACAAGAAGTTTTAGAAATAATTTGTTTGTCAATGCGAGGTCAAATGCTACGGCGGGTTCGGGTGGCAAACACTACGCTGTTTCCTTAGTAAGTACTTCGGGTGCTACTATCAATGCTCGACCACACCAATACCACAGATACCAATAGACTCACTCAAAATACTATTTCCAATCTATCCAATACCTACAACAGCACTGTTTCGGCTACTGTTGTCGTGGGTTTGTCTTACAGTGGCTTTTTAGGCGTGCATAGTGTAATGAACAATTCCATTCATAGCTTGTCGGCAGGCAACGAAGGTGCTTTGCTCATTGGGTTAAATTCCTTGATAGGTGATGTTACGATTGCTAATAATTTTATTACCCTTAGTCCTTCGGTGGCTTGCAACGTGAGAGGAATTTTAGATGCACACACCACCAGCACCAACCTCAAACTGTATTTTAACACAGTCTATTTAGGTGGAACTATCAACAGTACCGCAACCTCCGCAGCTTGGTGGAGTAATAACAATACTGCTAATAGAAATGTACGCAACAACATTTTCTACAATGCCCGCAGCAACACAGGCACAGGAAAAAATTATGCTATCTACCTGAATTACAGCACCATAGGTACTTTAACTTTGGATTATAACAACTATTTTGCCAATGGCACGAATGGCGTGTTAGGCTTTTTCAATAGTGCTGATGTGGCAACTTTGGCAGATTGGAAAACTGCAATAGGGCAAGATGCAAACAGCCTAAACAGCAATCCAGTTTTTGCAGGCACAGGCACAGTAGCAACGGACTACAAACCCGCAGCAATTTTGATAGGAGCAACAGGAACAGGCATCACCGCAGATTTTGGCAACGCCACCCGTGCAGCCCTACCCACAATGGGTGCGTGGGAAACCACAGTATCAATTACGATGACCAACTTTACACCCACAAGTGGCGGAGTGGACACGCAAGTTACAATAACAGGCACAGGTTTTAGCAACCTACCACTTACAGGTGCTGTAAGAATTGGCGGAGTAAATGTCCGCAGCTACACCATAGTTAGTAATACCGAAATTCGGGCTTTTACCAATGATGGATTTAGCACAGATTTGGTAGAAGTTGCTAATGTAACATCAGCAGCTTTGGGAACACCAAACTTTACAAGAGTAAATTGTTCTCAATCGTTAATACACCAGATATCAACGGCTTAACAGGGTCAGGTGGGCAGCAAGTCTATGTGGCTACCAATTTGTGGAATATCACAGGTTTGACTACCAATAACTTCTACCGTTTCAGGGTAAAATCAGTTTGTACTACAAATGCAACAGTCAATACACCTTTTGGAACATGGCTTACCTTGCAAGCAGCAAGTGCAGAGGCAGAGAAAGTTGGAGGAGAAACCTCGGCAGTGGCTGCAAGCCCTGCCGATGGTTTCCCCCCTGCCAATAGTTTCAATACTTTCAACTTGTACCCAAATCCTGCTAACGAAAAAGTGGAATTGGTAGCAAATGGCAAAGCAACAGTAGAAATTGCAGACCTTTTAGGTAGAACTGTTGTCAAAGCCACTGAATTTGAAAACCAAACTACTTTGAACCTGAAACACTTGGCTTTGGGCAGTTATGTGGTAAAAATCACAAATGAACAAGGCGAAGTGGTAAGCAGAAAGTTGGTGATTGAGTAAAAATTGATTATGAACTATTAGGTCTATTTTTACTGAATAACCAACTGCTTGCGAATAATTTGCTTGGCAGTTACCACCTGCACTACATACACCCCCTGTGCAAGGTAGGCAGGAATGGGCAAACGCAGGAGTTGAGTGTTTTCTTCTGTGTTGTCATATAGCAAAAGTAGTTGCCCTTTGGTATCAAAAACACTCACTTTTTCTATTGCACTTTGCTCTACTTGTAGCGTAAGTTGCTCCTTGCAAGGATTTGGAAACAACAACAGGTTTTCTATTTGCAATTCCTCATTGTCAATAGCCCTCAATGCTGTAAAACTTACTTTCCCATTTTGCAATTCGGTTATTTTTACTCTGTAATACGAAGTATTGGGCAGAGGATTTTTATCGTAAAAACCAACTTGTTGTAAGTCTGTTTTTGTTCCCTGCACCACCAAATTTTGTACGGCTGTAAAATCATTGCCGTTTTGCGACCTTTCGAAATCAAACTGATACTTGTCGTGGTCGGTGGTCGTAAATAGCAAAGTAGCTTGTACCTGCTGTTTGGCTATGCTAATTTCAAAACTCTTGACTTCAGTAGCCAAAATGACCATATAACGCACTGTTATCCGAATATGGTCGACAGAGGCAATGGCATTGCGGGCATCAGCTTGCAAAGAAAGCCCAAAATTTGCAGCGTTGATTTGGGCAGGTGTCCACGTTACGCCCCATGTATCTGTTAAACCTCCGTAGGAAATGTAAGTATCAGTATCAGGCCAGGCATTGGGGAAGGTGTTGGGTATTGCATAGTTGTTGCCTGTAGCCACGCCTCCCTGCATGAGCATCACACTATTGTCATAGACTCTGGCTGCTCTGATGGCTATACCGCAAATAACCAATCGGGTTGCCCCTGTTGCTGTGGCAGATACAGTTTCGTTGGCTGCGGGGGCTGTCAAGGTTTTGGATTGTACTTCCAAAATAGCCCCTACTGAACCACCACCGCCTATATTGTTTCGTACCAATTCAAAATTTTCTGTGTAGGTAGCTGCTTGGGTAATAGAGCCACCTGGTCCGTTATTGGTAGTGGCGGCTACTATCACATCACCATCTCTGCTGTTGGTAAAGGCTGCGGTGGCAGTAATAGCTGCTGGACTTCCTGCAAGGGCATTGGAAGACACATCTACGGGGGCTGTTTGATTGACGTTACTATAGGTATTTAAACCAACCATTTCTACATATTCGTTGGGTGTAATGGTTTCTGCACCTGTTTCTCCCAAAAAGTTCTTGGTAACTTGCAAATTATAGGTAGTGCCTGCGGTTAAGGTGGCTAATTGGCTTTCCAAAAGATAATAAATAGCCACTCTATTGCCTGTGGGGGCACTCGCAATATAGTTAGTTGTGCCAAAAGTCATGGCAATACCGCCGTAGGTTACATTGGTAATGGTAACACCGGGGTTTTGGGTCGTAACTGTAACTTGGTCTGTATTTTCTATGCCTATCACCGCCACCAACATACGATTAGCCCCTGCGGGAGAAGGCAAGGTATAGCTATGGTTGATAGTGCCATAAGTAGTGGCTGCATTGGCAGAACCTGTGTAGTCGGTCATACTACGAGTTACCCAACCCGTAGAAGTTACAGGATTGACAGGATTTGCTCGTCTTTCTATCTCTACTAATACACCTGTAATGGTAGAACTCACTGGAATAGCAAAACCAAAATTGCTTGCCCGCAAAAAACCACTTACGCCATTGGTAATGGTTGCATAAGCATTGTTTGTGGTTGTAATATTGCCAGGATTGACCCATGCCACTGTGCCAGAATTTGCACCTGCTCCTGCACTGTTAGGTCCTACGGTGGTTTGTGCTTGGCTTGCCAAGCAAAACAAGACCATAGACAAAAGTATATAAATGAATGATGGTTTCATGTCTAAATTGTTGTGTAATGAAAAAATGTAGGTAGTGCCATACAAGTTATGCTGTAACTACCTCAGCACTAACATTTTTTTAAGAAGTGTTAGTGCTGAGCATTACATTTATGGCACTACCAAAATGTAGTGTTTGGTCATGCAAAAGTAATATTTTTTATAAAATATTACTTCTAATGACTCATATAATTTTTTGTAATTGTTTAGGTATTAGCTTTCATACATTGGCAATGGTTTAGGCAACGTACCTAAATAGTTACAATTTTTTAATACTATACGATAGCTTAAAAAAATAGTTGTAGATAAACAATGAAATTGACTTAGAAATAATTACATACTTGCATAATAACAAAAAAACAAGTGCTTTTGGGTTTGAGAACCCAAAAGCACTTGCAAAAAACATAGCCCAAAGGCTATGTTACATTTACTTCACCACCACCAACTTTCCTTGATAAATCAATTTTTTTGCCCCTGCCTGCACCCACACCTTATATAGATACACACCCGCAGCCAAGTGCGAAACGGCAAAAGTATTTTGGTAGTTGTCTTTTTGCAAGACCAACTGCCCCAAGACGTTGTATAAAACTACGCCATTGATAGGGTATTTTTCTATGTTTTTGATTTTCCAAAACGGATAATTCTGGTCGGTGCTGCTCACCAAAGTAGGAATGAGTAGGCAATTTTCTGTGGTGTTGATAACCACTTTTTGCTCTTGCCATTTGCCTTTGCAACCTTGCAAATTCGTTTCTTGTACCTGAATGGTGGCATTGGCTGTTGCATTTTTCCAACCGACCTCTATCTGGTTTGTTCCCTGCCCTGTCAAAATTTCGCCACCTTGCACTGCCCACAAAAATTTTGAGCTGCTTTCGCCACCATAGTTGTAGGTGCTACTTACCTCATTTTCACACACTTCCGTAGCACCGCTAATGGTTTTTTGCTCTGGTGTGGGCAAAACGACAACCTCCAAAATTGGCGAAATTCCCTTGCATACGTCTGTGCGAGTGGTGCTGGTTTCCGTAACCCAAATTCGGTGCTTGCCTGTGCTGTTCCAACGGACTGCCATCGAGGATTTGCCTTGCGGACTTTGCAAAGTGCCACCTTCGACTTGCCATTCGTAAACAGAGCCGTTGGTAAAAGAGGTGGTGTAGATTTGCAAATTGTCGGGTTGCCAACACAAAGAACTTGTGCCTTTGGGCTGGGCGGGGCGAAGTTCGGGCAGAATCTGCACCGCCAATTTAAAACTGTCCACGCAACCCGAAGCAGCCCTGACCTTTGCCACTATTTCGGCTGCGGCGTTGCTATTTCCCCAATCCACCAGCACCGAGTCTGGGCGTTGAGTGGCAACTACTTTTCCGCCCCTCACACCCCACGAGATTTGGCTGTTGGGGGCTACACTATCCAACACATAACTCACCTTCTCCACATTAGGGCAGACAAATTGGCTACCTTTTATAGTGGCACGAGGTACTTGGGGCAACACTGTAACTTGCACTTTGTCCACCACTTGGCAACTGTCCCAGCTTGCAATCACTTGATAGTCAAATATTTGTGTGTTTTTGGTCGTATTCACAAAAGCAAAAGTAGGCGTAGCTGTTTTGGTATTTTGCAAGTTGGTTGCTGGTTTCCATTCATATTGGTAGTTTGGGTTAAAAACTGTGCTTAATTGCACCTGTACGCCACTGCAAATGGTAGTGTCTTTTTGGGCTTTTACTGCCAATTTTGGGTAGAGTTGCAAATTGACAGAGTCTTTGTATTCGCAGCCTGTGGCTTGGTTGCGGACAAAAACGTAGGCTGTGGTTTTGAGTAAGTCATTCGTTGGATTGATATTTTCGACTGAAAGCATAGCCAAATTGTTGCTACTTACCCGCAACCCTCTGGAGTCTGCAAAAGTCCATTGGTAGCTAAGCCCCCCACCCCCCGAAGGGGGAGTTCCTAAAGTAGCCACCTGCCCAAAGCATATTTTGCGGTTTTCTCCTCCAAAATCAACAGTCGGCACTGCCTGTGGGCTGATTCGGACTGCCAATGTGGTGCTGTCCACACAACCCAAAGCATTTTGCAACCACACTTTGACAAAGGCATTTTCGTTGGCTGCACCCCAACTGACCGCAAGACTGTCAAGCCCCCCGACTCCAACAGGGGGAAGCCCCCCGCCCCCCAAAGGGGGAGTAAAAGTGCCTCCTGAAACCTGCCATTTGATAACTTTGGGCTTTACTCCCCCTTCGGGGGCTGGGGGGCTTGTTATTTTATAAGTTAGCTTTGCAAAGGGGCAAACCTGCGTAGAGCCTGCGATGGTTACCTGAATTTTTGGCAATACCGAAACCACCACCGTATCCGAAGTGCTACAACCATTGCGAGTGGCTGTCAAGATATAGGTTAGTTTTTGGGTTTGGTTGGTCTTATTTTCCAACTTAAACAAAGGATTAAATTTGTTAGCAGAATCTAAATTTGTGGCGGGACTCCACATATAACGTACTCCCCCTTCGGGGGTAGGGGGGCTTTTGGGGACTAAACTGATGCTTTGCGAACTACAAATAGTCGTATCTTTTCCTGCCGAAATCTTTTTGAGGGCAGGGGCAACAGAAACTTTGAGGGTCGTAGAGTCTTTGCAGCCGTTGGCAAGGTTGGTCGCAAGCAATTTATAAGTTATTTTTCTTAGCGTATCTCCTTGATTGTCAAGCTGTAACATAGGATTAGAAATGTTAGGATTTGACAAACCTGTTGCTGGACTCCACGCATAGCGTACTCCCCCTTCGGGGGTTGGGGGGCTTTGGCTTAGTTGCTTGCTTTCATTGGCACAAAGCAACAAGCTGTCGGGCTTGGGCAAGGTGGTGGCGGGCAAAACGGTGATGGTTTTGGAAAATTCGCAACTGCCGATTTTGACTTTCACGAGATAGGTGCCTGCTTGGGTGTAGGTATGTGTGACGGGTGATACATGCGTGGTGCTTGTATAAAAATCTACGCCTAAATCTGTAAAAGTATTTTTGCCATCTCCATAATCCCACGAATATCTTTCGTACCTGTTGGGCGAAGTACCTGCAAAATTAATAGTCATTGTATTGCAGGCTTGTTTGAAAGTGAAATCCTTATTTGTTCCACCTGCAAAATTGGAGGGGAAAATGGGAAATTGTGGGTAAAAATCTCGAAAAATAGCTTCTCCCAAGCTTAGATTGGTAGTTTGGTAATTGCAAGCTATGCCTCTTTCGTTGGGCTTGTCTATTACATTTAGTTTAAAGATTTCTTGGTGCTTTACCAAAGCATAAATTTTGCCATTGCAAGCTAATTGCAAACCTCCTCGAAAAAAAAACTCACTATTGGGCAAGGGAGTAGGCAAAGCAAGGGCAGATGCTGCAATATTGATGGCTTCTAAATCATATTGAACTAAAATTGAACGTGAAACACCATCTCTTACCAAATATATTTTTTTAGAATCAGGAGAAAACTCAACCTCTCCCCATGCCAAGTTATCTAAAATAATTCTCTTGTTAATTAATCTACCTATTTGGCTATCAAAATCATAAAGCAATAAGCTAAAACCTTGTATTGTGTTATTGCCAAGCCATTCAAAAGCCAAAACTTTTGTACCATCAGGAGAAAACTTCATTAGGTCATACATCAAATTGCCTTGTTCTATTGGTGTTATTACAGGAGTTGTATTGACTCCATTAGCATCTATCTTGTAGGCTACATACCTATACGGAAAGTGGTCGCGAGCCAAAACCCAATAACTTTGACAGTCTGCTGCCAAAGTAGCAGCAAGTCCGCCACTTGTTTTGGCTATTAATGGTATATTTTTTTGTGTTACATCACCCAAACCATTATTGAGTCGCATATCCACTATGCTGTAAGACAAACCAGTTGTGTAATTATCATTCAAAAAAACATAATACAAAAAGGGATTTGTGGGGTTTGGCACTATCAAGCAAGTTCCCATAGTAAGATTACCCAAATCTCTTAGAATTAAAACGCCATTGGGCATGGGTTGTAGGTTTTTGTTATAGACAGTTCTCCCATCGCAATAGATTAAAAGATTGCCGTTTTTATCTGCAATGCTGCCATTTTTTTCTACAATATTGCCACTCACCTGCGAATTGCTGCGTGTAGGTGCAGCAGCACCATTAAAATTGATGTGATTGGAGGTAACAAACCAATGAGAGGCTTCTTTTTGGGCAAAAGAGTAGAAAAAAGAGGACAGAAAGAGAAATAAAGCAAGGTAAATATTAGGAGTTTTCATTTTTTTTGAGGAAAAAAATAGAGAAATTGAATGATTTTGCGTATTATTTTGTAAGACAAAAATAGTTGAGCAATTGCTCATACCAAGCATAGCGAATAGCTAACAAATTTTCTGCTATGCTTAGTATGCCTAAATTTATTACTTAAAATGTAAAGCCTAAGCCAAACTGCACAAAGGCACGTGAACCTGTGCCAAGGTTTAAACCAGAGTCATAATTAGTTTTGGAGATGCTCATGCCTACTCTAAATGAGCCAAAGAAACCACCCTTATCTCGTTGGAAACGGTAACCAAAAGTAGGTAAAAACTCATGGGTTTGCGAAATTTCGTTTGTTACAAAACGGTAGTTTAGTCCTAATTCTGCGTGGTGTGTTCTGCCAAATAGTAAACTGCCCCCAGGAGAGAAAGCCCAAGTTGGATTTTTGCCTGCTTCGCTGAAGTAAGCTGCACCTGCATTTGCCCCTATTTTCCATAGACTTTTCCGCCACAAAATACGGTCGTAGTGTAGCATATAATAAGTATCGAGATAACTGCCAAAAGAGGCATAAACGGTGTTGTTTTTAGGTGTTGGGGTTATAGGTTGTTCTTGTGCAAAAGCCGATGAGCAAATACATATAACAAAGAACAAAACGAAAAATATTTTTCCTTTCATAAAGAAAATGAGTTTTGCAATTCAAAAATAAACATAAAATATGACATCACTTAACCTATTTTAATTTTTCCTAAATTTCGTTTCAAACTTGATTCCAAGATTTATAAAAAAATTGTTTAAACCCTTTTGAACTCTTAGAAAGTTAAGCTAAACTTGTGAGTTAAAATGTGGAGGTTTGCTATGTCTAAGAAAAAAATTTTATTAGCCGAAGATAGTTTGGTCATTCAGAATATCACTCGAAAGGTGCTGGAACTCAACAACTGCGAAGTTACTTTTGCCAAAGATGGCAGACAAACATTGGATAAGTTTGCTAAAGAACACTTCGATCTTATTATTTTAGATATTAATATGCCTGGAATGGATGGTATCCAGTGTGCCAAGGCTATTCGAAATCTTACTAATCTTCAAAAGGCTACTATTCCACTGCTTGCTATTACAGGAAACGCCAAAAATTATACAGAGCATGACTTTAAACAATTTGGGTTTAATGCTTTTTTGATTAAGCCCCTAAATTTTGAAAATTTACTCCAAACAGTTAATTTGTTTACTCAGTAAATAAGTAGTTAGAATTTAATAGTTTGTAGATAGTAAGTAATTGAACCTAATTATCCGACACCTCAAAGGTGTCGGATAAGTCTGATAATCAGATATATGGAGTTCAAAATATTGTTGCTTATTTAAGTCTAACTACTTATAACAAAATTATTGTCAATTTTTATCATAATTAGTTTATAATCAACTGATTGAGCTGCTAATTATCAATTATTAACTATGCCAATAAGATACACCAAAAACTTTTTAGAAAAATTGGAAACCTTATTTATAGCAGAAGGGTATCAAATCCGCTATGAAAAAGGAAATTTCAAGGCAGGTTATTGTCTGCTAAATGCCTCTAAAATAATCGTTATTAACAAGTATTTTACTTTAGAGGGACGTATCAATGCTCTCGTAGAGATATTGAAGACTACGCATATAAATGGGTTTACTTTTTAAAAAATATGATAAAATTAAGATTAACAAACTACTTCTTTGCAAGCAAGTTATTCTGTTTGACTTTATTTTTTGCGATAGGTTTAATGACCCCGCAAGTTTTTTCTCAAAATACCAAAAAAACAACCAACGGCACAACAGTCATCAGTGGCAAGGTTACAGATGCCAAAACTGGCGACCCTATCCCGTACTCTACCGTAGCTGTAAGAGGAACTACCTTAGGTACTACCACCGACTTCGATGGATTTTACAAGCTAACTTTGCCCGCTAACGCCAAAGCAGACTCCATTGTTGTTACAAGCGTAGGCTATGAGCCAAGAGCAAAAAAAATAGAAAAAGGCAAAATCCAAACAGTTCATGTGCAGTTGGCAGAGGCAGCAGAGGAGTTGATAGAGGTCATTATCACACCCAAAGGCTACATCAACCCTGCGTGGATAGTCTTGGACAGCCTTAACCAATACAAATACCGCAACGACCTCCGCCGTTTGGAAGCCTACCAATACGAAGCCTATAACCGAGTGGAGTTAGACGTGGACAATATTACCGAAAAGTTTAAGAAAAAGAAGGTTACAAGAGAAATATTGAGCCTTTTTGATAGTGCCAAAAAAATGGCAGGCGAAGATGGCAAGCCCATTATCCCGATTTTTGTTTCTGAAACTTTATCAGATTTTTATTACCGCAGCAGCCCCTCACGCACACGAGAAAATGTGAAAAAGCAAAAAATTACAGGTATAGGTATAGAAGATGGGTCGGCAGTTTCGCAGTTGGTTGGGGCAACTTTTTTGCAGTATAATTTCTACCAAAATTGGCTGAATATTGGAGGCAAAGATTTTATTTCGCCTATTGCCGATGGTGGACGTACTTTTTACGAATATACTTTGCTCTCCAAAAAAGATTATGTGGACAGTACCAAATGTTACAAAATTTCGTTTGAGCCTAAACGTCCACAAGATTTGGCTTTTGTGGGAACTATGTGGATTACAGATTCTTTGAAACATTTTGCTCTCAAACGCATAGAAGCAAAAATTGTAGGTACTGCTAATTTGAATTTTATTGAACAAATCAAAGTCCAGCAAGAGTTGATACAACCCGACCCAGCAAAGGCGTGGCTACCTTCCAAAACCAGAGTAACCGTAGATATTGGCGACATTAACGACAACTGGGCAGGTATGTTGCTGAAATTTTATGCTTCGCACAAGCAATTTACCTTAGACAGCGTAAAACCAATGGGTTTCTTCGAGCAAACCGTTGTGATAGACGAAACAGCCAAAGATGACGCCCCCGACTATTGGAACAAAAACCGCCACGACTCCCTCACCTTAGAGGAAAAGCACGTCTTTCACATGATAGACACCATTAAAAAATTGCCAACAGTCCGCACTTATATCGAGATTGCAGATTTGGTTTTGAATGGCTACAAAAGAGTGGGCAAAATAGAATTTGGCAACTACCTTTATACCTTTGCAGCCAATGACGTGGAGGGTTTTCGTCCTCGTTTGGGTTTTAGAACCAACCGTTTTTTTAGCAACAAGTGGACTATTTCAGGTTTGGCTGCTTATGGCACAAAAGACAACCGTTTTAAATACGAATTGGGTATAGACTACCTCCTATACAAAAAGAAATGGACACAAGTAGGCATTTTCCGAATGGACGACCTCGACCAAGTAGCCTTGCTCAACGAAAGTTACCTGAACACCAACAATAATATTTTCAAGGCTTTTGTCCGTTGGCGGGCTGTTTCTAAGCGGCGACCTTTTTACCACGAAATTAACCGAGCTTATATTCAAACAGATATAGTCAAGGGTTTGACGCAAAAAGTTACGTTTTCTCACCACATCATGTCCCCGATTGAGGAGGATTTTAAATTTGCCTACATAGACCCAAAAGATGGCGAACTGCACCGCAATTTGATAAGTACAGACCTTACTTTCGAAACTCGTTTGTCTTTTAACGAAAGAACTTTGGACAGAGGCAACCGCAGAAGTCGGGTAGGCAGAAATTTTAACCCTGTTTTCTTGTTCAAATATACTTGGGGTATTCCCAATTTGTTGGGTAGCCAATTAGGATACCATAAATTTACGTTGAATATGCAGCAAACCATACGCATGGGGGCTTTGGGTAGGTCGCAATATTCGGTTACGGCGGGCTACATTCCTTCGCGTGTGCCTTATCCCTTGCTCGAAAACCACTTGGGCAACCAATCTTTTTTCTACAATGCCCCAGCTTTTAATATGATGCAATACTTTGAGTTTACTAGTGATACTTTCCTCGACATTCGATATGAACATCACTTCGAGGGACTTTTTCTAAACAGTATTCCTCTGTTACGCAAACTCAAATGGCGTAATTTTGCAGGGGCTAATGCCCTCTGGGGAAGTGTTCGAAATGAAAACCGCACCATTATCCCACAAGGTTACGACAGTTTTACCACGCTGCGAACTGAGCCTTATGTAGAGGTTTTTTATGGAATAGAAAACATTTTTAAGTTTATTCGCATAGATTTTATGCACCGCATCACGTATTTGGAGGCTGCAAGCCCAACTCACGATAAACCTGCTCGTTTTGGTGTGCGGTTGTCGGCGGCTTTGTCGTTATAGAATAGAAATCTTACTGAATCACTTGACTAATCAAACAGACACTAAAAATAGAGAGCAAAAACCAACCCACAAACCCTTCCAAAATGGTGAGGTAACGCACTGCCCCGTTGATGGGCAATTCGCCAAAACCTAACGTAGAAAATACGTTGAGACTCAGTGCCAACGCATCTAAAATACGCAAGAGCAAGAAAAAAATATACGCCAATCCTTTGGCTGTGCTATAAACAAGCAAAGCCAATTTTGGGTGTTGTTGCAAAATAATTTTTTCTTTAGATAATTGCAACCAATTCATTATCAAGTCTTTGCGTCTTAGACGGTGCGGACTCATGGGAGGAGGAAAAAGAAAATAGAAACTTGCAAAGAGCAAAATCACCACCACCGACAAATAAATAGATTGCAAAGGGTCTGTGCCATAAGAACAAAAATCTCGCAAAAAAATATTCATCAGCAGAATAAAGTAGATTTGGGCATTGGTTTCTTGCTCAAAACTATAACGCAAATAGTTGGTTTCTACGTTTTTCCACTCCACATAAGCCCTGTTTGCATAAAAACGGTTGCCTTGCGACTTAAAAACCTGATAAAAAGTAGAGTAACAACCAATGAGTCGGTTATACAATTTTTCAGTGCGAATGGTAGATTTGCCGTTGAGGAGTTGGTGTTTGGCATCGAAAACCGAAATTTTGTGTCCCTCTAAAATAGACCATTGCAACCTCGCATTTTGCGGATTGATACTGAAAGCATCGATGATAATTTTGCCATCGAGCAAACCATCTTCAAACTGAAATTCGTTTTCTATGGTAGTGGCAGATAAGTTAATATTCGTATGAATTTGGGTGCTATCAAACCGCAAATTTTTGAAATTAGATTGCGTAATATTGACGTGATATTTGGGCAAATGTTGCGAAGTTGGGGGAACAGAAAAAGTGCAATGGCGAAAATTAAGGTCGAAAGGTTCTGTTTTGTTTAGCAACTCAAAGAGGTGATTTTCAATGTCATACCGATTGAAAACAGAATATTTTTTGCTATCTTTTACCAATACATTGATAGAAAACTTGCAATGCTCAAAAGTTATATCTTCCGACAAGGTATTGTATTGGTACATAAAACCATTCAAAAATTTGCAACCCTCAAAACGCATAAAATTGGCTTGGGTGGCATTCATTTTAAAGCCCTTCTCGAATACACAATCCTTGAAAATCACTTTCAGATTTTTGGAAGACCCAATTTTGAGCAAACCCTGAAAGTGCATATTGCGGAGTACCAGCCAATATGTTTCGTCAAAATCTATGTTTCCCAGCATCACATCATGCGGCACAAACCAAACTTCGCCCCCATTTTTAAACCTCTTGTCCATTCCTTCTTGGTCTGCTTTGTCATATCGAACAGCTAAATTGCTGAGATATAGCCAGCCAAACTTGCCGTTTTCTATATCAGGTTGCTTTTGTTTGAAGGTTTGGATAAGCGTAGTAAAACTGATTTGCGGTTTGTCAAATTGAACAGTATAGGCTCGATGAC
Source organism: Cytophagales bacterium (assembly GCA_013299115.1). Classification (GTDB taxonomy): domain Bacteria; phylum Bacteroidota; class Bacteroidia; order Cytophagales; family Thermoflexibacteraceae; genus JAAFKA01. The sequence goes on from JAAFKA010000003.1 coordinate 275,228, forward strand.
TATCTTGGGCAGTAGCTAAAAAATTTGCTATCAACCAACAGCAACAACTAAAAAACCAAAAAGTTAGGCTAAAAAATATGTTTTTTTTCATTAGTCGTAAACTAAAATAAGATATACTTACTGTTTATAGGTTATCAAAACTTTTCTCCATACGTACCTGTAAACTTATCAACAAGATAGCAATTTCTCAAAAATTCTCCATAAATTTAGCTTTTTTTACAACATTCCCCTATCTTTGGTTGAAAACTACGGGGCAACAACCCGCATTTGCGATACAAGAACAGGCAAAAAAGGAGAATAGGACTATAACTGGCAGGGAGTATGTACGATTGCTATTATGAATTTTACCTTTACACAACCTCAACATAAAAACGTCAAAACGCATGGCGTAAAACCATACATTCGCCCTCATGCAAATTAAATTAGATAAATTGCAAATCAATTTTATTTTATGAAAACACTCTCACTGGGCAGGCAAGAATTTAGCAACCTGATAAACGAAAATTCGGTTTATGTGGACAAAACCGCAGACATCTTTCGGCTCATCACCGAAGGACGTTGTTATTTTCTCTCACGTCCTCGCCGTTTTGGTAAGTCCTTGTTAGTGAACACCTTAAAAGAAATATTTTTGGGCAACAAGCACTATTTTAAAGATTTGTGGATAGAGAATAAAATTGATTGGCAGACTTATCCCATTATCAAATTGGATATGAGTGCATTGAGTTATAAAGACCAAAGTTTGCAAATAGCCTTAGAACAAGGCTTGCAACGGATTGCTAAAGAATATGGAGTAGTTTTAGAAAATAGTAACCCAAAAACTATGTTTAACGACTTGATTTTGTCACTTTTTGAGAAAACACAAAAACAAGTTGTAATTTTGGTTGATGAATACGACAAGCCTATTATTGATTATTTAGACGATATTCCCCAAGCAGAAGCAAACAGAGATACGCTAAAAAACTTGTATTCGGTGCTAAAATCAGCCGACCAGCTACTTAAATTTGTGTTTTTGACAGGGGTGGCAAAGTTTGCAAAGGTTTCTATTTTTTCGGACTTGAACCATTTGACAGATATTACGACTAATAAAAATTACGCAACTTTGTTGGGTTATACCCAAGCGGAGTTGGAACATTATTTTGAGGATAGAATTTTGATAGCTGCAAATTATTTGAAAAAAAGCAAGGAAGACACCTTAGAACAAGTCAAATTGTGGTACAACGGCTATAGTTGGGACGGACAAAATACGGTTTATAATCCTTTTTCGGTGCAGCAATTTTTGCTGCAAGAAAGATTCGACAACTTTTGGTTTGCTACTGGCACCCCTACTTTTTTGACAAAAATATTACACACAAAATTTAAGTATGAACTTAAAGACATAGAAGTAAGTTCAATAGCTTTTGATACCAATTCTTTGCGTACTTTTGACGATACAGCTTTGTTGTTTCAAACAGGTTATTTGACTATAACAAAGGATTTAGGTTTTGGAATGTATCGTTTGAATTATCCAAATTTGGAAGTTCGCAACTCGATGATGCAATTTATGTTAGCAGATTTTTCGCAAAGACCTGTGGGCAATATCCAAACTATTATCTATGGTTTATATAAAAGTTTACTGCCCTCAGCTCCTGATTTTGAGGAGTTTTTTGAGAATCTGAAAACTTTATTTGATACTATTCCCTATCCAATTTTTATTGCCAATAGCGAAAAATATTATCATTCTGTTGTTTTTCTTACACTGAATTTGTTAGATTATTTTACCCAAGCAGAGGTGATGCACAACAAAGGCAGGCTGGATATGGTGGTGCATTTTGCAGACAAAATTGTAATTATGGAGTTTAAACTCAACCAAACTGCCCAAGTTGCTTTGCAACAAATTAAAGACAAAGGTTATGCAAATCCTTTTTTGAAAATAGGAAAAACTATTTATCTGGTAGGCGTAAATATGCAGGCAGAACAAAAAAATATTACGGAGTATTTGGTGGAAACTGTACATTCGCCTTCAGGCGAATAAATTAAATAAATTGCAAATCAATTTTATTTTATGAAAACACTCTCACTGGGCAGGCAAGAATTTAGCAACCTGATAAACGAAAATTCGGTTTATGTGGACAAAACCGCAGACATCTTTCGGCTCATCACCGAAGGACGTTGTTATTTTCTCTCACGTCCTCGCCGTTTTGGTAAGTCCTTGTTAGTGAACACCTTAAAAGAAATATTTTTGGGCAACAAGCACTATTTTAAAGATTTGTGGATAGAAAATAAAATTGATTGGCAGACTTATCCCATTATCAAATTGGATATGAGTGCCATAGGTTTTAAAGAAATAGGTTTAGAGCAGGCTCTAAAACTTTGTCTTAAAGAAGTAGCTGATTCTTACCAAATTACATTAGATAATGACAGCCCTAATTTACAATTACTCGAACTAATTAGAAAATTAAGTATTTCTAAGCAAGTTGTACTTTTGGTTGATGAATACGACAAGCCTATTATTGATTATTTAGACGACATTCCACAAGCAGAAGCAAATAGAGATTTACTAAAATCTTTCTATTCGGGCATTAAAAACTCAGATAAACTCCTCAAATTTGTGTTTTTGACAGGCGTTGCAAAGTTTGCAAAGGTTTCTATTTTTTCGGACTTGAACCATTTGACAGATATTAGCATAGCTGAGAAGTATAGCAAAATGTTGGGCTATACGCAAGAAGAATTGGAATATTATTTTGCTGATAGAATAGAAATCTTACAGACAAAACTCAATTTTACAAAAGCTGAACTTTTAGAGCAAATAAAACTCCGATACAATGGTTACAGTTGGACAGGTAAAACAGACGACACCGTTTATAATCCATTTTCTATTTTATCTTTTTTTGAGATAGAAAAGTTCGAGAACTTTTGGTTTGCCACAGGAACTCCTACTTTTTTGACAAAATTATTACATTCAAAGTTTAAGTTTGACATCAGAAACTTACAAGCCGATGCCCTATCTTTTGATACACATTCTTTGACAAATTTAGACAGTACCGCCTTGTTGTTTCAGACAGGTTATTTAACTTTATGCAGAGATTTGGGATTTGGAATGTATGAATTGGATTATCCAAATTTGGAAGTTCGCAATTCGATGATGCGGTTTTTGTTAGCAGACTTTTCGCAAAATCATGTGGGGCATATTCAACCTGTTATCTATCGTTTATACAAAAGTTTGCTGCCCGTTGAGCCTGATTTTGAAGAGTTTTTTGAGAGTCTGAAAACTTTATTTGATACTATTCCCTATCCTATTTTTATTGCCAATAGCGAAAAATATTATCATTCTGTTGTTTTTCTTACACTGAATTTGTTAGATTATTTTACCCAAGCAGAGGTGATGCACAACAAAGGCAGGCTGGATATGGTGGTGCATTTTGCAGACAAAATTGTAATTATGGAGTTTAAACTCAACCAAACTGCCCAAGTTGCTTTGCAACAAATTAAAGACAAAGGTTATGCAAATCCTTTTTTGAAAATAGGAAAAACTATTTATCTGGTAGGCGTAAATATGCAGGCAGAACAAAAAAATATTACGGAGTATTTGGTGGAAACTGTACATTCGCCTTCAGGCGAATAAATTAAATAAATTGCAAATCAATTTTATTCTATGAAAACACTCTCACTGGGCAGGCAAGAATTTAGCAACCTGATAAACGAAAATTCGGTTTATGTGGACAAAACCGCAGACATCTTTCGGCTCGTTACCGAAGGACGTTGCTATTTTCTCTCACGTCCTCGCCGTTTTGGTAAGTCCTTGTTAGTGAATACCTTAAAAGAAATATTTTTGGGCAACAAGCACTATTTTAAAGATTTGTGGATAGAAAATAAAATTGATTGGCAGACCTATCCGATTATCAAATTGGATATGAGTGCATTGAGTTACAAAGACCAAAGCCTACAAGTAGCCTTAGAACAAGGTTTGCAGCGGTGTGCCAAAGAATATGGCGTAGCTTTGGAAAATAGCAACCCCAAAACTATGTTTGACGACTTAATTTTGGCACTTTTTGAGAAAACACAAAAGCAAGTGGTGGTTTTGATTGATGAGTATGACAAGCCTATCATTGATTATTTGGACGATATTCCGCAAGCAGAGGCAAATCGTGATGCCTTGAAAAACTTATATTCTGTCCTAAAATCAGCAGATAAACTACTCAAATTTGTGTTTTTGACAGGGGTGGCAAAGTTTGCAAAGGTTTCTATTTTTTCGGACTTGAACCATTTGACAGATATTAGCATAGCTGAGAAGTATAGCAAAATGTTGGGCTATACGCAAGAAGAATTGGAATATTATTTTGCTGATAGAATAGAAATCTTACAGACAAAACTCAATTTTACAAAAGCTGAACTTTTAGAGCAAATAAAACTCCGATACAATGGTTACAGTTGGACAGGTAAAACAGACGACACCGTTTATAATCCATTTTCTATTTTATCTTTTTTTGAGATAGAAAAGTTCGAGAACTTTTGGTTTGCCACAGGAACTCCTACTTTTTTGACAAAATTATTACATTCAAAGTTTAAGTTTGACATCAGAAACTTACAAGCCGATGCCCTATCTTTTGATACACATTCTTTGACAAATTTAGACAGTACCGCCTTGTTGTTTCAGACAGGTTATTTAACTTTATGCAGAGATTTGGGATTTGGAATGTATGAATTGGATTATCCAAATTTGGAAGTTCGCAATTCGATGATGCGGTTTTTGTTAGCAGACTTTTCGCAAAATCATGTGGGGCATATTCAACCTGTTATCTATCGTTTATACAAAAGTTTGCTGCCCGTTGAGCCTGATTTTGAAGAGTTTTTTGAGAGTCTGAAAACTTTATTTGATACTATTCCCTATCCTATTTTTATTGCCAATAGCGAAAAATATTATCATTCTGTTGTTTTTCTTACACTGAATTTGTTAGATTATTTTACCCAAGCAGAGGTGATGCACAACAAAGGCAGGCTGGATATGGTGGTGCATTTTGCAGACAAAATTGTAATTATGGAGTTTAAACTCAACCAAACTGCCCAAGTTGCTTTGCAACAAATTAAAGACAAAGGTTATGCAAATCCTTTTTTGAAAATAGGAAAAACTATTTATCTGGTAGGCGTAAATATGCAGGCAGAACAAAAAAATATTACGGACTATTTGGTGGAGATTTTGGATTAAGTGAAACCTTGACAGTAGTCGATAGTGAAACCTCGGCAGTGGTCGATAGACCCTGCCGATGGTTGAACGGAAGGCAACGAAACCATCGGAGGGCAAAAATTTCAACCTCGGCAGTGGCTTTTTCAGCCCTGCCGATGGTTTGTCGTCAAAAGAACCATCGGCAGGGTCTATCGACCACTGCCGAGGTTAAAAAAACTCAATTTCCTTTCAACCTCTCCATCACCTCCTGATACACCGCCTCACTCACCCCATACGGCTGCAAATATTGAAAATCCTCTTGCATACCCTCAAAAAACTTTGCTTTGTCTTCATATTTTTCCAAACTTTGCCTATAAAATTGCATAGCTTCCTCTTGCCTACCTTGCCACAACCGAATATGACCTAAGTTCATTAAACTATTAGGGAATTCAATAGATTTAAAAAAATATTCTTCTGCTGTGGTAAATTGCCCTTGAATAAAATAAAGCCAGCCTAAACTACACCATACATCCTTGTCGTTGGGTTTTATTTCTAATTCTTTTTGATAACAAACAATGGCTTGATTATAATTTTTTAGCTTAGAATAAGTAAATCCTAAATTATGCCATGCTATGTGATAATTAGATTTTATTTCTATTGCTTTTTGGTAACAAACAATAGATTGGTCGTAATTTTCTAAGTTACCATAAGTATTTCCTAAATTATTCCATGCTTTATAATGGTCAGGTTTTATTTCTATTGCTTTTTGATGATAAACAATAGCTTGGTCATATTTTTTAAGTTTTCCAAAAGTATTTCCCAAATTATCCCATGCTTCGTACTTGTCAGGTTTTATTTCTATTGCTTTTTGGTAACAAGTAATAGCTTGGTCATAACTTTCTTGTATATAATAAATAACTCCTAAATTATTCCATGTTTCATGGTAATCAGGTTTTATTTCTATTGCTTTTAGGTAACAATAAATAGCCTGTTCATATTTTTTGTTTTCATTGAAATCATAACCTTTGTCAAACCATGTACTTGCATCTACCACACTTTCAAAATCTATTATTTTGCCTTCGTAGATAGGTTCTAAAAAATAATTGGCAATGTCCTCAAAGTTTTGATGTCCTATTTGTTTTTCTCTGTCGGCAGTAAACAGCAGGTTTTCGCCTATGGCTATGTTCGAGTTGTACTCCAATAGCGTATTGTCGTTGTATAGTTCAAACACAAAAGGCAATATATCATCAGCTATTTCATTGTCCCATTTTTGGATTAAAAACTTAAATTCCTCGTTAAATTCGTTTATCTTTTTTTGGGCATTGGCAGCATTTTTATCTAACCTACTCAAAATAGGCAAAATATAAGGTTTGCGGTTGCCTTTTTTCACATAGTCGTGTGCCAACACACTTTCGGCTATTTTTTTTGCCCCTTTGTAGTTTTGGCTGTTGGGTGCTACTACAAACACATTCATATCGGGCAGCAGAATGGTGCAATAACCCGAATAATCTGAAATTCCTGTTCGGCTGTCTATAAAAACATAGTCATAATCCAATTTTTTCAACTGCTCACGCAGCATTGCCATATACATATTGCCGTCTAACAAGGTCTTAAATTCGTCCCAGTTAAATTCGTTTACTCTCTTGCTAAAATTTTCGTCATACTTGCCCGCAGGAAAAAAATCTATCTTACCCCGCCTGCCCCTGTAGGCTTTCGGCTCGTCATTCAGGCTAATGAAGTTTTGGGCTGCAATCTTCGGCAATTTATCGGGATTGGTTTCGTTTGCTCGCATCATTCGCACATAGTTTTCCAATAAGTCCAGCAGCCCTTCGCCTGTTACTATGCTGTCGTCCTTCTTAAAATAATAGTGCAACCCTGGTGCCTCCAAGTCCCACTCCACCAACAGCACTTTTCGCCCTCTGTGGTAACAAAGGTAAGCCGCCAAGTTTGCCGCCAACTGTGTGCGACCTACGCCGCCCTTGTATGAATAAAAACTAACAATCAATGACATGATTTGGTGGTTTTGGTTGTCTTTACTTTTTCATACGTTGGCAATGGTCGCAGACCTTGACAATCGTATGAAAGCAGTCATTTTTATACGATTGTCAAGGTCTGCGACCATTGCCAACGTATAAAAACCAACGTATAAAATGATTGCTAAAAATCTAACTTTCTTATTCCTGTTTTGTCTTCTTTTTCAATGTTTCTTACTACACCATGCAAAACAGCCAAATTGGTAAACAACCGAAACAACCATTCTTTGTTAGGCACACCCAACGCAATATGTGTGCAGTTGCCACCATAATTTTCAAATTCGTCTTTTCGGTTTTCAAAATAGGTAGTGGTTTGTGTTTGCCAAAAATCCTTTACTTTTTTGCTGTCTGTGTGGCAAATAGAAGTGAGCAAACCACCAATTTCGCTGTCGTTAAAATAGCTAACAAATTTCTTATTTTTTTCGCAAACAGCCAACAAATCCACCCACAACACCATATTTTTTCGTTTTTCTTTTACCCATTCTCTTTCCTCTTGCGTATCGCAAGCATGGTGGGCAACGCATTGGTAATCAATGGCATAGCCCTTGCGAGTTTTGTATTCTGCAAACAATTCATGCACTTTGTCTTTGCTTTCAAAAGGTTGCCAATTCTCTAATTTCGTTTCGTCATAACGGTCAAGAGGCATTGGCAATTCATTTTTTTTGCCAACAGCATCTATTTGGTCTTTGGTGGCAGTCAAAACCACTACGTTTAAGGCATCTTTTTGGGGAGTTTTGAGAGTTTGAATAAACATTTTGAGCCTGCTGCAAAAATAAATGTCTTTTACACCCAGCGTAATGCACTCATTTCGTAAAGCATTGAGCATAGTCAAATTTTGCCCTTCCAATTTATCCAATTCCTCAAATACAGTGGCAAAATCTAAGTTATCCACCAAATCGTATAGTTCTTGCTTATTCATACAGGCAGTTTGGTTGCGGTTTGCAAAGTAATAAATTTTGCAATGAATAGCTAAAATGCTGCAAATTTAACAAATAATTCGTAAATTTGTATAAAAAAAATTGTCAGCATCACAGTTATTGTGTGCAGCCTCACATTTCTCAAAGAAATGTGAGGCTGCACAAAGTCGCAACATTGTATCTTTTTATCAATACCACCACAGACAAAATAAATTTGTTGGGCAATAAAATTTGTTTTTCCTATTTTAAATTTGCAACTTGTCTTTTTAACTTTGGTAATTGTTCAAAAGATGTTAATAAAGATGACATCTTGCAAAAAGATGCCATCTTTATTAATATCTTTTGAACAGCCTCTTAACTTTTGTAGTTCAATTTATTTTCAACCTCTCGATGTCTTTAAAAACCTTTTTGTTTTTGCTCTGTTTGTGGTGGATAGCCTCTGCTGCTTTTGCCCAACGCAAGACAATAGACAGCCTAAAAACTTTGCTCAAGCAACAGCCCCAAGCAGATACGTTGCGGGTAAAAAGGTTGGCAGCCATCGGTTTTTTGGAGAGAAACAGCGACATTCATTATGCTCAACGCTGCGGTGAGGAGGCTTTAGCCTTAGCCGACAGCCTAAATTATGAGTTGGGTATGGCAGAAAGTTATGGTTTGCTGGGTTTGTTGTATTATAGACAGGGTTTGCACGAATTGGCAATTTCGCACCACCTCAACTCCTTGAGTTTATATGAAAAATTGGGCGTAAAAAAATTCATAGCTTATCGTTACAACGACCTCGCCAATGCTTATGTGGAGCAAGAATTTTATGATAAATCTTTGGAATTTTATTCAAAATCATTGGCAATAAAACAAGAAATCAATGACATAGACGGCGTGGGGACTACCTTGAAAAATATTGCCAATTTGTATATTAAACGAAAACAATATGACTCTGCCCTGCATTACGCCACGCAAGCCGTACCTCTTGCCGACTCTGCAAAAAATGGGAAAACCAAAGCAGATTTGCTCAACTTTATTGGCGAAATTTATTTAGCCCAAAATAAAGCTGCACTTGCCCTCAGTTTTTTTGAAAAATCGTTAGATGCACGCCAAGCAATTAACGATAAATTTTCAATTCCTCGTCTGCTCAATAATATGGGGGCTGTTTATGCTAAAAGAAAAGACTATGCCAAAGCCCTCGACTATTTGCAACAGGCAATTAAAGCAGCCCAGCTAATTAAAGGAAGAGTAGATTTGTTAAAAAGTTATGAATACATCAGCAATTTGTATGCAGACCAAAAAAATTATGAACAAGCCTACTTTTATGAAAGGCAGGTTACACTCTTAAAAGATACCATTTTTAACGAAGGCAATCGTGAAAAAATAACCACAATGCAAACTTTTTTTGATGCCGAAAAGCACAAAACAGAATTGGATTTGGTAAAAAAAGACCAAGAAATTAAGCAAGACAAAATTCAACAACAACGCCTGTTTTTATATTTGGTGGTTTCGGCTGCTTTTTTGTTGAGCATTATCATTTTGTTGCAATGGAAGTCTATGCAAAACCGAAAAATGACTGCCCAAAAGCTGCTGATGCAAAACAATGAAATAAACGAGCAACGCAAACTGTTGGAAATCAAGAACAAAGATGTGAAGTCCAGCATAGAATATGCCCAACGGATACAAACAGCCATTCTGCCTACGGAACAACAAATACAGGACATTTTGCCCCAATCTTTTGTACTCTATATGCCACGCGACATTGTGAGTGGAGATTTTTATTGGTTTGCAGAAGTAAAGAGCCAAGAGATAGAAGTAAGAGAAGTGCAGCATGATTTGAGTGGCGACAGGCTGGCTATTCGGTTTGCTCCTACGATTGACGATACGATTGAAAGCCGTTTGGCAGGTTACGAAAAACATACGAAAGCAGCCATTGACCCTTTGCTTGCCTCTAATTTTTATCACATGACGCCCAAAGCAGTGATTGCCGTAGTCGATTGCACAGGGCATGGCGTACCAGGGGCTTTTATGAGTATGATTGGCAATGACTTGTTGAACGAAATAGTCAAAGAAAAAAATATTCATTCGCCTGATTTAATTCTCTCCGAACTCCACAAAGGCGTAAGGCACGTATTGAGGCAGGAAACCACAGACAACAAAGATGGCATGGACGCCGTCGTTTGCATCATAGACAAACAGCACGAAGTCATAGAGTTTGCTGGGGCAATGAACCCAATTTTTGTGGTGCAGGACTACATTCTCCGCACCGAAAGTGAATTTTGGACAAGCATCACCAAATTCAAATTGAATGAACAACAAATGATTACGCACTTCGACAATAATTTGTTCGAGATAAAAGGTGATAAAAAACCAATAGGCGGCGGCGGACACACAGGCAATCATCACCGCACTTACACCAAGCACACCATAGCCTTAGCTGCCGACCAGCAGCACATACCCACAACCATTTACCTCTGTACTGACGGCTACCAAGACCAATTTGGTGGGGCAAGAAACAAGAAATTTATGAACAAACAGTTGCGGGTTTTGTTGCAAGAAATCCACACCAAACCTCTTGCCGAGCAGAAAAAAATGCTGATAGACAGGCATTTACAGTGGCGTGGCAACAACGAACAGACTGATGATATGCTGATAATGGCGGTAAGGGTGTAGCATTCTTAACAATAAAAAAAGGCTTACCCAACAGGACAGCCTTTTTCGAGAAACAACTATGATTGTAAAGCCAAACTAAAAATTCACAATAAAAATGAAAAATGACTAAAATACTTAGCCTTTGAAACAAAGCTAATACATTTATTGATACCTTGATAAAAATTAACCTTAGAATTGCCTTAGAAATGATTAAAATTTTATTCACAAAAGTAATTTGTATGCGTTATCGTCAATATTTTTCTCTATTTAGCTTTGTATTTACAGTTCTAAACTTTTGGTTTGCTATACCTTGTTTAGGTCAGAAAATAGCTGTTGCCGACTCTTTAAAATTTATACACCAAAGAGATTCGTTGCGAAGGGTAGCTGCCGATTCGTTGAAAAATTTTTTGCAACAGATGCAGCAAGAACCAGCCATGCAGCACGCCACTTTTGGTTTTGCTGCCATGTACGGCAAGGCAGATACGGTGTTGGTGGCTCACAACGCCCAACAAAGTATGGCTACGGCTTCGGTGATGAAAACCATCACGACGGCTACGGCTCTGAATTTATTGGGCAAAGATTTTCGGTTTCTTACGCATTTGGCTTACAGTGGCACTATCAAAGACAGCACTTTGCAGGGCAACCTCTACGTAACAGGCGGTGGCGACCCTACATTGGGCATAGACAACAAAGACGACTTGCTTTGCGAGTGGTTTTATTCAGTGGAAAAGTTGGGAATTAAACGAATAACTGGGGCAGTGATAGCTGATGACAATATTTTTGACAGCAAAGCCATACACAACCGTTGGGTTTGGGAAGACATTGGCAGCGGCTACGGGGCAGGAAGTTATGGGCTGAATTTTCACGAAAATCTCTATTACCTTCGCCTAAAAAGTGGGGACAAAGAAGGCGACAGCACACATTTGTTAAAAGTCTATCCGCCAATGGATAGTTTAGTGCTTTACAACCAAATTAAGGCAGGAAGTCCTAATTCGGGCGACAATACCATCATTTATGGCAGTCCGCAAAGTTACACACGCATTTTGACAGGCACTATTCCCGCCAAAAGAAACGAATTTATAGTAAAAGGTGCCATACCAGACCCACCCTTGTTTTGCGTGCAGGAACTAACTAAGACCTTGAAAATCAACGGCATAACAGTAAACCAAACAGCCCAAGTACAACGCAACAAAGGTTATAATTTGGTTGCCAAAAATCCGAACTTGCCCGATACTTTGCAACTTCAACCCCAACTAAATTTGCAGAGGTTTCATACTACTTTGTCTGCTCCTTTGGGTGAGGTTATCAAAACGACTAACTACAAAAGTATTAACCTTTATGCAGAGTCCTTGTTGCGTATAGTCGGCTCGACTATTAAGGGCAACGGCACTACGGAGGCAGGTGTGCAGGTGGTCAATGACTATTGGCAGTGCAAGGGCGTGGGGTTGCAAGGCTTTTTTATGGAAGACGGCAGTGGCTTGTCCAGATTCAATGCCTTACAACCTTTGCAACTCTTGAAAATGATGAAATTGCAGATGAATGAGCGTAATTTTCCTGTTTTTTACCAATCCTTGCCTGTGGTGGGCGAAAGTGGAACAGTGAAAAATTTATGCAAAAAAACCGCAGCCGAAGGCAAAATCAGGGCAAAATCAGGTTCTATGACTCGTGTGCGGTGCTATACAGGTTACGTACAAACGCAGTCGGGTGAGCCTTTGGTTTTTGTCATTATGGCAAACAACTATGGCGGTGCAGGCAGCGAAATGGTGCAAAGAATGGAGAAAATAATGGTTCTGTTGGCGGGATTGCCGTTTTAGAAAATATAGAACAGGCTATGGAAAATATTTTTTGGACAGGACATAGTAATGATGAAAGGCACACAGCAATTAATAAAACTTTCACAAAGGGAACAGGCAACCTTAAAATTGAAACATAAAGCATTTGATAAATCAAATGCCTACATACAGATTTAGTCCTCAAAGAGATGAAAAAAGTTTGGCAAGAAATTATTTTTACAGGAATTACCGACCGTCTGGCAGCAGAGGAAGCTCAAAAAGTACGCCTATTAAACGGAATTTCGTTTGCGGGGTCTATGATTTTTGCAGCCTATTTGCCTGTGTCCCTCTTGTTGCAAGTAACAGAGGGAATTGTAGCCAATGTACTGGGTTGTTTGCTGGGCGTGGGTACATTGTTTCTGAATAATATACACCGCTATGTGGTGGCTCGTGTATTTTTTTGCATAGCCATGACCCTGTATTTTACGTTTAGTGCCATTCTTTTTGGCAGCGAAGCTGGGGTAGAAAATATTTTGTTTGCAAGTTTTATTTTGCCCCTTATTTTCTTTCGCAAACTCAAAGTAATTTTTGTTTTTTTGTTTTTGGTAAGTTTTTCTTTCCTCTCCATTAAAATTTCGCATCAATACATTCCACCTTTGTATGTTCACGAATTATTGGAGTATGCCTATTTTTCAAACCTTGTTTTCACGTTTATTTTATTGTTTTTGATTGTTAGCGGCTTTCGGTATGAACACGAAGCCTACGAAAAACTAATCAACCATAAAAATGAAAGCATCACTGATAGTTTGCGGTATGCCCAACGGATACAAAAAGCTATTTTGGGCGGAGAAGACGAAATTTTGCAAAACTTCGACAAAGGATTTATCTTTTTTAAGCCCAAAGACATTGTGTCGGGAGATTTTTTCTGGTTTTCGCAACTTTTAATTGATACTACTCCCAAAAAAAGTTTCAGAATTTTGATAGCAGCCGACTGCACAGGGCATGGCGTGCCTGGGGCTTTTATGACTGTGATGGGCAATGCTTTGTTAGACGAAATTATCAACGAAAAACGAATTACTGCTCCTCACCAAATTTTGCACGAATTGGACAAAAAAGTGATTCATACCTTGCAAAAACAAGGCAATTCGCAAAATGATGGCATGGACATCGTAATTTTAGTTATAGAAGAAACTGCCAATGGCGAAAGAAAAGCACACTTTTCAGGGGCAAAAAACCCTCTTTACTACATAAGGCAAGGGGCAATACACGAAATCAAAGGTTCGAAATTTCCGATTGGAAGTAGTCAATTTAAGAAAGAAAAAATTTTTGAAACCACTACACTGCCTTTGCAAGCTGACGATATTTTCTATTTGTTTTCTGATGGCTATCAAGACCAATTTGGCGGACAAGATAAAACAACCAAAAAATTTATGGTCAAAAAATTTAGAAACCTCTTGTTCGAGATAAGTAATTTGCCTTTTGATGAGCAAAAAACAAGACTGCACACAGCTTTTGAGGAATGGAAAGGCAAACACGAACAAACTGATGATGTGCTGGTAATGGGAGTAAAACCTTAAATTAATTTTTAACATTTAAGAAAATCAACCTTTTATCCATAAAATCAGTGTTATCTGTGTGCAAAAAATGTTATAGCTTTCCCAACTAAACAAGTCCATTACAAATATCATTCTATCAAATACAACACCTCTCTTTTCACTTCTCTAAAAAGTTCGCCATCTTTGCAGCCTTTGTATTCCACAATGACCTGATAAGCAGAGGCTTGCATAGGTGTTCCATCATAAAATCTTCCATTCCAGCCTGTGTCTGGATTATTGGAATTGAAAACCAGCATACCCCAACGGTTGTAAATTTTCATATCAAAAAAGGTTGTATTTTCGTGCTTTACCAAAAAAATATTGTTCGATGGCGTATTAAAAGGTGTAAAAGCCGTTGGTATTTGAACTAAAACAGGGCAGCAAGGCGTAACAGCAAAGGTTTTGCTTACCCTACAACCATCTTTTTGCACGCCGACCACTACATAACTCCCCTGTTTGGCTGCTTTGAAACCATTACCTCTTTTGAGGGTGTCGCCTGTGGAAGTAGCCCAAATAATTTCTTTGAAGTCATCGGCTTTGGCTACTGTAATTTCACTCGATGAACTGGGATTTGCCTCGCAAACAAAAAACTTGCCTTCTAAATTCAGGGCAGCAGCTTGGTTGATTTGGTAGGTCAAGCTACCAGTAGGTTGCAATACGCCCAATTTGCCTTCGGTTACGGTGTAAACTCTGTAAAAATAATTGGTGCAAGGCACAACTTCTGTGTCTGTAAAGGTTTTGGCGTTGTTCACTTGTGTAAGAAATTCATAATTTCTGCCATCTTTCGACTTGTAAATCACATAACCTACTTCATTGGTTGCGTTTTCTTCCCAAGTCAAAACAATGGCGTTAGCTGCCGAAGTGCTGCCTTTGAGGTTAAAAGCCTGCCCATCAGGTGCGGGGGACTCAAACGAAAAAATCCTCGACTGATTAGGATTAGGGCTATGCAAAGCAGGAATGATGCCTTTGGGCAAGGGAGAACTAAAATCTGTAGTGCCTATGCCTGCTACTGGGGGATTTTTGGTAACATCTACACCCTTGAATGTATTGCGTGTATCACTACTTCCAAAACCTATTCGGTTGCCACCTGTAATGGCATCGGTGCTGCATTGCATCATACCATACCTAAATTCTATCCTTCCGCCTTGTGTGGTGGCGGGCAAAGGAGCAGTTTCGTATAGCCAAATTTGAAAAGTTGCGTTGGGGTCGGGAGCATCATTGTTTACGTGCATATTGCGACATTCGACAATCAAAATTCTGTTGGGGCTTGTGCCTTGCCTTTGGTAATGAATTTGTCCGCCTACTTTCCAATCTGTAATACGCATGGCTGTATTGCTTGCTCCCGCAGCAAAAGGTACAATGCGAGGTGTACTCCCAATATTGTAAGCATTAGCCTCTACATTAATCCTATTTTTACCTAATTGCATGACTCCGTTGCTATTAACCGAAAAATCTGTATATCTTACGCCCATAAACCACACATCGAAGCCCAAAGGCACTACTTGCGAAGACTCCATAAAGCTGCCACTGCCCAACAAGACCGTAGCACCTGATAAATTGGCAAGGCTACTGTTGGTATTGGTGGCAAAAGCATAGTCGTCTGCCTCTTGAGCCACCAAAAAATTAGGCGTAACTAAACAAAATAGGCACAGCATTTGCCCTATTGTTTGGAGAGAAAAGAAAAAAAATTGTGTAATTTTTGAAAACTTTTTGCTATTTTTTGTCATCATCGTAAAAATTATTACCTTTATTGCTACCAACCTTATAAGGTTTTGAAAACCTTGCAAGGTTTAGCTAAAATGTTTGCTCAAAAATACATAGTTTGATACAAACTATTAATTATTTTGTATTTTGTCAGTCTGAGCGTAGCTGGTGCGACAACTCGCAAGTATCTGGGTCAGATTCTTCGCTATGCTCAGAATGACAAAACGAAAGTACAAATTAAAAATGTCGTTATCAAAATACAATTCAAAATTTATAATTTTGGATTTGCACCAATTCATATTGTACCAATTCATATTGCACCAATGAAATCTACTACTTTATTTCTTGTTTGTATTTTATACTTGCTTGCGTCTTTGTTGCCTGTTGCAGCCCAAGACGTGATGGTAAACGGTGTGGTAAAAGACCAAACCAACAAACCCTTGCAAGGTGTAAAGGTAAGTATCAATGACGACATAGAAACCTCCAGCAATGCCAAAGGCGAATTTGCGTTTATGCTCCACAAAAACGTAGCCCCTGAAAAAGTAGAGGTGCAGTATCAGGGACTTCGCAAACAACGCCACGACTACATGGCAGACAGCAAACTATTGGAAATTTATATGACCAATGAACCTTTGTTGCTTCGCGGCAAGCTGATAGACAACAACAATAAACCGCAAGCTGCCACCAAAATTACGATTGACGGCATAGACAAACCAAGTTTCATAATGACTGATGCCGATGGGAAATTTAGGTTGAGTTTGCCAACGGACAAAAAATTGGCAGATATTGGTTTTATTATTGGCAATAATTTAGTGCCACAAGACCACATTGTATTCGACGAGGTAAAAAATATGCTGACCATTACCTCCACCAAACAAATGAATTTTAATAACCAAATGATTATGGTGTTGGTAGAAGACGAATTGGGCGGTGCGGTGCCAGAAATTCAGGTAAAACTAAACGGAAAACTCTATAAAACCAATAAGAATGGTGAGTTCCAAGTCCCTCGCAACATAGTGCAGCCCCAACCAAACAAACCTTTTCCTGAAACAACCACGACAGAAGTAGTTGGTTTTCAGATTCTTAAACGAAATTTTGACGAAAACGACATCTTTTTGCTCATTAAAACAACCAAACAAGTTGCCATTACTGATTCCTTGTACCAACAAGATTTGAGCAGTGTGATTAATGAGTTGGAAATGGAAAAGCAACTGTTGGCACAAAAAAGTGGGCAAATTCAATCGGAAATAGAGAAAGTAACCGAAAAATTGCAAAAACAAGAGAGTTTTAATGAGGAGCAAAAAGCCTCGTTGTTTAAGTATCTCGAACAGTTGAAAAACACCTTAGTAGCCAATGAAATTGCCTACGAAGAAGCCCAAGAAAAAACCAAAGAGGTGATAGACAATATGCGTAAGGTCTTGATACAGAAGGACTCTAAGTTTGAGGAAACGCAAAAAATAATAGACGAAAAAGACAAAAAAATAAAGGAGGAAGAACTTTATTTGGTGGCAGCCTCTGTTTTAGCAGCCGTTATGCTCTTTACGGCTTTGGGCTTTTTCTTGTTTGCTCGCCGTATTCGCCGACAAAAAAATAAAATTTCTAAGCAAAGAGATGAAATAGAGGAGCAAAAAAATGAGATTGACCATGCTTACCAAAATATCAAAACCATAAGCAACATAGGGCAGGAAATTACAGCACTGTTAGACATTAATATGCTGGTGCAGGTGCTGCACAAGCACGTGAGTTCACTGATGGATTCTTCGGTTTTTGGTGTGGGGATTCCCAATGAAAAAAACAACAAAATAGAGTTCAAAAACTTTATAGACAATGACAAAACCATAGACTACCACGCCGAAAATATAGCCGACAAAAACAAGTTTTCGGTTTGGTGCCACGACCATAAAAAGCCTGTTATTATCAATGATTTGGCAGCAGAAGCAAAAAAATATGTGCCTAATCTCAATTTTACCATAGACGACAACACGCCTAAGTCCTTGATTTACTTACCTTTGCAGTACGAAAACCAAGTATTGGGCGTATTGACCGTACAAAGCAGAAAGTACAATGCTTATGACGAAATAGAAATCAGGATTTTGCAAGCCTTAGCGTCTTATGTAGCCGTAGCTTTGGCAAACGCCAATTCTTACAAAGTGGTCAAAGACACTTACGATATGCTCGAAGTTCGCAACCGCAACATTACCGACAGTATCCGTTATGCCCAGACCATTCAGCAGACTATTCTGCCAAGTGAAAAAGAACTGCACGCAGCCCTAAACGACTACTTTGTGTTGTATCAGCCCAAAGATATTGTTTCAGGAGATTTTTATTGGTTGGCAAACTTAGGGGGCGAAGATATTTTTGATAGCAACAAAATTTTTACTGCCGTAGTCGACTGCACAGGACATGGCGTGCCAGGGGCTTTTATGAGTATGGTGGGTAGCAATATTTTGAACGAAGTAGTAAAAATTCGCAGGGAATATGAGCCTGCCAAAATATTGGCTCTCTTAGATTTGGCTATTGTGGAGGCACTGAAACAAGACAACAAAGTAAACAACGACGGCATGGACGTATGCCTTGCCCTGATAGAAACGCAAGACGACAGCACCAAAGTTACTTTTGCGGGTACACGCAGACCTCTGTACTATATCAAAAATGGCGTTTTCGAGGAGCATCGCGGCGATAGGGTAAGTATTGGCGGTGTTCACCAAAAACAAGGCAAGGGCAAAGAATTTAGCAATTTTACGCTGCACTTGCAAAATGGCGACATGATATTTCTCACCACAGACGGCTTGGCAGACCAACACAGCATAGACAAACAGAAATTTAGTACCCAAAAACTAAAAGATATTCTTACTGCCCATGCTTCCTTAGACTTGGCTACCCAAAAAACTTTGCTCCAACAGCAACTCCACGCCCATATGCAAGGTGTGGAACAACGCGACGATATTACGGTGATGGGGATAAGGATGTGAGGGAAAGTTTGGCAAAAAATATGCTTAAACTAATTGGTAAAAGTTTACCTTTTAGACAAACATAAAACAATGCAGCTAAAACCAACCTACGAGCCAGCCACACACCGAGAACAAGAAGTTATTTTTATTCGTTTTTTATCTACTCCTGACTTGATGAAGTGGGTAAAAACCTTAGTGGGTGTGCGGTGGAGCCAGACCCAAAAAGCATGGTATGTGTTGGATAGTCCGCAATATCGTGAAAAATTTGGTTTACAACCTAAGCCAATTCTAAACAAAGAAAATTTGGCAACTATTCACGCCATCAACCAGCCTGCAATGACCAAATACATAGAAACTTTGCAACTCAAAGCCTATAGTCTAAGCACTATTACAACCTATCGCAATGAATTTGGGCAGTTGTTACAACTCCTGAAAGACAAGCCCGTTGATGACCTCGATGCCGAAAAACTGCGAAGTTATTTTTTATATTGCACCAATAAATTAAAACTTTCTGAAAATACCTTACATAGTCGGTTAAATGCAGTAAAGTTTTATTTTGAACAAGTGCTAAAACGTGAAAAGTTTTTTATGGAAATTCCAAGACCTAAAAAACCGTCTATTTTGCCCAAAGTGATAGACACGAAAGACATTAAGAAACTGTTTGCGGTTACAGCCAATTTGAAACACAACACGATGCTCAAGCTTTGCTACGGAATGGGTTTGCGAGTGAGTGAAATTGTCAACCTAAAAATAACGGACATAGACAGTCAAAGAATGCAGGTTTTGATAGAACAAGCAAAAGGCAAAAAAGACAGGTATGTAAATTTGCCTCAAAGTATTTTGGAACAGTTGCGGGAATATTACAAACAATATAAGCCCAAAAAATATTTGTTTGAGGGGCAAATTGGAGAAAAATATAGCATACGCAGTTGTCAAAAAGTGTTTCAGGAGGCAATGCAAAAAGCAAAAATCAACAAAACCATAGGCATACATGGACTTCGCCATAGTTTTGCTACACATTTACTTGAAAATGGTACAGATGTAAAGTTTATTCAAGAACTGCTGGGACACAACGACATCAAAACCACTTTGCGTTATACACACGTGAGCAAGAAAAACTTAGCAGCCATCAAAAGCCCGTTGGACAGCCTGTAACCTGTAGTGCGGACTTCAGTCCGCATATTTTTGTAGCATACTGTGCATTTTACGTGCTTGCTCACAACCGCAAACAAGAATGACCTTATAACATAAATTATGGGTAGTGGTAACAAAAGTATGATACTTTTTTCAACAATAATTGTAATTTTTACAATAAATACATATTTTCATAGCTGCCTCATGATTTTCCAATTTTTTCGAAAACCCACAAGTTTTTCGTACTGTTCTTCTATTTCTTGACCGAATGTAAGTATTATTTCCCTCAATATCTTTGGTGTACTTTTTTCCAATTTTATGCTTATTTTTTGGCAATATTTTCGCAAAAGCTTTCCAATTATCAGTACAAAATTCATCTACTGCAATCTTATTTGTTGCCAGTTGAGCATACAGATTTTTAATAGTTTCCTCACTCCTGTCACCAAAAACATGACCTACTATTTCACTATTTTGCGGACAATAAGCTTAGAGAAGCCATTTTTTATTATTTTTACTGCCAACGTAAGTCCAAAATTCATCAATTTGTAAACTTTCATAATGCTGTTTTTGTGGTTTAATATCCAGATTTTCTGCATAACTGACCAATGTATGTAAAATGTAAGGTTTACTGAGCTGGTGGCAGCCCCCTTCAAAGATATTTTCTATATCTGTTATGCCTGAATTACGGCACAATGCTTTGATGACTAATTTTTTAATGACGGGATTCGCCCCATTTTTTTTATATGCTAATTGAAATTGTTTTTTACAAGTACGGCATAAAAAATTTTGAATACCAGTTGGCTTTTTGCCGTTTTTATTTATTTTTGTGCTTTGACAATGAGGACAAGTTAGCATAATTGTATAATTTTAGAAGGTTTTACAAAGATAACTAACTCATTGTCAATTTATTAGACTATCATACTTTTTTTACCACTACCAAATTATGAGAACAAAAATACAAAACCGTTATCGACAAAAACACTTTCTACTTTTACAACCCTGTTTTTCAGGACAAATACGAAAGTTATATCAACTCTCTAACCGAAACTTTACTTGTTCTTAAAAACCAAGTGGATACGCAAGGGCTTAAAAAAGAGTTGTTCGAGAACTTATTGGCTGAAAAAGAAAATGGTTTGCGTGCTTTGTTGGCTTTGACAGGTTTTGCAAACGAAAGCCTAAAAAGGTTGATTACTGTTGTGCGAGTGGCTGAAAATCAAGAACTTGCAAAATTGTTAGTCAAAGATAAGTGGTAGGAATTAGAGAAATTGGAAGTTCTGAAAGAGTGGGGAGATAGCAAATTAGAGAATTTGGTTAAGAAAAACGAGTTTTTTAGAAAAGGGCTCGTAAACCTGTTTTTTGAAGGTGCAACCATTCCATTTTTAGCCCAAACTTTGCCACTTTTTGAACTCAAAAAATTGTCAATTTCTAAACTGAAATTTGAAACTCCTGCAATGATTGATACATTGGTACGTTATAAGGAAAAGGGAAGTTATGCAGGACAAGCAGAAAATAACCCTGAATATTTAATCAAAACATTGTTAGACGAACTCAAAATTACTCACGAAAAAGGAGATTTAACAGAGTTATTCGAAAACAAGTTTAATGAAAAACGTACAATGGATTTCATTTTGCCTAACAAAGAAAATCCTCAAATTATCATAGAAAGTTCGTTTTTGGTAACAACTTCATCAGGACAAGGCGACAAGTCAAAAACTGAAGGCAATATCAAAAAACTGATACAAGAATATTACCCCAATGCAAAATTTGTGGGTTTTGTTGATGGAATTGGTTGGTATGCAAGGCAAGGAGATTTAATGCGAATGGTTACAGCCTTTGACGAAGTTTTTACATTTCACAAAGACGAATTAGAAAGATTTAAAGAATACCTAAAACAAAATTTGAAATGATAGAAACCTATTTGAATAAAATACATCAAGGAGATTGTTTAGCATTATTAAAACAAATTCCTGATAATTCAGTGGATATGACTTTTGCAGACCCACCTTTTAACCTCAAAAAAGGTTACAAATCCTATAAAGATAGTTTGGCTTTGCAAGAATATTTGGATTGGTGCGAAAGTTGGATTTTGGAAATGGTGCGAATTACAAAGCCCACAGGCTCAATTTATCTGCACAATATTCCAAAATGGCTTACTTATTATGCAGGTTTTTTGAATAAAGTAGCAGAATTTAAACATTGGATTTCATGGGATGCTCCTACTATGCCAATGGGAAAAACGTTGCAACCTAATCACTACGGAATTTTATTTTATGCCAAAGATATTAAACAACTAAAATTTTACGAAGTACGTTATCCACACAAAAGAGATAGAAAAAGTAAATATTTATCAAAAGATTATGGCGGAAAAAAGGCAATTTTACACCCTTTTGGTTCCTTGGTTTCAGACGTTTGGACTGATATTCACCGTATTAAACACAACAAATACAGAGATGAACACCCTTGTCAGTTGCCCATTCATTTGTTGGAAAGAATAATTTTAATGTCCACAGACGAAAATGATATTGTCCTTGACCCTTTTAATGGAACAGGCACAACAGCCATTGCAGCCAAAAGATTAGGCAGACAATACATTGGTTTTGAGTTAGATAACGAATATGTAGAGATAACAAGGAGCAAATTAGAAGAAGTCAAACCTATTTCAAAAGTGGGTAATTCTTGGGTAAGTTATTATTTAGACAAAATAGTAACTTTGCGAGATTGTGATTGGGAAGAATTAAAAGAACATTTTTATATGCCCAAAAACCCTGAAGAAATAGACCATACACCTATAGTTTTGACTTCAAAAGTTCATATTTCTGTACCAATCAAAACCGAATATGACCCACAAAAAATGCAAATTCAAAAACTATTCGAACCCCTCGAAAATTACGAAAGTGGCGTAAAAATAAACATCGCCCAACATAGGCTTGGCGAAAGCGGGGCAGAAGTGCTAAATTGAACTTTTGAATATAAATGGGGCTAAATTACTTTATTTGGGCTTTTGTGCTGAGATTTCCCCGCCTTCGCCAAGCCTTTTCCGTTGTTCAAAATGCGAGGCTGCGCCTCGCATTTTGAACAACGACTCGTTGGGTTACACTCAAAGTTGTGCGAAGACGCTTCGGCTGCGCCTCGCACTTCGCACAACTTTGAGTTTGCGAAATTGCAAAAAAAATTTCGTTGCTACGCAACGATTTTTTTTGCAACTTCGCAAACCCAACGAGTCGTTGGGTGTCATTCTAAAAAACTACCCAAATAAAACTCTATCAAAAATAAAAATTTGCTATTTTTTTGCAAAAATCAAATTTTGTATTTACCTTTGCACACGAAATCAATCTAAACACGATTAAAAATGTTGATAGAATTTAGTGTAGAAAATTTCCTTTCTTTCAAAGACTTAGCAACTTTTTCAATGGTTGCTGCAAAGTCCTTTAAGGAGTATAAGGACAGTCATACCATAGAAATTGATAACAACTTAACTTTACTCAAGTCCGCTATCGTTTATGGAAATAATGCAAGTGGGAAAAGTAACCTATTTGAAGCAATAAACTTTATGAAAGCAACTGTTCTCAATTCATTTAGAGATGCTTTGATGGGTAATAATGAAAGAACATTTCCATTGGAAAAATTTGCTTTAAGTTCAAAATCTGAAAAAGAAACAAGTTTTTTTGAAATTTCCTTCATTCAAAATGGCGTAAAATATCGTTATGGTTTTGAATTAGACTTTGACAAAGTTGTTGCAGAGTGGTTATTTCATACAACAAGTAAAGAAGTTTATCTCTTTAAAAGAGATTTACAAAGTATTGAAATCAATAAATCTGCTTTCAAAGAGGCTATTGGTAAGGAAGAAGATGTTAAAGAAAATGTACTATTTTTATCTTATCTTGCATACCTTCAAAAATCAGAAATTTCAAATAACCTCATCAAATGGTTTGGGAATTTTAATCTTATAAACGGTATTCACGACCGTTTGCACAAACGTTACACTATTGATAAATTAAAATCTGATAATCAATTTTTTAGTTGGGTTTTACATTTTATAAAATACTTGGAAATCTCTAATCTTTCAACGACAGAGGAAGATGTTAATGAAGTTAGTTTGGAAACACTTAGGGAAAAGGGAAAAGATGAAGAAATTATCAACCTTTTAACAAGCATACAAAAAATACAATCCAAACAGCCTAAAAGAGACCAATTAATCACTTATCACAGAAAATATGATGAAAATAATATTTTAATTGAAACTGTTCCATTTAATTTTGACCAACAAGAGTCCGAAGGAACAAAGAAACTTCTTTATTTGCTTGGTCCTTGGTATGATACATTGCAGAAAGGGAAAGTTTTAATTGTTGATGAACTTGAATCTCGTTTACATAGTCACCTAACATTGAGGTTAATAGATTTCTTTCATAGTTTTAATAGGAGTTCCGCTCAACTGATTTGTGCTGTTCACGATGTTTCTCTTTTGAATAAAGAAATTTTTAGACGAGACCAAATTTGGTTTGTTGAAAAAAATCAATTTGGCGTGTCAGAATTGACTTCATTGGCAGATTTCAAAACAGATACAGTCAGAAATAAATCAGCATTTGATAAAAACTACTTGGAAGGTAAATATGGTGCAATCCCTTATTTCAATATTGATAAAAAATTAAACGAACTTTTGTATGAAAAAAGGGAAACAGAACAAATTTAAGGAAAGAGAACCTTCCGCATACAAAAGGGAGATGAAAGGTCTTGAAATTCGAGAAAGTAAAAAAGAACCTTTAATAGTATTGAGTTTTAAGGATTTTGATAGAAATCAAGGACAAAGTTTTGAAGATTGGGAAGGCGAGAAATTATTAGCCCTTGCTATAAGTAAACTTTGAGAGATTTGCCAAAAAACGGTAGTTCAAGCAATAACAGAAGGTGTTATTAAACAATATACAAAAGTTAGTTTTCCACCTGAATCGAGTTTTGAACACCCTAAACACATTTTCCCAGATGTAACTTGGTGTTCAATGCACATACAAGGAAAAGAATGTGTAATTGGATATTTTGAAGATAACATTTTTCAAGTTGTATTCTTAGACAAAAATCACGAGTTTTGGGAAACTAAGAAGAAGAATACTTAAAACTAAAAAGAACGAACACCCAACATTGGCTTGGCGAAAGCGGGGCAAAAGTGCTTTATTGAACTTTGGAATATAAATGGGGATTTGTACTTATTTTGGGCTTTTGTGCTACGGATTTCCCCGCCTTCGCCAAGCCTTTTCCGTTGTTCAAAATGCGAGGCTACGCCTCGCATTTTGAACAACGACTCGTTGGGTTACACTCAAAGTTGTGCGAAATGCTTCGGCTACGCCTTCGCACAACTTTGAGTTTGCGAAATTGCAAAAAAAATTTCGTTGCTACGCAACGATTTTTTTTGCAACTTCGCAAACCCAACGAGTCGTTAGTGGCTATTTTAAATACTTCAAACATAAAATGAAAAAAATAAAAATTATATTCATTATATTCTTACTTTTTTTAACACAATCTGTATTCGCCCAAAAAACAAAACTAATAATTGATAGTTTGTTTTATGGACAAAACGGAATTAAACAAAAATACCCAAACGTAGGACTTAGTATTGGTATTTTAAAAAACAATAAAACATTTTTTTATCAATTTGGAAATAAAAATAAAGAGACAGATGAACCAATTACTAAGCATACTATTTTTGAAATAGGTTCTGCTACCAAAACCTTTACTGGTTTACTATTAAGCATAGAAATAGCAAATAACAGAATAAATAAATCAGAATTTATTGATGCTTTTTTTAATTCTAATATCCTACACAATAATATAGTAAACAAAGTAAAAATTACTGATTTGGCAAGTCATCAATCTGGGTTACCAAACTTATCAAATGATAAGTATTTAAATGATTTGGTGCAAAAAGATGCAACTAATCCTTTTCAATTTGTGGATATAAACTATTTATTAGATATTTTAATTAAGACTGATACACTTATCAATTTTAGAAAGTATCAATATAATAACTACACATTCTCTCTTTTAGGTTATATTCTTGCAAAAAAAAACCAACTTAGTTATGATGAATTATTACAAAAAAATATCCTAACTCCAATGAGTATGAGATATACATCATTAAATAAAGCAAAAACAAGTAATGTGGCAGGACTGTATGATGAAGATGGAAATTCAAAAAAAAGCATAATTTTAGGAGATGTTAAGCCCGCAGGCGGACTTTGTTCAAATGCGGTTGATATGTTAAAATATTTAAAATTACAACTTGGGGTTTCAAAAACCAACTTACAAAGTGCAGTGCGAATTTCTCAAGAAACATACTACACAGATGATAAACATAAAGTAAGTTTGGGCTGGGATATTAAGAATGGATATTTGCAAAAAGATGGAGATACATTCGGAAATTCTTGTCTTTTACTCTTTGACAAAAAAAACCAAATAGGAATTGTAGTTTTATCAAATCATCAAAATGCAGATATTGTTAATTGTGTAGTAGATTATATTTATAAAAAATTAGTTGATAAAAATGAAAACAGCCACTAACATTGGCTTGGCAAAAGCGGGGCAAAAGTGCTTTATTGAACTTTGGAATATAATTGGGGCTAAACTACTTTATTTGGGCTTTTGTGCTAAGATTTCCCCGCCTTCGCCAAGCCTTTTCCGTTGTTCAAAATGCGAGGCGTAGCCTCGCATTTTGAACAACGACTCGTTGGGTTACACTCAAAGTTGTGCGAAATGCTTCGGCTACGCCTTCGCACTTCGCACAACTTTGAGTTTGCGAAATTGCAAAAAAAATTTCGTTGCTACGCAACGATTTTTTTTGCAACTTCGCAAACCCAACGAGTCGTTGGTAGCCATTTTGGAAATACGGAAAAAATGACTAATTTTGTGAAAATAAATTTATAACATATGTTTAAAATTTTCAGAATATCAAATTTCAGAACACATCTAAATACTGAGTTAAAATTGCAAGATTTAACTTTAGTAATAGGCTCTAATAATTCAGGCAAGAGCAATCTACTTGCAGGTTTAAGTTTTTTCTCTAAACTTGTTAGCAATGCTTTTCCTGATAGTGACAAAGATAAGACTGTTAAAAACTCTTATTATTTCGCAAATAGGCATAGCTTGAGTAATAATAATACGCCTATCATTTTTAACTGTGAGTGGCATAAAGATGATATACAAATCACTTATCAACTTGAATTGTATTGTTTTGATAAGGAAAAGGTAGGTTGTAAAGAACGACTAACATTAAACGATAAAAAATATGAAAATGGATTTTCTGAACAAACAAATGAATTATTGCTAAGAACTATAATACGACAGCAAGAACCAAGTAGCGAAATAGTAGAGTTAATTGACATTTTTTTTAGGTCTTTAGCCTTTTTGTACTATTATAATTTTCAACCCTCAATGCTAAAAGGAGAATCCTTTGCTACTATTTATGTAAATGGAAGTCCTAAACCTGCTTTAAAAAGGGATTTCATACGTGAGTTTAGAGATGGAAAACGTCCAAATATTGCCAGCGAAATAGGCAAAGAAGGAACAAATTTCCAAGAACTCATTAAATATGTTAAAGAAGAAGAAAGCGAAACATATAACAAATTCTTAGGTTTTCTCAAAAGATTTGAAGACAGTTTTGTAGGTATTCACGTTGATAGAGGACAAGTAAAGTGGCAATTTGATATGGGTAACTCTAACTTTCCTTTTTTTGAACCCGATAAAATTTCAGACGGTTTAGCCAAAGCAGCAGCGGTCGCACTATTATGTGCTATGAAACGTCCCCCATCAGTCATTATGATTGAAGAAGTTGAAAATGGAATAAACCAAAAAAACTTGGCTGAATTTCTTAAATGGTTGGTTGGAACTTCTGAAAATGGCAATAAAACACAATTCATTCTTACTTCGCATAGCCCTTCGGTTATTAGAGAGTTTGCAGATAGAATTGACCGTGTATATAATGTTCATCTTAAAAAGAAAAAAGGTTATGTAAGTGAAGTTACAAATCTCAATGAAGCAATTAAACCCCTTGTTAGATTTGGTTCTATAAAAGAAGAAGAAGTTACTGAACAAGAAGGTGTTTATCACATAAGACCTCACGCCTTAACAGAACTATTTTATAATGGTGTTTTAGCAGAATTATAACCAGCTATCGATATTTATGAATCCACAAGTTGCTATCATAAGGGACGGTTATAGTGATTTTCTTGTCCTAAAGAAGTTTATTGCTTCCGTTTTTCAGCATCACCATTTTGTTGAATTAGAAGATGATAATTTTTTTCAATTTGAAAATCTAAACATTACAAATTCCCTTTCAGAATACATTTCTAAATCACATCTTGAAAAATATTCTTTGTTTGGTGATTTTGCCCTTGATTTTAGAAGGCAAATTAGTCAAATTCTATTTACTGCTATTGGTAAATTTGCCAAAGACAAGGAAACTGACTTGACAAACAAAGATATATTGATATTGAATGGTGATGCTGAAAGAATATTAGGCTCAAAACAAAAATATTTTGAGCAGTGGTCATACTCAATCAACAGTGTTATATGGCTTGCGATTGAGGAGTTTTACAATAAAATGGTAGAACAAGGTTATAATTACTTGCAACTACCTCTTATTTTACCTTTAATACTTTATCCAAGTTCTGAAATTTTAGTTGCTTCTTGTATGGACGATTTTGATAAGACAAATTACAGAGATTTTGAAGCCAAGCCAGCACTTAAGCAAAAGGTTTATGAAACAGACAGCATACCACAAGCACTTGAAAGTGGATATTTGAAAGAAGTTTTAGATGCTTTTGTCGTTCCTGATAATTTGACTAAGGTCTATAAAGACTTACCTGAAATAAGAAAATTTATGCAAATCCTTACATTTGAAGTGCGAAAACAATAAAAACGGCTACCAACATTGGCTTGGCGAAAGCGGGGCAAAAGTGCTTATTTGAACTTTAGAATATAATTGGGGTTTTGTACTTTATTTGGGCTTTTGTGCTAAGATTTCCCCGCCTTCGCCAAGCCTTTTCCGTTGTG
>JAAFKA010000030.1 GCA_013299115.1 Cytophagales bacterium
AAACCTAAAGACTTACTTACTTGTAGACCTGACAAACCATCAGAGAGATGTAAAATAATTGTTGCCCGTTCTCTATCACGAGAACTGCCTGTAGTTTGTTTGGATAAGGTGGTTAAGAATTCACGTTGTAGGGAACTCAAAACTATGGCGGGACTTTTCATAGCACAAAGATAACCAAAAAAAGTAAAATAAAAAATAGGCACTTATTTATGAGATGTAACAGTAGTTATCAAAAATATCCAGCTTATTTTGTACCTACTGCTGGGCAGTCTGCTGATTATGGTTCTTCTTTAATGAGGCAAATGCAAACTACAATCAAACTTTTTGGTGCAACCGTAGATAAGATGGTAGAAGATAAAACCTCGCAAGTCGAGGCATCTTCTAAATCTTTGCATAATATTTTTACTAAAATAAACAGTGCCATACTTAGTGAAAATTTCGAGGAAGCAAGTTCCCTATCTTCTCAGTTTAATGCTCAATCTCAAAAACATACTCAACTTGTAGAGCAGAAAAATCAACTAACAAATTTATCAAGTGAAATAAAGAAAATCCAAGAAGAATTTAACAAAAAATAATACAAATATGCACCTTTTAAATATTGCTTTTGGTTTATTAATGTTTTTTCTCTCAATTTCTTGTAATGAAGCAAAGCAAAAAATTGAGAATAAAACATTTTATTTAGATACTTGTAAATTAGTTGATATTTTAAATGAAAAATATCAACTAAAAATAAGATATTCTTATGCAAATAGTAGTATCTACATAACTGACTTGTTAAGGCAGAAAGAATTTTATTTACCTACATTTTTTCAGTTTAATCAATGTTTAAATTTTAATTACAAAGGAATTTTAATTAAAAAAAACAATAAAGTATTTGCGAAAAACTATGTGTTTTTTGATAAAAATAAATTGTTGGTTTCTTGTCAAGATGACTTAGGAATGTTGATTTTGTTTTATATAAAACTTAATGATAATGAGGTAGAATTATGTAGATTTTCTGAAAAAGAGGATGCTATTTTTTCTAAAAAAGGATATGTACTATTTTCTGAAAAATATCGTGAAATTAGCTTTACAGGAGAAAATATTGATACTTTGGTAAATCAAAAATTTAAAGTTTATAGCACATTATACTATATTGATGTGAATAGTAACAAATTTGTATTGAAAAATAAAAAGGTAATAGACAGCTTAGTTGATTATGGTAATGTACTTGATTACGATGCGGTGTTTAGTAGGTAATTAATTGTTGGGTCAATACCAAAATGTACCAGTCCGTTTGGCACAATATAACTATAACGAATTAGGGCAGTTAAGCAACAAAAAGCTGCACCGCAACGGAGCAGGGGAATTTATCCAAAGCATGACCTTTGATTATAACATTCGGGGTTGGTTGCTTGCCCTGAATGGGGGCAAATTGAGTGGCACAGCCCAAAACGGAAACCTCTTTGCTTTTGCACTGCACTATAACACACTGAATAACAGCCTGATAGCCAACGGTGTGCGGCAATACAACGGCAACATAGCAGCCCAAACGTGGATTAGTCGCCGAGATAACACAGCACGTGGCTTTACTTACGAATACGACAACCTGAACAGGTTAGTTAAATCTACTTTTGTTTCTGCCAACGCAACCGAAAACAACAACTACAACACCGCCACGACTTACGACAAAAACGGAAATATCAACAGTATGTACCGTCGTGGTGTAACCCAACTTACGACCAACGCCAACGGACTGCCTGATTTTACCTATGACATCATGGACAACATGGCTTATTCTTACGAAAGAACCAACAACTCCAACCGTCTTTCCTCCGTTTATGACTACGCCACCTCTCAACGGGACTTGCCCGACTTCGACAATGGGGACAACGACGGCAATACCCCCGACTATGCTTATGACGACAATGGCAATTTGATAAAAGATTTGAACAAAAAGATAGAGAAAATTGCTTACAATCGGTTAAATTTGCCGAGTGAAGTCGTTTTTACAGGCAAAGGAAAAATAACGTACAGTTATAATGCGGCGGGAGTGAAGCTGAGCAAAACAGTAGAGGAAGTTGGTAAACCTACCAAAATAATGACCTACGCCAATGGTTTTCTCTATGAAAATGGAGAACTCAAAGAGTTTGGCACTGCCGAAGGGCGTATGATTTTTCAAAAAACTCCCCCTTCGGGGGTTAGGGGGCTTTTTCAATACCACTACAAAGACCATTTGGGCAATGTGAGAATGACTTTTGCACCTGATGTGCCGCAGGTGGAGGGTTTGCGGTTGTCGATGGAAGTGGATAGTTTGGCGAAAGAGGAGAAGGATTTTAGTAATATTGAATTGACAAGAACAGACCAAGAAGCAGCCGAAGGCAGAAGTTCTGCAAGGTTGGCAAAAAACAAAGGTAGTATCAGTTCACGTACTTTACGAGTAGAAAAAGACGGAAAACTTACTTTGTCTGCAAGGGCTACGTATGATAATGAAAAAGTTATAAATCCGATTGAAAATTTACCTACTGTTGCCGAAAAAACACTAAAAACTGCAACAGCAGCAGGTGCTTTGTTGGCTATTCAAGACATAAATATTGGTGGCGAAACGAAATCTAAATCATTGAATTTCAATATTTTAGCTGTTGTTCCATTTATTAAAAACCTCTTTGTTAAACCTACTAAGGTTTCTCAAACCTTAGTAGGTTTGAGAAACCCACAGCCCAAAGGCTACATAGAAATTGCGGTTTATAAAGACAGTTTGCTTACCGAATTATTGCAGACAAAAACAACCCAAATCTCCGAAAAAGGGGAGTACTTTTGGGAAAACTTACAGGATAGTTTAACCTTTGATACTGATGGTTTTGTGGTCGTAAGTTTGCGTAATGAAAGTGAAAAAGACGTGCTTTTTGACGAATTGGACTTAAAAGTTTACGGTACGGAGAAAGCTGTGATTATTCAGGAAAATCATTATGAACCGTTTGGAATGACGTTGAAGGGGCTGGATTATGTGTTGAATGAAAAATATAAAAATCAACAGTTATTTGGTGGCAAAGAACTAACCGAAGATTTAGGGCTGGAGGGTTACGATTTTGTGAATAGAGGTTATGACCCACAAAAAGGCAGTTTCAACCAGATAGACCCCTTAGCTGATAAAATGCGGAGGTATAGTCCTTATGTGTATTGTTTTGATAATCCGTTGCGGTTTATTGACCCTGATGGGATGATGCCTATTCCTCCTGTTTCTATTGGTTTGATGCTAACAAAAATCAAACTCTTTGAAATGCACTTTTTAGAAAAAAGGGGACTTAATAAAGCCGAAGCAGCAGTTGTAGCTACTAATGAATTAGATGCAATAAAGGTAGATGGTGCAGCCAAAGAAGCAGTAAATTTCGAAAACGAGTTAAGACCTGCATCAGCAAAACGTGGAGACGGAGATATGTTTAATGCACTAAAACACGCCTATTGGTCTGCCCGTAGTGCGCAAGCAGTGGGCAAAGAGGAAGCCAAAAAATTTACAGATGCTCATGAAGCAGGTCAGGTAGAACCAAATGGAGAGCAGACAGCACACTCAAAATCAGACTTAAACAACAATGAGGTAGGGCTGAACATAGGAGAAAATAATAGCCAAGCACCAGCCTCCAAAATTATGCAGCTTTTGTTGGGTGCTGCCAAAGAAGGTAAATTATCTGTTGTAACTACTGATTCACAAGGTAATCCAACTGTCCAAAAGGTAACTATAAACAAAACACAGCAAACGGCTCTTTATAGGGCAATTCAAAATCAGCAAAAATTAGAAAAGGAAATAGACGAACACCTCCGTATCAAGAAGGTTCAAAAGACCCGAAATTTATTAGTTATGGTTTTAGGGGCGGTGCCCTTGACCCACACAGGGCAAAATTTGTGATAAGAAAAGCATATAGTGCAGGTTCTGATACAAGCAGCAACTCTAAAGGTTATCAAATCTATATGCACTTAAATGATGGTAGAAAATTTGGTAGCTACAAATAATATACATTTTTTGCTGGCAATTTATAAATTTAGCAGGAGAAAAAGCAGTCAAAATAACTAAAAATCAGACAGTTAGCAGTCGAGTTGTTCGAGTGCAAAAAGGTGGCAGTTTGGCAGTTTCTGCGTTTGCCACTTTTGACAAAGCAACTGTTGAAACTTTGGCAGTGGTCGTAGAGCCTGCCAATAGTTTCAAATTGCCTATTTTGGCAGGTGCAGCAGCAGCTTTGTCAGTTCAAGATGTGAATGTTGGAAATGAAACAAAAAGTAAAGCATTGGTTTTCAGTCCTTTGGCTATCATTCCGTTTGTAAAAAATTTATTCAGCCCCCTAACCCCCAACAGGGGGAATTCAAAGGCTGTTCGTGTGCCTTTGCAACCTGAAAAGCCAAAAGCTTATTTGGAAATTTCTATTTTTGCAGATAGTTTGCAAACTAATCTATTGACTACCAAACAATTAGCAATTTCGGAACAAGCCGAAATTTTTTGGGAGAAATTGCAAGATAGTTTAGTAATTGAGCAAGATGGTTTTGCTGTTGTTTCTCTAAAAAATACTTCTGATTTGCCTGTTCTTTTCGATAACTTAGAACTCAAAGTTTATGGTACTGAAAAAGCAATAATCATTCAGGAGAATCATTACGAACCCTACGGAATGACTTTAAAAGGTTTGGATTATGTTATAAATCCTGCACAAAAAAATCAGTTTTTGTATAATGATGGGACAGAAAGAGAGGAAAGTATGGGCTTGGAGTGGGATGAAACTCCGTTTAGACCGTATGATAAGAATTTGGGGAGGTTTACAGGGGTAGATAAATTGGCTGATTTCTATATGAGTGTATCACCTTATATTTATTCTTTAAACAATCCTATTAGTTTTAATGACCCAAGTGGGTTGAAACCAGAAGGCGAAACATGGGAGGGATTATGGCAAAGAATACAAAATTATCCGTAACAAGCCCTTTAGGGCTTGCCAAAGAAAAAAAAATCTCAATTGTACTTTTTATGGTTTTTATCAAAAATTAAGTTTAAGTGATAAACTCGGCTAAAAAAGTATTTTTATCATTTTTTATATTTTTGTTTGTTTTATCAAAAATAAAGTTTTATCATTGCAGCAAATAACAAGAGTGAATAAAGCAAAAGGGATACCTCTCTTCAAAAAATTGTGGCGTAAATGGCTAAGTCCTACGACCTCTTACAAAATTATGAGCCCCTTTTGAGTGTTTGCGGTGATTTCTAACGGATAATTGAAGCAAGAAACTGTTAAGACACTTGACTTCTCATACAATTTTGTAATTTGTAACCCGCAAACTCTTTTATTCACTGCGGATTGCCGCCCACTTGTATTTTTTATAGATTTAGCTTGCAATTCTTTTCGTTTTTTCGCACCCAAAACCCAGAAAAACGCAACCTTTGGAATATACAGGCAGAAATTCTACAGCAGCACGTGGTCGTGAAATTTTGCATAGGCAACTAAATTATATGTATGGTGGGTATTCGCCTGCTCAAACAGATGATTTAGATGAACTAATGGCAATGGGTAGTATAGTTGGTGCAGATGTAATTACAGATTGGTATTTCATTTTATCAGATTTACATAAAAAACAGTATGGTATGGCAGGAGTTAGTGCTGCTGCCATGTTGATACCAGGAATGCCTGCCTCTGTAGCAAAAGCAGGAGTTAATACATTAGCACAAAAAGCAACCTATTTGCATTCATTATTACATAAATTCAAACAAATGCTAACAACTACAGCTGTAGCAAGAGCTAAAACTCCTGATGGCATTATTGTTGAATTAGTTGCACATAGCGACAATTATTTACCAAAAGAAATTAAAGATGCCTTGATGAAGGACAGTATGGAGTAAGTGGAGTTGCTGGACACGCAGAAACTTCTATTCTTGATGCAGCGTCTGAATACGGTTATGAAGTATTAGAAATTGCAGCATCACGACCTATTTGTCCATCTTGTGCAAATAAAATGAATCAGGCAGGTGTTAAAGCTAAAAGCCCACTAAAATAATTATAAAAATGATGATGACAGAAATTAATTTTTCAGGTCTTTCAGAAAACCAACTTTTAGCATTTGGTAAAATTTTTTTTGAAAGAACTTTTGTATTATATCAATTATTTTCAAAAGAAAATAATTTTGGTAATTCTGATAAATTATTAGCATTTGTCAAGGATATTGTTTTTTCTTTTGGTAAAACAACCAGTATTTCTGAAGAACAAGTATCATCATTGTTAATCCTGTCGCCTGATGCAGATGATTTTAGCATTTTTGAAACAGCACAAACAATAGATGTCTGTTCTATTGTATTTGAATTATTAAATTTTACAGACAAAGACGGAGAACACATTATTAATATATCAAATTTATGTAAAGATATTATTTACAAATATGTGGTGCATAAAAGCAAAGGTAGTATAACAGATAGTGATGTTTATCAAAGTAATGAAATGCAAAGAGAGAAAGAAATGCAACAAATCATTATTAATGATATTCAAAATAATAGTGTAAAAAAAGAATACCAAAATATTTTGAATATTTAAATTTTGAATAAACAAAATTGTTTATCATACTAAAGTTTGTTCGTAAAAAAATAATTGTAATTTTACAAAGTTAAAAGAGAAAAATCATGGAAAATATATTAGCTATTTCCGAAATCAAAGCCTTGTATCCAGATGAGTGGGTTTTACTTGGCAATCCTGTTATGGATGAAAGCAAATTGGAAGTGTTTTCAGGTATTCCTTTGTTTCATAGCAAAGATAAAAAAGAAGTTTGTTATATGGGTAGAAACAAAACATCAAACTTTGATAAAATTACCTTAATTTATACAGGTACTTTCAAACCTACACGAAAAATTACAGGCATTTTTAATAGACTTTCAAAATGACCTACCAATTTAAACGTGAACCAGAAAGTGGACTTTTACTCGTAAATATTGAGATAGACCACAAATTTGAACTGAAAATGATTTTAGATACTGGTGCTACCAATACAACGATTGACAGCAACGCATTGTATCTACTTGGCTATGACCTAAAAGATACCGTTGGAAGTGTTGAAATTGAAACTGCTAACGGAATTATTGAAACCGCAATTTTTGAAATAGATACTTTTGTTTCATTAGGTTTGACAAAGCAAAAATTTCAAATTCAGGTATATGACTTTTTAGCACATGGTATTTTTTCTGATTACAATGGACTCATTGGACTTGATTTTTTAGAAGGGACTAAGTTCTGCGTGGACACACGAGAAAATACAATAACTTTGTCTTAACCTGAACAGGTTAGTCAAATCTACCTTTGTTTCTGCCAATGCAACCGAAAACAACAACTACAACACCGCCACCACTTACGACAAAAACGGAAACATCACTTCCATGTTCAGGCGTGGAGTCGTTGCCTGTAGTGTCGGGCTTCAGCCCGACTTCACGTATGGGGTGATGGATAACATGGCTTATTCTTACGAAAAAACCAACAACTCCAAATCATTACAAAGACCACTTGGGCAATGTGAGAATGACTTTTGCACCTGATGTGCCGCAGGTGGAGGGTTTGAGATTGACAGCCGAAGTTGATAGTGCAGCAAAGGAAAGCAAAAACTTCACAAATCTTACGCACAAGTGCGGAGGCGTATAAAGGCAGCAGTTCTGTTGTTTTGGCAAGAGAAAAAGGAATGATAAGCAGCCAAGCCATGAAAGTAGAGCAAGGTGGCAGTTTGGCGTATAGCCTTGCTTACAAAGCAAACGAAACAGAAACTTTGGCAGTGGCTGCAAGCCCTGCCAATAGTTTCAAATTGCCTATGCGGGTTTAAAACCTTAGAAGGTTTGCGGACAGACAAAGCCCAAGCAAGTATTTCATTCCGTATTTACACAGACAGTACTTTGTCGGCTCTTAGTTGGGAAAAAACAGTTTCTTTGCAAGAGGTTACAGAATGGGCAACTGCAAAAGATAGTTTGCAAATTCCTGAAAGTGGCTATTTGGTTGTACTCCTAAAAAATGAAAATAACAAAGAAACCTTACTTGACGAATTGGACTTAAAAGATTACGGTACGGAAAAGGCTGTAATTATACTTAATTTAACATAATATAAATTATATAACAATATTACCATAACTTATTGACTATCAATTACTTATACTCTATTTAACATAAAAATAAAATATATAACGATACTTTACATAGAACTATGCAAAAACATAAACTATTGCTAATCAATGAGTTATATAATTTTATAAATAAAAACATAGTTTTAACTTATTCATTATCAACAAGTTAGCTAAGTATAAACTTTATACGCTTAATGTACTTAACATAAATAAAAAAATAGCTTGTAACCTACTGAAAATCAATTAGTTGCAAGTTATTTTGAGTATTATTAATCCTATTTACTGTTTTTGAAAAAACCAATGCTAATTACTTGATTAGCAAACACTTACACTCCTACTTAACCTCTTATTAATCCTCTCTCCTACCTACCCAAAAAAACAGCTACCTACTTGCAACTTGCTTGCAAATAAATAGCTGTTTAAATTTAACATAATTAAAAGTTATGTAACTTTAAATTTATAAATAACTTTTCATTATCATTATTTGTGTGATAAAATGAGTTTTAAAATTATAACTAAAAACTTTTTTTGTTTAGCTTTGTTCGTTTTTTATTATGCTTTGCAAACTTTGCGTCATTTTATTTTCTTAAAAGACATTCTTTTATTGGCTTTTACTGCCTTCGGAGGTCCGCAGGCACACATTGCCCTATTTCTAAAAATTTTAGTCAATAAACGGCGTTACTTAACCGAAGAAAAATTGTTGGAAATCAATGGGTTGTGCCAGATGTTGCCAGGCCCCTCTTCTACCCAAACCTTAATTGCCATTAGCTACCAACGAAGTGGTGTAGGTTTGGCATTGTTCACTTTGTTGATTTGGTTACTACCTGCTACTTGTGCTATGATTTTTTTGGCATTGAGTACCGAATTTATTTCGCCCAAATTTGCACGTTTTGTGCCTTACATGGCGGTAGGTTTTGTACTAACAGCGGCGGTACAGATTTTACCTAAAATAGTGAATACCAAAATGTCTTGGTTTCTGACCATCACAACAGCCATTGTTTCCTGTACCATTCGTTCTCCTTGGGAGTTGCCCTTTATTGTATTGCTTAGTGGTATTATTGCCTCTTTTAAGTTTTATAAACAAGAGAAAAAGCAAGTAGAAAATTCTTTTGTCGATATTCGTTGGCGTTATTTTACGCTGTATGTAGTTATTTTTGTGGGCATAGCTGTTTTGGGTGGTATTACTATGTCGTTGCCAGTTCGTTTGTTTGAAAATTTTTATCGGAATGGCAGCCTTATTTTTGGTGGTGGGCAAGTATTAGTTCCTGTTTTATACACAGAATTCGTTGCTTTCAAACGATATCTTACAGCCCAAGAATTTGCATACGGTTTTGCTATGGTGCAGGCACTGCCAGGTCCTGTTTTTTCATTTAGTGCTTACATAGGTGCATTGTCCATGCGTGTAGATGGCATTTCAGGCAGTATTTTGGGTGGTTTCATTGCTGCTTTTGCCATTAACCTACCAGGTACTTTGCTCATTTTCTTTTTTATTCCTTTTTGGGAGTCTCTCAAAAAGTATAGGGCTGTACGTGCTTCTTTGGAAGGTATTAATGCGGCAGGGGCAGGTTTGGTTATTTCGGCTGCTTACTTGCTTTTTGTCCCTCTAAAAATTAATTTACTCAACTTGCAAACTATTGATTTTTTGCACCTGAGTATCATTATCATTACTTTTTTGCTTTTGAGATTTACCAGAGTCCCCCACCCTTTTGTAGTTATAGCAGGAATTTTGGCAGGTTTTTATCTCTAAAAACTTACAGATTTTGATAATGCTTATAGGCAATCTCTGCCAACACAAAATCTACTTCTTCGTCTATATCTATTGCCTCCTGGCGAGGAATTTCGAACAAAAAAGGTCTGTTTCCAATTCGATTGTGGCGTTGTTGCAAGGTTTCTTGGTTGAAAATATACAAGCAAGAATTTTCCTCATAAATTGGTGGCAAATCTTGGGTGCGGAGCAAAATATTTGGGTTGTGATTGACTGCACGAGCTAAGGTGTCCCACAACCGAGTTTGCAACCTTGTAACAGAAAACAGCGAATCATAAATAGGATAATGTGCTAAGAAAAACTCAACAGCCTTGTTTACCGTAGCAGCCGAAAGCAAAGGATTGGTGCTGTGGGTCTGCACATAAAAATCCGAAGGCACTTGTCGCACCACGTTGAGCAGCACGTCATTCATCGGAATAGCCCCGTCGCGCAGGTGTGCAGGTCTTTCCAAAAGCAAAACCGAAGGAAAATGCTGGCGAGCATAGTCAAAAATGGGTGGGCTGTCGGTATCTATCACCACTTGTTGGATATGCGGACAAGCCAACAAACTTGCCGTAACATAATGAAACAAAGGCTTGCCGTTGAAACTGCGGTAGTTTTTGCCTTTTACTCTTTCGCTGCTGTGTCGCATTGGCACAATAGCCGTAATGGTGGGTTTTTCTCTCATATTTTTCGCAAAACTTGTTCTTTTGGTAAATCTTTTAACTCAAAATTGTCGCAATACAACACTCTGGCGGGGTGTTTTCTTAGGAAACCGTGGTTGTGTGTAGCCATAAGTACGGCAGTGCCGCCTTGATTGATTTTGACAAAAAGGTCTAATATTTCATTGGCAATCGTAGGGTCGAGGTTGCCTGTCGGTTCGTCTGCAAAAATAATTTCAGGGTCGTTGAGCAAAGCCCTTGCAATGGCAATTCGTTGTTGCTCGCCACCCGAAAGTTGGTGGGGCATCTTGTATTGAGCCGACTCCAAACCGACTTGCATCAGCACAAAGTGCATTCTTTTCAATATTTTTGCCTTGTTTTGCCAGCCTGTTGCTTGCATCACAAAATAGAGGTTGTCGGCAATATTTCTATCTGTAAACAACTGAAAATCTTGGAAAACAATACCAACTTTGCGGCGAAGGTAGGGAATTTGACTGCGTTTGAGGTTTTGCAAGGCATAGCCTACCACTTCGCCTTGCCCCTCCACAAAAGGCAAATCGGCATACAAGGTACGCAGCAAAGAGGATTTGCCACTGCCCGTTTTGCCTATCAAATACACAAATTCGGCTTTGCTCACCTCAAAATTTACCTCACGCAACACTTGTTTGTCGCCCTGCCAAATACTTGTGCCTTGTAATTTCACTACGGTTTCCATACCTTGCCAATTTAGTAGAATTGTTTGATATGCAATAGAGTTTATGAATAAATTTTTGTTGTAAGGCAAAACATCTTTAGCAACTTGCAATTTTTTAGAAACTACTCATATATCGAATACCTTTAAAGACATATTGCGGGTCATGGGTAGAAACCAAACCAAAAAAAGGCATGGGCTTGCCTGTGTTGTGGCAATGAAAAGCATTAGGAAAGTCTTCCATATCGAGGTACTTGCCGTAGTTTTTTTTGCACCACTTGATACTAATCGGAAGAGAGGTATTGGGATTATGGAGGTCGTCAATGGTTACGCCCAAGTCGTAGCAATGGTAACCCATAATTTGCAAAGCTCCCCATGAAGTAGCCAAGAGTCGCAGGTTGTCATTAGATAAACCTTTTACTTGCGAGGCATGGACAGTGCTGTATTTACTCAGGTCGCCTTTGCGAAGTTGTTTCAATTTTTCATACACCGCAGGTTCAAAACGACTTTGTGCAGGTTTTCTACCTGAACATTCTAAGACTATCAGTGCCATAATGTATTCATAAGGTACATTTTCTGCCCTACAAATTTGTTTGACTTCACTACCATAATTCATTTCTGCCTTCAAAACAGCCCCTGTATTAGTGTCTATCCACAGTAATTTGAACAACACAAAAAGCAAAATTCCAATAATCAAAATATAAATAGCATTTTTGAACATGATAAAAAGTAATTTTGAATGTTGAATAATGCTAAAGATTATGAGTTAATTTTGACAATTTGTTTCGCAAATAAAAATCTGCTAATACCAAAGCAGCCATAGCCTCTACTATGGGTACGGCACGTGGCACTACACAAGGGTCGTGACGACCTTTTGCTGTAACCTGTACTTCGTTTCCTTCAGTGTCTATGCTGGGTTGGTCTTGCATAATGGTAGCCACTGGTTTAAAAGCCACTCGAAAATAAATGTCCTCGCCATTTGAAATACCTCCTTGTATGCCCCCAGAGTGGTTAGTTTTTGTTTTAACTTGTTGATTTTCAGTGTAAAAAATATCGTTATGTTCAGAGCCAAGCATCTCTACACCTGCGAAGCCACTACCATATTCGAAACCTTTGGCAGCATTGATACTCAACATAGCTTTGCCTAATTCGGCGTGCAGTTTATCAAAAACAGGCTCACCCAAGCCCACAGGTACAGTTTTGATGACACAACTTATCACACCACCAATGGTATCTCTATTTTTACGAGTTTGGTCTATCAGCGTTATCATCTGTTCAGCAGTGGCAGAGTCAGGACAACGAACTATGTTATAGTTTGTTTGCGACAAATCTAATTCTTGATAAGATTTTGACAGACGTAAATTGCCTACCTGCGACACGTAAGCCTCCACAGTGATACCTTCCAAAGTCAAAAGTTGTTTGGCAATAGCTCCTGCTGCTACTCTGGCGGCGGTTTCTCTTGCCGAGCTTCTCCCGCCCCCTCTGTAATCACGATGTCCGTATTTTGCCTGATAGGTATAATCTGCATGAGAAGGTCTAAAATTTTGGGCAAGGTGCGAATAATCTTTGCTCCGTTGGTCTTCGTTTCGGATAAGCAACATGATAGGTGTACCTTGCGTTTTGCCATCAAACACCCCTGAAAGTATTTCTACTTCGTCTGCCTCTTGGCGTTGGGTAGTGATGCGTGATTGACCAGGCTTTCTACGAGCTAACTCTGCCTGAATAGCCATTAAGTCTATTTCCAATCCCGCAGGACAACCATCTATGATAACCCCAATAGCTGCCCCATGCGACTCGCCAAAGGTAGTAATGCGAAAAAGTTTGCCGTAAGTGTTCAAAATAATAAATAATAGGAGTAAATCTTATACAATTTTACAACTATGAGTTTTGCTTTTATAGTTTTTAGGGTACTTACTATATGCAATGCTCTGATGAGTCGCCAAGATAACAGAATTTCTCCAAAATATTAGAGTTTATAAATAATTTGTGTCGAAAATACATACAATGTTTTTAAAGTACTCGAAAACCAATAAATTGAATAGATTAAAGCCTATACTATAGTAGAGGTTATTACGATTTGTACCGTACCCTTCAGGGTGCAAGGTCAATTAGCTGAAAATCAACAAGTTAATTTTCTATACAAAAATTATCGTAATAACCTATAGTAATTATTCATAAACACCATTTATTTTTTAGAATTTTTTTATATTTTTTGTAACTTTTTGTTCACAAATTTTGTATATACTTAACAATTTAGTAACATTGAGTAAGCATAACATAATATTAAATTCATAACACCTTATAGCAATGGAAACTTTGAGAAAAATCTTTGGGATATTGTTTCTCTTTTTGGGTTGGGCATTAAGTTGCTTTGCTCAACCACAAGCAAGTCATTGGGGTTTTGTACAGTTACAAAATCAACAAACTATTACAGGGACTTTGCTGTTTGATTTTGAACAAGAACTATTGACTGTAATCACGACTGACACCACTACGAAAGAAGAACAAACTCAACAGTTTGCTTTTGCTGTATTGCAACAAATAGCTTGTTATGATGAAACAAAGAAAATACATCGTCAATTTGTCTATCTGCAACATAACTTGTACGAAGTTATTTTGTCAGGTGAATTGTCTTTGTTAAGAAAATATACAGCCAATCTAAGACATAGTAACCAAGAAAGTGGGGTGAATTATTTTGTTTATCTTACTTCACAAGATTATTTACTGCCAACGAACAAAATAAAAAAGAAGTTTGAACAAGTTTTCACAGATAATTCGCCGTTTGTGCGCCATTTGGCAAAGATTAAACAATATAACCTCGATGACATGAAGCATTTGGCTTCATTGATAAGGTATCATAATCAGTGCTGTGCAAAAAATTTGGCTAAAAATTAAACATAAAAGCACAAAATTGGGATTGTGTCAAAAAAATGTTTATGACTGACATTTTTTTGACACAGCCAACAAAGCTAAAAGCCTTAATCTTCCAACGCATTGGTAATAAAACTACCTCTTAAAGCCAGCCAAATCAAAAAGAAAATGATACCCCAAGTAAGGTAAATGTGGTAAAAATCTTTGGTATCTCTAAAACGGTTTTCTTTGATTTCTGCCTTTTCGTAGTTGTTTATTCGGTCAAAAATGGCTTGCAAGGTGGCGTTGTCCGTCGCCCTAAAATATTGCCCTTCGCCTATTTTGGCTATTTCTCGCAGCGTGGTTTCGTCCATACTGTTGTCCACATAGCGGGGTCTGCCAAACATATCTGTTCCGTAAGGTACTTTGCCTTGCTGCCCTACGCCAATGGTATAAATTTTTACGCCGTAGGCAAAAGCTAATTTGGCTGCTGCCAAGGGGTCTATATTCCCTGCATTGCTTTCCCCATCACTGAGCAAAATAATTACTTTCGATTTGGTTTCCGATTCACGCATGCGGTTGGTCGCAACGGCTAAGGCACTGCCTATGGCTGTTCCTCTGTTTTGAATCATGTCAAAATTAATTTCGTTGATGTAGCCTTTTAGCAATTCGTAGTCTGTAGTCAAAGGGGCTAAGGAATAGGCATCGCCAGAAAAAACCACAATCCCGATTCTATCCTGAAAACGACCTTTCACAAAGTTGCGGGCTACTTCTTTGGCAGCCATCAATCGGTTGGGCTGAAAATCTTGGAGTTGCATAGACTCTGAAATATCCATTGCCAGCATAATGTCTATACCTTCTGAAAACTGCTCAACCTGCTCGTTGGTCTGTTGAGGTCGGGCTAAGGCAATGATGAGCATAGTAGCCAATAGGGTCATCATGGCACTTGGTATGTGCCGCAACCACGCCATAGGGTCGTCTTTTGCTTCTGCTTCTGTTAGGGCTATTTCCAATTTTTGGCGACTGCTGAAATGGAGCAACCACCTGACTGCATAAAACAAAGGGAGCAAAAGCAAAACGTAGAGATAAAACGGATTTTCCCACGTATAACTTGCAAAAGTTGGGGGCAAAAACCATTTCCAATGTAGCCAATCAAACATTTTGCACCTCCTTCATTTTTGTTTCGTACATGGTTTGGGCATAATTTTTTAAGACTACCAACGAATTATAAGTTGTTTCATTAATTTGGTTGCCATAAATAGCCCTGTCTATGTTTTTCAAGGACTCATTTAATGGTTTATCAGGCACAATATCGGCTATTTCTTTGGAGGTAT
The DNA here is from genome assembly GCA_013299115.1 of Cytophagales bacterium. GTDB lineage: Bacteria > Bacteroidota > Bacteroidia > Cytophagales > Thermoflexibacteraceae > JAAFKA01. The sequence goes on from JAAFKA010000030.1 coordinate 15,377, forward strand.
AACTCGTAAAAGGCACGTCAAGCACACCCTCCAAATAATTTTTCCAAAGGCTCAAACCATGTTCGGTGTTGGTAACTTCTTGGTATTTGAGCAAAGACTTGTCAAAATCTGCTACAAACCGTTGGTATTGTTTTTTCATACGACTCAACCTATAACTTTTGCGAATACGCCCACCAAAGATAATGAAAAGCACCAAAACCACTACGCCTATTGCCACCAAAGCCCCTGCCCAATACCAATAATTGAATTGATTTTGCACATTTTGCAGTTGCGTATTGTCTATAATAACCAAACTGTCGGGCATATTCACCAGCAAAGGCTTGACTGTTAGCTTGGCGGGTGCAGTCCAGACGATGGTTGTATCTTTTTCGTTCAGAATATAAGCTGGCAGCGTAAGACTCAATGTCGTGTCGGTTTCAAAAGAAGTTAGCTCGTAAATTACGCTGTCTGTACTCAAACTTAAGGTTTTGGTCGGGAAAAAGGTCTTAGACAAAAACTCAAAAGGTGCGAAATTGTAGGTAGAATCAGGAAAAAAGACCTCTTGTTCAGGTGCGTGTTTCCAAACCACTACCAACTGAACAGGCTCGCCGACCTTAATAGAAGGTTTGAGAAACTGAATGACAGGTAAATTTTTATAATAAGTTGGTTTTCTCTTTTGGTTATCAACCTGCTGGGCATAGCCCGACAAGCTGTTGAAAAGCAACAAAAAAATGATAATTTTGTGTATTATTTGCATACTTTACTCTTTGAACAAACTTTGCTTAATTTTCAGCACACAAATTTAGTTAAGTAGTTGTAATTTCTTGTTGGTTGGTTGCAATTATTTTCAAAAACTTATATTTTAGCCAAATAATTGGTAAGTTTATATAGTCGTATAAACATTTTCTCCTTTACAGTATTTTTCAATCCAATGAAAAAAATTCTACTAATTCTTTCTTTTATACTGTTAAGACAACTTCTTTATGCACAAAAGCATGAGATAGATAGTCTTAGCAATTTATTGACGAGGTTAAAACAAATTCAAAATTTTGAAGCTGATACAAATTATCTTAATACGTTGAATGAATTGTCGTATAATTATTATACCAGTATTCCAGATAGCACTCGTATTCTTGCCGAACAAAGTAGAGTTTTATGCAAAAAAGCACATTATTTTGTAGGAGAGTCAATAGCTTTGCGAAATTTGGGTGTATATTCTTACATACAAGGAGAATATGAGCAAGCCTTAAATTATTATTTTGAAGGTTTACAAATTGCACAAAAAATAAATTTCCGAAAAGGAATTGCAAGAATGTATAATAATATTGCAGCAACTTATAATCGTCAAGGCAAATATGCAGAGTCTTTAGACTATCACTTTAAAGCACTAAAAATACGAGAAGAAATAGGAGACAGGCAAGGTGTAGCGGCAAGCTGGCACAATATTGGGATAATTTATGAAAATCAGGGTAAGTATGCTGAGGCATTAGAAATGTCTTTAAAGTCTTTGAGAATTGAGGAGGAATTAGGCAATAAAATAGGTGTAGCAGAAAGTCTTATCAATGTGTCGGAACTCTATCTTAAATTAGAAAGACTAACTGATGCCTTATCAAGTTATGATAGAACCTTAAAATTACACAAGGAACTTGGTGACAAACGTGGTATTGCTTATAATATATTAGGAATTGCCACTATTTATACAGCACAAAACCTTCATAAAGCAGCCATAGAAAATTATCTAAAATCATTAAAACTTTGTGAAGAACTTGGCGATAAAAGAGTAATTGCAGTCATCAAAAATGATTTAGCTAAAGAGCATTATACTATCAAAAACTATGATAAGGCTTTATTATATGCCAAATCTTCATTAGAATTAGCTTTGGAAATTGGTTTAAAAGAACAGGTACAAGCAAGCCACGAAACGCTAAGTTTAATTTATAAGGCTACTGGAAAATACCAATTAGCCTTAGTGCATTATGAACAATTTAAAATTTATGGTGATAGTATTAACAGCATTGAAGTTGAAAATAAAACAGCTTTTTTAGAGGCGCAGTACCAAAATGAAAAAAAATTAGCTGCTTTGCAGAAAGAACAAGCCCAAAAAGATATAGCAAAAGAGAAAGAAATTCAATCTCATAAATTCCAACGCAATGGTTTTATTGCAGGTTTTATAGTGCTTATTATCATTGTAGGATTGATTTTCAGAAACTTAGAAAAACAAAAAAAAGCTAAGAGATTACTTGAAACCAAAAATAGGGAAGTTCAACAAGCAAAAGAGGAAATTCAACAGCAAGCTGAGGAGTTGAAAGCAGTCAATCAAATTCTTAACCAAACTTATGTAGAATTACAAGACAAGAGTATAGATATTCAAGACTCTATTAGTGCTGCCCTACGGATTCAAAATGCACTACTACCACTGACTGAAGAAATGAATAAGATTATTGGTCAGGATAAGTATTTTGTTTTTTTCAGACCTAAAGACGTAGTAAGTGGAGATTTTTATTGGGTTTCTGAGCAAAAGAATAAAAAAATAATTGTTTTAGCCGACTCTACAGGTCATGGTGTGCCTGGTGCTTTAATGAGTATGATTGGTATGCAACTATTAGAGCAGTTGGTAAACGAAAATTTAATTGTTGCACCAGAAAGATTATTATTATTTATCCACACAGAATTGGTTAAACTGCTCAAACAAAAGCAAACTCTTACCAGTGAGGGAATGGATATTGCCATTGTAGTTTTATCAGAAAACAATTCAAATACAACCTTAGAATATGCAGGAGCAATGATACCGTTGTTACTTATCCAAAACAATGAAGTTGTAGAAGTAAAAGCAGATAGAAGTCCTCTGGGAGGCTTTGGAACAAAGCATAATTTTCAAAAACACACATTTGAGTTGCAATCTCCAACTTATATTTATTTGTATTCAGACGGTTACTCTGACCAATTTGGAGGTAAGCAACGTAAAAAATTTATGAGCCGTAAATTTAGGGAGATGTTGCAAAATATCTATTTACAGCCTATGGAAGTACAACAAAAATATTTAGGTAACACACTTGATAGGTGGATGAAAGAAGGAAATGAAACACAAACAGATGATATTACTATTATGGGAATACAGTTATAAGTAATAATACCCAATTTTTCTGTCTAAAAACAAAAACTCCGCAAAATAAATTCTTGCGGAGTTTTTATTTGCATTAGACTCTCGACTTACTTATTTTCCTCTTGGTGTTGCAAAGATTGGCGGTAAGCAGCTCTGATAACCGTATTACGTTTAGTGATAGACGGTTTTTCAAATGAAGTTCTAGCACGAAGTTGTCTTAACACTCCTGTTTTCTCGAACTTTTTTTTGAACCTTTTCAAAGCCTTGTCTATTGATTCGTTTTCTTTGATATTGACGATAAGCATTTTTTTGAAATTTTATTTTGAAGTGAATAACCGCAAAGTTAAAAGAATATTTTGTTTTTAAAAAACAATTTATCTTTTTTTTATAACGTAAATTACATGACACTCACAAGTGATTGATAATAGCCTGAAAACTCCAAATTTACCCCACCCTATTCACCTGCGTAGCTGCTGCTTGAGCAGATGGGAAGACTAACATATCCGCAATATTGACATGGGCTGGTCTGCTAACGGCAAACCAGATGCAATCTGCAATGTCGGCTGCGGTTAAGGGTTGCAATCCCTGATAGACTTGTTTGGCACGTTGCTCATCTCCTTTAAACCGAACTACCGAAAATTCAGTTTCCACCATGCCAGGGTTGATAGCCGTAACTTTAATACCTGCCTTATACAAATCCATTCGCATGGCTTGACTGAGGGCATCTACCGCAAACTTGGAGGCACAATAGACATTGCCGTTTGGATATACTTCTTTGCCTGCCACCGAGCCAATATTGACCAAATGCCCTTTGCCTCTTGCCACCATTTGCGGTATAATTTGGCGAGAAACATACAAAAGTCCCTTCACGTTGATGTCTATCATCATATCCCAGTCGTCGAGGTTGCCTTGTTGAATAGAATCCAAGCCATGGGCATTGCCTGCATTGTTTACTAAGATGTCTATGTTTTGAAATTCCGCAGGTAAGGAATCCAAAGCCTGTTTTACTTCCTCTTTTTTGCTCACATCAAAAGCAAGGGTATGTGTAGCAACTTCTCTGCCTAATTCGGTTTTCAGCGTAGCCAAACGGTGTTCACGTCTGCCACAAAGCACCAAATTGATACCTTGTTTTGCAAACAAACGAGCAGTAGCTTCGCCTATGCCCGAAGTAGCCCCTGTGATGAGGGCTGTTTTGGTAGTAGTCATTTGTGTTTATTTTTTAGGTTTGGTAGCTACACTATTTATACGTTGGCAATGGTTTAGGCAACGTACTTAAACTTTCTCTGCCCATTTTTTTAATTTGGGGTGTTTTTTTAGGTTTTCTTTTGCTCTTTCTATGGTTACAAGGTACGAATCGAAGTCAAACAGACGAGAGTCGTTGCGGGCTTGCCACAAAAAGAGTAGCCCAAAGATGAGCAAAACAAAATTGGCAACCCACGCTGCCAAAGTTACATTTAGCAGCCCTTCGTGTGCGTAACGCATACAAGTCAGCGAAATGGCGTAATAAAGCAAGAAAAAACCAACCGAAATAAGAGTAGGCAAACCCAAACCTCCTTTTTTGATAATAGAACCCAGCGGTGCGCCGATGAGAAACATCATAAAACAAGAAACGGCTAAGGTTATTCTTGTCCACATTTCAAATCTAAATTCACGTGCTTGTTTCATATAGCCTTCGCCTTGCTCGAAGTTGCCCGTAGCAAAAGACATCAAGTTGTTTACTCTTGTCAAAGTTCTTTCGTATAAAATAGACAAATCTTGTGGCAAGGGGGCTGCCTCTTTGTATTGGAGATAGTCCGCAGGTATGGTTTGGGCTTTGAGCAACGAGTCATAGAGTTTGGTGGTAAGGCGTTGCCTTTCTGCCGAAAATTGGTAGTCGTGATAAGGTTTGAGTAAATCCAAAGTTTTACCTGTAACTTTTAGGGCTTCTTGGGCTAAGGAGTCAGCATCTTTGTTAAGTTGGGGTATAGTTTTCATAATTTTGTTGCCCCGAAACAAATCTTCTTGCGTTTCTTGCAAGCCCAAATGCGTCATGTCGAAAACAAAAGTAGCCTCGTCAAATTCATCACGCACAAACTCCTGCTTTATATCTGTTACGCCACTCCGTTCGGCAAAACGGTAGCCATGTTTGAGTTCCATCACCAAATAATTGTCGTCATAAATGGTTTTCATTGTCCCCGAATCTGACAAAATCACATCTACATTGCCCCTGTTTGCTGTATGGTCATAAATCATTAAGCCATACAAGCCGTTGCCTCCGTCTTTGTCTTTTCTCTCTATGCGAATACTATAATTTTGCAACCCGTTGTAAAATCCTCCTTCTTTTAAGTCCATTGTTGGCTTTTTTTGCTTTACATCATAGAGCAAACTAAATGCTTTGAGGTTTGCCTCTGGCACAATAAAATTGTTGAAAAGCAAAGCTAAGCAGGTGATTATCAAGGCATAAATACTTACAGGCACTAACAGACGAGGCAAGGAAATACCCGAACTTTTGATAGCCGTAATTTCATAATGTTCTCCCAAATTGCCAAAAGACATGAGGGACGAAAGCAAAACTGCCAACGGCAAAGATTGCGGGGTAAGTACCAAACAAAAATAAACGGACAACCGAGCAAATACTTCCCAACTTAATCCTTTGCCCACCAAATCCTCGAAGTATTTGGAAATGAAAACAATGAATAAAATAAAAAGTACAATGCAAAAGGTCAGCAAAAAAGGACCAAAAAATGCCTTAGAAACTAATTTGTCTATTTTTTTCATAATGTGCTTCTTGAAACGACTCCAATATCCTCGCCTTTACGAGTTGTTAGTTTTAGCCAATATTTATAAATTTCAGGGAAACGATAAATTACAGTTGCCCATTTTACTTCCCTAACTAAAATGCCATTTGCTTCCATCAGTTGTGTAAGTTGAATGGTGTTTTTATTTTCTTCCAAGTTATCTTTGTAGTAATCTACAACTTTACTTAAAAAAGTTTCGAGTTCATTTTCTGTAAGAAAAGTAAATTTATAATCGTCTCCAAATTTTCGCAAATAGTCAAATACTTTCTTTAAATCTTGATTATTTTCTTCTTTAGTTAAATCCTTAAAATGGTTTTCTGCTACATCATCTCTATTCTTCATGTTAGCATAATAAGTGCTGTGAATAACAGGAAGTGTGGTAGAAGTTTTTTTAATAGCATAATCAACTGCTCCCTTTATCAAATTAAGAAAAGGGCGTAGGCTAATACTTTTTTTGCCTGCGTTACTTAAATTATCAAAAAACCAATTATAAGAATGTTTGTAATTATATTCAGGATTATATGTTCCTGTAATCACTAATTTACCAAAAAATACTTCCATTAGCGGTTTTAAGTATTCCTCTTTTTCAGGAATTTGATTTTCTGAGTCTATTTGGTTTAGTATTACTTCAAAATCTCTGTCTATTTTATGAATTTTCAAAAAATTGCTAAACTCTGTTCTTGCATTAGCAAAAACTAACTTAAAAAAATAAGCATAGACTTCATCCTTGTCCCACTCAATGGATATAGTATTTTCGCCATTCCATCTATCTGTATTGGTGCCCATTAATTTCTCAAATAAGTCAGTCCGAATAAATATTTTAGGATAAAATTGGCTAAAACTTTCCTTGTTAGTCCACCAATAATCTACCAAAGGAGATACAATAACTCCAAAATTAGACAGTATTAAATTATCCAATTGGTCATAGAGAATGACAAGGTTATGATTTTTATCTTTTAAAAACTTGTTAAGTGCTGCTAAATCATTTTCTATTTGTACCAAAAAATTTCTATTTTTGATTATTGTATCAAAACGCAAGACCGTATTTTGATTGGGTTCAATTTTTTGGATAAGTTGTTTAAGTTCAGGAGAAACTGTGGTTTCAAAATCAACTATCTTTTCTGCTCTATCGAGCATAATGGCATTCCAAGTATAAACCACCCAAAAATAGGTAAGGTAAAAATTGCGATTTTCTTTCATCTCTTCTTTGTTAAGAGAGGAAACAAGAAATCTCTTATTGGGACTTTTAGCACCTGTTTCTGAAATAACATCAACAAAAATAAAATTCTTGTTACTCACCTCTTTACCAGCACGTTGCTTAAGTTTGTCTTGTATTTCTGTTAATCCTGTGTCTTTCAGTGCTTTGTAGAGATAAGTTTTCCCTGTGCCTTTAAAACCACGAATCAAAAACTTATCTTTCTGGAAAATCTCAATCATTGATTTTCGGTAAAAGAAATCTTGTGGTGTAATGACGGTGGCTTCTGCATAAGGATTTGGTAGTTTGTTTTGCAAAATGCTTAATATTTTTTCCCGAATCTCTGCACTTCCTAAAACAGCTTCTTGCTTAGGTATTATTTTTTGAATAGCCTCGTAATTATTGAGTTTAGTAAAAATCTCTTCTAAATCAAAAATTTCTTTGCTTTTTACAGCAGCAGTTAATATATCCTCTGTAAAAGTTTTTACCAAACCAACTTTCTCAAGTTTAGGATAACGTCTTAATTTAGAAATGCCAATTGAACTATTGAATGTGTGTCTTTCCCTTATTTCGTCAATGTGCGTATGAAAAGATTTATGAAATTCGGTCATTTCTGTTTCATTCTCAGGAAGTATAGAGTTTATTAATAACAATTCCAAAGAAGAATCATCTATACTAAGCACTTTCTCTAATAAAAATTCTATACCTGGCTTGGTTTGTTTACTACTGCCAAAAAAACCAACAATTATATTTGACATGATTAATGCCAACATTCCATAAACATCATTAAAGCCTGTTCGTGAGTCTATTAAGATAATATGAGGATTCAATTCTTTCTTTATAGTCTTAAACAAGTTTTTAAAAGACTCAATAAAACGGTCTTCACTTGCTAAATCCAAACGAGCTAATCCCTGTAAATAATTTTCTTGATTATTATTGCCAAGTAGATTGCCCGCAGGAAATACAAATACTTTTCCTTCTTGACCCGTATAAAGAGAATCTAATTCGACATAATATTTGTTTAAGAAAATATTATCTGGATTTTTTGCAAACTGAGAATCTAATAAATACTCAACTATCCCATTTATTTGTCCATTTTCTAACTCCTCATTTTGGTCTAAATTAAAAAAGTTTAAATAACCTGGTGCTTCTAAATCAAAATCCATAATGGCAACTCTTAGTCCATAGTGTTGTGCCAAATGCAAGCCGTAAGTGGTCATAGTTGTAGTTCTGCCCATACCACCTTTGTAGCTGTAAAAAGTAACTACAGGTGGTATTTCTTCTGTTTGCTTAAATTCATTTGTTTCCTTACGCAATTTTTTAGAGTGGTTATCGTCTAAAAGTGAATGAAAACGATGTTTTAAGCCATAGTTTTTGGTTTCAGGTGAATCAAAAATATTTTTTAGGGCAATAGAATCTTCCACTTGCTCTTCTGTATAAAAAGCAAATTTTATTTTATAAGCATCGAATTGTTTAAGCTCTGCTTTTAACTCAGCACTATTGTTGGTAATAATATAAGTTTCAATGATTGCACTAAGACGCACAAAAATTTTATAATCAACCAGCAAATTGCCTTTATTATTAGCAAGTATTTCGTTGATTTTTTCAACTTGATTAAGAATAGTAAGCATAATTTTAGAGTTTTAGATTCCAACTTCTTTTGTTACTTTGATATAAACTTCATTGGCTAAACTGACTATTGCATTGACTTCCGCAAAAGTTAATGCTGGATTTTCAATTTGATACCGTTTTTCAGGTTTCCATGTTTCTATCAAATCATATATTGCTTGATTGGTAGCATTAGGGAAATCTCTATCAGAAATTAAAGGTATCGTATTGCCTGTTAATATTTTTGAGTTTAGCAAGTCTATATTTAGCCAAAACTTATGTCCATGAACAAAATAATCTGCTGTTAAATTAGGCGTATTTGAATGGCGTTTATCACAGTACTTTTTGTAAAATGCAAACTTAATATCAGGTGGATTATGATAATAAGCACCTCCTTGTCCATAAAAAGTAGTTGGGGCATAATTATCTTTTATGTCTTTTGTTTCATCAAAAGGTGGGCAACCATGAAACTCAAATGCTTTTTTATAAATAGCATAAATAATAGTACACTCAAAAATATAGCCTGAAAGGTAGTAAATATCCATCAGTAAGTATTCTTTTTCCTTATTTTTGAGAATACTATTAAAATTTTCGGTGGCGAGCATACTTAAGGTAGCTTTGCAGGCTTTTAAATGTTTTTCAGCAGCAGTTTGATATTCTCTATATAGCATACATTCACATATAATTTTTTTATTAAAACAACACAGCCTACAAAACTACACATTCTTTGCATATCATTCTACTTTTTGACAAATTTTAACCTTGTGCTAATTTTGTGCGGAAGATGAAACTACATATAATTAATTTTTGGGTATTGGTCTTTATAACTACCAATAAAGGGTGGAGCAATAAATTATAGGGCTTTTTTTAGTAAAAAAGGCAAAAAGTTGATAGATTTGGGTTTTTAAACCCATATTCTCCAACAACTGACGGTTAATGTAACCGAAATTTGAGGATTAAAAAATTCAAAACTTCCCCATGTCCAGCCTTGACTCCGATAGTTTTTTTATGAAAATAGCCCTGCAAGAAGCCCACCAAGCAGGTGAAAAAGGCGAAGTACCTGTGGGGGCTTTGGTGGTTTATGCCAACCAAATTATAGCACGAGGGCATAATCTCTGCCGTACTCTCAACGATGCAACTGCCCATGCCGAAATGCAGGCTTTAACGGCTGCATACAGCTACATAGGCTCTCGATACTTGCAAGAATGTACCTTGTATGTAACCTTAGAGCCTTGCGTGATGTGTGCGGGAGCTTGCTACTGGTCAGGTCTGGGTCGTGTGGTAGTGGGGGCAACAGATGAAAAATATGGTTTTTTGAGAGTGAGTAAGCAACTACTACACCCCAAAACACAGTTTACTATTGGGGTTTTGGCTGAAGAATGTAAGACTGTGTTGCAAGATTTTTTTAAGAAATTGAGGTAGGAATTATTAATTTTTTAGTGTCTTTATTTAAAATTTTGCATTTAATATTTATCTGTAATTTTATAACTATATTTGTGAGTCTTTTTTGACGTACCAAGGTACCAATGCAATGAAAAACTACCAAAAAATTGTTATCAAAATAGGTTCTAATGTCTTGACCCAAGCCAATGGTTTGTTAGATTTTAGCCGAATGGCACACCTCACAGGGCAGTTGGCAGCTTTGCGAAAAGAAGGCATAGAAATTATTTTAGTTTCTTCGGGGGCAGTAGCCTCTGGGCGTGGGGCAGTGCAGTTGCCCGAAAAAACAGATGCCGTTGCTCGCCGCCAAATATGGGCAGCCGTTGGGCAGGTAAAGCTCATGCAAAGTTACAACGAATTGTTTGCTTTTCACCAAACTGTTTGCTCGCAGGTTTTAGTTACCAAAGAAGATTTTAGAGATAGATTGCACTATATCAACATCAAAAATTGCTTTGCAGCCCTGTTGCAACACGATATTTTGCCAATCGTCAATGAAAATGACGTAGTTTCTGTTACTGAATTGATGTTTACGGACAATGATGAATTGGCGGGTTTGATAGCTGCAATGGTCGATGCCGATGCCCTGTTTATCTTGACCAACGTAGATGGAATTTACAACGGCAACCCTACATTGCCCACCTCAAAAGTCATTACAGAAATAGACAGCCACACCGATTTGAGCAAGTACATCAGCACCCAAAAATCCGATTTTGGGCGTGGGGGTATGCTCACGAAAGCAAACATAGCCCGAAAAGTGGCAAAATTAGGAATTGCGGTGCATTTGGCAAACGGCAAAAAAGATGATGTGTTGCTTGCCTTAGCCAATGGAACAGGAGAAGGAACTTTTTTCAAGCCCCAACGCAAGGCAGACAACATAAAAAAATGGATTGCCTATGCTGATGGTGCAGCCAAAGGCATGGTGTATATAAACGAAGGGGCAAAAGAGGCTTTGCTTGCCTCCAAAGCACATAGTTTGTTGCCCGTTGGCATCACTAAAATAGAAGGGACATTTGAAAAAGGTGAAATTATACGCATTGCCGACCAAGAGGGGCAACTCATTGGCTTGGGTGTAGCCCAATACCACGCCGAAAAAGCACAAGAAAGAATAGGCAAACAAAAGCAAAAACCACTGGTGCATTATGACTATTTGTTTGTGTTTTAACTGTTTTTTCGCCTCGGCAGTGGCTTTTTTGCCCTGCCGATGGTTTTTTGACGCAAACCAGCAGGGTTTGCAACCACTGCCGAGGTAAGACTTTTTCCGCCTCGGCAGTGGCTTTTCGCCCTGCCGATAGTTTTTTGACACAAACCATCGGCAGGGTTTGCAACCACTGCCGAGGTAAAACAAAACAAAAAAATTAATCAAACTCAATGATATATTTCTCTATTTTTTTCTCATCATTTTCTTTTCTGTGAAACTCCTTGTAATCTGCGGGGCTACCAAACCAATCTATTACAGCTTTTCTTTCTAATTTTGTGGGGCTTTGCGATAAATGACTGTGGTAAGACGAATAAGGATAGTCTGTAAAATCATTTGTAAAACCGTGTTTCTGTGGATTGCGGTGAATGTATTGCACTAATTGTGAAAAATAAGCATCATTGTCCACCAACAACCTTTCAAAAGGTTCTTCAAATAAACCTCCTGTACGTTTGGGATTAAAAGACCTGTTAAAACCTTGTGCGTAGGCATTAAAAAAATGAGCAAATTGCATATTTGGATTGACTATTTCTTTACTTTTTGCGGTCAGTTGGTCGGGGCGAAGGTCTGGATACAAAGCTGCATAAGTCGGCAAATCCTCTTTTACTCTTACCAACAAATGAAAATGATTTGCTAACAAACAATACGCATACGTTTCTACCACACACAAACAATGCTTTGCATATAATTGCAAAAAATATTCGTAATTGTCTTTATTCCTAAAAATATTAGTCTTATCAATTCCACGATTATAGATATGATAAAATCTCCCTGCTTCTAAGGGAATGTAAGGATTTGCCATAGCTTTTTTCGCAAATATAAAACATTTTTCATTCTAAAAACTCTTTTTAAAAACCTCTTTTCACCTCGGCAGTGGCTTTTTCAGCCCTGCCGATGGTTTACGTCAAAAAACCATCGGCAGGGCAAAAAAGCCACTGCCGAGGTGGGGAAGAACTGCCGAGGTGAAAAAACAAAAAGCTCCCCTTCTTCGTTAGAGGCTTTTAAAAGGATAAAGGGCAACATTACTGAGAAATAGCTAAACGAAAACCAAGAATTACGAATAACTAATTTCAAGATAAATTACACTCCTAAATAGTTAATTCACAATAACTTATTAGTTTTTTATACACCTACAAAATCCAAATAAATTTTTTGGATAATTTGAAAAATGCACACTATTATCCAAGAGTACTCCCTTTTTTCGCCAATAGATTGCATATGCTCTATCCTTTTCATTAGCATAGGTAGTACTTGACCAAAACATAGTTCTCACATTACGAAATTCTTCAGCATTCAAATCAGGTATATTTAGTGATTTACTACCAACCATGTTTATATAAGTAGAATTAGTAGCAGGGACATCATATGAACCGAATATTTTTTGATAGGTTGTTTCCTCTCCAGAATACGCAATTTTACCAAATGGAAGTAAAAGACTAATTAATTCCCTATCATTAGCTAAACGCCAACCACGAGGACATATTTTTTGAGCAGTTTCCCAAGTATACAAGTAACCATACTTTAATACTTTACGAAGGTCATTATTTGATGATAAAGAACCACTACTTGTTAGGTCGTTATTTGATGATAAACAACCATTACTTGTTTTGTAGTTTATGTTCTCTGCCATCCATACTTGTTCTCCAATTTTAATAACTTTGTACCTATTATTATCACGTAAGTCATAAAAATATCCCTCTTCATTATTTTGCCAAACAATGTCTGGTACATTTATAATTTCTCTTCGTAAAATCATTGTTCCCTTATCGTCTCCATTGGCAGACCATACCCCTGCTAAGGTTTGTAAGTTGTTATCATAAAAAAGATTATAACTTTTGATATACCAATACGAATTGGCTTTTAACTTCTTCTCAACTACTTTTTTTTCTGTTATATTTATACCTGTTGGAGTAGCTGTTCCTTCTAAACTGATGATGCCATATTCTCCTTCTAAATTTATTTCTATTTTAGAAGAACCAGAGAGTTTTGCATTCTTATCTTGTGTGAGTGTAACCGAAAAAGTATATTCAGAAGCTAAACCTCCTGGTTCTTGCTTTAAAATGCCTATCCAACGCCCCTCAAAATTGGGAATTTTTGGTGCCATTGTAATCTGGTTAGTTTTTTCAATTAAATTTTTATCCGAAATATTATCTTGCTTTTTTGTTTCGGCTAAAGCCAAAACTACAGGTTTTTTAAAATAAAATCTTGCATTTTTTTGCCCATTACTTACCCAACCTTCTTGATTAGCAATGGTAGGGAGATAAGTATTTACCTCAAAAAACAAATCGAAGATAGACATTTGTGCATGAATTTCCAGCATTTTCAAAAAACTGGTAACATAAGGGCTGTTTTTGTCGCCAGCTTTTCCATCAGAGGCTTTGGTATTAGGGGCAGCAGCAAAGGAAATAAACGTACCGACAGGCAAATCTTTAAAAGGGCTTTCTGTTTTGGTTTTGGGTATATTGGGTGTACTTAGTCCTTCATTTTCGTCTATGGTTGCCAAATCTTTGAACCAAGATTTGGTAAAAGGATTGTTTCGACAGGCATCTATCATCACAATTTGTGCGTGAGCAGCCACCAAATTATTCAATAATTGGGTATTGCTATAGGTGCGAAAAGGAATATCTGCCTCGCCACCAATGACTGCCCCAATAGGCACAAAATAATTTTCACCATTGACCTGTACGCCATGCCCTGAATAGTAAAACAAGGCTGTTACGTGCTTGTTGGCAGCTTTGAGAGTTTTTATTTTGGCTGTAAAGTCTGCAACGGCAGTAGTCATGGCTTGATAATCCAAATTTGTTTTGAGTGTAGTTTCAAAACCATATTTTTGCAAAGCCGTAGCTATATCCGTTGCATCATTCACAGGATTATTGAGTTTGCCCTCTCCTGCATACGCCGCATTGCCTATGAGCAAAGCCACCCTTGCCTCTTGTGGAGTTTGTGCGTGGGTAGTTGCTACCAAAAAAAGAAATAATGCAATTTGTAGCATAGCTTTTAGGCTGTGTTTTGCTACCAAAAGGCACAGACTAAAGTCTATGCTACAGTTTTTTAGTAAGTTTTTCATTGGTTTAGGGGTGTTTTCAAATTGATTATTGTTATGTAGTGTGGACTTCAGTCCACACAAAACACAAAGAGGTTTACTACAATGAGCAAATGTGTGGGCTGAAGCCCACACTACACAATGACGAAAGTTTTTTTGCAATTCAACTTTCTTTGCTTATTTTTACAAAAATACTTGTTTTTATGAAATCAAAGGCAATTTATGGTTTGTTTTTGCTGAATTTTGTTGTAGGTGCGGACTTCAGTCCGCAAAGAAAAAATCATGTAGCTGCGGACTTCAGTCCCCAGAAAAAAACTACTACGGATTAAAAAATTACTACGGACTAAAGTCCGTAGCTACAGTGGCTACGGTTCTGTTGCTGTTTTTTTCTCTGTCTTTGCAAGCCCAGATACCAACAGATGCTTTTACAGAAACGGACAAGGCTTTTTTTGAGACCCAAAAAGCAAGTATTGAAAAATGGTTAGGCAATATAGGTTTGGGTAATGACAAAATAACAGAAATAAAGCTGCAAACTACGCCAAATTTTGTTGTTTTGCGGTTGAGAGTGGCAAATGCAGAAACTTGGTTGAGTATCAGACAATCTTATGCAGACTCTAACCAAAACAGACGAATAGAGGAGGAAATTTTTGATAAATTGGTTGCTTGGTGTGAGGTCAATCCCAAACAAGCCCAAGTGGTGATAACAGATGTAACAAATTACGAAGTGAAAGGTGGAATAGATTTGAAACTAAATAAATTTGTAGTAGAAGAAAGCAACAAGCCCAGAGGTTATCGTTTAGAAGTATTTAAGTTGCCAAAATACAAGGTAATTCCCAATCCTTCAAGCACAGCTTTTGACGAATTTGAAGGCACACGCAAAAAAATTATTGTAGCTTTGCAAAAATTTTATCAGGACAAAGAAAACGTAAAGTTTCAGGTGCTTTTGGATTTAGACAATAAAATTTATATCAGAGTTACCAATCTGAAAAAAGAAATTATTTATGATAAGTTGTTTGGAGATTTCGAGCAAATTTTAATCAGCGTAGATTTGTTGAAAGCAGGGAAATACATCACAATTGTATGTGGTGTAGATGGCAAACACAGCAGCAATTTTTTCACTGCCCCACGCACTTTGACAGGTTACAAAGACATGGGTAGCAACGGCTATCAAGCTTACATAAACGAATATGCCCAAAAAATTACGACTTATTTGGCAAAAAATATGAGGTAACGTATATTTGGCTTTAGCCGAATGGTAGTTTTGCCTTTAGGCAAACCTTCTAAACAGAAAACTATGAAAGAAAAAGTCCTCAAAAATTTCTACCTATTAAACAGCATTTTTGTATTGTTGTTGCTTGCCAATGTAGTTTTAAATGAAAATTACCTACTTTTGCCCTTGACTTTATTTAGTTGTTTGTATGCTTTTATGCTTATAAAGTTGCTTCTGTATGTGAATACATTTAGGATAAAATGAACAATAGACTTCTTGCGAAAGTCCAAAAATACTTATCAGACACCCTTGAGGTGTCTGATAAATGGAGTTTTAAAGACTTTCTCAAGAAGTCTAATGATTTTTTTGTACGTTGGCAATGGTCGCAGACCTTGACAATCGTACAAAAAAGAGTAGTACGATTGTCAAGGTCTGCGACCATTGCCAACGTAAAGGTAGTACGATTGTCAAGGTCTTCGACCATTGCCAACGTACAAATTGCCAACGTACAAATTATATTTTTAGGCTATTTGCTCTTTTTCCTATTCCTTTTTTGCACTTTCCCCTGCCTTGCCCAAAAAAGCAAAAAAACATTGCAGCCAGCACCCACTACACAAGCAGCAAAAAAACAGACAAAGAAAGCAGAAATTGTAGCTATTCCTTTGGTGGATTACAACCAAAACAAAATCCAATTTGTAGGACAACTTGCTCATTTTAAGCAAGTTATAAAAGCCTTGCAAAAGAAAAAAAGGCGTACTGTTACTATTTTGCATCTTGGCGACTCGCATATTCAATCCGATTTTTTTTCGGGCAAGTTGCGGAGTGAACTCCAGCACCACTACGGCAATGCAGGCAGAGGATTGGTTTTTCCGTACAAAGAAGCAGGGAGTAGCCAGCCCGAAAACTATTTTTTCAGTGCCACAGGAGGTTGGGAGGGCAAAAGCAGTGTGAAACGAAATTTGTTTAGTCGTTGGGGAATCAGTGGCTATACACTGCGAACTACCAACAGCCAAGCTACTTTGCAGTTTAAGGTTTTGCCTCGCCACCCTTTGCAAATTACCCAACTTAAATTACTATTTCCTACGCAGGACAGCACACAATTTGAAGTCAAATTGCAAGCCAACCAAAAAACAATAAAACCGAAAAAGAAAGAAAAAACTTACTTGATTTACCAATTTAAAAAACCTCAACAGGAATTTGCATTTTCTTTTGCTCAAAAGAAAGACCAACAAACCAATTTTGTTTTGCAAGGTTTGATAATAGAAAACAACCAACAGGGAATAGTCTATCACTCGGCAGGCGTAAACGGAGCTACGATAGAAACTTTTTTGCGTTGTGCAGATTTTCAGCAGCAAGTAGCTGATTTACAGCCAGATTTGATAATTATTTCTTTGGGTACAAATGATGCCTTAGTACCAAATTTTCAGCCCGACTTGTTTAAGGTAAATTGCAAGTTGCTTATTCAGCAGTTGAGAATAGCAGCCCCCGCAGCCAGTTTGTTGTTTACTTCCCCCAGCGTATCGTGGAACTTGGACAAAAAACCTAACAAAAACTTAACTATTTTAGCTGAAACCTTACAAGCTGTTGCAGCCAATTCAAAAGCCTCTTTTTGGGATTTTTATGGTCTATCGGGCAAAACAGCCAATGCTGCCCAGTGGCAAGCTGCCTATTTGCTCAAAAACGACTACATTCACCTCACCAGCAAGGGTTATAAATTGCAAGCCGATTTGTTGTATGCAGCCTTGCAAAAGGTAATTGAGAAATGAGTGTTTCTAATTGATTTTCAAGGATTTACAAAAATAGGAACTTACTTTTGAAAAATGACATCTTTCAAAAATTATTCATAAACTCTAAAATTCAAAAAACTATTATTTCCTACACTTGGTTTACAATTTATTTCATATCTTTGCAGCAAAACCATGAAAGTAGTACCATATAAAGACCAAAACACAGGCAAAAAAGAACAAGTAGCCTTGATGTTTAACAATATTTCGCACAGCTACGACCTGCTCAACAGAGTTTTGAGTGGTGGCATAGACATTTATTGGCGAAAACGTGCCATCAGTTTCTTAGTAGCCGACCAGCCCAAATTAATCTTGGATATTGCCACAGGCACAGGAGATTTTGCGTTGGAAGCCCTGAAACTAAACCCCGATAAAATCATAGGCGTAGATATTTCGGAGGGAATGTTGGCAAAAGGCAGAGAAAAAATGAAAAAAATGGGCTTGGCAGACAAAATTATCTTGCAAAAAGGAGACTCAGAAAAGTTAGATTTTGCAGATAATACCTTCGATGCAGCCATAGTTTCATTTGGAGTTCGCAATTTTGAAAATTTGGAACGAGGTTTGTCTGATATTTTCAGGGTCTTGAAACCTAACGCCAAATTGGTCGTTTTGGAGTTTTCGCAACCGACTAACAAAAGTTTTGCAAAACTCTATAATTTTTATTCTAAAAACATTTTGCCCCCAATAGGCAAATTGATTTCACAAGATGACGCAGCATACACTTATTTACCCGAATCTGTTAAAGCATTTCCTTATGGCATAGAATTTCTACGAATATTAGAAAAAGTTGGTTTTAAAGACAATTTATGCACACCTTTAACATTCGGAATCAGTTCTATTTATTGTGGCAAAAAGCCCTTGTAGTGGCTTTGGTTGCCTTTTTTTGCAGCACCTCACAGGCTTTTGCCCAGCGAGGCAAGGCTCTAAACTTGCAAGAGTACGACTCTAAAAGCATACATTTTGGCTTTCAGTTGGGCGGTATGTTTTCCAAATTCAATGTAGTGTCGAGCAAAACTTTTGCAATGGACACCATTCAGGGCATCACACCGCTAAACTCTATGGGTTTTTCGTTGGGTTTCATCGTCAGCTTTGCTTTGGGCGAAAGAGAAAGATGGAACTTGCGACTGCTGCCCAATGTGGCTTTTTATGAACGGAGTGTAAAGTTTGACTACCCTAACAGTAGCAAAACTCGTACTTTTGAAAATACCTTTATAGAATTTCCTATTTTGCTCAAGTACAAATCGGAAAGGCGAGGCAATATGCGTATGTATATGGTGGGTGGCGTAACGGGCATATTCAAAGTAGCTGCCGAAAAGCAACGCTTAGACCCTAACCAAATCTTAACAGCAGACCAAGCCATAGAACTAACTTACGGCTTTGGATTTGACAATTATTTGGATTTCTTTAAATTTGCACCCGAACTGCGTTTTTCGCATGGCATTGCCAATGCTTACGCCATACCTAATAACCAATTTGCAACAGTATTAAGTGGTGTTACTACACACAGGGTTACGTTGTATCTGAATTTTGAGTAATTTTTTTGTCAAAGTGAAAAACCAATGTTCAATGCCATTAAGCTAAGAAATAATTTACAGATATAAATAAGCTACATTGTTTTTACAGATGACATTCCACCATCTACTGCCAATACTTGCCCTGTTATCCAAGAAGCAGAGTCGGAGAGCAAAAACAAAGTCGTAGCAGCCATTTCGGTAGTAGTGCCTATGCGGTTGAGAGGGTGGCGTTTGGCAGCCGCCTCCTGTTTTTCGGGTGTAGAAAGCAACTGCTGGGCAAGTGGCGTGTGCGTAAGCGATGGAGCTATGGCATTGACCTTAATTTTGGGCGAAAACTCCGCCGCCAATGACTTTACCAAACCTTCTACTGCACCCTTCGAGGCTGCTACGCTGGCGTGAAAACCCATGCCCATTTGCACAGCCACTGTGCTAAATAAGACAATAGATGCCCCTTCGGCTGGTTTTTTCAGGGCTTTTAGGCAACCTTGTATGGTTTGCACCGCACCTACTACGTTGATTTCAAAGTCTTTAAGAAAATCCTCTTTGCTCAACCGACTAAAAGGTTTCAAATTGATGCTGCCAGGACAATAAACCAAACCATGCAATTCATCGGGCAAGCCTACTATGTCGCCAGAGAGTTGCGTAACATCTGCTGTGAGGTGATGAACTGCCAAATTTTGCGGATGGCGGCGAGAAAGTGTATAGACTGTAGCCTCTTGTGCCAATAACTGTGATGCTACTTCGTAGCCTATGCCCGAACTTGCCCCCACGACTAAAATAGTTTTTCCTTTGAAATTTTTCATTTCCCAATAAATTATATTTTTGAGTTGCTACCAAACCAATTGATGATAAAATAATTCTCTTCTTCTTCAAAGATAAGAATTTCATTATTCCTTGTCAAAAAAATCTTTTCCTTTTGCAAAAAATTTTTCCTATCTTTGTATGCAAACATATTTTTTTATACACCTACATAGCACAAACATATTTAGACCAAATAGTAATATTTGATAATCAAAGACTTACAATTATCAACTCACAATTATTTATCTATGCTCAAGATTTTTGCAAAAAAATATTCTCACCGAGAAAGGGTTTTATTTAGATTTTTAAGAAGAAATAATTTAATGGACAAGCTAACTGACAGAGAGTTAGAGGAATTTGTCCCTTTTTTACATCTTCGCACCTACGCTGCGAATGAAGTAGTTTTTTTTCGCAACGACCCCGCACAGGCTTTGTATATCATCAGGAGTGGCACAGTCAAAATAAGCATAGATGTAGAAGAGCATTTTGAGGATTTGCTGCACCTTTCAACAGGTGACACATTTGGCGATAATGCTATTTTAGACCCTAGTATTCGCAGTTATAATGCCATTTGTTGCTCGGAAAACTGTGAATTGTATGTCATTCCGCAGGTAAATATTATTCAAATTTTCGCGCATAACATAGAAATTAAAGCAAAAATGATGCAAGGTTTGGCTCGATATTATGACCGTTATTTGGTCAATTTGGCTAAATCATATAGGGATACTTTCGGCTTGTTTAACCTGAGCAATGTTTATGACATCACACAAAGAGAAATACTTGGGGAATAGGCTTTATGAATTAAAATAGCCTTGTTAGAAACCAACAAGGCTAAGTATTCTTAACACAGTAAGCCAAAAAATAAAATCTGTAGCTATGTGCTTTAGCACGTAGTCGTAGCTTAGAACAGACTAAAGTCTATTCTACATTCTTTTGCGTTTATCTAAACTGCGGATTACTCCATTCCATACTGCCACCGACTTCGAAATCATCGCGTAAAGTGTAAAAATCCGATTTTTGTTTTTTGCGAACAGCCATTAACCTACATTCGTCAGAGCAAAATTGGCTGTAAATACTTTTGGTTTTAAAATCTGCAAAGCAATTTTTACAAGTTTTGAGGTGTTGCTTGTCGTCTTTCGAATTGGCTGCCCAAAGCACCTCCTCCTCCATTGTCAGTTCATCTTCTTCTTCGTCATCATTTGTGGGGTCGAATTCGTCTATGATAAAACCTTTTTTTTCGCCTGTTTTGCGGTTTGCTGCTGTTTGTTTTTGTCGAGGTACATTTTTTTCAGTTCTAAAATGCTGTTGTCGAGAGTAAAGGCGTTGCGGTTTGCCTAACAAGTGGCGGCGGTATTGGGCTTCTTGCAATAGAAATTCGGCTTCCTTGTCATTCGAAATTTGATGAGTAGTGTAGGCAACCAGCATGGGCAGCATGGCACTCAAAATGATGACTACAAAGTGAACTTCGTGCATTGCCTCCCATTGCCAAATCAAATTCATACGGCTATAGACCGCAAACGAAACTACGCAAGTCAATAAAGCCAAGAACCAAGACGTAAAAACCTGTTTGCGAATACCAAAAATGACGATACACAAGAGCAGAAAGGCACTCAAAAAGCCCGCAGGAATATGATTAATAGCACCCCAATCTGGGCGGTATTGAGTCATAAAACGGAAAAACATACTTTGAAAATTGCTTACCTCTACGCCTAATCCGATGACCAAAATCAAGGTGAGTCCCAAGTTTTGTTTGAGTTTAAAATACAATTCGTTCATGGCTTTTTTGGGGTTATGATGACTACTGATTTTTTGGCACTTTTTTCAGCACTTCAAATTTCATAATCCAAAATTACAAGAGCAGTACGTAAGCTATGTACGAAGTAAAAAAAAAATAAAAAATAGATGTTATTACAATAATTTTTGTATAGAAAAATAACTTCTTGATTTTCAACTAATTGACCCTGCAGTTGCAGGCAACCCCCGCCAAAGAATACGGTACAAATCGTAATACCCTCTAATAAAAAAGAAAAAGCTGAAAAAAGAAAAAGCTGAAAATTGTACATTTTTGCCTGCTCAATTTGATAGCTATTTCTTTATCATTGCTGCTTATCACAATTACTTTACCTCTCCTTCCACAAAATACATATCTATTTCTCCTTTGTTTTTGGCAGCTACCTTGCCTCGATAGGTAGCTTTAAATTGGTGTTTGACCAATTCGTAAGTTGTGCCAGAGATGTTTACTTTTCCTTCTTCGCCACTTGATTCCATACGTGCAGCCACGTTTACGGCATCTCCCCAAATGTCGTAAGCAAATTTTTTGTTGCCGACTACACCCGCCACCACTTTGCCTGTGTGAATACCTAAACGCAACTCGAAATAAGGTTGTTTGAGTGCCATTTTTTCGGCTTGCCACTGTTTCATAAATTGCTGCATTTCTAATCCTGCTCGCACTGCATCAGTCGGGTTGGTTACGTTGGCTACGGGTACGCCGCCTGCACACATATAAGCATCGCCTATGGTTTTGATTTTTTCTAAGTTGTATTTGTCTATGATTTGGTCGAAGGCTAAAAAACAACGGTCTAACTCCTGAATGACTTGCTCGGCTGTCATTTTTTCGGCAATGTTGGTAAAGCCTTTGAAATCTGTAAACAATACTGTTACCATTTCGTAAGATTTTGGCGTGGCTTTGCCTGTTTCTTTGAGTTCGGTAGCTGTTTCGGTAGGCAAAATATTGAGCAATAAATTGTCTGACTTTTTCCTTTCTACTTCTATCAGGGCTTTTTGAGCCTCGATTTCTGCATTTTTTTGCTCCAATTTTTTGTTTGCACGCAATTTATTGACAAAGGCAAACACCGCCACGCCTACCACCACTACCAAACAACCAATGCCAATTAAAAACATTTGCGATTTTGCTTTTTCCTCTTTGGTGGCTACTTCTTGGGCAAGCAATTCATAGCGTTGTCTTTCCAATCTTTGCTGTTTAATTTCCAAATCACGTTGCTGTTTTTGTATGCTGTCCTCCTTGTTTTGCACCTCTGCCGACAAATTATTTTTCACTTTCCGCAAAATATCTACTTCTCTTTTGGAAATTAACAACAAATCTACGCCTTCGGTATCTTTGGCTTTCATTGCCTTGTTGATAAGTTGTTCCCGATTAGGCACTTTCATCAAATCACTAAGCAATTTGTCATAAACCTTTACTGATTCCGAATTTTTTTCTTCGGTCTGTGCCTCTATCATCATCTTGCAATAAGCCTCTTGCTCGGCGTGTGTGAGTTGATAGACCGTTGCCTTTGCCAACAAATCCTCAACGGCAGCTATCATGGGCTTGTATTTGCGGACTTCGTAGGCACTTTTGGCTATTTTTTGTTGAATAGTCCCAATATTTTCGGCAAGTTGTAATTTGCCGTAAATTTCGGCTGCTTTTTGGTAGTTTTCTATTTTTTTGGTGTGGTAGTTCACATTATCAAAATTGTCTGCCAATCTTTCGTAAGCGTAGGCAAATAATTTTTGATTTTCAGATTTTTCAGCCAAATTAACAGCCCGCAGATATTCACTTTCCACACTTCCTGTTTGTTGGAGTTCTTGGTAGCCTGCTGCTATTCGCCACGTAACCTTTACGGCTTCTTCCAAATCTTTTGCTCGCAGTGCCTCCTGTCTTTTTGCCTTGTAGTCGTTGATTCGTGTAACAATTTTGCGTTTTTCTACCCTCGATAAAGTTGGCAATTTGGAAGTTGCTTTTTGTGCATACACACAAGGGGCAGCAAGACCTATCCAAAAAAGGAAGGCAAGGGCAATGGATAACTTTTGCATAGTTGGTTGTAATTAAAACTCAATTAGTTGTGGTTGTTTGTGTCTGTAAAAATATAGTTTTTTTGGTAAGAAAGAAAAAAAATTGCAAACTTTTGAAAAAGCACTTTAAAAAGAATAAAATTGCTAAAAAATTTGTAGTTTTGTGAATACTAAAATTAAGATGTTTTATGAGCAAAGTTAATCCCAAAATAGATTTAGTTTTCAAGAAACTCTTTGGTTCGGAGGAAAACAAAGACATTTTGCAGTCTTTGATTAATGCTATTTTGCCTCCTGAACAGCAAGTTGCCAAAATTATACTCAAAAATCCTTACAACGTATCGGACTATGCCGAAGGCAAATTGTCTATTTTAGATATTAAAGCCGAAGGCGAAGATGGTCGCCTATTCGATATAGAGATGCAAATCAGGGCAAGCAAGTTTTATGGCAAAAGGGCTTTGTTTTACTGGGCTAAGATGTTTAGCTCGCAATTAGATTATATAACAAACATGGCTACTGCCAATGAGCAAATTACTGAAACCGAAAAGTTAGCAGAACTCGAAAAACAAGGTAAATTGGGTTATTCGGGGCTGAAAAAATGTATTGTGATTAGCATTGTAGATTTCAACTTTTTTGCAGACACTCGTTTTCACCGTTATTTTCGCCTGAAAGATGGTGATACCAATGAAGTACATCAAGATTTGGATTATTTGGATTTGTACTTTATTGAACTCAAAAAATACAAGGGCAAATTAGAGAATTTGCAAACTACGCTAGAAAGGTGGATAACCTTTTTGAACAATGCCCACCAATACAACAAAAAAACCTTGCCCAAAGAATTGGCTGAAATTCAAGAGATAAACAAGGCAAACCAAAAATTAAACGCCATGTATCTCGACGAAACAGAAAAAAGGTATTATGACGCCCAACAGAAATTTTGGCTCGACCAAAATAGTTTTATGCAAGAAGCCTTAGAAAAAGCCAAAGAGGAAGGATTAGCAGCAGGAATAAAAGAAGGTTTGGAAAAAGGTTTGGAAAAAGGTTTGCAAGAAGGCAGGCAAGAAGGCAGGCAAGAAGGCAGGCAAGAAGGCAGGCAAGAAGGCAGGCAAGAAGGCAGGCAAGAAGGCAGGCAAGAAGGAGAACTAAGCAAACAAGTTGAAATGGCAAAAAAAGCTATTCAAAAAGGGTTTGATACTGCAACCATTGTAGATTTGACAGGATTAACGGCTGAACAAATAGAGCAACTTCGCAAAGAAACAAAATAAAAAAAGATGACAATGAAAAAGAAACTATTATGGGCAAGTGCTGTAGTTTTGTTGGTAGGCGTGGCGGGTTTGGGCTGGTTTAGTGCCAACAAAAGAGTGGTAACAGGAATTTTGGTTACGGTGATAGACAAACCTCTGTACGAATTTGTATCTGAAAAAGAGATACAAGAAACTATTTTGAAGTCGGGACTGTGCCAGATAGGAAGTAGCCGTTTGGAGGATTTAGACCTGCGCGCCATAGAGGAAAAAGTGCAAACCTACAATTTTGTTTCTGAATGTCATGCAGCCAAAGACCTTGCGGGCAATTTGGTGGTGGAGGTCAAGCAAAACAGACCCCTTGCCCGAATTTTCCGCCCTAATATGCAGAGTGAATATTTGGCAGCCAATGGCAAACTGATGGCATTGTCTAAAAAATATACGGCTCGTGTGCCTGTGCTTACAGGTGAGGGAACTTACAAAATCAAGGGCAATTATTGCATAGAGGACAGCATAGGCAAACAATTATTCAAATTTTTTGACTTTGTGGAGAGCCAAGAATTTTGGAAAACCCAAATTACCCAAATAGAATGGGACAAAAAAAACCAAATAGCTTTTTATACCTTAGCGGGCAACCAACGCATAGAAATAGGAAAAGCTGAATATTTGGACGAAAAATTTGCCAAATTAATGACTTTTTACAAAGAAATTATCCCTGTAAAAGGCTGGGGCAAATATCACCGAATAAACGTGGCGTATGATAAACAGATTATTTGTGAGTAAAACCCAATGAACAAAAAATTTTTGGAGATAAGGCAACTGGGGTGCAATCCACTTATAATTATTCATAGACTCTGTTCATAAATTCTCATCTATTAATTGTATATTTGCAGTCAAACTATTTAGCTTAAAATGGCACAAGAAACACAGATACCAACACCAAGTCGACCACCAGTTACTGAACAAAAAAATATTGCAGATAAATTAATGGAATTGACTGCTAATTTGTGGGCAATCAGTGAAACAGAAGCCCCTTTTGTGGTAGGCATAGCACGCAATAAAGATTTTTTGGACAAAGAAGATGCAAAACCTATTTCTTTGGCTAAGTTTTTTACCTCCCGAATTGTAGAAAGAGAGTGGCACACCATAGCAGAAAAAAAAGCAGTTGCTCGTTTTAAGACTCTGTTCGATTATTTGGTGGCAATAGATGCACAAGCCTATCGAAATAACAATGTTGCTTCTACTATTTATATGGTTGTGCCTGTCGATAATGTTTTTGTGGTTTTGCACGTTTTGGTAGTAGAAACCTAAACGGTATATTTGCTTATCATGCAAATATTTTAACAATACACACGCTAAAGTTATAATACATCCTAAATGAAAAGAATTATCAAAGTCCTTACCTTACTTTTGTTGGGAATTTCCATCACAATTTTCATTTTTATGCAACAAGCAACTTTCGGCAAAAATCCTTCGGGAAGTCGGTTAGTCCTCGTCAAGCAGTCTGCCAACTACAAAGAGGGCAAATTTCAAAACCTTAGCTTTACGCCTGACCTTGCAGAAGGTGTAAGTTATTGGGCTGTTTTGAAAGAATTTTTGTTTACCAAGCACCCTCGCCTTTCGCCTACTTTACCTTTGCCTTCGGTAAAAACAGACCTCAAAAACTTGCCAACTGACGAAAATCTACTGATATGGTTTGGTCATTCTTCCTATTTTATGCAGATAGATGGCAAACGGATTTTGGTCGACCCTGTGTTTAGTGGCAATGCCTCTCCGCTTAGTTTCACCACCAAAAGTTTTGCAGGAACAGATAATTACAAGCCTGACGATTTTCCTCCGATAGATTATCTTTTTATCTCTCACGACCATTACGACCATTTGGATTACGCCACCATTGTAGCCCTGCAACCCAAAGTGAAACAAGTGATTACAGGCATAGGCACAGGAGAACATTTGGCTCATTGGGGCTATACACCACAACAAATCATAGAAAAAGATTGGAATGAAAAAGTAGAATTAACAGAAGGTTTTGAGGTGCATATAGTCCCTGCAAGACATTTTTCGGGCAGGGGAATTATACGCAACCAGACTTTATGGGTTTCTTTTGTGTTAAAAACACCAACCAAAAAGATTTTTATAGGTGGCGACAGTGGCTACGATACGCATTTTGCAGCCATCGGCAAACAATTTGCCCCTTTCGATTTGGCTATTTTGGAGTGTGGGCAATACGACAAAAGTTGGAAATACATACACCTCATGCCCGAAGAAGTGGTAAAAGCTGCACAAGAGTTGGGTGCAAAACAACTGCTGCCTGTCCATTGGGGCAAGTTTGTGCTGGGCAACCACCCTTGGGACGAGCCTATCAAAAGAGTTACCGCAGCAGCCCAAACTGCTCAACTACCTATCTGCACACCCAAAATTGGCGAAAAAATGCCACTAACAGATTCTTTGCCTGCGTTTGGAAAGTGGTGGGAAGGGATAAAGTAGGTATATACTTTTTTGGAAAAACCAGAGAAATACTTTAGCTTAACAACTAACAACCTCCTTATGCCCCCCTACCCTACCCTCTCTTGGTTTCAAGCAAAAGGTTTTGTAGCCCAACCTTTTCAGTTAGCCACCCAACAGGCTTACCTCAACGGCAAGTCGGGCTTGCTCAACGCACCTACGGGAAGTGGCAAAACGATGGCACTGTTCTTGGCTTTTTTGGCTGCTTAACTTAGGTGGCACTACCCTAATTTCATTATCAAGAGAGTTTAGATAGATATAAACTTTACTTTCAGTTTGTCTTGTAATTTCAATTACTTGCAAAATTTTTTCATAATTATTTACTGTATTTTTGCTACACATTTCAGATTGGTACTTTTTTTGAGAGTTTTGAAGTTCTAAACTATTTTTGCTTTTCTTTTATTTCTCCAATTTTACTACCTATTATATGTACACACACAAGGATAATACTAAAGAAGATAAAAAAAATACATCTCCTTATCACAACACAAACCAAAGTGTGGAAAATGAAAGTGTTTTTCATTTTGAGGACAACAGCCCTCGTGCAATACAAATGCGAAAATTGCAAGAAATGGCAAATAATAATCCGCAGGCAATACAAATGCGAAAATTGCAAGAAATGGCAAATAATAATCCGCAGGCAATACAAATGCGAAAATTGCAAGAAATGGCAAATAACAACCAACAAAGTATTATCCAAAAAGAAAATAACACAGGATTGCCTGACCAACTCAAAACAGGTATAGAGAACTTATCGGGTTATAGCCTTGATGACGTGAAAGTGCATTATAATTCTGATAAGCCTGCCCAACTCCATGCACATGCCTACGCACAAGGCACAGAAATACACATAGCTACTAGACAAGAAAAGCATCTTCCTCATGAGGCTTGGCACGTGGTGCAACAAAAACAAGGCAGAGTAAAACCAACTATGCAACTCAAAGGAGAGGTAAATATAAATGATGAGGCAGGATTGGAGAAAGAGGCAGATGTGATGGGGGTAAAGGCTATGCAAAAAACATCTTTCCTTAATGAATTGAAAATTTATTCACAAAAAAAGGATACGCTTCAGCAAAGAGTTATTCAAAGAATGACATGGGATACGTTTGTAAAGGAATTTCCACATGAAAAAGCTTCTATGATGAAAGAAAGTTTTTGGAAAAAAATAGACCTTACAAGAAATGTATATGAAATTATGGATGATGCCTCCCAAAAGGGTAAAGATGTTGCAGAATTAGATGCAATAGCCGAAATACTACGTAAAAATCCAGTAGCTGTCAATATTCAAAAATATCAAAGAAAATATGATACTATTCCAGAAAAAGAAAAACAAGATGTTGCAAATGTGATTATGCTTACCAGAGCTACTTTAGGTATGCCTTTAAATAAAAAGAGTGAACAAAATGGAATAGAGCATGAAATAAGTACAGTAGAAATGTCTCAAGAACAGAGTTTGGTAAAAAAAATATTAAATGGAGTTGAGGAAGACTTATTAGCATATTATTCCTTAACAAGAAATGATGAGTCCCCAATTGTAGTTCTTATTTTAGCTGTGGCAAGTGATATTGTCGGCGGGGGAGTTTGTGATAACTTTGCTAGCTTGGCAGCAGTTTATTCTAAAAAATTATATCCTAAGCATCCTATTTGGCTTATGTCCACTGGTGGACATCGTTATGCTGCAACAGGAGAAAGTGCAGAAACTTTAGACCATCCAATTGATGCGTGGTATGAAAAAAGATATGCAAAAAAACATAAAACCTTGCCAGGAGTTGCGGATAAACAGGAGTTTAATGTTGAGCAGTTAAATGAAAACTATGAAAAGTTAAAAGAGCAGGGAACAAAATATTATTATAGTTTGCTTGATACTTTAACCTTACCCGAACTAATTTTGTTAGCAGCAAGATTAGAAGAACAAATAGCACATTTAGTTCAATTATTACAAGAACTAAATGATTAAACTATCTTAATTTTTCAGTTTCCATGCCCCCCTATCCTACCCTCTCTTGGTTTCAAGCAAAAGGTTTTGTAGCCCAGCCTTTTCAGATAGCCACCCAACAAGCTTATCTCAACGGCAAGTCGGGCTTACTCAACGCACCTACGGGAAGTGGCAAAACGATGGCACTGTTCTTAGGTTTTTTGACTGCCTACATAGAAAAACACCCCACCGACTACCAAAAACCTCGCAAAAATGGCTTGCAAGTCATCTGGCTAACACCTTTGCGTGCCTTAGCCAAAGATTTGCAGCAAGCTATGCAGTCGGCTTGCGATACCTTGCAAGTGGCGTGGACAGTTGCCCTGCGGACAGGCGACACCGCCGCACACGAAAAGCAACGCCAACAACGCCAAATGCCCGAATGTATTTTGACTACTCCCGAAAGTTTGCACGTATTGCTTGCCCAAAAAGACTGTTCCAATTTATTTGACAACTTGCAAGTGATAGTTCTCGATGAGTGGCACGAATTGTTGGGCAGCAAACGTGGCGTGCAAGCAGAGTTGGCTTTGTCCCGATTGGTGGGTTTTTGCAAGCAACGCCACCAAGAAAATTTTGCAAACTACCCGAAAATTTGGGGAATTTCTGCCACCATTGGCAATATGGACGAGGCTGCACAGGTTTTGCGGTCTTTGTTGCCAATTTCCTTACAAGCTGATTTTGAGGTCATTAGGGCAAACCAACGCAAAACTTTTACTTTGAAAGCTATTTTGCCACCCACCTTAGCCAATTTTTCTTACACAGGGCAGTTAGGAACAAAACTCATTCCACAATTATTGCCTTTGTTGGAGCAGGCAACCAACAGTTTGATTTTTCTGAATACACGTAGCCAAACTGATGTGTGGTATCAAAAAATATTGGAAGCAGCCCCCGAATGGGCGGGGCAGTTGGCTATTCACCACAGCTCGATAGACAAAGAACTCCGTTTGTGGGTAGAAAATGCCTTGCAAGCAGGCAAATTGAAGGCTGTTGTCTGCACATCGAGTTTAGATTTGGGCGTAGATTTTCCTTCGGTGGACAGGGTGGTGCAGATAGGTAGCCCAAAAGGGGTGAGCCGACTCCTGCAACGCGGAGGCAGAAGTGGACACCGACCTGATGCCCCAAGCGAAGTTTATTTTTTGCCTACCCACAGTTTGGAGTTGGTGGAGTGTGCAGCCTTGCGTGTAGCCCTTGCCGAGCAAGAGGTAGAAAGCCGAAAACCTTTGCAACTTTGCATAGATGTATTGGTGCAATACCTCATTACGCTGGCGGTGGGCGAAGGTTTTGACGAGCAAACGACCTACCAAGAAGTGAAAACAACATATTGTTTTCAGCACTTGACCGCAGCCCATTGGCAGTGGCTCCTGCAATTTATCACGACAGGAGGCAGCAGTTTGGCTCAATATCCTGAATATAAAAAAGTGGAAATAGACCCCAATTCAGGGCTTTACAAGGTCTTGCAACCCAAAATGATACGCCAACACAGGTTGTCCATTGGCACAATCGTGAGTGAGCCTTTGGTAAAAGTGCAATACCAAAAAGGCACTTATTTGGGCATGGTCGAAGAAAGTTTTGCTTCCAGCCTTTCAGCAGGAGATACTTTTTTCTTTGCGGGGGCAGCTTTGGAAGTGATACAACTCAAAGATTTTACGTTGTTTGTGCAGAAAAGCAAACGCAAAACAGCCCAAATTCCGCGTTGGTTGGGTGGCAGATTGCCGTTGAGTTCGCAGTTGGCAGCACAAATCAGAAAGCAAATCCACGATTTTCAGGTAGTTACTTCCAATCTTGAAACTTCCAAACCAACTTTGCAGCCCGAAATGGAGGTTTTACGCCCTCTGTTGGCGGTGCAGCAGCAGACCTCTGCATTGCCCCTTTGCGACCAATTATTGATAGAAAATATCAAGACTTCCGAAGGGTATCATTGGTTTGTCTATCCTTTTGCAGGGCGGACTCTACACGAAATTTTGGCTGTTTTGTTTGCCTACCGCATAGCCCAGCAGCAACCTATTACGTTTTCTATGGCTTTTAACGAATATGGTTTTGAGTTGTTGGCAGACCAAAGTATAGACCTCGTTGCCCTTTTGCCTCGTTGCCTTGCCTTAGAAAATATCCGCCACGACATAGCCCAAAGCCTCAACCAGACTGAAATGGCAAAACGCCGTTTTAGGGAAATAGCCACCATTGGCGGGCTTATTTTTCAGGGTTTTCCGCACCAAAATATCAGAAGTAGGCACTTGCAAGCCTCTGCTGGATTGTTGTTTGAGGTATTGAGCAAGTATGAACCCGACCACCTTTTGCTGGCACAAGCCCACAGCGAAGTAATGGAAGGGCAATTAGGCTATGCCGAAGTGGAAAAAACTTTGCTTGCTCTCCAAAAAACAAGGCTTTTGTGTACCACGCCCACGCAAGTTACGCCTTTTGCCTTCCCTATTTTGATAGACCGTCTGCGTGAGCAACTAAGCAGCGAAACTTTGGAACAAAGGATAGAGAAGATGCAGAGGGGGCTGCAAGGTTGTTTTTTCACATAAAAAATTAGTTTCTTTACCAAAGTTTGATTAAAAACATTTATTTATTGCACACTTTCAAAGTTTCCAATAGATTTGTACCTTATTAGCACAAAAAATTAAAAGAATTAAAACCAAATGAACGAAAAGAAAACAACCCAATCCATAGAACCAAACATTGCAGAGTTGGCAAATGGTTGGCTAAAATCTTACAAATTAGCCTACAAATTAGAACAAGAATATTTTGGAACAAAGGACAAGCCTACCGAAATAGACAAGGCTCTTGACTACTATTATTCTAAAAATGGTGGGGTGGGTGGCAACAGACCTGATGCTAAACTTTTGTTGCAAGACAAAAACTTAGATTATTACCCTATTCTTATTGAGTACAAAGGCTATAAAGATAGATTGGTGAAATTGGACAGCGAGGGCAAAGTAGAAAACATTACTGCTAAAAATGAACCGAACTTAAAAAACATCAATGGTTATGCAGTAAATGGGGCTGTGCATTATGCCAATGCCATACAACACCATACCAATTTTAAAGAAATCATAGCTATTGGTATGACAGGCTACAAAGATGAAACAGGTAAAATAGTACACCAAATAGGCGTATATTATGTGTCTGGTAGCAATTTTGGCTATGGGCAAAGAGTGGGTGAGTTTTCTGATTTTTCCTTTCTGAAAAAAGAAAATTTTGAGGCTTTTATTGAGCAAGTAAAAACTTTGAGCCTCTCGCAAGAGGAAATAGACAAACGCAAGGAGCAAAGAGAAAAAGAAATTGATGTTAGTTTGGTAAAACTGAACAACGATATTTACGAAAACGAAAAAGGAATAGGCGAAAATGAAAGAGTGTATTTGGTGGCTGCCTCTATTATTGCCACCATTGGCATACCTAACAAAGTGCCTATGTTGGATAAAGATGAGTTGAAATCGCAGACTTTTGTCGGCGGACGTGATGGCGACATTCTAATTGGGCGAATCAATGCTTTTTTGAAAGAAAAAAAACTGCCCGAAGAAAAGCAAGACTTAATTATCAGAACTTTACAAAACACACTGCTAACCGAAAATATCAACAAAGTTGAAAACGGAGAAAGTCAATTAAAAAGAGTTTTCACAAAAATTGTAGATGATTTAGGTATCTATTACAAAATAGGTTTAACAACAGATTTTACAGGAAAGTTATTTAATGAAATGTATGGCTGGCTGGGCTTTACGCAAGACAAACTGAATGATGTGGTGCTTACACCGTCTTATGTGGCTACGTTGTTGGTAAAATTGGCAAGAGTAAACAAGGATTCTTTTGTCTGGGATTTTGCTACAGGCTCGGCGGGGCTGTTGGTGGCTGCTATGAACGAAATGCTTGTTGATGCTAAAAATACGATAACTTCGCCTGATGAACTCACACAAAAAGAAATCAAAATAAAAGCTGAACAACTACTTGGTTTAGAGTTATTGTCGAGTGTGTATATGTTGGCAATTTTGAATATGATTTTGATGGGTGATGGAAGTTCTAATATTTTAAATAAAGATTCTATCAAAGATTTTGACGGAAATTATGGTTTTGGCAACTCAGCTAACAAGTTTCCTGCTGATGCCTTTATCTTAAATCCGCCTTATTCTGCCAACGGAAACGGAATGAACTTTGTGGAAAGAGCATTAGGAATGATGAATAAAGGTTATGCTGCCATTATTATTCAAAACTCGGCAGGTTCGGGAAAAGCCTCAGCATATACCAAAAAAATATTAGAAAAACATACACTTCTGGCAAGTATCAAAATGCCAATAGATTTATTTTTAGGTAAATCTATTGTGCAAACATACATCTATGTTTTTAAAGTAAATGAAAAACACCACAAAGACGAAATTGTGAAGTTTATTGATTTTTCGGAAGATGGCTACACCCGTACCAACCGCAAAAAAGCAAGCAATAACCTAAAAGACAGTAATCAGGCAAAAGAAAGGTATGAAGAAGTGGCAAAGCTGGTGAGGTTTGGCAGAAGTAAACTCAATATTTTTACTGATAAAGAATACCATGAAGGACATATTGACCCAAAAAACGGAGCAGACTGGAATCAAACTGCACCCATTGACACTAAACCTACGCTGCAAGATTTCAAGAAAACAGTATCCGACTATTTGGCTTGGGAGGTTGCTACTATTTTAAAATCACAAAATAAAGAAGCCGAAAACATGGGAAAGTAGCAACCTCACTTAACCAAAAATTGGAAAAGGTTAAGTGGGGAGAATTTAGAATTGAAGATGTATTGGAGTGGCAATCACAAAAAGAAATTGACCCTCTAAAACTTGAAGAATTAAAAGATGAGACAGAAAAATTTTATCCTTTTTACGGACAAGCAACCATAAATAACGGAATCATTTCTTATCATCAGCTAACAAACAGGGTTTTAAATAATGAAAATGGAAAACCAACAATTTTAATACATTCAAACAATCAAAGCATTGCTTATTTGGAAACACCTTTTTATTTAAAAGATGGACATGGTGCAACAAGTATATTGCAAAGTGAAAAATTAAATAAAACAAACCAAATGTTCATTATTGCTGCCATTGATAAAGTTATCAAAAGCAAATATTCTTATAATAAAAAAGCAACAAAAATTGAATTAAAAAATACAGTTGTAAATCTTCCCACCAAAAACGAAAAAATAGATTTTGAGTTTATGGAAAGTTTTATTTCAGAATTAGAGTTAGCACGTATCGCAGAATTGGAAACAGAACAAATAGCCGAATTGGAAGCATATTTATTGGCAACTGAATTAAAAGATTATACTTTGACAAGTAAGGAAGAAAAGGTGTTGCAAGAATTTGAAGACATAAATTGGCAAACCTTTAATCTTGAAAAATTATTTGGAAAATCTACTCGTGGCAGACGATTAAAAAGTGATGATAGAATTTCGGGAACTTTGCCCTTTGTTACAGCAGGCGAAATAAATGAAGGCATTTCTGCATTTATTGGAAATGAGGTCATTGTTTTTCCAAAAAACACAACAACAATAGATATGTTTGGCTCTGCCAAATATAGAAATTATGAATATGGCGGAGATGACCATATTGCAGTGGTTCATACCGAAAATTTGCCAAAATTTGCAGCAATTTTCATAACCGCAGCCATTCATAAAGTATCTTATGCAGGTCAATTTAGTTATGGTAGAAATTTTTATGCAAAAGATGCAGACGAATTAAATATTTTGTTACCAAGTTACCCCACCCCTGCCCCTCCCCTTCTGGGAGGGGGGCTTTTGGGGCTACCAAATTATGAATTAATGGCAACCTTAATTTCCGCTATTCAGAAATTGGTTATCAAAGAAGTTGTTTTATATGCAGATAGGAAAATAGAGGCAACAAAAAGTGTAGTAGGTATCTAAAATCTTGCGTTAAAGAGGTCATCTTTTAGAAAGATGACTTCTTTAACGCAAGATTTTTAAAGGTCTTTTAGGAGTCTGATAAATAGTTTTTTGTATCTTACATTATTATTAGAGTTTATGAATAATTACCCAAAGATGTCATTTTTTTGAAAAATGACATCTTTTGCCAAGCCTCTTAACAAAAAATTATTCATAAACTCTATTGTTTAATAAGTACAGACGAGTATTTTTTTTTCTGTAACCAATTTATATTTTGATATTTATTGGTTTTATAACTTTTTTTTATATTAACTTGCGTAGTTATTACATTGCGTAACCTTGCTAAAAAATACTCAAAAAAAAAGCAATAGTTTACAAATAGCAGATTTCTGTATTTTTAAGAAAACATTTTTTCCTCTTTTTACTTGTGTTCATATAAAGCAAGGGATTAGGTTTACTGTTTTAGTTAATTGTATTCTTTTCAGTCGCCTCAAAATTAGAAACACCTATAGAAGTGCTTCTAATTTATTAAGGGAGATGCAAAGATTGAAGCAACAATTTTACAATAAGCAAAGCCTGTTGTAACTTGTTTATTGGCTAATTTTGCA
Source organism: Cytophagales bacterium (assembly GCA_013299115.1). Taxonomy (GTDB): domain Bacteria; phylum Bacteroidota; class Bacteroidia; order Cytophagales; family Thermoflexibacteraceae; genus JAAFKA01. The sequence goes on from JAAFKA010000030.1 coordinate 51,010, forward strand.
AATTAACAAGTACAAGAGCTAAACTAATAAGCAAAGGAAGTAAATAAATCTTTTCTTTGCAAAGTTTTTTACGTTTTTTTTTAAAGAAAACTTATGAATGAAGATTTTAAAACTCGTTTAAATATATTGTTAGCTGATAAAAGCCTAAAAACTAAGGATTTAGTCGAACTATCTGGGCTGTCTAAGCAGGCTATCTACGATATATTAAACGGAAAGGTTGAGCATTATAATAAAAAACTCATAGATAACTTGACAGCTAAAACACAGGTAAACTTAAATTGGCTGTTGCTAGGCGAAGGAGTAATGTACTTACCTGCCCCTACTACTCTACAGGGCATGGAAGTAGCAGAAAGTTCAAGTGTCTACCATGTTGCTAAAAATCCTCAATCTACAGAGCCAAAAGACAAACAACTTTTTGAAAACACAATAGACAATCTCAATAGGCTCATAGAAGAAAAAGACCAACGCATCAAAGATTTGCAAGGGCAGATAGAGTTTTTGAAGGATTTGGTCAATAGGCAATAGTTGCCTTTTATCATTTTAAGCATAGCGAAGAATCTGACCCAGATTCTTTGCTATACTTAAAATGATAAAATAGCAATAGCAACTAAGAAATAATTGCAATAAAAGCCTTTTGAAGTCTTATTTGACTTCAAAAGGCTTTTTTTATATAAGTAATTGAAAATCAATTACTTATATAAAAATAGTTTTTTTCGCTAAAAAAATTAAAAATATTTTTCACATTTAGCGAAATTTCGCTTGCTTATTTAATTTCGCTTACTTATCTTTGTAACATCATTCAGGGCAACAGCAAAACAAGTTGTTAGGAGGTTGCTCAAAAGCAAAAAATATTAACATAACCCCGAAGGGGTTGAACAATAATAGCCTTACGTGCAACGTAAGGAAATGATTTTCTAAACATCAACATTCTAAATAACTGCAATTAACATGGCTACTCAACAAGACCGAATTGCTCGTTTGCTCACTGATTGGGCAAAAAATCCTCGCTGGCAAGGCGTAGAAAGAATCTATACTGCATCTGATGTGGTGAAATTGCAAGGTTCTTACCAAATAGAATATTCCATAGCACGTATGGGTGCAGAAAGGCTTTGGAGTTTGTTGCACACCGACCAATATGTGTCTGCGTTGGGTGCTATGACGGGCAATCAAGCTATTCAACAAGTGCAAGCAGGGTTAAAGGCTATTTATTTGAGTGGTTGGCAAGTGGCAGCCGATGCTAACTTGGCGGGAGAAATGTATCCAGACCAAAGTTTGTATCCTGCGGACAGTGTGCCGAAGGTAGTAGAAAAAATAAACAATGCTTTGTTGCGTGCCGACCAAATAAACAACCTCAACGGACAAAGCCCTATTCATTGGTTAGCACCCATAGTGGCTGATGCAGAGGCTGGTTTTGGTGGCAATCTCAACGCTTTTGAGTTAATGAAAATGATGATTAAAGCTGGGGCTTCTGGCGTACACTTCGAAGACCAACTGTCTTCGGCTAAAAAGTGCGGACATTTGGGCGGAAAAGTTTTAGTGCCTACCCAAGAGGCTGTTAATAAATTGGTGGCTGCACGTTTGGCTGCCGACGTGATGGGTGTACCTACGTTGCTCATTGCACGCACAGATGCTGATGCTGCCAACCTGATAACCAGCGACATAGACGAAAGAGACCATGCTTTTATTACAGGCAACCGCACTCCCGAAGGTTTTTATGAAGTGCAGGCAGGTATAGAGCAAGGTATCAACAGAGGTTTGTCTTATGCACCGTTTGCAGATTTGATATGGATGGAAACTTCTAAACCCGACTTAGGCGAGGCAAAAGAGTTTGCTCAAGCCATACATCATGAATATCCAAACAAATTATTAGCTTATAATTGCTCTCCCTCTTTCAACTGGGCATCTAAGTTAGACGAAAAAACGATGCTTACGTTCAGAGAAAAATTAGCTGAAATGGGTTATAAGTTCCAATTTATTACTTTGGCAGGTTTCCACGCCCTCAACAACAGTATGTTTGAGTTGGCAAGTGCCTACAAAAAACAAGGAATGTTTGCTTATTCGCAGTTCCAACAAAGAGAATTTACCAACGAAAGAGAAGGTGGATTTAAGGCGGTGAAACACCAAAGTTTTGTAGGAACAGGTTATTTTGACGAGGTGCAAAACATCATCACCAATGGCGAGGCAGCTACCATTGCCCTCAAAGGTTCTACCGAAGAGGCACAGTTTCATAGATAGGAAGTTGCTTGGAGATTTTTTGGTAGTATTTCAAAAAAGTATCAATAAAAATAACATCTTTTTGAAAGATGTTATTTTTATTGATACCTTTGGGCAACTATTATTTTTTCTAATAACTAAAAATACTCATTTCTTATGTTTGATATGAATAAAATGCTTGGCAAGGTAAAAGAAATGCAAGCAAAATTACAGGAAGCCCAAAACAACTTAGGTAGCATCACTGCCGAAGGAGAATCTGGAGCTGGCATGGTAAAAGCTATGGTCAATGGCAAAAGACAATTAATCAAATTGCAGATAGACAAAGACATATTAAAACCCGAAGATGCCGAAATGGTACAGGATTTAGTAGTGGCTGCGGTTAATAAAGCCTTAGATGCCGTAGAAGATAAAAGTAAAGACCATCTCCAACAAGCTACTGAAGGTATGTTGCCCAATATACCTGGTATGGATTTTTCTAAACTTTGATTATAAAATCATCTATCAGCCCACCGAAAAAACACCCCAAGTGAACAGTTAGCAGTGAACAGTTTTCTTCACTGTTCACTGTTCACTGTTCACTGCTAACTGTTTTACTCCACCACCAACTTTCTTGTTACCACCTCGCCTTGTTCAGTCGTTATTTTCACCACATAACTGCCCGCAGCCAAGTGTTTTACGTTTAAAGTTGTTTGGTTTTCAAATTCAGTAGCTTTGCTAACAATTCTGCCCAAAAGGTCTGTGACTACGTAAGCCCCCCTGCCCCCAAAGGGGGTGTTTAACGTCAATACTACGTTTTCAGTTGCAGGATTTGGGTACAAATTTACTTCGCCACCAATTGACGCAATTA
>JAAFKA010000031.1 GCA_013299115.1 Cytophagales bacterium
ATTCTGTTGAAAATATTGCAGAAATTCAGAGAAAACTCAATAATAGACCAAGAAAAACATTAGAATTTGACAGTCCAATACAAAATTTAACCAAAAATAAAATTGCATTTCAAAGTTGAATCTGCGTTCTTATATTTGTGTGATAAATACTTATTTAATTTATGGAATTATGAAACCCTACAAAGACAAAATTCAAGTAAAACCTGATGAATTTCTTAGTGATTTTGCCGAACAGCAAAATGTGGAGGATTTTATGGCTTTTCTGAAATCGCAGCCAAAAATTTGAGAAATAAATATGCTAAGGCAGAGAAATATATCAAAAAAAGGAATATTCGTACAAAATCACTAACTTTGTATTAGTAAAATAACAAAGCAATGTTTAGAGAAATCCACAACGAAAAAATAGGGAATGTGCTAATTTATTTGGCACAAAAAGTAGAAAAACCTCTCTATAAGACCAAAGCACTAAAATTGCTTTATATTATAGATGAGATAGCTATAAAAGAAACGGGAGTTCCTGTTACTTGGTTAGATTATAAGGCTTGGCAATTTGGTCCCGTTGCTGAGGATATTTTCAATGATGTTGAGCATATTGAAAATTCAACACTAAATAATTTTATTATTGTTGAAAAGGAAATTTCTACATTTTCGGAAGAAAATGATACAAAAATTATCAAACCTAAAAAATTATTCGATGATAGTAAGTTTAACAATTATGAAATGAAATTGATTGATAAGGTAATAAAAAAATATGGTAAATTATCTACCAAAAAATTGGTAAATTTACTACACAAAGAAGGTACTCTGTGGCATAAAGAAGTGAGCAAATTGGCATTGTCTTTTAAGCTACACAACGGCAAGTCAAACCACATATTAGAATTATCTAATTTGTTGGAAAATGATGCAATGAAACAATTTACCTATCAAACAGCTTTTGAGGCATTGCAATTTCAGCAAGATTTGTTAAATAACTAACAGTATTTAGTGATGTTACTACCTAAAAATATATTGTCTATTCCCGATTATAAATTTCCTAACGGAAATATTAGTCCTAAAATTTTACTTGTTTTAGCAAATAAGGATATTTCAAATGAAGTTATCATCTATACTTTAACTACTTCACAAACAAGTAGCCTGCCACCTAAGTACCTTAAACAGGGATGCCACAATAAAACCTTAGAGAGAATATCGATGTTTGTATTTGAAAAAGATACAGTAGTCGGTACAAAACCAGATGGGCAACCTTTTACTTTCCACGAAGATTATACAGTTATACAAGCTCAAAATAATGTAATAGCTATTTCTACGAGCAAACTCTTAGAACAATATAGCTCAACTATCAAATTAATCGGTACTTTTAATGACACAAGCTACAAAAGAATACTTAAATGTTTACGTCAAAGTGATTTTTTCCAAATGAATTTAAGGAATTTTTTGCAAATATTATGAAATAATAGATGCACTAAACGCAAACAACGCATAACATCTTGGCTATGCGTTGCTCGATTTCCTTTCTCCGAATGGTAGAATGAACTGATGCAAAGTAAGTGAATAAATTTGATATTTCCAAATGTATTTAATTAAATTTTTTGGTAATAATATGGAGGAGGTGGGAAAGTAAAAGTTTGGGGTAAATTTTAAAATTTTTGTTTTTCAAAATTTAATTAGCATTTTTGACTATTCAACTACACAAAGCAATGAAAATTCAGAAAATAGAAATCAAAAACCTGTTCGACCAGTTTGATTATGACATTCCGCTGACTAACCCAGAGGATTTGCTCATTCTTACCGCACCCAATGGGTTTGGGAAAACTATGGTTTTGAATATTATTGATAGTTTGTTTAACAAGAGGTTTCACTTTTTTCACAAGTTGGTATTTGATAGTATAAGGATAGTTTTTGAAGAAAATCTAACATTACATATAAAAAAAGATGACAATAAAGATATAAGTTTCCTACTATTTGACGGAGATTTAAAGATGGCAAATTATTCTTATTCTATTTTGGAAATAGAGGAAGTTATCAATTTCATTAATGAAAATATAGAACATATTCATTTTAACGAACTTGAATATAATTGGCATGACTTTGCTGGTAATATAATAGATATGAATAAAATTGTGCAATCATACAATTTACCAGAATATATAAAAATAAAATACTATGATTTTATAAAAAAATACACCCCAATCTTATCATCATTTTTAAGCACGAACAAAACTTATTTAATAAAAGAACAAAGGTTATTAACCTCAGACAGACAAGGTACAACAATAGAAAAACATACTTTGGAGTTGCAAGCAATAATTAATAGAATGCAACAAGAAGTTTTTAACATTACTTATAATTTAGATAGCACTTTTCCAAAAAGATTATTGGCAGAAAAACAAACTGTTACTGAACAAGAATTTATCAGTCGTTTTGAAACTTTACGACAAAAACAGGCAAAACTGCACAAATACGGTTTGTCTGAAAGTGAGCAGGAAGTGCCGCCATACAGCGAAGAAAATGCAAGGCTGTTGTCTGTTTATTTGAATGATATAGAGAAAAAAGTTGGAGTTTTTGACAACCTTATTCAAAAAATAGATTTGTTCACGACTATTCTCAACGAAAGACGTTTTACTTTCAAAACCATTTTAATAAACAAAGAAAAAGGCTTTTATTTTGTTACCAACAAAGGCAAAGAATTGAGTTTGACAGACCTTTCTTCAGGAGAGCAACACGAAATTGTTTTGTTGTATGAATTGATATTTAGGACAAGTGCCAATACATTGGTTTTGATAGACGAACCTGAAATTTCTTTGCACGTTACGTGGCAGAAAGAGTTTTTGAAAGACCTTTTGGCTATCATTGCCCTACAAAAAATGCAGGTTATTGTGGCTACTCATTCGCCTTCTATTATCAATGACCGTTGGGATTTGGTTTTTAACCTTCAAACCAAAACCATGCAATGATAAAAAGCAATGTGTCTTATCAAGACAAAATCAACGAATTGCGGTTGGATTTTATGAACCCCAACACCAAAAACAAAACTTTTATTCTCTTAGAAGGTGATAGTGATGTTCGGCTTTATTGCAAATTGTACCCACAAGACAATTTTAAAATTGAGGTTCTGCCCAGTGGAAAAATTTATTTGGAAAAAGGTTTGCAAGAATTAAGTCCTTTATTCAAAAAAATTATAGGTATTCGTGATGCTGATTTTGCACATTTAGAAAATCAAAAACCAAGTGTAGCCAACTTATTTTTTACAGATTTTCACGATACAGAAATGATAATGGTGGCTTCTTCGGCAACTTTTAGTGCCATTTTACACGAATTTTGCAGTTTATCACAAACAGAACATAACAAGATACGTCAAAAATTATTAGCAGCCTTGCGGTTTGTTAGCTATTTTCGATGGTATAACGAATTGAATAAATTGGAATTTTCTTTTGAGGGTGCAACATTTGGAGATATTTTTAATGCCCAAACATTTGCTATTGACAACCAAAAATATGTAGAAAAAGTTGTGCAACAATCAAGAAATGCAAAAATTACGGATATTGAAACTATTTTAGCAGTAGTCAATCAATTAGCAGATGAAAATCACGATAGTTTTCAGTTGTGCAACGGACACGACTTTCTAAATATTTTGGCTTTGTATCTTACCACCCAAAACAAAGAAGGACTTAACGAAAAAAGGCTTGCCTCACATTTTAGAATTGCTTATAACTTTTCGGAGTATCAACAAACAAAATTGTATGAGCAAGTGAAAAATTGGTTTGTTGAGCATGGTATTAAATAGTCAAAAAATTATAGAATTATGAAACCCTACCAAACCAAAACCCAAGTACAGCCCGATGAATTTCTTAGTGATTTTGCCGAACAGCAAAATAACGCAAACAACGCATAACAGCTGGGCTATGCGTTGCTCGATTTCCTTTCTCCAAACAAAGTTTAGCATAAATTTTTACTTTCAATCATAAAAAACTATTTTTGGCAAAGTGTCAGATAAATTTGCCCACTTACTTACATCTTGAAACCCCGCTTTTTTTTATATATTTTTCTCTTGGTAAGTCTGTTTTGGGCTTGCTTTGTTGGGTTGCAAGCACAAAATAACACCGCCTTTGCTGCCGATAAACTCACTGTTTTGATAGGAAAAAAAACTACCAATGACAGTGTGCAGGCTTTTTTGGCTTATTGTGGCAATGCAGTAGGAGTGGCTACTACCAATCAATACGCCTATCCTTTGCGTGGCGTATTGGTAGAAACCAACGGCGAACAAGTAGAAAGAATTACCTTGTTTAACCAGCAAGTTTTGTGGCAAGACGTCAAATTTAGCCGTTTTGCCGAAAAACTATTCAGAGAAGTAAGTTTTGACGATAGTAGAATAGTGGTTGCAAATAAATTGGGCAAGGCTACCGAAATGATAGACCAAGCTATGATTTATGCTTTCGATGGCATAGAAGTTAGCTTTTATTTCAACAAACAAATCCAAAAAATAGTGCTTGCCCCGCAGCGTTGTGTCAAGGGTAACTGCAAAGAAGGTTACGGAGTTTTTGTTTCGAGGGCTGGCGACAGGTACGAAGGACAGTGGAAAAACAAAATCCGAACAGGCAAAGGAGTTTGTTTGTTTGCCAATGGCGATAAATATGAAGGAAATTGGCATCAGGACAAACCCGATGGACAGGGCAAAATGACCTACAAAAACGGGTTGTTGCGTGAAGGAATTTGGGAACAAGGCACTTTTAAAGGAGAACTCAACCTGCGAAACAACATATTGGCAGATTTATTGGGCAAACACAAAACCGACAACAAGGTTACAAGTTTGTTGGCTTACTACGAAAAAGCCTACGATATTTTGCCACAACCATTTGATTATCAACAATATAAGCTGCATAGTCAAAAATTAATCTTGCATACAGACGAATACGGTTTTGTGCAACGAGTTACAGTCAATCGAGGTGGTGTGCAGACCTACCTGCCCACGTTATACAACTTTTTGCAACACCACCACGACGAAAAACATATCAGCAATTTGTTGGGAGAACCCGACAAAAAAATAGAACTAACAGATTCGCTGCACAAACGCCACACTTGGCTTTACAAGGATAGTTTGGTGGTGCAAGAGTTTCATTTTTCGCACAAAAAACACTTTCAAAGTTTGCAGTTGGTTTTGGCAAATCCTCATGTTGTTTTGCACCAAAAACCCACAGGCGAATGTATAAAAGGCAACTGCAAAAACGGCTACGGCGAAATGAAAACCCAATTTGGGCTATACAAAGGACATTTTAAGCAAGATTCGTTTAGTGGCAAAGGCAGGCTAAACTACACCAATGGCGGCTATTATCGAGGTTGGTTTCGCCAAAATATGCAGCAGGGTTACGGCTACCGCCAATGGAAAGACCGCAGCAACTACATTGGCAACTGGAAACACCAACTTTTTCATGGGAGAGGCACGATGAACTATGCCAACAAAGACCGTTATGAAGGCAACTGGAAACAGGGCAAACGAAACGGCTACGGCAAGATGCGGTATGCCAACGGCATGGTGTATATGGGCTATTGGAAAGAGGACAAAAAGAATGGAAAAGGGATTTTGCAACTCAAAAGTGGCAAAAGAAAGGCTGGCTTTTGGGAAAATGATGTGATGAAATAATGGAATTCTATAGAATGTAACATACGCTTTAGCGTGTGATTTAGTGCCTTATTTCACACGCTAAGGCGTATCTTACATTCATTTTTTTATTACTTGTAAGGCAATATGATTGCCAACCCTGACGTGGGCAAGGGTATGGAGTTTATCTTGAAGTTTTGATTTAGCTATTCAGTAAGGCATTGTATTTTGAATTAAGTTTCACACCCTTATTCGTTTTCTCACAAACGACTTTTTCTACGCAATCGGATTCATCACTACGCTAAACACAGTAATAGCCTGCACATCACGACCGTAATAGAGTTTGTCTAAGGCTTCGTACATATTTTTTGCTCTGAAATACGAGGTGTGTAGTTCTTTGCGTGTGGGTTCTGTCCACTGTATCGTATAAGAATGGTCTTGTTCGCGGTAAGTTTTGGCATAAGCCAGCATTTTTTCTAAGGCATCGAGTTTGTCTGTACCCATAACAGCGTGGAACAAAAAAGATTGGTTGTGCCTTTTATTTACTGTTATCAAATTTAGTTTGGTTTGGTTGCTTTCATTGGCAAAGTCGAAAATAAGACTGCCTTCCATGCCCAAATGGTTTTCTATGGCACTTTGCAACCGAGCAGACTCTATGTAAATATCTGGTTTGTTCATTTTTTGGTTTTGTTTTATTGAAACTCTATTTATCAGACACCTCTAAGGTGTCTGATAAGTATTTTCAGGCTTTAGCAAGCCGTTTACTTGTGTTCTATTGCCACTATCAATGGCACTGCACTGCCTACTGAAAAGTTTTTGTTTACTTTAAAGCCTGTTTTATTGCCCATTCGGTAATATTCTATGCCTTCTGTACCCAAAATTCCCAAAGCCCCATAAACTCGTTGGGTAATATTGCCCTGAATTGCCTCCATTTTTTTCATTAACTCCTCTATTCGCATTGGTACTTTGGAATAAAAAGCACAAACAAAATCTGTACCTTTTTTGGCATCTAATCTAATGTAGTGGTCTTCGTCGGGGAAGGCAACAGTACCTGTTTTGTAACTCAAAAAAGGGCTGGTATTTTTGTCGTAAGGAAACAACAAATTGCATTTGCCACTCAAATCTGTACCTACTACGTAGAGGTAAATGGGTTGGTTGTGGGTCAAGAAAAATTGAAAAGTTGTGCCTGAATAATAAGGTTGTTTCATTTGATAGATACCATTTTGCAAGGAAGTTTCCATTGCTTTGCCATCTGCCAATTTGAAACTCATTTCGCCTGAAAATGAGGGTTTTGCGGTTTCTATCTGCCCATCGGAGATTTCGTAAGCCTCCATACAGTTTTTCTGAAAATCTGTGTAACGTATCCACACAAAACCATTGTTTCCCCAAGTGTTTCCCCAACTGTTCATGACCTCAAAAGCACCACCAAATTTATTGTCGTCATAGCCTATGACGGTCATGGCATGAAAGCCTTTGTTGGTGTCGTTAGCTGCATTGGCAGGTGGATTCCAGACTTCCCTTGCTTTTTCCAAAGAACCAAAACACCGCATAGAAACTACTACAGGCTTGTTTTCAGACAAACTTTTTTTCACAGGCGTAACAATAGCCCTTGTCGTGCCGTCATAAACAAACAACCTTTTGTAGTCATAAATCGTAAAATCCTTTGCTTTTTTCTTTTCCTTGTCTGTTACATTGCGGTTGCACTCAAAACCAAAATCTTGGTAAGAAACGCAGCCTTGCGTTTTGAGCAAATCCAAAGCATCGGAGATATAAGCACCATAAGAACAGTCACTGGTGAGCCTAATTTGGTTATAGACATAAGAAGGCGAAAAAGCATTTTGATTGACCTCCGCAGCCGTACCTAATTTTTTGCGTAAGGCATACAAAATGGTGCGTGAGGCGTAGGCAGTCGACCAAGCAGTGCAGGTGCCTGAACTTCCTTGGTCTTGTGGCACAGGGCAGTAACTCCGCATAGAAACGGCAGGAGGCAAATTATAATTGCCACGCACTAAGGGGGCAGTCATCGGTATATTGGCATAACGAGCCGAATCGAACAAACAACCTGTACTAAAATCCTGTGCTTTAATAGATTGATAACCAATTAATTGGAGCAACAACAACAACGAAATAGGGAAAAGCTTCATCTTTTTATCTATTTATTGCAAGTTACACAACAAAAGTAAACTACCAAACAAAGTTTTTATTTTGTATTAGCAGACCTCTATACTTTGCAAGGAAAATCTACTCTTTTTCTTTACTCCACCCACACCGTTTTTACATTCACAAATTCCTTCATGCCGTAGTAAGAAAGTTCTCTGCCATAACCCGAATTTTTTACACCGCCAAATGGCACACGAGGGTCTGACCGAACTAAGGCATTGATAAAAACAGCCCCACAGTCTAATTGTCGAGCCAATAGTTCTGCTTTTTCAGTTTTTCGTGTCCAAATAGAAGCTGCCAAACCATACTGGCTGGCATTGGCTAATTGGATTGCCTCTGCTTCGGTTTCGAAACTGCTGATTGCAAATACGCCACCAAACAGTTCTTCGTCAAAGGCGGGCATACCTGCACATACATTGGTTAGGATAGTGGGCAAATAAAAACCTTTGTCTATTTTGCCACCTGCCACCAAAATTGCCCCTTTTGCTATGGAAGTCAGCACTTGTTGGTGTAAGTTTTGTAGCAAATCTGCACGTGCTATCACACCAATATCCGTAGTTTCGTCTAAGGGATTTCCCAAAGTTAGGGTTTTTATTTTGGCTTGCAATCTATTCACAAACTCCTCATACACTTCTTTAGCTACCAAAAACCTTTTGGCTGCAATGCAACTTTGCCCACTATTCAACAGCCGAGATTGTACGGCAACTGTTACAGCATGGTCGATATTTGCATCTGCTAAGACAATAAAAGCATCGCTGCCTCCCAATTCTAAAACTGTTTTTTTGAGATATTTTCCTGCTAATTGGGCTACTTGACAGCCTGCTCTTTCGCTGCCTGTCAAGGTTAAAGCTTGCACCACAGGGCTGGCTATAATTTGCTCAACTTGCTCATTTTCAATCACTAAACTTTGCAAACAGTGCAAAGGAAAACCTGCTGCAACAAACAATTTTTCTATACTTTGGCTGCAAAGTTGTGTGTTTGTTGCGTGTTTTAGCAATACGACATTGCCCGATAGAAGGGCAGGCACAGCAAAACGAAAGACTTGCCAAAAAGGAAAATTCCAAGGCATGATACCCAAAACGCAGCCCAAAGGCTCGAAGACTAAATAGGTTTTGGTGGCATTGGTTATGCAATTTTCGGGTTTCAGAAACTCATCTGCAAAGTTGGCGTAGTGGTCGCAACAGAAAGCACATTTGTCTATTTCTGCCCTTGCTTCCTTGATAGGTTTGCCCATTTCTTTGCTAATCAATACGGCTAATTCCTCTGTTTTTTCACGTAATAAATTGGCAAGTATGGTCATTTTTTTTGACCTTACTGCCAAAGATACTGTTTTCCAATGGATAAAAGCAGCCTTTGCCTGTTGCAAACAAGCCTGAATTTGGGAAGTGCTAAAAGCCTCAAAAGTAGCTAAGACTTCGTTGGTGTAAGGATTTATGCTTTGCAACATGGGAGTTAGAGATTTTATAACACTTTTTCGCCTATCAATTCGCGAATGGCAACAGAAGCACAAAATGCCCCAAAAATTGGCGGTAAATAAGAAATTGTACCAATCAAAGATTTTTTGTTGCGACTGCCATCAGTAATAACCAATCTTTCTTTGTCTATGTCTTCGGGAGAAAAAACAACTTTTACGCCTGATTCTATTCCAAACTTGCGTATCCTTTTGCGAATACACCTTGCCAACTTGCAATTAAAAGTTTCAGAAATATCTGCCACTCGAACTAAGGAAGGATTAATTTTGCCCCCTGCCCCCATAGAACTCACAATGGGTATGCCTGCTTGCATGGCATGGTGAATCAAAAATAACTTGGGAGCTATGGTGTCTATACAATCCAGAATATAATCGTATTTTTCCTCTTGTATCAAGTTGGGAATTTCCTCATCTTTTAGGTAACGAGCCACCACCCTAATTTCTACATCAGGGTTTATATCTTTCAGCCGTTGTTGCCAAACCTCCGCTTTTAGTTTGCCATCGGTGCTGATTAAAGCCCCTAATTGGCGGTTGCGGTTGCTTGCCTCCACGCTGTCAGCATCTACTATGGTCATTTTGCCTATGCCCACTCTACCCAACATTTCGGCAGCAGCAGCCCCTACACCACCCAAACCCGCCACCAACACATGAGCAGCACGCAGTTTATTGAGTCTTTCTTCGCCTAATAATAGTTCTGTTCGTGTGTTCCAATGATTTTTTAACATAAAACTTTAAGGAGTCGTAAGTTTTTAATTGTAAGTTGCAATATTTTTAAGTAATAGTAAAGTTAGTAATCTTTGCCAATATAAAAAACAAATAACATTGCTTTACGTAAAACCACTGCAAGACTTCATTCCATTTCTATTTGCACATACCTATACACATCTTTCATTGGAATTTCTATATTCAATGCCTTGATTTTCAGGTTACTGTCCAGACCTACAAAAGCCTGATATTCCCAATTTCCGTTGGCTTGCAGGTAAAAAGTTTCAATATAATATGCATCTTGGGCTATGACTACATACTCCTTGAAAGAGGGCAAGGTGCGGTAAAAAGCAAACTTTTGTCCCTTGTCAAAAACTTCGGTGCTTGGCGAAAGAACTTCAAAAATTACAACAGGATTATTCAGCACGCCATTTTTTTTGTCTGTATCTATTTCGCCACAGGCTACGGCTGCATCAGGATAGAAAAAAGATTGTCGCAAAGGTATCCAAATTTTGGTGTTGCTCGTGAAAGGCTTGCAAGGTGTATTGACTAAAATATTACGCAATTCGCCAATCAGATTACCTTCTATGTCATTGTGCTGTTCAGACCCTCCTGCACGTGCCACCACCTGCCCACGAAAATAGTCGTATCTTTCTTTTGATTGGTCTTCATAAAAAAGATATTCTTGCACCGTAGCCCTAAAAATTTCTTGTGTTTCAGATTGGAGTAAAGCAGACATGATTTTAGTTGTGAGTTTTTAGGTGTTATACATCGAAATTATTTTAACCGCAAAACAAGCTAAGTAGTACGCAAAGTACACAAAAAAACTAATTTTTGTGTACTTTGCACTTAAAATAATTTTTAATAAGTAAACCTAAAAGCAACGCAAATTTTGATTTGTTTTCGTATTTTTGTCATAGACGAATGTAACATTAAAAATTCAACATTAAAAATTAAAAAACCTTGCAATTCAAAGTCTATCGCAGTTCGGCGGGTTCGGGCAAGACCTTTACCTTGACCAAAGAATACTTAAAATTGGCGTTGGTAGCTCCCGAACACCTGCGTTACAATTCGCCCTATACGCCTCACTATTTCAAGCACATTTTGGCTATTACCTTCACCAATGATGCAGCCCAAGAAATGAAACACCGAATCCTTAAAGATTTGGGCGAAATGGCAGACCCAAAAACTGCACGCCAAAATGCGGTATTTCAATGTATGCTTGACGAAATACCGAAGGAATATGAGGATTGGCAACTTGCCCAAAATCCTGATAAATTGGTGGATTTGTTGCAAAAAAGAGCAGCTTTGGTTTACAGGTATTTGCTGCATTATTATTCAGATTTTTCGGTGAGTACCATCGATTCTTTTACCAACAAAATTGCGAGGTCTTTTAGCAAAGATTTGGATTTGCCCTATAACTATGAAATTCAACTCAATACAGATGAAGTGGTAGAACAGGCAATTTACCAACTCATAGAAGATGCAGACGAAAAGAAAAACCCCAAATTAGCCGAATTATTGGTAAAATTTGCCTACCAACGGCTGGACAACGAAACGAATTGGAACATAGATAATTTGCTCAAAGATTTTGCCAAACACATTTTTGACGAGTCGAAAACTCCCTTGTTGCAACCTTTGTATGACCTCACGCAAGACGATTTTGCAACCATAGAAAGCCAACTAAAAAGCTATTTGAAAAGTTTTGAGGCAAAGCTATTGGTACTTGCTAATTCAGCTATTTCTATTTTTGATAGTAATGGTTTAGAAAAAGAACATTTTTATTATGGAGATTATTACAATTATATTTACAACCACACCATAGTCGACAAAGATATTTTTGAGGTCAGCCTTACTCGTTTGTCCAAATCCATAAAAGAAGGCAAATGGTTGTCTGATAAAGGCAAAAAAGCTGCCATGCAGGGCGTAATAGACCACTATGCAGCCACGTTTGAGCAAATTTTTTACAACTTAGAAAACCTAAAAAAGCAAGAAATTTCTAATTATTTGGCAGTTTCGCAAACTTTGCCCAACCTCTACCAATTAGCTTTGTTGAGTGAAATTGGCAGAAGAATTTACACCATTCTGAACGAGGAAAATGCAACAAGTTTGAATACGCTGAACGAAAAAATCCTGAAAATTGTAGAGGAAAGTCCTGTACCTTATATTTACGAAAGAATTGGCGAAAAATATTTTCACGTCTTGATAGACGAATTTCAGGACACTTCTCACGTGCAGTGGAACAACCTCTTGCCCTTGATTGCCAATAACTTAGACAACCAACGTATGTGTATGGTGGTGGGTGATGCCAAGCAAGCCATTTACCGATGGCGGGGTGGCAATGCAGACACCATTGCAGGCTTGCCCCAACTGCCGACCATTTCAGAGGAGTCGCCACATAAATTTGCAGAAAGCACCCTCGAATTGTATTTTGAGGGCAACACCTTAGCAAGTAACCGCAGAAGTTTGTCGCAAGTCGTGGAGTTCAACAACAATTTGTTTACTTGGCTGTTGGCTGCCTATTCGCCAGATTTTCCTAAACTGAAACAGCACTATGCAGCCCACGCCCAGCAACCTGCTTACAAACAAAAACCTAATGACAGAGAACATATTGAATTGCTTGCTCTCAATACAGAAAACACTGATTATGAACAACTTACAGCTAAAAAAGTAATTGCAAACATAGAAAATTTATTGGCAAAAGGTTATCGTCATGGCGACATTGTGCTGTTAGTCCGCACCAACTACCACGCCACTTTTTTGTCGGCAAAGTTGGTAGAAGCCCAAATTCCTATCACGTCAGACGAGTCTTTGAAGTTGGTTAATTCGGCTAAGGTCGTGCTGTTGGTCAATTTTATTTCTTTGCTTGCCCAGCCCTTAGACCCCCACCGCAAAGCCGAAATTTTGTTTTTTTTGCAAGACTACCAAAGACAAAAACAAGAAAAAACGAAAGATAACTTACATACAGTTTTGATAGAAGACGAAATTCAAAACATTGCCAATGAGCCTGATTTAGAAAAATTTGGGGAGTTTATTGCCAAAAAATTTGGCTACCAATTAGCCTTTGACAACCTCCAATACCTTTCTTTGTACGAAATTGCAGAGGAATTAGTCCGCACTTTTCAGTTCCAAACCTTGCCCGAAGACAGGGTGTATTTGACAGCCTTTCTCGAAAATCTGAACAATTTTATGCTCCGCTACGGCAACAATGCCTTAGATTTTATGGAATATTGGCAACGCAAGGGCAGCAAGGCAAGTGTGAGCATGAGCCAAAGCAAGGCAGACAGCAAAGCCGTAAAGATTATGACCATTCACAAATCGAAAGGTTTGGAGTTTCCTGTGGTGCTGTTGCCCTTTGCAGATTGGCAGATAGACAGCAAAACTCGACAACTTTGGGTAGATTGGCAGCAAAATCGAATAGCACCCAAATTGTCTTTGGCTTTGGTAAATTATAACAAATTATTGGAAAATACTACATTTGCAACTTACTACCAAACCGAAAAAGAAGAAGCCTTAATTGATGCAGTGAATATGCTTTATGTGGCTTTGACAAGGGCAAAAGAACAGTTGTATGTGTTTTACAAAACGGGCAAAACGGCAGCAGGAAAAATCAGCCAAATTCTCCAACTCTACGCCGAACAAGCCGAAAAGCAAGGCATAGAAACAGACGAAGACGGCAACCAAATTTACTTTTTTTGCGACAACAACCAGCCCAAAACTCCCGAAAAAGCTACCGAACCCGACTTTCTCCACCAATTTTTGAGTACGGAGTGTAGGGACAAAATTCGGATTCGCAACCGAGATGAAAAGGCAGAGGAAACCAAAATTTCTATTATGGATTTGCACCAAGCCCGCAACAAAGGCAACGTGCTGCACCTTGCTTTTGAAAAATTAAACTATGCAGACGAATTGCCCAAAGCCCTGAATGCCCTGCTAAACGAAGGAATTGTAAACGAGGAAGAAAGCAAAGTATTGGGCAGCAAATTGCAAAAAATACTGCAACACCCTGATTTACAAGACTTTTATAGTAGAAAACCGCAACGCCGTATTTTCAATGAAAGAGAATTGTTAGTCAAAATTACGCACTATTCGGACATCAACCGCATCATAAGACCCGACAGGGTGATTATAGACGAAGACACCAAAACCGTCATTATCATAGACTACAAAACAGGTGAGCCTCACGAAAACCACCACACCCAAATCAGCCGTTATGCCCAGAGGTTTGTGGAAATGGGCTACCAAGAAGTGAAAAAGTATTTGGTTTATACGGAAACGGAGCAGGTGGTAAGGAATAATTAAGACTAAGAGGGTGTCTAAAAAGTCAAAATATGTACCACAGAGCTTAGTCTGTAAATATATAAGTAGTTGATAATCAGCAACTAAAAGGCTAAAGTCTGTGATACATTCTTACTTTTCAGACACTCTCTAAAAATTTCAACATTTCTGCCATTCCAATAAGGATATAAACAACAGCAAAAATTAATTTCATACTTCCTATTTTTTATTTCCTACTTCTCTACGCCTCGCCAATAGTCCCTGAAAAATTAGTTGGATATCTTTGCGACTCCTCAACAATTTTGATTTTGCCAAATACAGCTTCGTATTTTTCTATATTTTCTTTCAGAGCATACAGCATACGTTTGGCGTGTTCTGGGGTTAATATAATTCGAGATTTTACCTTTGCTTTGGGTACGCCAGGCATAAGGCGAATAAAATCAATAACAAATTCACTATTAGAGTGGGCAATCATAACCAAGTTGGCATAAGTTCCCTCAGCCATTTCCTCGTTGAGTTCTATGCTGATTTGGTTGCCGTTGTCTTCGTCATCTTCGTGTTTATGTTTCATTGGTTAAGAAAGTTACATCTGAGTAACTTATTATAATGTTTGAAATTTAGTTTAAAAATACATAGTACGATAGTTGCTTTAAAGGCAACTAAATTGTTTTATTGCAAATCAATTTACTCAAGTTGTTACTAAATTTGTGCTAAAAACGCCAAAATAGTTGCCTGAAAGCAACTATCCTCATAATTACTTAGGCAGCAACCTCTTCCTCTACGGGTTCAGGATTATCGTTATGGTGTCCTTTGTAGTGGTTAGCCCAAAAATCAGCAATATCTTGCAACCTATCTGCGGACTCTAATAAAAATCCTGTTCCTCTATCAGGAATACTTACCTCTGCATAGTGGCGTGCTAATTTGCAACCTCTTTCTGCACTTTCTTTGGGATAGAGCAAGCAATTAAAAGCTGTTTCCAATACCAGCACATTCCAATCTCTGATGATTCGTATTCTTTCACCATTGGTAGGAATAAACAAATCTTGCGCAGCCTCCAAAGTTGCCACTTGGATTTTGAGTTGCATCATTTCTTTGGCAGTAATGGTTTTGCCATGAATATAAGGCTCAAACAAAGCTATGCTCTCGTCTATCAAATTTTTGTGTGTAGTCAAATCTGGATTGGCATGGACACTTGTTTGCACTTTTTTTACTAAACAAAGGGCAAAGAGCAACGTATCTTCTGTATCATTGCACAATTTTCTCATCATTTCGAGTCTTTCGCCATTATAGCGTTGCTCGTTTCGGAGACCCTCAACCATGCCGTTGATAGTCCGCACATGATTCGTAACTGTTTTGGTTGTATGACTTCGCATGAGTTTAGAAAATTAATTTTATAGACAATATCAGAAATATTATTCAGTTTGCAAAATAAAAGTGCAATTTTTTTGCCAATTTATGAAAAAGTAAAAGAATTAAATACCTAAAAGTCCTAAGTGGTTTCTTCATAGGTAAAGCTACTTTTTAAAAGTTTCTCAAAAACAACATCGCACAATAACCATTGTCAACATAAAAATAGTAAATATTCCACATGAAACACTTACAAAATTAATCTATTTTTGTTCTACTTTTTTTATATAAATTTATTGCTTAAATTTACCAATTAACATAAATCCCATGAATAAATTGATACTTGGCGACTGCCTCGAAGTCCTCAAAAAAATTGAAACTGAAACTATAGATTTGGTTTATATAGACCCTCCATTTTTCTCCAACCGAAATTATGAAATTGTGTGGGGAGATAAGGGTGAAATACGTAGTTTCAAAGACCGTTGGTCAGGAGGAGTAGACCAATATATCAGTTGGCTCAAAGAGAGGGTACAAGAAATGTACCGCCTTTTGAAACCCACAGGCAGTATTTTTTTGCATTGCGATTGGCACGCAAGTCATTACATCAAGGCTTATGTTTTAGATAAATTATTTGGTTACGATAATTTTAGAGGCGAAATCGCATGGCAACGCCACAATGC
Organism: Cytophagales bacterium; assembly: GCA_013299115.1. GTDB lineage: Bacteria > Bacteroidota > Bacteroidia > Cytophagales > Thermoflexibacteraceae > JAAFKA01. The sequence goes on from JAAFKA010000031.1 coordinate 16,238, forward strand.
CCACAATGATGCAAAGAAAAAATTAGCTGTTTTGAAAGATAGTATTTTTTACTATACAAAAAATGGCACTTTTTCTTACAATCCAATTTACATAGGATTGTCTGATGAGTATAAAAATAACTTTTATCGTTATGAAGATGAGAAAGGTATTTTTCGTTTGAGTGATTTAACAGCACCTAATATAAACAAAAATGACAAAGAATGGCGTGGTTTTCACCCTCAAAAAAGTAATAGACATTGGGCAATACCAACTTCTGCTATTTTTGATATTGTTGGGGAAGCACAAGCAAAAGAATTGACAACAATAGAAAAATTGGATTTATTATTTGAAAATGATTTAATACAAGTTAGTAAAACAGGTATTCCGAGTTTCAAAAGGTATTTAGACAACTCGAAAGGTGCTTTGTTGGGTGATATTTGGACGGATATAAAAAATGTGCAATCGCAAGCAAAAGAAAAAATTGGCTATCCTACCCAAAAACCTGAAGCCTTGTTAGAGAGAATTATCAAAATGGCAAGCAACGAAGGAGATACTGTTTTAGATTGTTTTATGGGTGGTGGAACTACCATTGCTGTTGCTGATAAATTAAAAAGAAATTGGATAGGTATAGACCAAAGTGAACAAGCATATAAAGTTACAAAATTGAGATTACAAAAAAATAATGCTATATTTGAAATGATACAAGAAGAAATAATACAAACCTTATGAACAAACTTATTTTAGGCGACTGCCTCGAAGTCCTCAAAAAAATTGAAACTGAAACCATAGATTTGGTTTATATAGACCCTCCGTTTTTCTCCAACCGAAATTATGAAATTGTGTGGGGAGATGAAGGCGAAAAACGTAGTTTTCAAGACCGTTGGTCGGGTGGAATAGACCATTACATAGATTGGCTCAAAACAAGAGTAGCCGAAATGCACCGTATTCTAAAACCAACGGGTAGTATTTTTTTACATTGCGATTGGCACGCCAATGCCTATATAAAAGTATTTATTTTGGATAAAATTTTTGGGCAACACAATTTCATTAATGAAATTATTTGGTGCTATACTGCACCAGCTAATGTAAAAAATAGATTTCCTCAAAAACACGATACTATTTTCTTTTATGGAAAGAGTAAAGACTATCATTTCAATTCAGATGAAATTAAAATCCCTTATAACCAAGAAACAGTAGCAAGAACGAACAGAGGTGCAGGTTTAACAGGATTAAAAGTGAAAGGGAATGCAGAAGAAAGGCATAAGAATAGACTTGATAATGATGGTAAAATTCCCGAAGATTATTGGGTAGATATTTTTAGGGTGCAAGGCAATGGCAGTGAAAGAATTGGCTACCCCACCCAAAAGCCCGAAAAACTTTTAGAAAGAATTATTTTGAGTGCAAGCAACGAAGGAGATACTGTTTTAGATTGTTTTATGGGTGGTGGAACCACCATTGCCGTTGCTGATAAATTAAAAAGAAATTGGATAGGCATAGACCAAAGCCCACAAGCTATAAAAGTTACAGAATTTAGATTAAATGTATTGCAAGGCAAAATACTTGGTAAATCTGTCGATATTTTTGCAAAACCATTCAGTGTGCAGTTGCATAAATACGACTATGATACCTTGCGTTATCAAGATGCTTTTGAGTTTGAAACTTGGATAGTGCAGCAATACGGCGGCTTGCCCAATGTGAAACAAAAAGGAGATTTGGGAATAGACGGCAAAACCACAACAGGCACACCTATACAGGTAAAACGCAGCGACAATATAGGTAGAAATGTGATTGATAATTTTTTGTCTGCTATTCAGCGACATGATAAAATTGCATATGAAAGAAACAAAGCTGATAAAAAGCCTGTTGGTATTATCATTGCTTTTTCCTTCGGCAAAGGTGCAGTACAAGAGGTGGCAAGACTCAAAAATTCAGAAAATATTATTATTGAGTTATTGACAGTCGAAAGCATTGTGCCTATTGCAAAAAAACCAAGTTTAGAAATAAAATTAGTGGACACAACAGATTTGGCAAAAGACATACCCGACAAAAATGTAAGCACAATTTGGGATGGATTGAAAGAAATCTTGTTTGAGGCACACGCAAAATCGGAAGTAGAAATACAATTTTTTGCTTGGGATTTTAACTATCAAGGTGTTTTTAATCCTGAAATTTTGTTTGACAAAACAGGCAAACAAACCCGCAAATTTTCGGCAGGGCATCACAAAATTGCAGTGAAAGTAGTTGATGGCGAAGGATTGGAAAATATAGAAATTGTAGAACTGAAAATAAACGGCAAGGTGGAGAGAAAGTGAGTAGGGGAGTTTCAGAATAAATGTTTCACGTGAAACACCTAATAACTAACCAGCCCAATGTTTTACGTGAAACATTGGGCTGGTTGATTTTAAGCTATGCTCTCCATGCTTTTTTGCATAGCCAATAAATTTTTCAAAAAAATAATATCCTCTTTCAATTTTTCGTTTTCTATTTCCAATAACTGTTTTTCTTTGCTAAGAATTTCTTTCTCGGCTTCTAACAAATCAATCTTTCTTGTCCAATAAGACATATTTAATTCAAATTCTCTCTTGACTAATTCCTTTGATAGCCAAAGTTTACCAATTTCTGGCGATATGTTGTTCCGCATTTCTGCTGCTATCAAATCCTTAAAATCTCCATTTGCTACCAAGATTTCTAAACTGATATTGGCAACTTGGGCTATTGCCTCTAACCTCGAAGCTGGTATATCGGTTTCTGCTCTTTCTATTTTGCTATAGCCCGAAGAAGTCATACCCAACTGCTCTGCCATTTTTTCTTGTGTAAAGCCTAAAAAATTTCGCAAGGCTTTCACTCTATCGTGTAATCTGCCCATATTTTTTATTGTTTTTATTGATTAGATGTCTGCAAAATAAGCAATTTTTTTAATTATTCGATAAGCAATCGCAAATATTTTTTATAGATGTCCCATTAGTTGTGTAAAATACAACTAATAGCGTAGCGGATGTAAGCCCCACCTACTTACCTTTGCAACCGAAAAGCAAAATACACTAAAAATTTGCTTTGCCAAAATAAATTTTATTCCACTGTTGCGTTTGCCTCATTTCTGGCGTATAGGATATAGAGGCTAACACCAATTTAAAAACCGCATGAAACACCTTTACCGCAAATCTATTTTGCATTTGTTTAACCTTTTAACAAAAATAAAAAAAATGAAAAAAACAAAAATCTTGCTGGGCTTGCTCATAGCTTATGCCCTCAACGGCTGCAGTCTGTTTGGAGAAACAGAACCAGACCTACCTCCACCAACCCAAATAGGAGCAAACACCATAGGCTTTAAGGTAAACGGAAAAAACTGGGTGCCAAAAGATGAAGCTAAATTTGTAACCCGACCTAAAATGGGAGCAGGAGCAAATTGGAATCAATTTATATTCTCAATTACGGCTGTTCAAATTGATAGAGATAATAAATTTCAATCAACACTTGATTTAGATTTATATGATTTTACATCCTACAAAAAATACAGCCAAATTTCCATGGTCTATAATAATAAATGGTCTGCTAATAACAAACAACCTTGGCAGCTTACAATTAGCAAATTAGACACAGTTAATCAAATTTGTGCAGGTACGTTTTCCTTTGTAGGTGTGGCAGCTGATGGCAGTACAGTAAATATTACAGATGGTCGTTTCGATTTTAAGTATAGTAAAGAGTAGTTTTATCTTCAATTTTTAACAAAAATCAAAAAAATTACAATGAAAAAGTTTCTTTTCTTGCTCATCACGAGCCTTTTCTTTTCAACAGCTTTTGCCCAAATCAACACTGATGGCAAAGGTGGCATTGGTACTTTACCACCCAAAGGTTTTCCGATTACCACAGATAGTACGGTCAATATGGATTTGCCTACGTATAGGGAGAGAATTTTTGGAACATTAGATTTGAGTGCAGCCAATATTCCTTCGGGTTGCCTCATGGAATACAGTTTATTTGGATGGGACAAAACCAAATACAACATTTTTTGTAGCATAGACTTCAGTCTGTAGCTTATACGCTGCACAGACTGAGGCGTCCCCGACTAAAGTCTATGCTACATTTTTTTGCCAAAAACCGCATGAAACACCTTTACCGCAAATCTATTTTGCATTTGTTTAACCTTTTAACAAAAATAAAAAAAATGAAAAAAACAAAAATCTTGTTGGGCTTGCTCATAGCCTACGCCCTCAACGGCTGCAGTCTGCTTGGAGAAACAGAACCAGACCTACCTCCAGCCACCCAAACTGGAGCTAACACCATAGGCTTTAAGGTAAACGGAAAAAACTGGGTGCCAAAAGATGAAGCTAAATTTGTAACCCGACCTAAAGCAAATGGGGGAGGGGGGCGACTTAGCATTCTCAATACTATGGAGATTGGAGGTGCGCAAATAAGTACAGATGACCGTATAAAATCATATTTCTTCATTGACTTATATGATTTCACTTACTCTAAAACCTATTCTATTATTTCTATGAATTTAGATAATAAATGGGGAATTGCCAAGGGTAAGCCTTGGAAATTGGAGATAAGCAAATATGACACGACAGAAAGAATAATTGCAGGCACTTTTTCTTTTCTTGGTACAGCCCAAGACGGAAGTACAGTAAACATTACTGATGGCAGGTTTGACATCAAATATGTAAAAGAGTAAAACATTTTTAAATCTAAATAAAAAAAATTACAATGAAAAATTTTCTTTTCTTGCTCATCACGAGCCTTTTCTTTTCAACAGCTTTTGCCCAAATCAATACAGACGGCAAAGGTGGCATTGGCACACTACCACCCAAAGGTTTTCCCATTACCACAGATAGTACGGTCAATATGGATGTGCCTACATACAGGGAAAGGATTTTTGGGGTATTAGATTTGAGTGCAGCTCAAATCCCTTCGGGTTGCCTGATGGAATACAGTTTATGCGGCTGGGACAAAACCAAATACAACATTTTTTGTAGCATAGACTTCAGTCTGTAGCTTATACGCTGCACAGACTGAGGCGTCCCCGACTAAAGTCTATGCTACATTTTTTTGCCAAAAACCGCATGAAACACCTTTACCGCAAATCTATTTTGCATTTGTTTAACCTTTTAACAAAAATAAAAAAAATGAAAAAAACAAAAATCTTGTTGGGCTTGCTCATAGCCTACGCCCTCAACGGCTGCAGTCTGCTTGGAGAAACAGAACCAGACCTACCTCCAGCCACCCAAACTGGAGCTAACACCATAGGCTTTAAGGTAAACGGAAAAACTGGGTGCCAAGAAATGATGCTAAACTACCGTCAAATCAACCTAAACAGACATTAAGTTCTGGATGGGGAGAGTATTATTTCTTTATTAATGCTAATAGAGTTGATATAAAAGGGGAAAAAGACTCTTTTTTTTCTATAGAGTTTTGGGATTTTAACGGCACACCAAACCCTGCTACAGTTAGCATGAGTTATAGAGGAACAAGTGCGTGGACAGCTACTGCTAATCAACCTTGGCATTTTAAAATTACAAAATTAGATACTGTACAACGTATTTGTGCAGGAGTTTTTTCGTTCAAAGCAGTAGATAGAAATGGTAATAGCCTTGATATCTCCGATGGACGTTTTGATGTAAAGTACGCAAAGTAATCATTCTAAACAAATTCAAAATAAAAATTAAATCATGAAAAATATTTCATTTGCAATGCTTTGTAGCATTTTTGTTACCTTGTTCAGTTCAGTAGCTTTTGCCCAAATCAATACAGACGGCAAAGGTGGCATTGGCACACTACCACCCAAAGGTTTTCCTATAACCACAGATAGTACGGTTAACATGGATTTGCCTACGTATAGGGAGAGAATTTTTGGAACATTAGATTTGAGTGCAGCCAATATTCCTTCGGGTTGCCTCATGGAATACAGTTTATTTGGATGGGACAAAACCAAATACAACATTTTTTGTAGCATAGACTTCAGTCTGTAGCTTATACGCTGCACAGACTGAGGCGTCCCCGACTAAAGTCTATGCTACATTTTTTTGCCAAAAACCGCATGAAACACCTTTACCGCAAATCTATTTTGCATTTGTTTAACCTTTTAACAAAAATAAAAAAAATGAAAAAAACAAAAATCTTGTTGGGCTTGCTCATAGCCTACGCCCTCAACGGCTGCAGTCTGCTTGGAGAAACAGAACCAGACCTACCTCCAGCCACCCAAACTGGAGCTAACACCATAGGCTTTAAGGTGAACGGGAAAAACTGGGTGCCAAGAAATGATAAAAAGTATCTGCCAAACACTCCTAACAATATAGACAAAACAGGAGTATTCTCTATTTTCTATGAAGACCTTGTTACTTTTGCAGTATCAGGTAAGAGAGTTGAAGTTAAAGGAGAAAAAGATTCTTTTTTTAGGATAGATATATATGGTTTCTATACTCCTAAAAACTATTATTCTGTGGCTATGTCTTATAGAGAAACCGGTGGTGGTTGGTGGTCAGCTACAAAAAATAAACCATGTAAATTAGAAATAACCAAATTAGATACAGTGAACTACATCTGTTCAGGTACATTTTCTTTTACAGGGGTGGATAAAAGTGGTAGTACAGTAGAAATTACTGATGGCAGATTTGACGTAAAGTACAAAGATTAATCATTTTAGACAAAACTCAAAATAAAAAAATTAAATCATGAAAAAGTTTGCATTCTCATTATTATTCAGCAGTTTTGTACTATGGTACAATATGGCTTGTTTTGCCCAAATCAATACAGATGGCAAAGGAGGTATTGGTAGCACACTACCACCCAAAGGTTTTCCTATAACCACAGATAGTACGGTTAACATGGATTTGCCTACGTATAGGGAGAGAATTTTTGGAACATTAGATTTGAGTGCCGCCAATATTCCTTCAGGTTGCCTAATGGAGTACAGTTTATTTGGATGGGACAAAACCAAATACACCCTTGCCAGCACTGCCGACAGCATCAACAGCCCTTCGGCTTGGTTTAGACTCTATGCTTTACTCCGCAAATCCATAGTGAACTCCGCTACCTCTTTGCCTCCTTCGGCTGACAGCCTGCACGCCATAGCCAAAAGCTACTATGTATCGGGTGACACCATTCCTGCTTTTGTGCTGAACAAAACCTACCACACCATACGCCAAAATTCTTACGCAGAGGGCTGTTTTACCATAGACCAAGACCAAATAAGGCTCTATGATGTGGCAGACCCACCAACCCTTACCAAGCCGAAAGGTTGTTTGCCGTTAGTGTGTTCAAAACCAACTTCATGGCAAACCGAGCCTATACTTTCCATTTTCCTCAAAGCCTCTGGGTTGGCAACTCCACACCGCTGCAAATAGATTTTGGAAATGGGCAAGGTTTTCGTTTGGTGCAGCCCAACTCTTACCACCGTATTATCTATTCGCAAACGGGCAATGGTTTGATACAAATTCGCAAACCCGCCGTAGGGTCGGGTGGCAGAGTAGAGAGTTTTGTGGTGCAGGTAGTCCCCATTGCCATCACGCCTGGTGCCTTTGCCGAAGATGCTAATGGCGGCGTAATCCAAGACTTCGACTGGTTTCTCCAGTCTAACGAAGCCTACCAAGGCGAAAAAACCAGCCTCCATGCCCGTGTCTATCTCGGCTGCGGTGGCAGATTAGACAGACCTGTGTTTATTCTCGAAGGCTTCGACCCCAGTGGCAGCTACGGAGCTGATGATTTGTTTAATAGTTTTTATAGAGTGCCCAATGGAGTTACTCCAAATCGTGATTTTCTCCGTTCTTTGTATGCTCAGGGTTGTGATTTAATCTTTGTAAATTGGAACAACAACCATGCTGCCATAGAAGCAAATGCTTTGCTCTTAGAAACCCTGATAGACTACACCAACAGCCGTTGCGATAATTTGCGTATGCCTGGTACTGTCATCGGCGTGAGCATGGGTGGCTTGATAGCCCGTTTTGCCCTGAGGAGTATGGAAAACAAAGGCAAGCAGCACCGAGTAGGCAATTATTTTTCTTACGACAGTCCACACCAAGGTGCTTTTATTCCCATCGGTTTGCAGTTTATTATGGAAACAGCTCTCAACGATTTTGAAAGTATCCATTTCATTGCCGACCTTTTCTCTCCTTCTGTTTCCAATACCTTTGCTGCCGCCCGTGCCGTAGCAGCCGCCCAGATGATGGTAGTCAAGTACAGTCGCAATCCTTTTCATCAGGCTGCTAATATCAATATCCGCAACGCCTTTGCAGCAAAATTGGAGGCATTAGGCTATCCGCAGCAGTGCCAAAACCACGCCATAGCTATGGGTAACAGTGCGGGTGCTTTGGGTCAAAACCAAGCCTTTCAGCCCCACGATAGGTTACTCACAGCCTGGCAAATGGTCTTTTAGCAAATATTTCTATCACTGCCAATGCTTCGCCACCTTTGGGAGAAAATGAAATTGTAGGTACATATTTCTATGCAGGTGTGGCCACACCCAAGTTATTTGGTATCTTTCCATTAATTACCTACAAACTTAGAGTTGATGCTGTAAAACTTACCACCCCTGCTATTTTAGACAATATCTATGACAATGCCCAAGGTGGTGTAGTGGGTACACAAGCAAACATAGCCGAGAATTTTCCTGATATTCCGTTATTGAGCAATGGGGCTACCCACGGTCGTGATTTCCATACTTTCACTCCCACTGTTTCTGCCTTAGATATGCGCAACCAAGACTACGGACTGAATAATATTTGGCTGAGTCGTCGCCTTTTGTTTAATATCAATGCGGGTTCTGTTATTGGCGGCGATATTCTCACTATTAGCCACCCGCAGAGTCCCTTTACTACCTTTGCAAGTGGAGGTGATGCTTCACACCCTACTTATAATGTAGGTTTCATGCGGTATATTCACCGCCACATAACAGGCACACCCAATTTTATCTTGGCTTGTTTCGGCTTATGCCAAACTAACACCAACGCCAGCGTCTGGGGAACTGCCATCCTCTGTGCCACCACCCCACAAGGCAGTTACCTAAATAATTTTGCTATTGCCAACCCTGCTACCCATTTTGTGCAGTGGGTCTTGTCGCCCAATCTTCGCCCTGTGGCAGGTGGGGTAAACAACAACCAACGCATAGACGTAGAGCTGATAAACCCCAACGACCCTACGCCCCAAAGTGTGCGAGCAAACCTCTTTAATACAGTCACTAACTGTGTGCTACTGACTAATACTTTTCCTGTATGGGTAGGAGAGCCACGCACACTCGACTTACAAACTCGTGTAGAAGGTTGTTATTTAGTAATTACGCCTGTTAGTCCAGGTGCCTCTCTTTTTGACTGGGAGTTAAACAACTCCAATATTGCCATTGGAGGCTATGGGGCAAATTCTATAGGTATTCACTATGCTGATTGGGTTGCACTAAATCTTACCGAAATTACTGTAACTTGTCGTGCTTTCAATAGTTGTAATCCTAATACTCCCTTGGTCAAGACGGAAACATTTAGTCGTCCGAGTTTTCCTCGTTGTGTTTTGCGTGTAGGCACGCCTGCACCTATCAAAGCCTACCCCAACCCCACCGCAGGCACAGCTTATATCACGTTGCCCGAAGGTAGCGGTGCAGTACAGGCTATTTCTGTTCGCAATGGTATAGGTGTAGAGGTGCTGAATTTGCAACAACCTCTAACCAACGAAAAAAATGAACTAATTTTACAATTAGGCAACCTGCCCGATGGCTTATATATCGTGGGCTTACAAAACACAGACGGCAGTGTGCAATACGTGAAGGTAGTGGTGCATAAAGGCGGAAAGGCGAATTAAAAAGTAGTGAAACCTTTTAGTGAAACCTTGCCAATGGTCGATAGACCTTGGCAATGGTTGAACGAAGGAGGTCGAAACTATTGGCAGGGTCTATTGACCACTGCCAAAGTTTCTCCTCGACCCTGCCGATGGTTGAACGAAGGAGGTCGAAACTATTGGCAGGGTCTATTGACCACTGCCAAAGTTTCTCCTCGACCCTGCCGATGGTTGAACGGAGGAGGGCGAAACTATTGGCACTGCCAAAGTTTCTTAACAACATAAATAAATGTTTCACGTGAAACATTTTGCTGCAAACAAAAACGTCATATAACTTCAAAGTTATATGACGTTTTTTGTTTAATAAAACTTAACAAAATAGTCGATGAAACTAAACAATTTGTTTACATTTAGCTCAATTTTAAAACATACCTTTGCCTGCAATTTTTTAGTTGCACACAACAATCTATAATTTTCTTACTTCAATCATTTACCAATTTTATGCAATTTTCATCTTTGCAAAGACTTGCCAAACAAGGCGTATTCGCAAGTTTAGTAACATTTATGGCTGCTTGTATGCAGCAAACTGAGTGTTTACAGCCTGTAACACCCAACCAATCAAACAGCACTATCAAGCAAAGCAATTTTGCCCAAACTTTTGCAATTTTAAACGAAGGATTTGAAACAGGTAGCAAAACCAGCTATACAGTGGGTAATGTTACTTTGTCTTCGGGCAGTTGGCAATTTGACGAGGCTTTGTTAGGCAACTTGTCGGGAGATGCCAAAAGTGGTTTGGTTTCTGCACGCCTTCGCAATGCAGGTAGCTTGACTATGTTGTTTGACAAAACAGCAGGTACAGGCACAGTGAGTATCAAACACGCAAAATACGGCACAGATGCCAACAGCACTTGGGAGTTGTGGGTTTCTACAAATGGTGGCACTTCTTGGACAAAAGTTGGTAGCACCGTAACCACCTCAAGCAGCAGTTTGAGTACAGTTTCTTTTACAGTCAATCAAACGGCAAACGCCAGATTGCAAATCAGAAAAACAGATGGCACAAGCAGTCGTTTGAATATAGACGACATCAGCATAGGCGACTTTACAGGCGGCGGTACTGGTGGGGGAGGAGATGCTACCACACCTCCAAACACGACAAGTATTCACTTGACTATGGGCAACCCAAGCGGGGCTGTTACCAATGTGAATTTGCCGAACAACTACATGATGGAAAAACCGCAATATGTTCACTCTTACAACAGCAGTCAAGGCAAACCGAATTGGGTGAGTTGGTATTTGGCTTCTAACTGGATGGGTTCTGCCCCTCGCCAAGACGACTTCCGTCCCGATACAAATTTGCCTTCGGGTTGGTATGCCGTTACCAATACAGATTATGTAGGCAGTGGTTTTGATAGAGGTCATAATTGCCCTTCGGCAGACAGAACAGCCTCCAATGCAGACAATTCAGCTACTTTCTGGATGACGAACATGATGCCGCAAGCCCCCGACAATAATCAAGGTCCTTGGGAAAAATTGGAGGCTTACTGCCGTACTTTGGCTTCGCAAGGCAATGAGTTATATATTGTGGCGGGCAGTTATGGCATAGGCGGTACAGGGTCAAATGGTACTTTCAACACCATAGCAGGTGGCAAAATTACAGTGCCTAACAGAACTTGGAAAGTGATAGTGGTATTGCCAAATGGTACGAATGACGTGGCAAGGGTAAACAGCAGCACACGCATCATTGCAATAGATATGCCTAATGCACAAGGAATAAGGGCTAACAACTGGGGAACTTACCGAGTGAGTGTAGATTTTATCGAGTCAAAAACAGGTTATAATATCTTGTCGGCTTTGCCTACTTCAGTACAAACTGCGGTGGAGACTACAGTTGATAATGGATTGACACAATAAAATTGCGATTAATTATTTTGCTTTTACAAATTGGCAATGGTGCTTTTATACGTTGGCAATGGTGCTTTTGCACCTTGACAATCGTATAAAAAAGTTTCACGTGAAACATTAGAAAAGCCTAACATTTCTTTGAGAGATGTTAGGCTTTTGCTACGTTGGCAATGGCTTAGGCAGCCCCGTCAAGACCTTGATAATCGTATAAAAGTCGTAGTACGATTGTCAAGATTTGCGACCATTGCCAACGTACCTGAATATTTTTATAATTCTACTTCTGCATAAATTTCTTGCAAATCTAAACTTAACCCAATGCTGGTAAGATGTAAAGTTTTGTCTAAGCCTTTCAAAATTTCTTGATTCCAATGCGAAGAGTCTATCTTGCCGTATTTTACTACGTGATACTCCTCTTGCGAAATTAAAACATATTCCTCCAAACTTTCTATGCTTTGGTATTCATCCAATTTTTCGTTTTTATCCTTTGCTTGTGTGGATTTTGACAATACCTCTACTATTAGCGAAGGGTTTAGAATTTGGTGTTGGGCATTGCGTTGCTCTGCTTTTTTATCGACTACTGTAATATCGGGCATACGGCTACTGCTTGTGAGGTCTATCCTGACGTGAGAGCCTTGTGAATAAACTCTAATTTTTTTATCTTGTAAGGAAAACAGGTAGAGTTTACCATGCAAATTAGAGATAATAATGTCGTGTTTTGCGGTTGCCATTTCAAATAGTTTATTTAATTGAGTTTCGTCAAATTCTTTGCTTAATACGTAATCCACAAAGGACGAGTCTAAGGCTTCTGTTTCGTGAATAGGTATGATTTGCCCTGCTACCAATTCGAAACGAGCATCAGTCAATTTGTTGATAAACCAATCAAATTCTTCTATGCTGTACAGCTTAGGTTTTGAGTTTATATTTTCTGTGCTTGTTTTCATTACTGTAGAACGGACTTTAGTCCGTTTTTTTTGATGTTTTGTGGTGTCAAAGATATAGATACTATACTATACCTCGATTTTTCGATTTTCATTCGCAGAAACGAACTGGGTGTTAATGTCCGTTCTACAGATACTATGTTTCACGTGAAACATAGTAAATAGTTTTTAAAAAACCAACAAAGCTAAGGCTTGGTCTTCTAATTGTCGCATTTCGGTTTCTCCTTCGTCTGTGAGGTCGTCATAGCCAATAAGGTGCAAAACGCCATGAATAAGCACCCGATGAAGTTCCTGCTCAAAACTTACTGCCAATTCGTTGGCATTGTCTTGAATACGGTCTATGCTGATGTATAAATCTCCTGCTACATCTCCTTCGGTTTCAGCTTGGTCGAAGGTAATGATGTCGGTGTAATAGTCGTGGTCGAGGTATTGCTTATTGACTTCACGCAAATAGTCGTCAGAGCAAAAAATATAGTTGATAGTTTGTGGACGACAATTATATTGCTTGATAACCTGAAAAATCCAATTTTTTATTTGCGTCTTGTTTTTGATAGTCAGTTTTACGTCCTCACAAAAAAAGTTGATTTGTTTCATACATAAAACTTCATTTGTACGGTAGAGCCGTTTTGAAAAAACTCTACTTCGTCTGCCAAATTTTTGATAAGGAAAATACCACGTCCACCGACTGTTAAAATATTTTCGGGTGCAGTAGGGTCGGGCAGGGTGTCTGCATTGAAACCTTTGCCTTCATCACTCACGGTGCAACAAATAGCTTGCTTGTCTGCCTCTAACGAAAGGTCGACCATTTTATTTTGGTCTTTTTTGTTGCCATGCACAATGGCGTTGGTAACGGACTCCGTTACGGCTATCATAATATTGCCATAGACATCATCATTGAAATTAATTTTCTCCCTCGCATTGTCTATAAAACTTTCTACAATTCGGATATTTTCTGGCAACGAAGGAATTTTGAGTTTGAAGGAGTAGCTCATTTTAGATAGGAATTTACAGTTTGACAAGATAAAAGCAACGTGATTGAGTTGGTAATTGGCTATTGCTAACTACGCACAAAAATACAAACAATTATACGAAAAAACATAGTGAATTGTTTATCAATTAGTTATATTTTTTTGTAAATAATAGAGTTCCCTACGTTGCACGTAGGGCTATTGTTGTTTAACCTCTTCGAGGTTGTAAATATGATTCCTTAGCTTAATAGCGTTGAACTAAAGTTTATGCTACAATAAAAAACTTCCCAAGTTTTTGAGAACTTGGAAAGTTTGACTGTTAAAGCACTTTTCGTAAAAGTAACATTTCTTTAAGAAATGTTACTTTTTGTTTAGAGAAATTAGCAAAACTTTCAGTTGTGAGCAACCGAAAGCACTTAAAAATCACACGCTAAAGCGTATGCTACATTCTATAATTTACTCCTCATTTTCATCTGTTACCACTACGGCAGCTTGATTTTCAGTAGGCTCTATCTCCTCCCCTTCTGCTACCTCTATTTTGGCTACTGAAGAAATGGTGTCGTCCTCGTTTAGGCGAATTAGTCTTACGCCTTGCGTGGCACGTCCCATGATGCGGAGTTGCGAAACTGCAATGCGAATGGTGATGCCCGACTTGTTGATAATCATCAGTTGGTCGTTGTCTGTAACTTCCAAAATGCTTACCAAATTACCTGTTTTGTCGGTTACGTTAATGGTTTTTACGCCTTTGCCTCCTCTGTTCGTGATTCGGTATTCGTCTATGGCTGACCTTTTGCCATAGCCTTTTTCAGAAACTACCAAAATCTGTGTATCTGGTTTCGAGATTGCAACCATGCCCACTACTTTGTCGTTTTCGTCTTCCATGTTCACCCCAATAACTCCTGTTGCTGTTCTGCCCATTGGTCTTACTTTCGATTCCTCAAAACGAATGGCATTGCCGTTTTTGGTTGCCAATACAATGTGGTCGTTGCCTGTGGTGAGTTTCACGTCGAGCAAGGTATCTCCTTCATTGATATTGATAGCATTAATTCCATTTTGGCGAGGACGTGAGTAGGCTTCCAAAGCAGTTTTCTTGATAGTGCCTTGTTCGGTACACATTATCAAGTAGTTGTTGTTGATATAGTCCACATCATTGAGGTTGCGGACAGGAATAACAGCTTTTACTTTGTCGTCTTTCTCTATCTGAATTAGGTTTTGCAAAGGTCTGCCTTTTGCCGTTTTGTTGCCTTCGGGTACGTTGTAGGCTTTTAGCCAGAAAACAGTGCCACTTTGGGTAAAAATCAACAAATAACTATGGGTAGAGGAAACAAACAAATGTTCTGTAAAGTCGTCTTCCTTAGAGCCTGCCCCTTTGCTGCCTACGCCTCCTCTGCCTTGTGTGCGGTAATCTGTGAGAGGTGTCCGTTTGATATAGCCTTCGTGAGAAATTGTTACAACCATTTCTACTTCTTCTATCAAGTCTTCATAGAGCATCTCCTCCCCTTCCATTGCTTCTATTTTGGTGCGTCTTTCATCACCGTATTTGTCTTTGAGTTCACGCAATTCGGTTTTGATGATGTTCATTCTGATGCCCTCATCTGCCAAAATAGATTTGTAATATTGAATTTGCTTGATTAATTCGGCAAATTCTGCATTGAGTTTGTCCCTTTCCAAACCTGTCAATCTTTGCAGACGCATTTCGAGAATAGCTTTTGCCTGTGTTTCGCTGAAATTCTCTGGACGACCTGCCTCCATCATAAAGGTTTCGCCATCACGCAATTTGGCTGCAAAGCTGCCACTCATCAAGGCTTGTTTGGCAGTTTCTGCATCTTTTGACCCTCTAATAATGGTAATAATTTGGTCTATGTGGTCTAAGGCACGCAACAAACCTTCTACGATATGACATCTTTTTTCGGCTTCGTTCAGGTCGTATTGGGTACGGCGAACAACTATTTCGTGGCGATGCTCTACATAATAACGGATTAAATCTTTGAGATTCAACGTCATAGGTCTGCCCTTGACTATGGCTACATTGTTTACGCTGAACGAAGTTTGTAGTGCCGTATGTGTGTAGAGTTGGTTGAGAACTACGGTTGGGTGAGCATCTTTTTTGAGTTCATAGACTACTCTGGTGCCATCTTTGTCCGACTCATCTCTGATGTTGGTAATGCCTTCTATTTTTTTGTCGTTTACCAAGTCGGCAGTGCGTTGAATCATTTGGGCTTTGTTTACCAAATAAGGCAATTCGGTTACGACCAGTTGGCTCCTCCCCGATTTGGTGTTTTCTACTTCGCTAACAGCCCGCAAGACAATACGCCCACGCCCTGTTTCGAAGGCAGCCCTGATTCCTTGTGTACCACAAATGGTTGCCCCTGTGGGAAAATCGGGGGCTTTTACGTACTCCATTAATTGGGCAACTGTGATGTCGTTGTTGTCTATGTAGGCAATAATTCCATCGCAAACTTCTCTTAGGTTGTGCGGAGCCATGTTGGTAGCCATACCAACGGCAATACCCGAAGTACCATTGAGCAATAAATTGGGGATTTTGGCGGGCAAAATAGACGGTTCTTCTAAGGAATCGTCAAAATTTGGTTGAAAATTGACTGTATTTTTGCCAATATCCAACAACATTTCTTCAGCTATTTTCTTTAATCTTGCCTCCGTATAACGCATAGCAGCAGGATTGTCGCCATCTACGGAGCCAAAATTTCCTTGTCCATCTACTAATTGGTAACGCAAAGACCACTGTTGAGCCATACGCACCATGGTATCGTAAATAGCCGAGTCGCCGTGAGGGTGATATTTACCCAACACCTCACCCACGATACGAGCAGATTTTTTATAGGGCTTGTTGTGTTGTAGGCTCAATTCGTCCATTGCGTACAAAATACGGCGGTGAACAGGTTTTAATCCATCGCGTACATCGGGCAAGGCTCTTGAAATAATGACAGACATAGAGTAGTCTATGTATGCCGTTTTCATTTCGTCTTCTATGCTAATAGGAATGATATTTTCTCCAATCATTGTGTTTTCGATTGTTTTTTAATTAGTTTTCAACTGTATAAACTCTTGTTTTAACTTACAAAGATAAACAAATAGCAAGAGAATTACAAAGATTTAACAAATATTCAATAGTTTTTTAATATTTGTAAGTTGTTGATTGTTAGGTAGTTGCAATTTAAAAAATAAAAAATTTGTAACTACTTAGTTATATTGCTCCAAATCAAGAAAAAGTAAAAATTAGGAAACTATGTTTTTGAGGATAGTAGAAATTTGTATAAATATCAAGTTAAACTTATGAGTTTGGTTAATTTATCAAAGAGAAAAATGGCATGGGAAACCAATCCCAATGAGTTGGAGGTTGTAAAGTTTGTGGGCTAAACTTCGAAGTTTACTGAAACTGAACAGGTATTTCTATTATGCCATGTGGTTTGGGTTTGCCCTCCGAATCTATATGGACAAAAACTATTTTTTCAATCGTAATGATTTGTTGGTGGGTAAACAAATTGCGGACTTCGCACTGCAAAGTGATGGAACTCCGCCCCAAACTCACTGTTTTGATACCAATTTCGATAATATCACCTTGTTGAGCCGAACTCACAAAGTCTATTTCAGACATATATTTGGTTACAATTTGGCGGGTATTTAGCACGCAACGAGCATAAATGGCGGCTTCTTGGTCAATCCAAGCCAACAAAGTGCCACCAAATAAAGTACCACCTGCATATCTTGCAACACATCCAATTACAAGTTTTGATTTTAAATGCAGATGAGTATAAAAGATTTAAAATATTGCCTAATGAAATATCAAAACTACAAAATCTCAAAAGTTTACAAAGATTATAACCATAGTTTAGACTTTGCAAGTGTGTGTACAGCTTTTATAAATTATTCCATGCAATCAATGACTTCCTTCTAATCATACTGCAACAAAAACGTACCTTCGGTTATATTCGATGATTTAGTAGGTGTATTGCAAAGCTGCCCCGAAAAAGCACCTTCTATGGTTTTGGCTGCTGTATTGTTATTTTTTATATCAACAGAAGGCACAGGAAACCCCAAATTGGAGGGACATAAAGCATAAGAATAGGTGCTGTTATTGACTACCATGCTAACCGAAGCATTACCTCCCTTTCGCCAAATGATGCTTATGGTTTCGTTAAAACCATTTTTGCCTGTAATTGCCACGTTTTCTACATCAAAACCTGTTGCTAAAACAATAGCTTTGCCCTGCATACGATATTGCTTGCCATCGAGCCTAAACACAATGTCGCCTGTGGTCGGTTTGTCGTCTGGTGGCAGTTCAACTATTGTAGTCGTGCAGCCAAAACAAACAAATAGGAAACAAAAAAGGAGTAGATTTTTCATAAATAAGAATTGTTATTGCTCTTTTTGAGGATTAGGCGCAAAGTTAAAATATTTTTTATATTTTAGCAATTGAATATAAGTAAGTGGATAAATTTATAGGACACTTTGCGAGTTGTTACATCATTTGCGTCTAATAAATGGTTTTCACAAATACACGATAAATAGTGGCTTTGTTGCAACTAATAATTGTTTAGATAACAAGTGATTTCGGTTTTGAGAAACCTCAAACACTAAACTTTCGGTTTTGAGAAACCGAAAGCACAACCGAAAGCACAACCGAAGCACAACCGAAAGCACAACCAAAAGCAAAATAGCACGTATTACATTAAACCCCAAGTATAAAAATTTTATGTGGCTTTCCTATTCGTTTATCCGTTTTTTTGTCTGTTTTGCCCTTGGCATCGTGGGTGCAGCCTACTTCCCTGCCTTTTTTCCTGTTTTGTTGGTTGTTTTTCTGGTTTTGGCAGTTGGTTATGGCGTGGCGTTGTGGAAAGCCCAGCCCGAAATACGCAGACGATATGCCGAAGGGTTTGGATTAGTAGCTTTGGGGCTTACAACTTTGTTTGGTTTTGTCTATACCCAATACCAAACTGAAATCAACAGCCCGCAGCATTTTATCCACCAACTCCCCTTAACGGCTTACGAAGTGGTGCTGAATTCGGAGTTGCAAGAGGCAAAAAGCACCCTGAAAGCCGAAGGAAAACTCTTGCGTAGGGCTACGGACAGTACAGGTACTACGTGGCTACCTGTGCAGGGCAAGCTGATGTTGTATTTTGCCTACAAAGATTTAGACGAATTGGCAAGGTTGAAAAAAGAATTGGGTTATGGCAAAAAATTGGTGGTAAAAGGCAACCCAACCGAGATAGTGAAACCAATGAATCCCGAAGAATTTGACTACCGCAATTACATGGCAAATTTGCAAATTCGGTACTATCATTTTATTTACACCCACCAATTTGCCATAACAGGGGAGCAAATTCCAAATTGGATTTGGTACTATGCTTTTGCTGCTCGCCACTACTGCGACAAGGTGCTGCAAACCTACATCAAAGACCCCGAAAGTTATGGGTTGGCTACGGCTTTGGTCTTGGGTATCAAACAAAGTTTGACTGATGAGGTCAAAAATTCCTATTCCAACAGTGGCATCATGCACGTCTTGGCTGTGTCGGGTATGCACGTGTCGTTGCTGTTTACGATTTTGATGTTTTTTTTGCAAAACCTCCGCAAAAACCGCAAAGCTAAAATTCCTACGTTGGCTGCTGCTTTGGCTTTACTCTGGTTTTATGCTTTCATTACAGGCTTGTCGGCTTCGGTGCTTCGGGCTGTGGTCATGTTCAGTTTCGTATTGGTGGCAGAGATGATAGACCGCAAAATCAACATTTACAACATCTTGGCTGTTTCGGCTTTTGTGCTGTGCTTGGCAGACCCTTATTTTTTGTTTGATGTAGGTTTCCAATTATCCTATTTGGCTGTGTTGGGCATTGTGTTTTTTTACCCCCTGATAGAAAAAATTTATACGGTGCCTGTGCCTCTCCGCCACAAAAAAGAGAACAAAGTTGTCTATTGGCTACGCAAAAGACCTTCGTGGGTACTCAACGGCATCTGGCAAATTATCTGCGTTTCCATTGCTGCCCAACTCACCACTTCGCCCATTGCTTTGCTCTATTTCCACCAATTTCCTAACTATTTTTTGCTTGCCAACCTCTTTGCCATTCCTGTTTCTACGCTGGTGATGTACGAGGAATTGCTGTTATTGGTAGTTGCCGAATGGCATTGGGCTGCCGATTGGATTGGATATTTCACCGAAAAAACCATTCAGTTTCTCAATTTTGGGGTCATGCTGTTTGAGAAACTACCTTTTGCTACCACCGCCAACATCAGTATTTCAGGTTGGGAAACTTGGTTGTTGTATTCTATTTTGGTTTTGTTGGTGCTGCTGTTTCGATTGAGAAAATTGTTGTATTTGCAACTTGCTTTTGCCCTTACCCTTGTTTTGGCAAGTTGGCAATGGATAGAATTTGCAAAATACCAACAAAACAAACAGCTTTTAGTTTATCAAACCCCCAAAGCCACTGCCGTAGAGTGGGTAGCTGCCAATACAGGTGTGCTGCTGGCAAGTCCTGCCCTCTTGCAAGACCGAAACAAGTTAAAATTTCATACCTACAACTACAAATGCAAACGGGACATCGCCCAATTAACCGAAATTGGAATTACCGACTCTACTTTTATTGGCAATTTGGCAGATTCTACCCATCAGGTGGCTTCGAGCCACCCGATGGGTTTGCATTATGTCATAGAGGAAAACGAACAATACAGGTTGTTAGTTTTTGAGGGCAAAAAATTGTTGTGGCTCAAAAAACGACTGCCCATAGCCCAATTACCTACTGCTGATTATTGGTTGATAAGCAACAATAATTTCCCAAGATTTTCAAAAGAAAACAAGCAAATAACTGAAAACCAGAGTATTGCAAAAGTAGAAAAAATAATCATAGACGGTTCCAATCAATACAGTTATTGGCAGAGGTTCAAAAAAGAGGCTCAACCATTTAACTTACCTTTGCACATCACCCCAGAACAAGGGGCGTGGGTGGTTGATTTCAAATGAAAAGTTGGTAGTGAAACCTTGGCAAGGGTTGAACAGCGGAGGTCGAAACTATTGGCAGGGCAAAAAAGCCACTGCCAAAGTTTCTTAGTGAAACCTCGGCAGTGGTCGATAGACCCTACCGATGGTTGAACGGAGGAAGTCGAAACTATTGGCAGGGCAAAAAAAGCCACTGCCAAAGTTCCTTAGTGAAACCTCGGCAGTGGTCGATAGACCCTGGTTGAACGGAGGAAGTCGAAACTATTGGCAGGGTGCGAAAAAGCACCACTGCCAAAGTTTCTTAGTGAAACCTCGGCAGTGGTCGATAGACCCTGCCGATGGTTGAACGGAGCAGGTCGAAACTATTGGCAGGGCAAAAAAGCCACTGCCAAAGTTCCTTAGTGAAACCTCGGCAGTGGTCGATAGACCCTACCGATGGTTGAACGGAGGAAGTCGAAACTATTGGCAGGGCAAAAAAAGCCACTGCCAAAGTTTCTTACCTGTTGCAAAAAATTACTTATCTACTACATAATTTTTTTAATTAAAAAAACAAACAAAATTACATACACTTAGTTTGAAACATAATGCAATTTTGCAGCAAAAAAAAACTCAAAAAATTATGAAATTAACCCAATTTTCGTATTTTGCAAGCCGCAAGCCGCAAGCCGCAAGCCGCAAGCCGCAAGCCGCAAGCCGCAAGCCGCAAGCCGCAAGCCGCAAGCCGCAAGCAAATTATTCAGTTTATTAATCTTGTTCCTTTGTTTTTCTTGTAATCATCTTATTCAGCAAGAAAACATTACATTGAGTTCGCCAAGCAAAGCTACCCAAGTTTTTGCACGCACACAAACCTATGTACCTAATCTGTTAGTTATAAACTTACGTTTGGAATTGGCTGTAGCGGATATGGGAACTCGCAAAGTCAAGTGGAATGCCTTAACTCCTGAAATCAAGTATCAACTCTGGCAGGACAAAATGCAGCAAGTACTTTCATTAAATTGGACACCTCGTCAAATGGAGTTTTTGCTCTATTATGCAAACACTTACCTAAAACCTGAATTTTTTACCGAAGACTCTAAACTTTTTGAAGAATTTAATGCTGTGCAGGCTGAGTTTAGACAAAAAGGTAGTGAATTATTTGGGGATAGAGGAATGAGCATTATCTTTGGAAACATGGACAATGTATTACTTGCCCAAAATGTAGCTATTGAAGGTAGAGAAGCTACTGGCATTCAACAATCTAATTATCCAACTTGTGAGTGTAGCACCTATTCTAGTTATTGTATGAATGGTATATTTCGTCCTTGTACAGGCTGGCATTGTGCGCAAGGAAGAGGTTGTGGAACTTGGTGGCAATATTGGTGTAACGGAATGTGCACTTGGCGAAGCTGGTCATAAATAATCACCATATAATTAAAAAATCTCATGAATATCTCTTTTAAACCTATTTGGGTTGGTGTTGTTTCCAATCTGCTTGCCATTTATTTAATATGGCTACCAGGCAGAGCATCTGTCGACCACAACCTTGTTTTTGACATTCGTTTTGCGTACTTAGCCACTTTCATAATTTTTGGCTTGGCAGGTTATTACCTCAACCGCAAGCAACTTATCAAAGACTTGACTAAAACCTCAATCATATTGGCACTTCCTGTACTTGCTTTTGTCTTGTTTACATTTTATAAAAGTGGTATAGAAGGTTGGTTTGTAGTTATCTTTCTGCCTTTGACAGCAAGTATAGGTTTTATCAGCGGGGCAAAGTTGGCTTTAAAGCAGTTCCAGTGGTTGGCTTACAGTGCAGTTGGACTCATAGCTTTTGTATTGGTTTATGTACCCAATGCGAATAACCTGTTGTTTATCAATCTGACTAATGCCCACCAAAACAAAATGAGGTATCATCATTTAATTACTGCCAACGGACAACCCATAGACTCAGCTGCCTTACAGGGCAAAGTGGTGATAATGGAATGGTTGGGAACTACCATAGACTCTGAATTAATTAGTCGTAAGCAAGCAGCTTATAAAAAATATGCGGGCAATCCTAATGTGGTTTTGTGTTTTGCCATGAAAGGGCAACCGCAAACAACGCCCAAGCTGCCCCAAATTTGGTATGATGACAAAGGTAACTTTTCCAAATATTTCATAGACCCCGCAGAACAACTTACCTATATTATTGACAAAAAAGGCATAGTTCAGTGGCGAAATGGTAAGGTTTGGGGCTTTTCAGAAGACCCTTTTGTATTTGTTGGTGCAAAAGACAGATGGATTGAGTTGTCTTTAACTCATGAGGAATTAAGTTTGAAGTGAAATTTTGCCAAAGTTTAGTGAAACCTTGCCAATGGTCGATAGACCTTGGCAATGGTTGAACGGCGGAGATAGAAACTATTGGCAGGGCAAAAAAGCCACTGCCAAAGTTTCTTACCTGTTGCCAAAGTTTAGTGAAACCTTGGCAATGGTCGATAGACCTTGCCAATGGTTGAACGGCGGAGGTCGAAACTATTGGCAGGGCAAAAAAGCCACTTTTATACTTTTTTGATTAGGCGAATAACAGCTAATAAAATTAATGCACCAATAAAGGCTGTGATGATAGAACCTATAATTCCCGATATGTGTAAACCTACTTTGGGTAGCAAAAAGCCACCTAAAAATGCTCCACAAATTCCGACAATAATATTGCCGACCAAGCCAAAGCCGTAGCCTTTGATAACCTGACCTGCTAACCAACCAGCTACCAAGCCGATAAGTAAAAATATGACTAAGCTTTCTACACCCATAATTTTAAGTTTTGTTTAAGTTGAATTGTAAACGATTGAGTGATTACAAAAATCATACTACAAATGTGAAGTATTTAGTAGACCAAAGAAAGACTGCAGATTTTATAGTAATTACTTCCCAATCCACCCCACATTTTCAAACAAAGTTTTGCAACCAGAATAGAATTTATGAATAATTACCCAAAGATGTCATTTTTTTGAAAAATGACATCTTTTGCCAAGCCTCTTAACAAAAAATTATTCATAAACTCTAATAAGTATTAATATATTACAACTTTTTTGGCAAAAAAATTTTACACTTCACGAGAATCAATATCTTTGTGCAAATACGGCTGATTTTGCGTATCTTAATATTTCAGATGAAGGGTGTTCCAAAGAGAATTTTCATTGGTTTTTTAGTCTATTCGAGTATTTCGTTGTTGGTTTCGGTGGTAAGTTTTGAGTTATTTAGGCGTATGGAGGCAACCGAAAAAATGAATAGCTATATTAATACTTTATTTAACAAGACAGTTCATGCGATTAAGTTGGGGCAAGATTTTATGTTGTATGAAATCTACCAAGACAGCTTTTTTCAGAGTGGACATAGTGTTTCGTTAGATAAGTACGAGTCTTTGTTGCGTGATATAGATACGATACAAATGGAAATTTCGGCAATGAAAAATATCAAGCGGAGTGAATTGACGAATGAAGTACGGCATTTGGATAGGTTGATGCAACGCTATGATAGCATTTTTAGGCAAATAGTGAAAAAAGAAACGATGCGAGGTTATAAAGATTATGGTATGGAGGGCAAAATGAAACGCAGTATTTACGAATTGGAAACTCACCCCAAAGTAGAATTACTGAAGATTTTGCAAATCAAAAACTACGAAAAGAATTATTTGCTCCACAAAGATACGTTTTATGTTACTAATCTTCGGTTGCTTTGTCTGACCTTAGACCACGATTTGGCAGCTAATGAAAAAATTTTAGATACCGAAAAACGCCACCTCCGCCATGCATTGAGTGAATATACCAGTGCCTTGATGCAAATAGTGAGTTTAGAATCTGAAATTGGGCATAATCACCAAGAGGGATTGAGTACAAGGCTCAAGCAGACAGTAGATGAAGTAGATGTAGCAGTAGATAAAATTAATGTATTGGCTATTCGCCAAAAAGACGAAATCAACACGACTATTCAAATTGTTTTTCTTACCATTATTACTGTTTCGGTCTTGCTAATTTTGCTTATGGCTATTGCTTTTAAGGCAATGACAGGTTTCTAAAAGAAAAACAATTTACTATCACTATTTGTATTAATACAAAAATTTACAATTAGAATTAAGAATTTACAACTACTTCACTTAATTTTGCAAAAAAATACGACCATGAAAAAATACGCAGATACCTTAGCCGAACAGCCCAGCCCTACGCTGACCATGAACCCAAAGAAATTTGCTTTGTGGTTGTTTATTGTTACGGTTATTATGTTGTTTGGGGCTTGGACAAGTGCCTACATTGTCCGCAGAGCTGAAGGAAATTGGCTTGAATTTGATATGCCCTCTGTTTTTTGGGCAAGTAGCATCGTACTTTTGGTGAGCAGTTTTACCATGCACGCAGGCTATCGTTTTGCTAAACAAGATGAATTAGACAAATTGAAAATAGCCATTAGCATAACATTTGTCTTGGGCTTAACTTTCTTGGCTTTGCAAATAAAAGGCTGGCAAGAATTGGTAAATTTAGGTGTGTTTTTTGGCGGGGCTACCTCCAATCCTTCGGGGTCTTTTGTTTATGTGCTGTCGTTTGTCCACATCTTGCACTTAATTGGCGGTTTGGTGGTTTTGGTAGTTGCCTTAGTAGCCACCTACAACTACAAAATTCACTCTAAATCTCTGTTGCAAATAGAATTGTGTGCAACCTATTGGCATTTTTTAGATTTCTTGTGGCTTTATTTGTTTGTTTTTTTGTTGGCAAATAACTAAAAAAATGTAACTTTACGATTGTTTATTGTTTCTTTTGCTTAAAACAGCCAAATCGTATGCCTGCTACTACCATCATAGCCAAAAGGTTTATCAACCCCTTTACAGATTTTGGGTTCAAAAAAATATTTGGAGAGGAAAACAACAAAGAGTTTTTGATAGATTTTCTCAACGAATTATTGGGTGTGGACATTGTAAACCTAACCTACCTCAAAACCGAAAAATTAGGTTTGGCAGAAGTGGATAGAAAGGCTATTTATACATTGTATTGCGAAAACAGAATTGGTGAAAAATTTATCGTAGAGTTGCAACGTGCCAAACAAAAACCCAACTTACAAATTTGCGTAAGTCCTATAAATTTCAAACTTGACTACAAAAAAACTATATCGTCATTTTAAGCTGCATAGCTGTTGCCTTTTGCTTTTGGTCATCCAAAGTCAGTGTAATCAAGAAACGCCGCCTTCACTGATTCCTTATGTGCCTATCAACAAAATTATAGACCTTAACAATTTGCCCTACCAACGCCTACAATTCGATGGCGGTTTTGTGTATGAGGAAGGAGGTTTTAAGGGTTTGCTTATCTATCGCAAAAGTGCAGGCGTATATTATGTCTATGAAAGGGCTTGTACCAATAACCCACGCAATGCTTGTGAGGTGGTAAAAGCAGACGGCTCAGGTTTTTTCTTGCAAGACGACTGTTGCAAATCTCGATTTGATTGGGAAGGAAACCCCATAGCTGGCGTAGCAAGGTTTGAGTTGTTGCGTTACCGCACTTCCTTGTCAGGTAGTTTATTGTTCATTACCAATTAAGTTTATAAAAACTCTCATTTGTGCTTACTGTTCGCCAACTTTCAAAAACTTACCTTGCTCAACAGCAACCAGCCGTAAGCAGCATCGACTTTACTCTTGGCGAAGGAGAAATTATGGTGATAGTAGGCGAAAGTGGAAGTGGCAAAACTACTTTGCTCCGCCTCATTGCAGGCTTAGAAGACCCCGATGAAGGCGAAATTTGGCTGCATGACGAAAAAGTATTGGGTAGTGCTTACAACTTGATACCAGGTCATGCGTCTATCAAGTTGTTGGCACAAGATTTTAACCTCCTGCCTCGCCACAAAGTAGCCGAAAACATAGCCTATTATCTCCGTTGGTACAGTGCCGAAGCACAACAAAAACGAATAGAGGAATTGCTTGCTTGGTGCAAATTATCGGCTGTTGCCCATCGTTATCCTGCCGAATTGTCGGGTGGGCAGCAACAACGCACAGCTTTAGCTGTTGCTTTGGCAGATGAACCTTTGTTGCTACTTCTCGATGAGCCTTTTAGTCAATTAGACACGCCAACCAAACGCCAACTGCGAACAGACACTCACCAAATTTTGAAACAGGCAGGTATCGGGGCTTTGGTGGTAACTCACGATATACAAGACGCATTTTTTTTGGCAGACAAAATTGGGATCATGCAGCAAGGTAACTTATTGCAAGTGGCTACTCCCCAAGAAATTTATCAACAACCAGCCACTCCTTACGTTGCCGAATTGTTTGGAAATGCTAATTGTTTGCTATACAATCAATTACAACCTTTATTGCAATATTACGACCCGCACAAAGCTCAACAAATGGCAATGGTACGTTATGAAAATTTGCAAATAGTCGATGAGAGATTGATTGCTACTTCAACCCAACAACAATTACAACCCCAATTACAACACCAACACCAAAATTACGCAAAGGCTGTGGTGCAAAGTTGCCGTTTTTTGGGTAGCCATTATGAGGTTACAGTGGTTTTGGTAGCTACCCATGCTTTATTAATTTTATACAGTCGCAAAGTTTTTGAGGAACAAGCAATGGTGAAAGTTTGGTTAGTTGAGCAAAAAATGGTTGTGAGTTTTTAATAAATTTGTTGTAATATTGAAGCCACTTAAATTCTACTCAATCCATGACAAAACCTCTTTTTCGTTTCGCAGCCCTTTGGGTGGTGTGCTTATTGACTGCCAATTTGTATGCCCAAAGCAGCCTTTCTGTCGAAAAAATAATGCAAGACCCCAAAAAAATGGTTGGTACTTCGCCGCAAGACCCTTTTTGGGCAGAAGATGGCAAAAAACTGTACTTTTATTGGAATCCGAAGGCAGAAGCCGACCTTGTTTTGTATAGTGCCAATGCTGATGGCACCAACTTGCAAGCCGTAGATACGCAAACTCGCAAACAAGTAGAGCTGTTGCGAAACGGCAATTACAATGTAGATTTTACCAAAAAACTCTGCGTGCAGCAAGGCGACATCACTTTGTATGACCTCAAACAAGGCACTATCAAGTGGCTTACTTTTACTACGGACAACGAAAGCCAAGCTAATTTTTTGGCAGACGACAACAAAATCGTGTTCCGCAGAAATGATAACTTGTTTGTTTTCAATCTTTTACACAATAGTTTGGTGCAAGTTACCAACTTCAAAAAAGGAAATCCTGAACACCAACACCAAACTTCGGTGGCAGAAACATGGCTCGACCAGCAGCAGTTAGATTTGTTTCAGATAGCCAAAGACAAGAAAGAAAAAGCCACTCGTCAAGAGGCTCAACAAAAGGCTGATAAACCCAAATATCCTGCCCCTATTTACATTCAAGACCGCAACATAGACGAATTGACGTTGAGTCCTTTGGCTAACTTTGTTACTTTTCGATTGTCGAAACCAGCTACCAATAAAAGAACTATCGTACACGATTATTTGGGCGAAAGAGGTTTTGCAAAAGATTTGCCTACTCGACCAAAAGTAGGAACAGAGGAAACGGCTTATGAATTTGCAATTTACGACATCATAAAAGACACGATGCGGATTGTCAATTTTAGCCAACTGAAAGGAATAGACGAACAAGCCCTGTATCACCAAGACTATAACCGAAAACTGCCTAAAAAACCTCGTGCAGTCATACCACATGGGGCATTTTGGTCGCAAGATGGCAAATTTGCGGTGTTAATCATACGCAGCACCGACAACAAAGACCGTTGGATAGTCCGCCTAAATCCTGTTGATGGCAGCTACCAACTGCTCGACCACCAACGCAACGAGGCGTGGATTGGCGGACCAGGCACAGAGGGCTGGATAAACTATGCAGGAGATTGCGGTTTTATGCCTGATAATCAACACTTTTGGTTTTATTCTGAACAGTCGGGCTATGCTCACCTCTACAAAGTGAATGTGGCAACAGGCGAAAAAATAGCTCTCACACAAGGAAATTTTGAGGTAAGAGAAGCAAAAATTGCAAGAAATGGGTTGTTTTGGTACTTGACTACCTCCGAAGTTCACCCTGGCGAAGACCACCTTTACCAACTTCCTATAAACGGAGGCAAAGCTGCCAAACTTACTTCCCTCACAGGTGGACACGAATCTATTTTGTCGCCTGATGAAAAGTTGATTGCCTATCGTTATTCGCCTACCAACAAGCCTTGGGAGTTGTATTTGCAAGAAAATAAGCCCTTAGCAAAACCCAAACAAGTTACCAACTCTACAACTGAATTGTTTAACAGCTATGCTTGGCGTGTGCCGCAGGTTATTAGCTACACTGCACGTGATGGCGGGCAGGTCTATGGTAGGCTATACAGACCCAACGACAGCACCCGAAAAAGTCCTGCTGTACTGTTTGTGCATGGGGCAGGTTATTTGCAAAATGCCCACAAACATTGGAGTAATTATTTCAGAGAATATCTATTTCACAATTTATTGGCAGATTTGGGCTACACAGTTCTCGATATAGATTACAGAGGAAGTGCAGGCTACGGAAGTGCTTGGCGTACAGGTATTTACAGGCACATGGGCGGAAAAGACCTCACCGACCACGTGGACGGTGCAAAATTATTGGTAGAAAAATACAATGTAGATGTTACCAATATAGGCATTTATGGCGGGTCTTATGGTGGATTTATTACTCTCATGGCTTTGTTTAAAGAGGGCAACACCTTTAAGTCGGGTGCTGCTCTCCGTTCTGTAACAGATTGGTCGCATTACAACCACGCTTACACCGCCAGCATTTTGAATACGCCCGCCTTAGATAGTTTGGCTTATACCCGCAGTTCTCCTATTTATTTTGCCGAAGGTTTGAAGGGCAATTTGCTAATTTGTCATGGGGTAGTGGATACCAATGTGCATTTTCAAGACGTGGTGAGGCTTTCGCAACGACTCATAGAATTGGGTAAAGACAACTGGGAAATGGCACTCTACCCCGTAGAAGACCACGCCTTTACAGAGCCAGCCAGCTGGACAGACGAATACAAACGGATTTTAAAACTGTTTGAAAATACGCTGAAACCGAAGAGGTAAGAATAACTGTAAGGTTTTAAGCACGCAGATAACACTGATTTTACTGATAAAGCACCGATTTTTAGGCTTTATCCGCAAAAATTTGTATAATCTGCGTCATCTGCGTGCTTAATTGATTGCATTAATCTTTAACTAAACGCAGATTCAACTTTGAAATGCAATTTTATTTTTAGTTAAATTTTGTATTGGACTGTCAAATTTTAATGCCTTTCTTGGTCTATTGTTAATTTTAATTTGCTTTACTTTTTCCTAACTTTACTTAGAAAACTATTTTTTTTATTAACTGAATAGCCTGTTTTGTTCTCTCTGCTTGCAAAGCCGTAACCTCTGCAAATTTTTTATTGTGCTTAACTAAAAAATTTTTGAATAGTTGGTGCATTTCCAATCTATTGTGCGGACTATCTCGCAGCCCGTCTGCCTGCCACGCCACAGTAGGGGCTAACAAGAGGTAAAAATCGTACTTATCGTTATTTTTTATTATTTCGTCTAAGAAAAGTGGGCTTTGGTCGAAATAATAACGACTATACAGCCAATTTATCTCTACATTTGTATCAAAAATAACTAAGAAACTTCCCAAACCTTTTGCTATTTCTATCGTACTATTCTCCAAAGCTAATTGCCCGATTGCCATAGGAGTTATATCGTCATAAACCGAAACAATGCCTTTTCTTTCAGCACTTTGGTTGCGTAATTCCAAATAATAACGCACATATTCAGGGCAGTAAGGCACGCCAAAATAATTGGCTAAGGCAAGTGCTAAGGTGGTTTTGCCCGTAGATTCAGAACCGAATACGACAATTTTTTTCATTCAATTATACTTATAAATTTTAAAAACAATTATAGCTGATTATTGTTTATATAAAATTTGTTTTTGCAGCAAAGAAATTGTAATTTTGGTTGCTGGAAAGTGCCTAAACTCAACAACAATTATCAAATCAGTCTAAACACAGTTACGGAGATGAAAAAATTTACCTTATTTTTGGCTTTATTCGTAGGAATTTTCTTAACCTCTTACACAGACCTCAGCCTAAAACCCAACAGAGTTCGGAGGCTTATCATTGACGCCGGGCATGGTGGCAAAGACCCTGGCACCAAAGGTAGCAAAAATTTAGAAGAAAAGAAACTAGCTTTGACTATTGCCCATGAAGCTGGTGCTTTAATCAGAACCCATTTGAAAGACGTGGATGTGGTTTATACAAGGTCGACAGACGAGTTTGTAGAATTGAGAGAAAGGGCAAGAAAGGCAAACAAGGAAGCTGGAGATATGTTTATTTCTATTCATGCCAACGCCTCCTTATCACCAGAGATGAACGGAACAGAAACTTTTATCATGGGTTTGGCAGCATCAGACGATAACCTCGATGTAGCAAAACGTGAAAACTCCTCTATCTTGAAAGAAGCAAATTATAGGGCAAAATATGACGGCTATGACCCCAACAACGCAGCAACGCATATTTTGTTTATGAACTATCAAAATGCCTACCATTACAACAGTGCAAGGATGGCACACAAAGTAGAAGACCACTTCCGCCTAAAACTCCGCAGAAACAGCAGAGGTGTAAAACAAAGCAATTTTGTGGTGTTGTGGAAAACGGCTATGCCCAGCGTATTGATAGAAGTAGGATTTTTGACAAACCCTGCAGAAGAGTCTTTCTTGGTAAGTGATGCTGGTAAAACTTACATAGCAGACGAAATTTATAAATCTTTCAGAGATTACAAAAACGAAATAGAAAACAGAGATAGATAGATAAAATTAATTATAAGTTTTTTAGCACTAAATTTTAGTTTTTTACCACCGCAAAAACTTTGAGTTATTGCGGTTCTTTTGTGTTTTCATTTTTCATTAATATCAATCTTTTCCAACTTAAAATTATAAGCCCCTCCGAGCAACTGCCCTGTTATTTTCTTTTGGGTAAGTTGCAAAGCCTCGTCATAATAAATAGGCAGCACAGGGGCATCGTCTATCATCAGTTGCTCCATTTGGCGGTAGAGTTGTTTGCGTAAGGTATCATTTTTTTCGGCACAGGCTTTGGCATAGAGAGAATCGTAAGTCAAATTGACATAACGAGTTTTGTTGGGACCTGGTGAGTTTTTGCTGTTAAAGAGTGCCAAATAATTTTCCTCATCGGGATAATCTGCCAACCAACGCAACCTAAATATTTTTGCTTGTCCTGTATTAATCAAGCCTATCTGTGCTGGTCCGTTGTTTACTTCTATTTTGGATTGTACGCCAAATTGCCTGAACTTTGCCTGAACATATTCGGCTATGTAAAAAGCCGAAGGAATAGTGTATAAAGTAATTTCAGGAAGTCCCTTACCTTTGGGGTAGCCCGCAGCCTCCAGCAGTTCTTCGGCTTGTTTGGGGTCATAGTGGTAGCCCTTGACTGTATTTTTGTCGCCTGTCAAAATAGGAGGTATCAAGCCCGCATGGGCAGGTTTTCCCAAATTTCTTCGCAGTTCTTCCACCACTTCCTCGCGGTTTATCATATAATTGAGGGCTTTGCGGATACGCACATCGAGCAGAGGGTGGTTGGGATTGTCGGCATAAGACTTGTTGTCGAGCAAAATACCAATGTACTCTGTGTTGATAATTGGTATTTTTTGCACATTGTATTTGCTTTCAAACTCCTCATTGATTGTGCCGTCTTTGTTAATAATTTTGTTGATATATTCGGTTGTTAAACTATTAATAAAGTCTATTTTTTTCAATTCGAAAGCCTTAAAAGCATCATGCTCGTCTGTCATAAAGGAAACTTCTATGACATCAATCAAGGGCAGTTGCTGTCCTGATGCGTTGCGTTTGAAATAAAACGGATTTTTTCTCATTCGCATATAGTTGTATTCCAGCCACTCCTCAAAGATAAAAGCCCCAGAACCCACAGGTTTTTTCCGCAAATCTCCATATAATTTAACAGCTTCCTCTGGCACTATGTAGGTAAAAGGCATAGAAAGCAACTGCAAAAATGGTACAAAAGGTTCTTGCAAATAGATTTTTATGGCATAGTCGTCTATTTCCATAAAACAAGTATCAGAGGGGTTGCCCTCCGCATTTTGGAGTACCCTGTCCTGAAAAACCCAAGTGCCTGCACTGCCCGAAGCAGGATTGAGCAACCTGCGAAAAGAATACACCACATCACTTGCCCGTATTTCTCTGCCTTTGCCTTCGGGAAAGGCGGGGTTGTCGTGAAAAAAAACTCCTTTTCTTAGTGCAATCGTATAGGTTTTGCCATCGGGAGAGATGTCGTAGGCTTCTGCCAAACAATGTTGCAAGTGCTGATTTTCGTCATACTCAAACAAGCCGTTGTAAAACTGCGAAATGATATGCACATTTGCCTCTGTTTCTGCGTGAATGGGGTCTAAGGAACTGATGCCATCGGCAGAATTGAAACGAAAAACCTTAGCAGCTTTCTCTTGTTTGCGGTGCAGCGAAGAACAAGCCGACAACAAAATAAAAATGCAAAAAACTAAAGACCATTTGGGTAGATTTTCCATTGCCTATTGATAGTAATTCCTAAGTAAATAGCCGATAAAATAAAATTAATTATCGGACACTTTTAAAGTGTCCGATAAATTTATCCACAGGAATATCCTCCAAAGAAGCCAAGTTTTTGAGCAAATAGAGCCACTTTTCAAAGTGATTTTCCAATTCAGGAAGTTCTTTGTGAAACTTCTCTATTTCTACATAAGTGAAAAATAATTTGTCATAAAAAATCTCTTTGCGTCTGGTTTCCATCAGCTGCACCCGATGCACAAAGTTTTCGGTATCGGAGGTATCAAAACTGAAATCCATAATAGCCACAAAATACACAGCTTTCAGTTCATAGTTCCACTTTCCCCGTTTTGCCTGTTCTTGAATAGGAAACGAGGCATAATACAAACTGCGGTCTTTAAAATTTTCTTGTTTGGCACGTTGCAACTCTACGATAAATTTTTCGCCAGCTTCGTTTTCACAGTACAAGCGGAGTGCCGCCCAATCATAAATAGCCCTCCTGTCCACCTCAGCCAAACCTAATTTTTCGGTTTTGAGGTAGGTTAGGTTTACAATGTCCACACCCAATAATTCGTTGAGAAAATCTATCAAAAACTCTTTGTTGTTTTCCTCTCCAAATATTTTTTTGAACCCAAAATCTGTAAAGGGGTTGATAAACCTTTTGGCTATAATGGTAGTAGCAGGCATACGATTTGGCTGTTTTAAGAAGTAGAAAAAAAGCTATTCGTAAAGTTACAATTTATTTTTTATGTTATCTAACAACTGTTCTATTTCTTTGACCGACAATTTCGTAATTTCTACCACTTCTGCCACTGAAAGGCCTTTTTTTAAACATTTTTCTGCAAGTTGTAGAGTATTTTTATATGCACCCTCTTTTAGCCCCTCTTGCAGCCCTTTTTCAATTCCCTCTTGCAGTCCTTTTTCAATTCCTTCCTTAAATCCGTCATTGAAATAAGTATCCAAAGACAAAATATAATCATTGTAGTTTTTTTCACTACTCCTGTATATTTGGCGTTGGCGGAGATTGTATTTGGCTATTTCGGCTACTTTAAATAGACGTTGGAAAGTTTCGTCATCTAATTCTACAGGAATATCCTCCAAAGCAGCCAAGTTTTTGAGCAAATAAAGCCACTTTTCAAAGTGATTTTCCAATTCAGGAAGTTCTTTGTGAAATTTCTCTATTAGTACCCTAAAAAAAGGACTTTTGGATGACTATATGGTCAAGCAATTAACAAAAACCCAACTTACAAATTTGCGTAAGTCCTAATTTAGATATTAAACTTCTATACGTTGGCTAAACCATTGCCAACGTACCTAAATAATTACAAAAACTCTTAATTTCTCTTATATCCTTTGGGTGCTTTTTTATTATTTTTCTTAAAGTGTACACCTTTTGGTGGAGGTATAGGCCCTGGTTTAGAGGGGTGCATAATTTTGCGTTTGCGGTTGGTGTTGCCCCTGCCCGACTTGCCGTCATAGTCGTAAGTTGGTATAAAGTTGAATTTATAACCCAACATAATTTCGTTTGAACTACCCGCCACGCCTGACAAAGCCCCCAAAGAAAAATCTCTTGCATAGCCTATTCGCAATCTTTTGACATTGACTCCTGCTGCTACCACCGCCGTATAGTCTGAACGGTAAGCTATATTTCCCCACAAGGTATTATTGTAAGTATATTGGGCGCCGATGTCGAACTGCAAAGGAGAACGAGGGGCTTTTCGCACCATTATCATTGGCTCTATGCGGTGCAGTTCATCATAAGTTTTTAGCGTACATTTGGCAGTAATCAAATAATGGCTTATCAAATTCATGTTGTTTTCTGCTCCGTCCACAGGGCGGATTCCTGAACTCACAAATTGAGGAACTACGACAGCCAACTGAAATTTGTCTTTGTATTTGTAATTAACACCAAAAGAAAACTCCATTCCTTGATAATCTCCTGTATTGTTTACAATTCGGGGGTCGCCAGGATTGAGTACGTAGGCAGTGTTCATGTCTATTCGGCTGTTGGTATAGCCTGCGGTTAAGCCGAAGGAGAAAACAGACGAGTTTTCGTAAAGTTGGAAGATGTGGTAAGCCCCACTCACTTGGATTTTGGTGGTAGTTACCAAACCTATTCTTTCATAATAAGCATTAAGCCCTGCCCCAGCTTTGTATTGATAGAAAGGCAAATCCAACGTAAATTGGTTGGTAACAGGTGCAGAAGGTATGCCCTCCCACTGGTTGCGGTAGGAGAGGTTAGCCGAAGCAAACTTGTCCAGCCCTGCCCATGCGGGGTTGTAGATAAACGGATTGTGGAAATACTGGCTGAATAGGGGTGTTTGTTGTGCCAACACTCCTTGAACAAATCCCAAACCTGCACAGAGCAACAGGATAATTACCTTATTCAGTTTTAAATTTTGCATGATTTTTAATTCTAAAAATAATAATAAATGTTTGTCAGTTTTTTTGTGCTTGCGGATTCTCAAATCCGCAAGGCTTTCGGTTGTAGCAACTGAAAGCACGTGTAAATCCGCAAGGCTTTTAGCTTTTAGCAAATTTTTTCTCAAAAACTTCTTGCCTATGATAATTCATAAAAGAAAGTCTTTGAGGGGTTGGTTGTTTGGAAACAAACAAAGGATTTTCAGCCATAAAAAGGTATTCTATATTTTCATTTTTATTTTCTTTGCCTGTAATTTTATAAATATGAGGTTTCTCAACTATTTTTACGTTAGTGCCATATTTAGCCAACAATTCAAACAAATTTTCTTTGGTTGGATAAGCCCCATTATTGTAACTCAAAAACCAATATTTATAGTTACCCAACGTAGAAAACAGCCTGTCAAATAATTCTATTGAGTTTTTTTTCTCAATAAAATTATTTTGAAAAGGTTGCAATTTTTCTCCTACTATATACTCATCAATCATACCATAAAACTCAAAATAATTATTCATTGTACCCGTATAAGGTGGGTCTAAGTAAATAATATCTGCTTGTATGGTAGGCAATAATTCAAAAATGTCTTGATTGTAGGCTTTATTAGCTTGTCCATTATCAAAAACAGTTTCATTGTATTCGTGCCAACTTTCCAGAAACAAAGATTTAAAACTTTGGTTGTGGTAAGCCCTTGCTCTTTTATATTTTTGATAGCTTAGTGTTTCATTTCGCAAATCTACTATATTTTGCCAACTTAGATTAAACCTCGAATAAGGCATTTTTCTAATCATGGCTCTCCGAAGCATAGCAAAAGCAATAGCTTTTTTGTAAGGGGAACTTAATAATTCTATGTTTTCTCTATATAAATCTAATTCTTTACATTCTTTGGGAAAATAAAATACTTCTGCATAATGATTGAACATAAAACCTTCTTTGGGTGTGCCTGCAAAAATAATTTCTGTATCCTTATAGCTTAATTTTTCTTTGTTATTTTCAATAAAAGATGTTGCCAGCAAATAGTTAATTTTTAAAATATCGTTAGAAAAAACTTGCAAGCCTTTCATTTTTGCTTGATAGCTTACAGAACTACCCCCAGAAAAAGCATCGAGCAGAGTCTTTGCATCAGCAGGAAAATAATCTACTATCCACTTTGCTATTTTTTCTTTATTGCCAATAAAGTTAATCGTTGGAAATTTGTGCATCATAATTATTCATTTTTATTATAGTCAAAGCTAATCCCTCCGCAAATATTGGCGGAACAGCATTGCCTACTTGTTGTTGTTGTGAAATAGAAGTTCCCTTAAAAATAAAGTTATCAGGGAAAGTTTGAATACGTGCTAACTCCCTGACAGTCAAAGCCCTATTCTGTTCGTAGTGAAAAACTTTTCTCATATCTCCTGTTATACAAATAGAGGATAAATTACTACTATATCGTATGTATTTGCGTACATCACCAGTTTTAGGTCTTATTACTTCGGGTATTTCTGTTCTATTTCCACCGTCTGTAACGTAAAACATTTTTTTTAGCATTTGTTCCGAGTGCTGCATTGCCACATGGTTGGCAATAGCAGAGGTGTTACCAGCTTCCAGTTTAGGTAAATCATTAATAGCCTCTTTAATACTTTTATAAGTAGATATTTTTTTTTCAGGAAAAAAAATATTTTTTGACAACGAATTACCTATAAAAATAATTCTATTTCTTATTTGGGGGACACCAAAATCAGCAGCATTTAATACCCTGCACTCTACATAGTAACCTAAATTACGCAGATTCAACTTTGAAATGCAATTTTATTTTTGGTTAAATTTTGTATTGGACTGTCAAATTCTAATGTTTTTCTTGGTCTATTATTGAGTTTTCTCTGAATTTCTGCAATATTTTCAACAGAATA
>JAAFKA010000032.1 GCA_013299115.1 Cytophagales bacterium
CATATTTACAGTTCCTGCTGCTTGATTAACAGTTCCTGTGCCACTCACAATGCGTATGGAAACAGGCAAATTGGAACTTGCTACTGCACTCAAATTAATTGCTGTGTTGAGCAACGGATTAATAGGCTGCGTAAACCTGATAGTTTGGTTTGCTTTTGCAACCTCAAAAGTACGAACTACATTCGTTGCTGCATTCCACAAATCATTGCCAGCTTGGGCAAAAGTCAAAGTAATAACGCCAGCCCCGTTGATAGTCAGGGTATTGCCAACTATTGTTGCATTGCCAGTTACGGTTGTTGTTACAGGCAAATTGGACGTTGCCGATGCCGAAACGGTGGCAGTAGTTAATTGTCCAAACACGCCATTAAAAGGTGCAACAATGTTACCAATGCTTTGGTTTGCTTTCACCACATTGAAACTACGAGTCAAGGTAGTTGCAGCAGCAAAGTTGCCACCCGCAGGAATTGTTGCAGTGATGGTAACACGACCAACCGCAGGAGTAGTCGTATTGAGAACTACCAAATTAGGTTGAGCAGGTAAAATACTTGCAATATTTTGTCCTGCTGTTACAGTATAAACCACAGGCAAGCCCGAAGAGCTGCGTGCATTGACAAAGAAATTGCCACTATTCCAAGCCCTATCAGGAATACTGTCGAAACCAACTATGCTTTGCGGTGCAGGCAAAATGCGGAAAGTTCGGCGAACAGGCGTAGCTGCTAAGAAAGCAAAATTGCCACTTTGTGTAGCCTCAACCACTACTTCACCCAAACCTGTCATGCTTGCGGTGTTGCCACCAATAGCCAAATTTCCACTCAC
Organism: Cytophagales bacterium; assembly: GCA_013299115.1. Classification (GTDB taxonomy): domain Bacteria; phylum Bacteroidota; class Bacteroidia; order Cytophagales; family Thermoflexibacteraceae; genus JAAFKA01. The sequence continues at coordinate 817 of JAAFKA010000032.1, forward strand.
CACTGTAAACGAAACAGGCAAACCTGAACTTGCAGTAGCCACCAAAGTAAATGGTACGGTGCTGAAAATACGGTCAGGCAAGGCATCGAAGGTGATGGTTTGAGCAACTTGCGGTGCAGGAGGCGGAGGAGGTGGTGCACCAACATTTACTGTAAATGTTGTTGAAACAGCATTAAGACCTCCGCAAGCAGTACCTCCATTATCTGTAACAGTAACAGTAATTTGTGCTGTGCCTGTTTGTGCTGCCACTGGCGTAAACGAAATTGTACCAGTTGGATTTGAAGGCGTATAAGTAACCGTAATTGGATTTGGTATCAAAGCCACGTTGCTACTTGTTGCCGTAACCGAAGTAATAGCTTGTCCTGTATCACCTGCACCTGTGCCAATACCTGTTAAATTAACAGTTTGCAATGGTGCACTAACAGGAATACCAATAGCAGGTAAGTTTGTAATGGTAGGCTGTACGTTTATAGGCGTAACAGTCAAAGCTACTGCATTGCTGGTTACACTTGGCGTACAAGTACCTGTTACAATTACTCGATATTGGCGACCATTCATTGCGTTGGCAACACCTGTTAAGGTTAAAGTGGCAGTTGTATTACCTGCCAAGTTTACAAAAGCACCTGCTGTGCCTGTGTTGTCTTGCCATTGGTAAGTCAAACCTGCACCTGTTGCTGCAACAGTAAAGGTTGCATTTGCACCAGCACAAGCTGTAACAGCCGTTGGTTGTGTGGTAATGGCAGGCAAAGCATTAACAGTCAAAACTGCTGATTGCGTTGTTGCATTGCCACAACCTCCTGTGATTACGCATTGGTATTGGTTGGTACTCATACCTGCGGTTACTGCGGTCAAAGTTAAGGTTGCCGAAGTTGCACCGCCATACACACCACCATTGGTAATGTTTGCGAAAGCTGCTACACCAACTTTTTCCTGCCATTGGTACGTTAATACCCCTGTGCCTGTGGCTGCTGCGGTGAAGGTAGCATTTGCACCTACGCAAACAATTTGGGCTGCTGGGTTCGTTGTGATAGACGTTGCGGGATTAACAGTTAAAGCTACTGCGTTTGAAGTTGCATTGCCACAAGTGCCTGTGATGATACACTGATATTGGTAAGTGTTCATGGTGCTTGTTACGGCTGTCAAGGTCAAAGTTGCTGCGTTTGCACCTGCTATGTTGCCAAAACCTGACCCTGTGTTTACTTGCCATTGGTAAGTCAATGTGCCTGTACCAGCACCTGCCACTGTGAAAGCAGCATTTGCACCCACGCAAACTGTTTGTGCAGTTGGTTGAGTGGTAACAGACGTTGCTGGGTTTACAGTTAAAGCAACAGGAATAGTAGTTGCGTTTCCGCAAGTACCTGTAACAATTACTTGGTATTGGTTGGTACTCATACCTGCTGTTACAGCAGTCAAAGTTAAAGAGGCAGTAGTTGCACTTGGATTGCCTGTAATATTAGCAAAAGCTGCCACCCCAATTTTTTCCTGCCACTGATATGTCAAGCCTGCACCCGCCGCCACTACGCTAAATGTTGCGTTTGCACCTGCACACACTGTTTGTGCAGTTGGTTGAGTTGTAATTGCAGTTGCGGGGTTTACAGTCAAAATAGCTGCATTGCTTGTTGCTGCGCCGCAAGTAGCCGAAGTAGCCACACAACGATATTGGTAGTTGTTCATGGCTGCTGTTACGCCTGTCAAAGTCAAAGAAACAGTAGTTGCATTGCTATACACACCACCATTGGTAATATTTACAAAGCCAGCCCCTGTGTTTTCTTGCCATTGGAAAGTGGCTGCATTGGTAGCTGCAATGGTAAACGTAGCATTTTGCGTTGGGCAAACTGTTGCGTTAGTCGGTTGCGTGTTAATCACTACGTTTGTAGTAGTAATTGTCAAATTCACACCATTGTCTGCACTGTTGGTGACTGGTGCAGAACTTACTACTCTAATTCTGTAATTGGTATTGGCTGCAATGACAGGAATAGTGCCAACAATCGTACCGCCAGTGGTGCTTGTCAAAGTACCCATATTGGTAGAAGTTGCAAAATTGTCATTAGAAATTTGTGCAGTAAATACGTTACCTGCATTGAAAGCAGCAGCTACAGTAAACGGAATGTTTACAGTTACGCCTTGACAGAAAGTAGTACCTGTGATAGCACCCAAAATAATTCTGTTCAATGGGTCGCCAACTGCAAAACCTCCACTGAGATTCATACCTGTAAAGGTTGCGGTAGTTGCTCTGCTGGTAGTCAAATAAGCTGCTGCATTTGTAGTCGTTGCAATCACATTGGTATTTCCGTTTGCTGTTGGTGCAGCAGGCGTGATGTTAGAAATAGCACCACCAGAACGGATAACTTTTGCGTTAGTATTCCAAACTTTGGAAGTAGCTGTTTGCCAACCTGTAACTTCGGTTGCGTCATGATACAACGTAATTTCATAGCTACCTGCTGCGTTGTCCGTAGTTGGGGTAACTCTGAAAGTTTTGTTAGCTGCTCTTTCTGCTGCGGGTGTGTTCCACAAATCCGTAGCACCTGTTCCATTTCTGTCAATGGCTACTGTCGTACAACCGTAGTCGTGGGCAGTCAAATTGACAAGCCTTGCGATTGTTTTTCCTGCATTTACAAAAAATACAGTTTGGTTGGGTCCCACAGGGTGAGTTGCAGAAACTAAACCTGTTTCTACTGCATTAGCTGTTAAGCCTGTTACTACCAAATTGTCAATAGCAAACGGAGGATTTGAACCACCAGAACCGTCATTGTCCCAACGCCAAGCCAAATACAAGTTAGCTTGACCTTCGCAAGCTGCGGGTAAAGTGATTGTATAAGTTCTAACAGTAGAAGAACCGTTAAATACAGGGGCTGGTGTCTGTGGAATGGTGTTATTAGCATCTGCATTTCCTTCTAAGGTAATAAATGTTGTACCATTAGTAGAATATTGCAAACGACCAAAATCATAAAAAGCACCACTAAACAAGTCATTGCCATTACAAATCCAATCAAAAGTAACTTGTATGCTGCTTCTGCCAATTGTATTGAGGGCAGGGGCAACTAATCTTACTCTTGCAGTTAAACCATTGTCAAAAGTTAATGGTCTGGTTGTCATATTTTGCGAAATATAAGCAGCTTTTGTACCTGTCATACCTGCATTTTCACCAATAACCCATTTATTTGTAGGAGTAGCAGTAATATTTGCTCTCGACCATGTTGTTGCATTTGGCGTGCCTGTAACTTCGCCCAAAGTCAAACCCTCAAAGTTTTCGCTAAATATGGTAGCATTGGAGTTGTTTTGGTCATTAGTGCCAATCGTCAAAGTTATTGACGCATTACCCACAATATCTACACCACCAATCGGTGCAGAAGGTACAACAGCAATGTTCAAAATAATGGTTTCTGCACTTTCTTGCGTGCCATCATCAAACACACGAATAGTTGCGTTTTGATTAGCTGCACTTGCTGCGGGGAATGTTACAGTTGGCGTAAGCACTGTGTAATCCAAAGCAGTTGTAGCAGTTCCCGAAGGCGTAATGGTTACGGTCAAAGCCTGTAAAGGTGCTGCCGAAACACGCAACGGAATAGTATAATCTGTGTAAGGACGACAATCTCCCATTGCACTTGCAGTTGTTGGTGCTTCTGGCGTTGCTGTTGCAGCATTGACAAAAGAAACCAAAGCAGGTCCATTTGGCGTACCTGTTCCAAAACCATTATTTGCAGCCAAACCTGATGTGAAAGACGACTGCACAAATCTGTCTGTTCCCGATAAGGTTGTACCTCTTACTGTACTTCCACCTACATTATTGGTTGCACCATTGGCAAAAGGCGTGGCAGCAGTGATGTTGCTAATTGCCCCACCTGTGCTGATGACGTTTGCGTTGGCAGCCATTGTGTTTGGCGTTGCAGCACCATTATAAGCTGTTGCTTCGGCAGCAGTATAATAGGTTGTAACTCTCAAAGTAGAACTTGTATTTGGATTTGTTGGTGTTACCAAAATAGTTTTTTCTGCCAAGAAAGTAGAAGGTGTTGTATTCCAAAGTTCTCTGTTGGTGGTGCCTGTTCTGTCAATTTTTACAGTCGTACAACCGTAATCGTGAGCAGTAGGGTTTTCAATTTTTGCAAGCAATTTGTTTGCAGCATTGAAAAAATGCACCGTAGAATTTGGTCCCAAATACCTTGTTACTGTTTCGTTCAAAGCAGTTTCAATAACAGGGGTAGGTCTTGTTACTAACACAATGTTATCAATCACAAAAGGAGGATTGTTGCCATCGTTTGCATCATTGTCCCAACGCCAAATAAAATACAAAGCAGGTTGGTTATTGCAAGCAGCAGGCAAAGCTACGCTGAAATTTGTAATATTCCCTTGATTTGCAAAAGGTGTTGTACCTGTAAAACCTCCATCTTGCGTTGTTGTTGTTGCCTCAGAGGGTGTACCTGCACCTGTGATAGATTGGTAAGTACCTGTTGGGCTTGTTGAGTAGAACAAACGACCAAAATCCCACAAATTCGTACCTGTGCCTGTGTCTTCGCCAATACATTTGAAGTCAAAAGAAATTTCCAAATTCGTAAAACCTACTGTGCTAATGGCAGGAGAAACCAAACGTGAACGTGATGTAACACCATTGCCAGGTCCGCCAGCACTTGTATAAGCAACAGGTCTTGTGGTGGCGTTGTTAGAAATATAAGCAGATTTTCCTGTAATGCCATCTGTTGATGAGCCAATTACCCAATCATTTGCTCCTGCTTCCAGAGTTCTACGCAACCAACCTGTGCCTGTTGCTGGCACTGCCCCTTCGGTTTGTGTTTCAAAATTCTCCGACCAAACAACAGTAGCCAATGGGAAACTGTCGTTATCACGAATGGTTATCACATTGGTTGGTGTTGCAGGTTGCAAAAAGCCTGTATTTGCCACTGCCAAAGACAAAGCAATGGTGAAATTTTCGTTACTTTCTGTGGCTGCATCATCAAAAATACGCACTGTTACAAATTGGTCTGCCATACTTGCCGCAGGGAATGTAACCGTAGTAGTCATCAGTTGGAAATCAGAACCTGCGGTTGCTGTTGGAGTTCCTGTCAAGGCTACATTTAAAGTAGTAGCTACGGCGGGTGCAAAAGAAACTTTTACAGGTATGGTAATATCTGTGTAACCCAAACAACCTGCTGCAACAGTTGTAGCCTCTGGTGTAGAAGTGCTTGAAGTAGCAAAGCTAAATGTAGGTTTGTCCACAAAACTTACATTGTCTATGTAGATATTATTACCTCCTCCACTTGTTCCCCAAAAACGGAATTTCACCTTCTGCCCTATGTAAGCACCAATATTGATGCCTTCTTTACGCCAATGCAAATTGCTGGTAGGAACAAAATCCCCCGCATTTTGCGAAGTAGTGATTAAAGTAGCACCTGCTTTGTCATATAAAGGCGTTGCCACCCAAGTCAAACCGCAGTCGGTGGAAACTTGTACTTGTAATCTGTCTGTGTTGCCTCCTGCTTTTTGGCAATAAGCCACATCAAACTCCAATCTGGTGTTGGCGTTTGCACCTGTCAAGTCTAACATTCTGGTTATCAAAAAGTCATTCAAACCTGACGTGTTAGTACGAGAAAGACGCAAAACCGCAGCTTTTGTAACAGCACCTGTTGAGCCAATTAAGGTAGAACCCACCGCAGGCGACCAATTTACGCAGTCATTGCCTGGGTTTTCACGTCCCCAACCTATGGGCAAGAAATCTCCCTCAAAGGTTTCAAACAAAGGAATAGTTCCTCCTGTGCTAGTGAAATTTGCAGCCGACTCGTCAAAAGTAGTAAAAGGGTCAGCCACACCATTTGGCAGTCTTGACAAAGCCGAAATGTTGTTGTTGCCCGCCACTACACCCGCAATAGGGTCTAAGGTCAAGTTGCTAATTGCGTTAGCAGGAATATTCAAACCTGTAAACACTTTGGTTTGTGTAGCACCACCATTTAATTTGTAATCAATAGTTATGCCTGTGAGAACCGAAGTACCATGATTTTTTATTGCAATGACAGGCGTAATTGTCGTCGCACATACGTCTGTGGTAGGGAATACAATGTACTGCACCGCTGCATCTGTGGTAGCAGGTGGCATCATTTTATCGGAATTTATCAAAGACCAACGGAAATTTTCCAAAGTAGTACGCATACGAATTGCTTGGTCTTTGGTAAAGATATTCAAACAACCATCATCAGAGTAGTCCATATAGTTTTCAAACATTTCATCGGCAGTACCGCAAGCATTTGGTTTGGGGTGCGTAGGGCATCCTCCATTGGCATCAGCATGAACAGGCGTATCTGCACAAAAGTCATCGCCGCAAGTAGCATCACCCCAAATGTGGCGTAAGCCTAACCAGTGACCAATTTCGTGAGTGGCAGTTCTTCCCAAATGGTAAGGCGTAGCAGTACCGGGTGCTGCGGGACCTCCCACAGAGCCAGCCAACATTACTACCCCATCAGTAGTAATAGAGCCAGGATTACAATCCATACCATTTAAAGAGGTAACAGGAAATTGAGCATAACCCAATAAATTATTTCCCAATGCTACCGACCAATAGTTCATATACAATGCACCGTCATAGCCTTGCGTAACCGTAGTAAAAGGCTTGATGTTAGCATCAATATAGGTAGGTGTATAAGGCGGTGCTGTCCAGCCCGCAGTGGTGCGGTTGATACGATTTACGCCATCTTCGCTGTTTGGAAAAGCCGAACCATCAGGACGGCGGCGTGCCAACACAAATTGAATTTGTGTGTCTGCTCCACGTGGGTCTGTATTGAAACCCGGTGTGGCTACAATTCTACGAAAATCTTGATTCAACACATCTAACTGTGCTTGCATACGAGCATAGCTAATGTTAGTGCCTGTACCAACAGCTTCGCCATTATGAACTACGTGAAATACAACAGGAATTTCATACACACCGTTTACAATCCGACTATTAGGGTCGGCTTGTGCCTGTGCCATGTATTCCTTTACTTTGAGATTGAGTTGCTGCTCAAAATCGGCGTGTTGTTTTGCCAATTTCGGATTAGCAGCCACCCTTTGCTGGTGGACAGTATGCCCACAAGTCCGCTGGGCATAGGCTATGCTTTGCAAACCGAGCAAAAACAGTAGCAACAAACCCATAGATAGGTGATTTTTGTGCATAAGATTTGTGAAATTGTTAGTTGATAAAATTTAAAAATTACTAAAATTGAAGTTTGTTTTTACATTCAATAATAGTTTTCAAATGTATAATAAAAAAAAGAATTTTTAAGTGTTTTATTCTTATTTTTATACAAAATAAGTGTATGAATTTTAAGGTAGTTTCTCAATTTGTTATTTTAAAGAATACAAGCAGTTAATAAACAGAAAAAGAGTTTTCTATATCTTTGGTTGTTAGCAAATAAAAGAGTAATTTTGCGAAAAATTTAATCTTTTTAATAAACATTCAATTACAATTACAACATGAACACAGGAGATATTAACGTAGGCTCATTTATCAGACACGAAGGCGAATTGGTGCAAATACTTGAGTATCAGCACCGTACACCGGGCAATTTGCGTGCTTTTTACCAAGCCAAAATGCGTAACCTAAAAAATGGTAAGTTAGTCGAGTACCGTTTTCGTTCAGGAGAAAACGTAGATGTGGTACGTGTAGAACTAAAAACGATGCAATATCTCTACAAAGAAGGCGAAAGTATGGTCTTGATGGACCACACAAGCTACGAACAAATCTATGTAGAGGCTTCTCTTTTTGGCGATAGCATTGCTTTTTTGAAAGAAAATATAGATGTGATTGTAGCTTTTGACGAAGAAACTCCACTTTTTGCAGAGCCTCCACGTACTATGGTGTTGGAAATTACCTACACAGAACCTGGTATCAAAGGAGATACAGCCACTCGTACACTCAAACCTGCCACAGTGGAAACAGGAGCAAAAGTAAACGTACCCTTGTTTTGCAACACTGGTGAGTTAATCAAAGTGGACACCAAAACAGGTGAGTATATGGAAAGAGTAAAATAATTTTTTGGTATTTGATACCAAAAGTGCAATAAAGATGACATCTTTTTAAAAGATGTCATCTTTTACGCCACTTTCCCAATATGCTAAACCTCCGCAATCCTGATGGAAGTTTCAACTTTGACAACGTAAGTTCTTTTTCGGAGGCATTATAGAAAAAGACTCTGTCGTAAAAATCACTTTCAAATCTAACGAATTTTGTAAAACACAAGCTAACGACTCGTTTTTTATACCTTTGTAGAAGTACTTGCAGTGCAACCCGTTTCTAAATAACCTCTAATAGACAACTACACAGCAAATTGCCTGAAATGGTGGTCTAAATGTTTGTGTGCCAAATGTCCCCATTCATCTTTGGGCATATCGCCAAAGAATGGGTGTGTTACCAAAGTATCTTTTGCCACAAATCTGTCTAGCAAACTAAACAAAGCAGCTTTTTCGTAGGCAAAATCTTTGGCAACTGTTCCTTTCTTGTCTTTGTCCAATTCAGGAATGGTTGGCGAGTTTTTAGCAAAGCTAAACTTGAAAATTATCCATTTTAGTATCACCCTATTAAAGAAATTGGCGTTTGGATAGAGTTCTTTTTCGCCTAAGCCCATTCGAAGTTGGTCAGAACAGTGGCAGAGCATTTGGGATGCGGTCATTGTTCCCCATTGGCGAGGAGAATTTTCGTTTAAATTTTGCAAACGAGTTTTGATAGCAGCCAACTCTTGGGGATTGTAAATATTGCCTTGCATAGAAATTTGAAGTTTAGATAGTAAGATTGAAAGCAAAGGTAAAAATTTTGGCAAAAAATAAAAATTAAGTAGTTGAAGTTTTTAGTGAAACCATAAAATAATTTGCAACTCTATTACGTACTATGCCGAAAAATATATACCTTTGGCTTTTGACAACGCTGTAAAAAGTCAAGTAAACCTACCTTTCTGCATGGTAAAACTTCCAGCTATTTATTTACTCCTTTTGGCTATCAAACCTTATACTTTTCGTTGGTTAGGTCTGCTTTTCTTGGCTTTTTGTATCAATCAGCTAAGTATTTCGTTAGGCTTTGCCCAAAAAAAGTTTTTACGTTTCGAAAGTATCTCTATTGAGCAAGGTTTATCGCAGAGCAGTGCCATTTGTTTGTTGCAAGACCAAAAAGGCTTTTTGTGGGTAGGTACGGCTGATGGTTTGAATAGATATGACGGTTATAATTTTAAGGTTTATCGTAAGGATTTCTTGAACAAAAAATCTATTGGCAATAACTACATCAACGACCTGATAGAAGACGAAGAAGGCAATATTTGGGTGGCTACACGAGCAGGGTTGTGCAAATATGATTGGCAGACCGACAGTTTTGTAACTTATCTTTTTCCTAACCCCAACCCCGCATACAGTCATTTTTTAAGTTTGGCACTCGACAAGACAGGCAAAATTTGGATTGGTGCCCAACACAAAGGTATTATGTATTTCGATAAAAAATCCAAATCTTTTGATACATTGGCTTATTCTCCTGCATTGCAGACCATTTGTAAGAAAAATTTGGGTCTGTTAATCGTCAATGATGTTTGTTTTGACAAAGATGAAAAAAACCTATGGGTAGCCACAGAATATGGTTTGTTGCGTTATAATTTGGAGAAAAAAGCATTTTCTTTGCCTTATTTACCCCAAGTCTATACCAACAATGCCATTCCCGATACAGGTTGCAGTATTTTACTCCCCGATGAGCAAGGCAATGTGTGGGTAGGCACGTACAATGGGGCTATCAGCCGTTGGAACAAAACCAGCAATGATTTTTATACTATCAAATTGCCCACCGCAGAAGCCCAACCTTATGGGGCAAACAGAGTGAAAGCCTTGTTACAAAACAGCCAAAATAGTTGGTGGGTGGGTACACTAAGCACAGGTTTGTATCATGTGCAGTTGCTTAATGAAAAAGTAGAAATCCAGAATTTTTTGCAAGACAACAACGACAAATACAGCCTGAAAGACAATGACATTGTTTCTATTTTGACCGACAAGAGTGGCTTGTTATGGGTAGGTTCTTTTGGTGGCGGGCTTTTTAAGCATGACGATAGTTACAATATGTTCAACGCCTATACACACCCACAAGCACACCCCCAAAACGTGGTTCAAAATGGTATTCGGTCTGTTTTAGAAGATAGCAAAGGCAATCTTTGGATTGGCATGACCAACAGAGGATTGAAAAAATTTGATGCTGATGGCAAAACTTTGACTAACTATGAATACAAAGAAAATGACCCTAACAGCTTGACAAGCAACAGAATAAATGCTGTTTTTGAGGACAAAAAAGGCAGAATTTGGGTAGGCTGTGGCGATGGAGGCTTGTCTTTGTTTGTGCCTCCTGTTACCAAATTGGCAACAGACAAAGGCAAATTTTTTGCTTATAAATATCAACAAAATGAATTGTTTAAGCCCCTACAAGCAACCGTTTACACGATAAATGAAGACGAAAACCAAAATCTTTGGTTAGGTACTCTTGCTGGATTGGTAAAATTTGACTCTACTCGAAGCCAAGTTGAGGTATTTAAAGAAATTCAAAACAATCCAAACTCAATAGTTGGTGATGCGGTGCGGGCTATCAACATAGACAACGAAAAAAAACAACTTTGGATAGGCACTTTTGGCGGAGGACTGACCTTGTTTGACCTCAAAAGCAATACGTTTAAGAGATTTACCAAAGACCTAAAACTCGACGGCAGCAGCATTAGCGACAATGCAGTGAGTAGCATCTACAAAGATAATTATGGGACGGTTTGGATAGGTACTTTTGGTGGTGGACTCAACAAATTGGACAATAAAACCAAAAAATTTACCTATATCACAGAAAATAACGGCATAGCCAATAATGTGGTGTATGGAATTTTGGAAGACAAGCAAAACAATCTTTGGTTAAGTACCAATCATGGCGTTACTCGTTACAATATTCTAAGCCAACAAGCCCTGAATTATAACTTGGCAGACGGCTTGCAAAGTGATGAATTTAACGCCAATGCTTACCACAAAGGAAAAAGTGGCAGGTTTTATTTTGGTGGTATCAACGGCTTGACCTCCTTTAAACCCGATAGTTTGGCAGACAAGGTGCAAAACTATCCAGTTTTATTTACAGATTTTAAACTATTTAATAAATCTGTAATTCCAGACTCGGTTGCTGTTATTCAAAAACACATCAGCGAAACGCAAGAAATTGTACTTGCTCATACAGATTATGTGTTTTCTTTTGAGTTTGCAGCACTCAACTTCAACACGCCGCACCGAGTACGCTATGCCTACAAAATGCAAGGTTTTGACAAAGAATGGATATACACCAATGCCAACAACAGAAGTGCCAATTATTCTAACTTGCCCGCAGGCAGTTATGTTTTGCAGGTAAAAGCTACCAATTCCAATGGGTCGTGGATGGACAAACAAGCCGAAATAAAAATTCGTATCAAGCCCGCCATTTGGAATACTTGGTGGTTTAAAGTATGTGCTTTTCTGTTGGTGATACTTGCCATTGTCATCTTTGTTTCTTTGCGTATTAGGCGTATTCAACAGCAAAGAGAAGAATTGGAAAGCACAGTCAGGTTGCGTACAGGCGAAATTATGCAACAAAAAGAGGAGATAGCCCAACAAAGAGATACCATAGAAACGCAACTACACCAATTAGAAACTGTATTGACCCAACTCCGCAAATCTGAACACGAACTAAGTGAACTAAACGAGGCAAAAAATAAATTCTTTTCTATTTTTGCCCACGATTTGCGCAGTCCTCTTAACTCTTTAAAAGGTTTTTCTTCTCTCTTGGCTAATTTTGCAGATGAACTGAGCAAGGAGGAAATCAAAAGTATTGCCCATGATTTAGACAAAAACATAACCAATTCTACCAAATACCTCGAAAATTTACTCACTTGGGCAAGGAGTCAAATGAACAGCATAGAGTTTAAGCCTGAAAGTTTATCTTTGTTGCACTGCGTACAGACTTCGATGGAGTTGTTGCAAGTGAATGCACAGGCTAAAAATATTGCTGTTTTGTGTTCCATCGCCTCCAACTTGACTGTTTGGGCAGATGCCAACCAACTTAAAACTATTTTGACTAACCTCATTGCCAATGCCATTAAATTTACTCCACAAGATGGCAAAGTTAGCATTGGGGCTACTCCACAAATTCCCCAAACGAATGAAACACAAATGATTTTGATAAATGTTACAGACACAGGCGTGGGCATGAGTGAAACTGTAACCCAAAAAATATTTAGAATAGACTCCAAACACAGCACCAAAGGCACAGCAGGCGAAAGTGGCACAGGCTTAGGACTGTTGATTTGCAAAGAATTTGTAGAAAAAAATGGAGGAGAAATTTGGGTAGAAAGCCAAGAAGAGCAAGGAACTACTTTTTATTTTACACTGAAAAGTTAAGATTGTTTTGGTGTGCGTGTTGAAATGTTGGTATAAATAGTACTTTTGTGGCATTACCCAAACTTTAACACAAATGATAGGAATTATTGGGGCTGGTATTTCAGGCTTATTAGCAGGTCATTTTTTGCAGAAACAAGGAAAACCTTACTTTATTTTGGAAGCTACCAACCGAGCAGGAGGCTACCTCCAATCGGAAAGGAAAGGGAATTATTTGTTTGAGAAAGCAGCCAATTCTTTGTTGGCAGACCAAGAATTGTTGGATTTTTTGCACGACATAGGCTTACAAGACGAACTACTTTACGCAAACGAAGTAAGCAAACAACGGTTTATTTTAAAAAATGGCAAATACCAAGCCCTACCTACTTCGCCTTTGCAACTTTTGACAAATAAATTTTTTAGTTGGAAAACCAAAATTGCTATTTTCAAAGAATTGAGAAATAAAAATCAAGTAATTGACAATGAAACAATTAGCCAATTTTTTGAACGTCATTTCAACAAAGAAATAGTCGACTATGCGGTTACGCCTTTTGTAACAGGTATTTACGCAGGCAATCCTGCCGAATTGTTGGTTGCCAAAACTTTTCCCCAATTAGTCGAGTATGAAAAACAATACGGTTCTATCCTCAAAGGTTTTATCAAAAATAATAAGGTAAGTAGAAAACAGTCTATCAATTTTAGAGAGGGTTTGGAAACTTTGCCAAGAAAGTTAGCAGAAAAATTGGAAATTTTTTATAACCAAAAAGTAGAAAATATTACATACAAAAAAAAGTTTAGTATCCAGACTCAAACCCAAACTTTTGATTGCGAAAAACTGATAATTACCTCGCCAAGTTTTTGTGCAGCAGAATTTTTGCGGTTATCTTTCCCTACGCTTGCCCATGCGTTGGCAGCCATTCATTACCCGCCAATGAAAGTGGTGCATACACTATTAAAAAAATCGGCAGTAGGTTTCGAACTCAATGGTTTTGGCGGTTTGCACCCTGCGGTAGAAGGCAAATTTTCGGCAGGGGCTTTGTGGACAAGTAGCGTATTTAAGCACCGTTGTCCTGATGATGAGGTATTGCTCACGAGTTTTGTAGGTGGGCAATTAGCAACTACTCACGCACAACTACCCGAAGCTATTATTTTGCAACGTCTTAATCAAGAATTAACTGAATTGTATCAACTTTCGCAACCTCCTCTTTATCAGCAAGTTGTAAACTGGGACAAAGCCATTCCGCAATACAACCAAGCCCTCATAGCCAGCGACCAAGCCATTGCAGCAGCCGAACAACAGCAACTTTACGTTTGTGCAAATTGGCATCAAGGCATTTCGTTGGCAGATGCTTTTAAAAAAGCAAAAGGGTTGGCTGAAAGGTTGTAAATAGTTGTAAGTTTTTAATTGTAAATTGTTAATTACATAAATAATTTATTATCAAATACTTGTAATAAAAAAATATAAAAAACACCAAAAAATGACAACCCTTGTTACCAATACTTCTCCCCAAATTATTCAACAAACTTTGCTTGCTTTGTTGGAAACAGCCCAAAAAAGTATTTGGGTGGCAGTGGCGTGGTTTACAGACCAAACTCTTGCAGAGGTGCTGTGGCGAAAAGCAAAGCAAGGCGTGGCAGTCCGTTTGGTGGCAGTGGCAGACGAATTGAACGAGGAACAAGGTATTGATTTTCAGGGACTTAGCGAGCAAGGTGCAGAAGTTTTGTTGTGGGAGGGCAATGAATTGATGCACCATAAATTTTGTGTTGTCGACAAGTTATGGGCAGTCGTGGGGTCATACAATTACACTTATGCAGCCCAAAACCAATGGGAAAGTGTGGTAGTTATCAAAAATAAGCAGCAAGCTACCGAATTACACGCCGAATTTGACCGAATAGTGGCGGCGTATTGGCAGCAAGTAGCCAAAGAAGAGGGTAAATCTCCGCTTACGTTGGCGTGGTGGCACAACCTCCTGCACTACGGAAAACTGAACAAAAAAGGCTTAAAAAACTATACTTGGCAGCATATTTTCAGGCTGCATTTGGCTCTGCACAACAAGGGAATTGCCTTGACTAACGAAACAGTCTATACCAATGGGGCAAACCACCAAAGTAGCAACTGTTTTGAGGTTTATCAACAACTGATGGGCAAAAAATTTGCCGTTGCCCTCACTCCCCTAACCAAACCCAAACTTCACCAATTAACCCAAATCAAAAGCCTTTGGCTTACAGGGCTGGGTATCAAGACCTTAGCCCCTTTGCAACCTTTTGCTCACTTAGAAGAACTTTATTGCGGACACAACCAACTACCCGACCTTGCCCCCTTAGCTACTTGCCAACATCTCCACACCTTGCACGCATGGGGTAATGAATTGACCAATATAGAGTCGCTAAACTCTTTGCCAAATTTGCAGGAGTGGAATTTAGAGGGAAATCCACAAGTGGGGTCGGTGAAGGGGAAAGGGAGGTTTGGGGGGAGGTAAACTAATCACTGCACATTATAAGTAGTCATGGTGATGTTACTAAAGAACAGTTTTTTACCACCAACCGTAGTTGTAGAAAAGTTGGCTGCACCAATTTGAATAACAAATTTTCGCAAATTCATCTTTTCTAAGTCTTTGGCTTTTATCACAAACCTTTGCGTACCAGAAGGGAGAATCAGAGCAATAGCATTGGCAGTAAATGTATCCGTAGATTTGTTCAAAGGACTAATAGCTTGCCGTTAGCTGAATTTGTGCTGTTCGTACTACTTCTATAGTTGATAATATATCTTTGTTCGTATAAAAAGTAGCATTTTTTTGAAAAAAAGTGAGCATCTTTGTAAGTTCCTTAGGCTTTCAAACTATGCTCACAGTAAAATCTGATAGTTCTCAAATTTCAATGCTAATCTACGAAATGTATCATCGGGCGGCGAACCGCTATCCTGATGCAATTGTGCAAAAAAGATTTCATGTTATTTACCTAAAAATGACTAACCCCGAATTAAGTTGCACGCAAATTGGCTCTTATGCAGCCTTGCACTGCAACACCGTAAGCAGTATTATTCACACCTATAATGCTTCTGGTCTGGAGGGACTAAAATACAACAACTATGGTACAAATCAATCTGATTTGTGCAAGCATAGCCATAGAAAAGGCAAAAAAGGGAGAAATAGCCCTGCTTTTTTGCGACTCTGCTCATTTTGTGATGGGGGTATTTCTTAGTCATCTGTGGGCTATTTGTCGAGTTTTTATTCCTTCTTCAGCAGGTAGAAGCCGTTTAAATGTTACAGGTGCCATAGACGCAATCACCAAAAAACTCTATTTCCAAACCAATAACACAACAGTCAATGCACAGTCGTTTATGGAATTTTTGTTGTATTTGCGAAGTCAAATGCTTGACAAAGCCATTGTCATTGTATTGGACAATGCACGCTATCAGCATTGCAACCTAGTCAAAGAGCTGGCAGTAACTTTAGAAATTACCTTGTTGTTTTGCCGCCCTATTCGCCAAACCTCAACAATATAGAGAGATTATGGAAATTTGTAAAGAAAAAGGCACTCTACGGGAAGTTTTATCAAAATTACGAATAGTTTAGATTTTAGCTATACAAAAAATGTTAGGCAATGGAGGTTAAAGTTTGTTAAACAAATTGAATTTTGTAAATTTGAAACTGTAAAACCTAAATCCGAAGGGTTTTTAAAAACTCTTCGGATTTAAAACAAATGACAAAACCATGCTTACCAAAATAACCTTAGAAAATTTTAAAGTTTTTCGCCACGCTACGGAGTTTCCGTTGGCAAAAATCAATTTGAATAGTTTTTGAGCAACAATTTTGTAAACTGTTGCTGCTTTTCTTATTTTGCATAAAAAATAAAAACAATGAAAATTAGAGAATTTAAAGTATATGGCTTTTGGGGCAAGTATGATGTGCGTTGGGAAATGAAATCTAATGTTAATGTATTAGTGGGTATCAATGGTTTAGGCAAAAGTTCTTTGCTTAAACTGCTTGCCTACTGCCTTAACCCAGAAGATGACTCTAAAGTAGCTTGGGAAGAAGTGGCTAAATTGGCAGAGGAAGTAGAAATTATTTTTGTAAATGGTGGGGTCATTAGGGTAGATTTACATAACTATATGATCGATGATGCAAAAAATGTACGTCAATTTATCAATATGGATTGGGCAGATTTGCAAATTATAACTAATGAAGTTCCACTAATTGTAAAAACTTTTGACAATGCGGATAGTTTAGATAAAATTTTAGGGCTTAGAAACAATGAAGGTTTTTTTTCGGCTTTGATTGGGCATTTTTTTAATTATCGCAATGAAAAAATAGCAACAGTGCTTGATAATGGAGGTAATCTTGCCGAAGAAAGTCGTGATATTTACAACTTGTATGATGTGATAGATAAATATTTTGGTGATTCTAATAAAAGAATAAACAGAAGTTTTCGGACAAAAGAATTTTTATTTGAGCCTACCAACATTGGTGTAGATAAACTTTCTTCGGGAGAAAAACAACTACTTGTTCTATTTTTGGCTACATTTTTACAACGCCAACAAGAAACTTTTTTGCTTTTAGACGAGCCTGAAACTTCTCTACATACGTTATGGCAAGAAAACTTGTTTAGTGATTTATTAGCAATCAATCCAAACTGCCAATTAATTGTAGTAACACATGCAACTTCTACTTTTGGCTATGATTGGGTAAGCAACAGAGTTAGAATAAATGAAATTATTTTTCCTATTGGTACTTTGTTGCAAGAAAATAAGCAAGAAATGGAAAATAGTTTTCAACAAAACTATCCTGCATTAGTACAAAATGTTATCAATTTTATTGATACGCAAATTCAAAACACAAATGCTTATCAAGTTACTTACGAAATTAATGTTTTGTTAAAAAATATTGACGTAATTTCTCTACAACACGCAGGAGAAATTGTAAGGAGAATGAATAATAAAGGTATTAAGGTAGATGTTATTACCATTACAACGCTAATTAACCGAGTTTTTTCTACTGTAGAAGAAGCTAAACAATTATTACAAATAGGTAATGTAGAGCCAAATGACTATGCTTTTAATTCCCTCTTAAAAAAGGCTAATTCTGTTGAAAATGGCGTACAATTTATTGCCGAATTTATTGCTTTGTATAATTATATTAAACCTGATATATTCACGTTTAGCACTTTGCTTGGCAAGGCAAAAAATGCAGAAGAGGTTAGGCTTGTAGAAGACCAACGTATGTATTATAATGTCAAGGCTAATGAAATTTATAACTCTAAACTTCATTTTAAACTGGCAAAATAATGGACGAAACTACAAAAAGAGATGACGAGAAAAGCCAAAATGAAGACTTTATTTTGACTGCTACAGAAAATGGTCGTTACATCATATTTGCAGAGTCCGAAGAGGAAGATAAATTCTTTTGGCGTGATGTTATCACACAATTTGCACCTGAGAAAGCCAAAAGTAAACATAAGATTACTGTTTTACTCAATTCAAAGGGCAAAAAACAAAATGGTGTTTCTGAAATACGCAAATTTCTAAGAACGACAAAACTTACTTTGGCAGCACAAAATGTACTATTTTGTATAGATAGTGATGCTAATTATTTGCTCAAAGATGAATTGACACAAAATAAATCCTACATTTTACAAACCTATACTTACAGTATTGAAAATCATAAATCTGTTCCCGAAAATCTAAACAAAATTGTAGAAAAATACGAAATAGAGTTTGATTTCAGGATTTTTCTAAGTAAATACTCAAAAGTTATTTATGACTTTTTTCTCTATTGGTTGGCTATAAAAAAAATAGAATTGCCTATACAAGAAGAACTTGCAACAACCCACATTCCTGACACAGAATTTGAACAGATAAAGCTAAGACGTAAAAATTTACTCAAACCTATTACAAAAGAAGAACACAAAAAGGTAATAGAAATTAGTGGTGCTATTGATATTGCCAATAATGGGCAAACAATACTAGACAATATTCAAAATAAAATAGCTGTTTGGAAAGTGAATTATGCTACTGAACTTGCAAATATTGACATAGACCAAATAAAAACTTATTTGGTAGAAAACAACTTTAATATTTTGCCAGAGGAAATTTACTTATACATAAGAGGACATAATCTTTTTGGAGAGAAGGAAAATGATGGGGTCATTTTAGCACTGCTTTTTGCTATTTCTGATAATAAACGGCAAAGCAAAAAGCAAATGGAACAAGAAATTCAGGATACGCAACTCTCTGGAGAAGAAAAATGGGAGAAAAAGAAAGAACTTTATGCTTTGCTTGCTTATGAAAAAATGGCTAATGAAAGCTATAAATATTCTTTTACTAATCAAATATGTGCGTTGATGAATAAAATACAAAATGATGTGCAAAAGTATTTCAGAGAGAAAAAAGAAATTTAAAACACATCTTGGCGAAGCAGACCTAAATGGCACTATTGATTACAGTAAAGCTGATAGCAAAAAAAATGGAAAACTGCCTATGTAAATTGCCTCGCCTACTCATCATATTATTCCTCCTCTGGCTTGTCTTGCCTGCACCACTTGCAGCCCAGCAGCTATCAAACCTCCATTGCAAAAAAGTAAAACTAATTGCTAATCAACCCCTTAGCCTCGATACGCTGACCTTGATAGCCGAAAGTATCACCTTGCAACCCACCACTTTACAAAAAAATTTGCAGGTGCAGTACCAATATGCCACCAATACTGTAGTGCTTTTACCCTCTGTTTCGTCCACTTCGCTGCCCGATTCGGTTACGATTTGCTACCGCACTTTTCCGTTTCTTTTTACCCAAAAACACTACAATCGTAGCCAAGCAGCCTACGATTCGGGGTTGTATAGCCAAGATATTACGATAAGGCAGTTCCAAAACCGCAAAACTGAAAGAGTAGAATTGTTTAAGGCAGACAGGCTGAACAAAAACGGCAGCATCACACGTGGCGTTTCGCTGGGCAACAGGCAAGACGTTTTTGTGAACTCCGCCCTCAACCTCCAACTCGATGGGTATTTGGCAGACGACCTGCACCTCACAGCTGTTTTGTCCGACCAAAATGTGCCTTTTCAGCCCGAAGGCAATACCCAACGGCTGCAAGAATTGGATAGAATTTTTATCAAATTGACCCACCCTTACGCCACCTTGTCGGCGGGTGATGTGGTGTTTCAAAACCGCAGCAGCGAATTTTTGCGGTTCTACAAAAACGTATTGGGTGGAATCATAGAAACAGATTACGGGGCAAAGGCAGACAGTTTGAATAGGTTGAAACAGCAAACGCAGCAACAGACGCAGGGTAATTTTACAACATCGCAACCTCGAAACAGGGCTTATTCAAGAGTGGGCTTTTCCATAGCCAAAGGTCGTTTTGCTTCGCAACTCCTTGAAATTCAGGAAGGTGTGCAGGGAGCTTATCGACTGCGTGGGGCAAATGGCGAAAGGTTTATTGTGGTCATGGCAAACTCCGAAAAGGTTTTTTTAGATGGCAAGTTGCTCACCAGAGGTTTCAATTACGACTACGTGATAGACTACAACACAGCTGAAATTACGTTTACTAACCAAATTGTCATCACCCGATACACCAGAGTCCGCATAGATTTTGAGTATGCAGTCCAAAATTACAGCCGTAGTATTCTCACCGCCACTCACGAGCAGCAGTTGGGCAAATTGTCGTTGGCGGGCAATTTTTACAGAGAAAAAGATGACGAAGGCAACCCTTTGTTGCAAACTTTGCAGGCTGCTGATATTCAACTTTTGCAACAGGCAGGGGACACTGCCACCACAGTTTTTGCCAATGGTGCAGTTTATGTACCTGCCTATCAAGCAGATAGGATTTTGTATTTCAAAAAAGACACAACAGTCGGCAACCAACTCTACACTTTTTTTCAACGTGCCACCGAGCAACAAGATTCTCTGTTTGCCGTAGTTTTTACGGAGGTTGGCACAGGCAAAGGAGATTACAAAATAGGCAATCCAACGGCAAACGGCAGGACTTATGCGTGGGTAGCCCCCGTAAACGGCGTGGCACAAGGCAATTTTGCCCCTATTCGATTACTGATTCCACCCAACCAAAAGCAAATGCTAACCGCAGCAGCAGCTTACCGAATCAGCAAAACGCAGAGAATTTTTGCAGAGGTGGCGTGGAGCAACAACAACCGCAATTTGTTCTCCACCATCAGCACAGACCAAACCCAAGGCAATGCTTTGAAAATTGGTTGGCAAAACCAAAAGCAAATAATCAAAAACAAGTTGCTCAACAAATTATTGGGTGGCGACAGTTTATGGTTAGATTATCAAGTTGATTATGAACAAGATAGCAAAAATTTTAGTCCCATCGACAGGTTTCGTTTCATAGAGTTCGACAGAGATTGGGCAGCACCCAACGCCACCCAGCAGCCCCAGCAAGACCAAATACTGAACGGAAGTTTGCAACTGCAAAACAACCCAAACAATTTTATACGTATCAGACACAGCCGAAGAAACAGGGGAGATGCTATCAACGGCTTTCAGCAAAGCCTCGACCTTGCCAAATCTTTTGGCAAGTATTACACCCAACTCAACTTATTTTGGTTGCAAAATGACAAAAAAATTACACAGGCTAATTGGTGGCGTTTGACTACCAATCACTACTATAAATTGAATAAATTAATCGTAGGCTACCAATTTGCCCAAGACCACAACCAACTTGCCAAAGCCCAAACGGACAGCATACTTTCTACGGCTATGTATTTTGACGAACATAAATTTTATCTCAAACAAGGCGACAGTGCCAAATGGAACTATTCAGCAGACTTTGCTCTCCGCACAGACCAACTACCAAGCGAAGGAAAACTAAGCCCCAGCACCCACGCCCAAACCTTAAATTTGGCTGCTCGAAAACAAAAAAACAACCAACTTTTTAATTTTGTTTTGACTTATCGCAACCTAAAAAATTTGCAACCTATTGGCAATCAACCCAATAAAATAGAAGAAACCATTATGGGCAGGGTAGATTGGAATACATTTTTTTGGAAAAACAATATCAAATCTGAACTCACCTTAGCCACCGCCACAGGCAGAGAACTGAGGCGGGAGTTCAGGTATGTGCAGGTAAACACAGGCACAGGTACACACACATGGCGTGACGACAACAAAAACGGCATACAAGAACTCAATGAATTTTATTTGGCTATTAACCCCGACGAAAAAAATTATATCAAGTTGTTCACCCCAACAGACGAATATTTGGCAGTTTTTAGCAACAATTTTACTTATCGGCTAACAGTCAATTTACCAAAAAATTGGCAACAAAAGACCAAAATCTTACAAGCCTTAGGCAAGTTGAGTTTGGTAGGTTCTTGGGCTGTAAACAAAAAAATAACAGACAATAATTTATTGCAACGATTTTTGCCTACTACTATCAATTTGGCAGACAATTTTTTGCAAAGCAAACAAGACGTATTGCGGGCTACCTTGTTTTACAACCGAACTTCGCCAGCTTTCGGCATCGAGCTGAACTTTGCCCAAACAGCCCAACGCCAACTACTCACCAATGGTTTTGAAAGTCGAAACATAGACGAATTGCTGTTGAGCATCAGAAAAAATATAGGTAAAAATTTTAATACCAAATTGTTAGTCGGCACAGACCGCAAGGGCAATGGGTCAGATTTTTTGGAAAACCGCAACTTTTTGGTGGCTGCTTGGCTGCTCCGCCCCGAATTGTCTTATCAACCTTCGCAGACTTTTAGGCTCACTTTTTTGTATAGTTGGCAGCAAAAACGCAATGTTTTCAAGTCCACCAGCACCGAAAATGCCCAATTTCACGATTTTTCGGTAGAAAGTCGTTGGGCAGAGGCTACCAAACGGACAGTGCAGGCAAGGCTGCGAATGACCAACATTGCCTTTGTGGGCGAGGCTAACTCACCCGTAGGCTACGAATTGTTGGAGGCTCTGCAAAATGGCACGAATTGGTCTTGGAGTTTGAATTGGCAGCAAAAACTTGCCAACGGCTTGCAAATGACCTTGATTTATGACGGCAGAAAATCTGAAAATCAGCCTGTTGCTCACGTGGGCAGGGTGCAACTAACGGCTTTGTTTTGAGTACGCAAAGGCTGTTTTAGCATAGACCAAGACCAAATCAGGCTTTATCCTACCAAAATCACAAAGAACTTTATAAGCAAATCTGTTGTAAGTAATTGAACTTAATTATCCGACACCTCAAAGGTGTCGGATAAATCTGATAATCAGCTATATAGGGTTTAAAATATTGTCGTTTATTTAAGTCTAACTACTTATGATACAACAAAATACAACAGTTTAGTTGCGTTTCCTTCATTTCTGGCGTATAGGCAGGGGAAACAGACAAGACAATATCTTTTTGAAAAACAGACAAAATTTGTTTTTTCAATAATTTTTGATTAACTTTGCTAATAAAATTTTAAACACTCACTTCACTTTTTTTCTATCAAACATGGGTTTTCATGGCTTTGTGTTTTCGTATTTCGTTATATTTTATGTTGTGTTGGTTGCCTTTTTTGCTTACCGCACAATCTGTTATTAGTTTACAAGAGGGAGAATCCCAAAAAATTACCAAACAAGCCACCTATTTCAGAGATGAAACAGGCAAGCTGGACTTAGCCGCCGTTTTGCAACCTGCCCAGCAGCAGTTGTTTCAGCCTGTAACCAAATCAATCATTTCGGGTGGTGGAAAAGAAGGTTTTTTTTGGCTCAAAGTCAATTTGCAACGCAACAGCCCTACCAAAGAATGGGTGCTGTATTTGCCCCACGTCAATCTGAAAGGAGCAGAATTGTATTATCAAGACAGCCTCCACCAATGGAAAAAAATGGCTGCGGGCTTTAAAGTGCCTATACAAGAAAAAAACTATCCACATTATTATCAAGTTTTTCCCTTAGCAAACGTCTTGCATACGCCTGCTGTAACTTGTTATCTGCGTATGCACACCGCAAATACAGGTTTTTCGCTGCATTTGGCTACTTTGCACGAATTTGATAAATTCATAGCCCAAAGAAATATGTTTTATGGCATCTACTTGGGCATTATGCTTTTTATCTTGTTCAACAATGTGTTGTTGATTTTTTCGCTGCGAAACAAATTATATTTTTACTATGTGGTCATTGTCTTTCTCTATATTGCAAGTTCTTTATGTTTAGATGAAAATGGCTATTTTTGCTTTTTGTTCCCTTCTTTGTCTATTTATAACTTCAAAATTGCCATTTTTGGTACGACCGTTATTCAAATTGCTATTCTCTATTACTGCATTTTGTTTTTGGATATGGAAACGAAACACAAAAAATTTGCTCGTTTTATCAAGTGGGAAATGATTGCCTTGTGTGCGGTATTAGTTGTAGAATTTTTTGCTCCCGAACATATTGGCAATTCACTAACCCAACTTTGTGGTTTGATTTCATTAGCTACTTCCATCACAGCAGGTGTACACAGCTACCGAAAAGGCTATGCGTTGAGCAGCTATTATTTGGCTGCCTATATTAGCTTTTTTTTCTGGGTGGCAATAGCTCTTTTGTATCTTAATTTTGGTCTGCCCAATATTTTTCCGATAGATTATTTAGCCATTGCCTTCTTGTCCGAAGTAGTTTTGTTGGCTTATGCGTTGAGCAAAAGATTTGAATATGAAAAATTACAACTTGCAACCGCCAAGCAAGATGCACAACAAGCTTCTATCTGGCAGTTGCAAGAAAACGAAAGATTGATAAAAGAACACAACCAATCCTTAGAACTGAAAGTTGCAAAACGGACAGAAGAACTTAATAAAGCCTTAGAAGAAGGGCAGCAAATAAACGAGGAACTGAACATCACCGTAGAAACTACGCAAAGACAAAAAAATGATATAGTCTATAAAAATGAGCAGATTATGGCAAGTATCAACTATGCTTTGCGGATACAAACGGCTTTACTACCAACCAAAGAAAAATTTGCAAGCTATTTTGGCAACGACAACTTTTTCATTCTTTTCAAACCCAAAGACATTGTTAGCGGAGATTTTTATTGGATAAACGACCAAGCTGGGCGAATTATTGTAGCCATTGCCGACTGCACAGGGCATGGTGTGCCTGGGGCTTTGATGACGATGATTGGTAGCCAACTGCTCTACGAAATTGTAGAGCAACGCAACATTACTACGCCCAATCTTCTACTCAATGAACTCAACAAAGCGGTGCGAAAATCACTCCGCCAAGCCGAAACCGACAACAGAGATGGCATGGACATTGTGCTGTTGAGCATAGACCCTAAACAAAAAATAGTGGAGGCGGCGGGGGCTATGAACTCCTTTTTCTACATTGCCCACGACCAAACTACATTAACCGAGTGCAAACCCGACAAGTTTGCTATTGGAGGTTATGAGCAAAAACATAGCAAAGGTTTTACCAATATTCGCATAGATTTGACTGCTACCACTACGTTTTACCTCCTTTCTGATGGCTATGCCGACCAGTTTGGCGGGGCAAACAACCGAAAATTTATGCTCAAAAACCTCAAACAACTTTTGCAAGACCAACATACGCAGCCTTTGGCTACGCAAGGTAAGGTGTTAAACCAAACCATAGAAGAGTGGCGAAAAGAGGCAAATGAAAACCAAGTAGATGATATTTTGGTGGTGGGAATTAAAATAGTGGTGTAGACGTAGTTATTAGCAAAACAAGCCCAACGACCTGCGTGGAATGAATATAAAACGAAAAATTTAACAGCTACTTCGTGATGAAAATTATTTAGCAATGCTTTTAAAAACAATCATATTTACTTTTCTGCTAACAACTTGGGAATGAAAATTAAATAAACTGCCTTTTTTGTTTAGGCAAAGATAGTAAAAGATTTTTGGAAAAGGAAAAGATTTTTTGGGAAGGAATAACGAAAGTCTTATCTCTGTTAAAAACCAAAACATTGCTACTTCCCTTCATCAGTTTTTTTACCTTTTCTTTTGCAATTCCTAACTTCCTTGCGTATTTTGCGTTATGTAGTTGTGAATGTAGTGTATGCTTTAGCATATAATTTTTTCTTTAACTGCCAACCAAAAATTGCCATGAAAAAACTATTTACTTTCTTGCTCTGCTGCTTAGGTAGTCTGCCTTTGGTAGCCCAACAAAAACCTGCGGAGGATTACACCTTCTATGTAGGTACGCATCGCATGGTCTTAAATCCAGAAGTTGCGACTTTCAAAACTGCTGCAACGGCTGAAAATACTTTTCAGGGTAAACAATATGTGCTGTTGCAATTTTGGCAGTTGCCTGCCGAAAAACAAAAGCAAAAACTCCAACAGTTGGGCGTTGTTTTTGGAGATTATTTGCCTCCTTATGCCTACTATGCCACTGTACCAAGCAATTTTTCGGCTTTTGCTGCCCTCACCGCCAATCAAGTAAGGGCTGTTGCACCTTTGCAAGCTGCTCACAAATACAATGCAGCTTTATTGGCTACTTTGCCCACCAATCAAAAAACACTTTTTTATGCAACCATTGCCCCAAACCTGAATCCTGCTGACGTACAAACTTACTATGCTCAACGCAATGTAGTTTGCAAAAAAGTATATTCAGAACTGGCAACTGTTGCTTTGGAGGCTACCAAAGAGCAAATCAACGACTTAGTAGCACCTTTTGTGCGGTATCTTCGCCCCGCCCAAACCCCACAACTCCTTAATCTGCACTATGGCAAACACAATAGTAGGTCAGGCACAATAAACAAAGGCACTCGCAACCTCACAGGCAAGGGCGTAAGCATAGGCTCGTGGGACGGCAGCCCAAGTGGAGAACACATAGATTTTACGGCTCGTTACCAATATGGTGAGCCTACGGACAACTACGCCTCATGGCATGGCACGCACACCACAGGTACTATGGCAGGGGCAGGAAACCTCGACCCTTACACCGAAGGCATGGCACCCGAAGCCAACATAGTGGGCTACACTTTAACAACAGGCGAATATATCCCTTACGAAATGTTGCGTGCAGTACAAGATTACAACATTACCATTACGCAAAACTCCTACGGCTGGTATCCCGATTGTCCGCAAGGGGCTATGTATGACATAGAGGATAGAGGTCGGGACCAATTGACTACTTTGTATCCCAATTTGTTGCACGTTTTTGCTATTGGCAATTCACAAAGTAGGTGTTCTGGATTTGGTACAACAGCAGGCAATGCAGGCAAAAACACTATTACTGTTGGTGCTGTCGAGGCTAATGACAATCTTACCAATTTCAGTTCTTGGGGACCCACCAGAGATGGCAGAGTAAAACCTGATGTTACAGCCGTTGGTGCTTACAATGTCTATTCTACTCAACCTGCTAACAACTATGGAGGACCTGGTTTTAATGGAACTTCCTTTGCCTGCCCTGTGGTTTCAGGAATGTCAGCCCAATTGTATCAAGCCTATAAACAACTCAACGGCAACCAAAACCCTCGTGCTTCGCTGATAAAAGCCGTTATTTGCAATGGGGCTACAGATTTGGGCAATGCCAATGTGGATTACAAGTTTGGTTTTGGGCGTGCAAATGCTTACAATGCCGTAACAGCCATAGAAGGAAATAGGTACAAAGTGGAAACCATTGCACAAGGGCAGAGCAAAATTTACAATTTGACTGTACCCGCAGGCGTGGCACAAATGAAAGTTTTATTGGCGTGGACAGACCCCGCAGCCCCCGCTACGGCAGGCAAAACCCTTATCAACGACTTGCATTTGGAAGTTTTTGACGGAAACACCACTACCTACTATCCTTGGAAATTAAATCCTGCAAGTCCTAACTCTTTGGCAATTAGGGGAATAGACAGCCTGAACAACATAGAACAAGTTACCATTAACACACCTGCGGCGGGCAACTACCAACTGATTGTGAGAGGAGCAAGCATTGCCACCTACACACAAGAATTTAGCTTGACTTGGCAAGTGGAACAACCCAAAGTGAAATTGACCTTCCCGATTGGTGGCGAAAGTCTGCGTTCTACCTTAGACTACCCGATTTACTGGGACGCCGTAGGCACAACGTCCACCTCCAAAGTAGAATTTTCCTTAGACAACGGCAGCACGTGGCAACTGATAGAAGACAATATTCCTACTACTCGCAACCAAAGTTATTGGCTCATACCCGATGGCACGTTTACGCATCAAGCCTTAGTCAGAGTTAGCAATGGAGCTTTGAGTAGCACCTCCGAATTGAACTTTTCTTTGATAGATGCACCGACTATCACCGCAGCCACGCCCAGCAACCAAAGTATCAACCTCACATGGACAGCCAGCACTGGAGCCACCTCTTACGACATATTAAGCCTAAATCTCCAAACAGGTAATTGGGAGTTAGTTGCAACTACCAATGCACTTACTCACAACTTGACAAATTTAGTCAATAACAAACTCTATTGGTTGGCAGTGCGAGCAATGACAACCCAAATCACAGGGCAGAGGTCGGGTGCAGCCAGTGCCACACCTACAGGGGCAGGAAGCACCATAGATTTGGAAGTTACCACCTTAGTAGCCCCTGCAGCCAACGCCTGCACCCGAACAGCTACCGAAAATATTACTTGCACCATAAAAAATTCGGGAACAGCCACTTTGTTGGCAGGTACTGTATTGCCTGTTGCTTACCAAATTAATTTGCAAGCCGTTGTAAATGAGAACTTTACACTCACAGCCGATTTAGCTGCTGGGGCTACTACCAATTATACCTTTGCTACTACTGCCAACTTAGCAACTATTGGCAATTACAGTATCAAAACTTCGGTCAATTTGGCAACTGATTTGGTGTTGGGCAACAATACCAAAACCACAAGCATAGACAACTTAGCGCCGCCTTTGCCTGTCATTGTTGGCAATCCAAACCTTTGCGGAGGAAGCACCACTTTAACAGCCAAAATGCCTATACAAGTTTATAATACAGGTACGATTGCCTTTGCCCCGCAAAACATGACCGCAGCCACGCCACTAACTTTACTCAATGATGCGGTATCTGCTGCTCTGCCTTTGGGCTTTTCCTTTGAGTTTTTTGGGAAAAGCTACCAAAATTTGTTTGTAAGTTCCAATGGGGTAGTTGGTTTTACTTCTTTTGGCTTAGAATATTCGCCAAGCACCTTGCCCATTCCTTCTTCGGTTGCCTTGCCAAATAATTTTATTGCCTTAGCCCTTTGCGACTTAGCCCCCAATGTAGGCGGAACAGTGAAATATTTGCAAACAGGCGTAGCCCCCAACCGAAAATTTGTTGTGGAATACAACAACGTGCCTATTGTGGATTATACGCCACCTGCTCTGCCCACAAATTTTGTTACAGTACAAGTGATTTTGAACGAAAACAACACCATAGAAATTCACACGACCAATAGTCCTGCAAGTAGTTTAACCAAAATTATGGGGTTGGAAAATGAAACAGGCAAGGCGGGCATAGCTGTTTCGGGTAGAAATGGTACGGCTTGGGCAGCTACTAATGAAGGTTTGCAATTCACTCCTGTTTTGCCTCCTATCAGTTGGCTACCCAATGGCGAAACTACGCCCAGCATCACCACCTCAACGGCAGGTACTTATTCGGTGAGTTACACCCAAAATGGTTGCACCTATTCGCAAAGCCTGAATGTAAGCAATGGTTGCGTATTGCCCACTATCACCTCCTTTACGCCTACTTCGGGTGGCGTAGATGTTACTGTAACAATCAAAGGCACAAATTTTACAGGCATTACAGGAATTAGCATTGGTGGCAAACCCGCAAGAACTTTTACAGTAGTCAATGATTCTACTGTCTTGGCAACCACCAATGACGATTTTGCAACAGGTACTTTGGTTGTTACTAATCCTTCGGGCAGTTTTGATACCAACAGCAACGCCAACCCCAACAAAACTTTTACCCGATTGCCTTGTGCCAATCCTGTAAGTGCCTTGACCATTGCCGATGAGCCTGATTCCAACGGCTTTGCAGGGATACGCCTAAATTGGACAAACGACAACAGCAATCCAACAGCTACGCTTTTGGTTGTATTTAAACCTGCTAATATTCCTTTTTGGACTGCACGTTTTTTGGCTGGCACTGCTACTACCTTCCGCATAGGTCATGTAGAGGGTAATATACCTTATCAAATTTACATTCAGTCTTTCTGTGGAGGTAGCCTCTTAGGAAATAGAGCAGAAGCTACTACCTTTACACCCACTATTGGGGCTAATAAAACTTGTCAAACACCAGTTACTACTTCGCTAACTCTCAACGGTGGCAATAGGGCAGTATTCAGGTGGCAGTCTGTAACTAATGCAGTAATGTATCAGGTAATGTATCAATCTTGCGACATAAATGGTAGTGTGGCTTTGGGTAGTGGCGTGCAAACTTACCTTGCAGCTATTGATACTTCGTGGACAGTAACAGGCTTAACTGCTTGGCAATATTACCGTTTTAGAGTAAAAACGGTTTGTATGTCTAATAATTCAATTAATACACCTTTTGGTGCTTTTTCTATCATACAGGCACAAGCCCCGTCAGGAATAGCACCCCAACCCCCAAAGGGTGAGTTTGACGTTATTTTGTCAGAAGCCCCCTTTGGGGGTTGGGGGGCAGCTATCTACCCCAACCCCGCCCACGAACAAGTGAGCATTAGTTATCAATCTGGAACAAGCAATAAGTTTTCTGTCGTCATCACAGACTTGTTGGGTAGAGAAGTGCTACGAACTGCCGAATTTGAAAACGAAATGACTCTAAGCCTGAAAGACTTTGCCAAAGGAATGTATTTGGTAAAAATAACAAGCAAAGAAGGAGAAATTTTGACTCAAAAATTGGTCGTGGAATAATAGGTAATAGATATGAAAAATGATGTATGAAATTGAACAATTGCTTATCAGTTATACTTGTGTGGCACTATCATATTGTCCAACTGCTTTTGCAACCACCTATCAAAATCAAGTTCATTTGGTAAAAATTTGATAGTAATAGGCAAATAAAATAAAGGCAATTTGCAAAGGTAAGTTGCTAATTGGGGTTCTTGCAACTTCACAAAGTCTTTTTCTGTTGCGACAATAATTGGCTGTTGGTCTTGTAAGTTTTGGTAAATTTTTAGCAATTTTTCGGCATCAGCAGGCGTATAAACATAATGGTCTGCAAAGTCGAGATGGGCAAGTAATTGGTAGTTTTTTCCTAACTCTTGGCGTAAGGGCGTGGCATTGGCTATGCCTGTGAGCAAAATAATGGGCTGTTGTTGGTTTTGTTTTTCCTGAATTGGTTGTTTTCCCTGTGTGTGTGCGTGTGTATAGGTGTGTGCATAAACAGGTTGCAACTGTTGGTAATTGATAGCTGAAAAAAATATAGGTACTTGTCTATCAGGCAAATAAGGTGCAATTTTTGCTTTTATTTTTGCTTGTTCTTCGATTGATAAATTGGTTGGACATTTTGTAACAACGATGGCATTGGCTCTTTTTGCCCCTCTCCTACCCTCTCTTAATCTACCTGTGGGCAGCAGAAAATCCTCATAAAAAGGTTGAGCATATTCCGTTAGTAGCAAATTAAGGTGTGCTTTTAGGGGTCTATGTTGGAAGGCATCGTCGAGCAAAAGCAGTTGGGTAGCAGGTAAGTTTTTCTTAATTTTTTCAACAGCTTGCACCCTGTTTTCGCCTACGCTTACGTGAATAGTTGGCGAAAACCTATGAAAAAGCAGCAAAGGTTCGTCGCCAATGGTGCTGGCTTGGCTTTGGGAGTCGGCTATCAAAAAACCTTTAGTTTTCCTACCATAGCCTCTACTTAGGGTCGTAATTTGGTAATTTTTTGCCAATAACTCCACCAAATAAACCAAATGCGGCGTTTTGCCTGTACCTCCCACTCGCAAATTGCCTACTGTAATGCTTGGAATTTCAGGCTGAACAATAGGCAAAAATTGCTTGTCATACAAATAATTTCGAATACTTGTGATGAGTTGGTAGAGAACAGCAAAGGGCAGGAGCAAAAACCGCAACATCAGAAACTAAAAAGAGGGGTTTTCATAATAAAATGCACATAACTGCCCACACCAACCACGCCGACCAACATACCGAGCAACAAACCTACCCAAAGGAGCAAAGTAGCTCTTTTTTTGGCGTTGCGTTGGAGTTCTGCCAATTTCTTTTGGTTGAGCAAAGGCACAGTGGCAACACCAGCCTCCTCTATTGAGGTTTTGAGGGCAGATTCTTGGGTGCGAAGTTGCTCCATATAAATTTCCATATCTTGGAGTTCTTTGCCTTTTTCGGCTACTTGTTTTTCTAAACGAGTGGCTATCAAGGTACCTTCTTTTGCCAATAAATCCAATCTTTCGGTGTAATTGATAAGGTCGTCATCGGCAATAATTTCAGGCACATGCGACAAGTTGGCTTCGTTGGCTGTAACCTTCATACGTGCCTCGGTTTCGTTTTCGTCAGAAAAAATTGTTTTGAGAAAAATATAAATCAATAAAATGACAAAGAAAAATAGCCCTACTACATAAAAAGCTATGTATTTGTTTTCGCTAAATTGGTTGAAAAACTCTGAAATAGTCATGGCATTGTGTTTTTTTTGCAAAGTATAAAACTTTTTGTGAAAAATTAGTAAGTTGCTATATTTTTTTAGAGAACTTTCACTACAATACACAACTATTTTCTTATTCGCAGATTCAACTTTGAAAAATTAAATACCTACATTTACACAAAAATTGTCAGACAACCGTTTATTTTTTTGCAAATAGTTTTGATAAATATTTTATGAAACAAAAAAATATTAAATTTGACAAAACTTTTTAATCATTTTGACTTTTGTAATCTGAAATACCTAAAAATTACTTTTCAATGTCTATATAATTTTTTAGCAGAGCTATTATGCAACACCACTCTTATTTTTTCGATTTAATCCCTGAATGGTTACACCATAGTCATACTTTTTATTGTATGGTTACTAGTTTGGAAGGACATTATACTTACACCAATGTTGGTTTTCAGTTGCAATATGGCTTTGTTACCGAAGATTTTATGGGCAAACATGCCTTGTTAGCCATTCATGAGGAGGACTGGGCTAAGTGTGGTCAAGTAGTAACAGAACTTTTGCAAGAACCTGAAAAAATTATTCGAGTGCAACTTCGCAAACCTTTGGTAAATGGCAATCACCACTGGACAGACTGGGAATTTTCAGTTTTATGCAATACGGCGCAACAACCTATTGGAATTTTTTGTCTGGGCTGCGACATCTCACAGTTTAAAGCTAATGAGCAACATTTAGAAGCCAATAAATCTCAATTAGAGCAAATAGCATGGTTGCAGTCTCACGAACTCCGCCGTCCTGTTGCCAATATTTTGGGATTAGTGGCGTTGTTAAAAGACCTCAAACTTTCAATAGAAGACCAAATTTTATTGCAACATCTCCAAACATCAGCTTTGGAATTAGATAAAATTATACATCAAATTGTAGCCAATGCTACGAAAGTTGAGCCGTAGTGGTGCGTGTTTACTTATAAGTTTTCCAAAAAGTTTTTCCTTTCAGCAATTTAATTTGTATCTTTGCTTAACATAGTGCAGAACAATTAGAAAAAAGAAACAATTAGAAAAAAGAAACAATTAGAAAAAAGAAACAATTAGAAAAAATGGCAAAGAAAGTAAAAGTATATGATGAAGCCGAACTTATCAAAATGTTTGGCTTAATTCGCAAAGTTGGCAATGCAAAACACCCACTTTTGCAGGAATGGACAACTACTACCACACAGCTAAGTGCTTGGGAACAAGAACTTTTTAACTATATTTCAGATAATCTATCCGAAAAAATATCGGGTTGGAATGAGGAAATGCTAAAAATGAACTTCATTGCACAGGTTTTGGTTTTGGGGCATTTGAGGGAAACCGATGCTTACAAGGCTTACTATGAAAATACAATAGAGGCTACTGTGGACAATTATTTTTTGAAAACAAAGGCAGATATGATGATTGCCAAAGGAATTTTAGAAAGAGCAGAAACTCCTTATTTTTACTTTCAGGAATATAAAAAATTAAAAGAACCCAATAGAGATGTTACGGCACAACTGATAGAGGCTTTTTTGATTTCACAAGAAAATAATAAAAACGGCAAACCATTGTACGGTTGCACTGTTTCAGGGAAAATTTGGGAGTTTTTGGTTATGGAAAATCGTACGTATTGCATTTCTGAATACTATGATTGCACAAAATATAATGACTTGATACAAATTATAGCCATACTGCGAAAATTTAAAGAAATTTTAGAAACAAGGTTAATTGTGAATTAGTAAATTGCCTGTTGTGAATGTAACATACGCTTTAGCGTGTGAATGTAACATACGCTTTAGCGTGTGAATGTATAACAAAAATAATTTATGCTCAAAAAAGTCTTCTTTGCAATTTTATTTTTTGCTGTTTTTTTTCTCTTGCGTAGCTACTGGTCGTATCGCAACCACAAGACTAATCCTCAAATAGAGGCTGAATGGCGAGAAACACAGGATAGTTTGTCAAGCAACATCATTACACCACAAGCCATTTTTGACGAACACCAACAGAAAAAAAGCAAGCAAGCTGCTCTAACAGACCAAAGTATTTGGAAACAACTAACGGCTGTAAAGTATGAAACCAAAGCCGACGGATATGTTCCTTTTTTTGACAATAGGCAAACAGCCTTAGATAAGCAAACTATCATTATTGAGGGTTATATGGTACAAACAGAAACTAAAACAGCAAGCAATTATTTTTTGTTGTCTTTATATCCTTATCAATCTTGTTTTTTTTGTGGTGGTGCAGGCATAGAAACAATGATAGAAGTAGAAAGCAAAAAACCTATTCCATTTACAGACAAACCTATCAAGTTACAAGGCATCTTGCAACTAAACCGCCAAACGGAGGCTGCTTTTTTTTATACCTTACAAGAAACAGTAAGTTTTTAAAACTAATCTTAGCTGGTTAAGCCAAAAATCTTAAACTTTTACTGTTTTTTTTCGTTATTCTTTTAGGTACACATCAATTTATATGAACATAGACGATTATACGCCAAAAGAAATAGACATTTCCCAAATAGATTTGGAGAAAATGAAAGAAAAGACTACTGAAAATCCTGGTTTATTGCCTTATGCTCATACGGTAGGCGGTGCTGTCATTAAGCCCGAAGATGAAGGGAAAATCAAAGGGAGAGCCATACAAGCTATGCAGGAGCAGACAACCAGCCAAATGAAGCAACTCTATGAACAAATGCAAACTCTTGCTCGTCAGGCTCAAGACATCAACCGCCGTATAGAAGTGTCGAATAGAATTTATATAGCAGAAATGCGGTTTGAGCCTATTATTGGGCGTATTTACTATCTCTACGAAAGAGGCGATGGCACAGATACCTTGTCGTTAGTAGCCCCGAATGAATGGGGACGCAGTGCCAAATATGCCAAGCACATAGCCACAGCTAAGTTATTGGCAGACCACACATGGGAAGTATTGGACTAACTTGCCTCACTTTTAGCCCACTCTTTTTCAAGCAACGCACCTGTTAGATTCAGATTTTTGTTTTCTTGTGCAAAGCAATTTACACAGCATCACAAGAATAAAAACGAAAGAATAATTTTCATATTTTTTATAGATATACCATTCAACACCAAAAATAAACCACTCACGCACATAAAACAACCATTTACGCCATTTTCTATTTTTTTTGGTTAGTTGTTTTCTATCTTTGTAATATTAAACTTTTGTAAAAGTATTTTATTATCTCAAACAAAGAACATCAAAACCATGAAAACCTTAAAAAAGTTGTTGCTCTTATTATTAGCAAGTTCTTTCTTAGCTGCTTGTCAAAAAGAGGCAGAAAATCCTGCACCGTTGAGTCTTACCGAACAATACAGTCGGGCAATAAAAGATGCAATGGTAGCCGAGCCAAACGAAGTTTCTACAACTTTGGTAGCTATAACCGAAAACAATCCCAATTTAATTTGGCAGACCAGTGCCAATGGAGAGAAAAGAGTGTTGATGGTTTCGTGGACAAAATTTATATCGAGCTACCCCGTTGGTGATACAGTGCAAACCAAATGGGGGCATACTTGGGTAACTTCTGCACCTGAAATGAAAAATTGGTTTAAGACAAACTACCCAACCAACAGCACCATAGAGCAAAGGGCAGAACAACTACTGGGTGTACCAATCGGGCAGGGCTATACGCATTTTGTAGAAATGTGGGTAAAACCTGAAGATTTGTTCAGACCTGCACCAGATAAAGAAATTACAGACAACAAAGCCGAATTGGATTTTCCTACCAATACAGACGACACCCATCGCAAGTGGATAAATGATAACATTATTTTCTCTTACTATCCACAAAAATATCCTTGGACAAGACTTGGCTACACCTACGATTGGGGAAATCCCAAATCAGAAGTGGGCTTATCTGAGTTCATTCTCAATAAAAATGCAAAGGTTATTGTAAAAGCTGTTACTCCTAATGCAGCTTATTTGACTAAATAAGAAACAATATTGAGGAGTCAGGCTTTGCAAGAAGTATAATAAAAAAATATTAGCTTTTTTTATACTTCTTGCATAAATTTGGAATCAATTTTTCAACAATATGAGTAACGCAAAGTTTATCCTCCTCTCTTTTTTTCTTTGGGCAACACCTTATCTATTGCAAGCCGAAAAACCAACAGAACAAGATAGTGTGTTCCGTTATTTGCAAGATTCTGTTCGTGCCGACACGACCAAAATCAGGCTATTAAATGAGCTTTGTTGGAAAAACAGGTTGGAAAATTTTACTTTGGCAACCACTTATGGCAAAGCTGCTTTGGAGTTGGGACGAAAAATCAATCACCAAAAAGGTATCTTAAAAAGTTTGAGTTTTTTGGGTGTAGTGGCTATCAATGAGGCTAATCACCCGCTGGCATTGCAATATTTTTTGGAGGCTTTGGAAATAGCCACCGCCCAAAACAATATGGTGGAGGTTGCTTATACTTACAATAATTTGGGCAAACTCTACTATAACGAAAAAAATGCAATGTTGTATAGGCAATATTACCAAAAAGCCTTAGATGCAGCCCGCAAAACCAACGATGCAGATGTGTTGGCATATTCTCTCCGCAATGTGGCTTTTGTCTATGAGTACGAAAAAAAATACGACAAAGCCCTGTTTTATCACAAGGAGGCTTTGAAAATTAGAGAAAAACTCCAAAAAGAAACTTATCTTATTTCGGCTTTGCAGCTCACAGGGGCTTGCTATACAATGGTAAATGAATATGATAGTGCTTTTCAGTGTTTTAACAAAGCCCTAAGTATTGCCGTACACTACCACACCATTTTAGACAGAGCCGATGTATTTAATGCCAAAGCACGTGCATTCAGGCGTATGCACCAATACGACTCAGCCCTACTCAATGCCCTCAAAGGTTATGAAATAGCCAAAAAACAGAATGCGTGGGAGTGGCTGCGAATTTCTGCCGAAATTTTATATGATATTCACAAAGACAAAAAAGAATATGACAAAGCCCTTGATTATCACGTAGTTTGGGCGGCTTACAGAGATAGTATTTTGAGTGAAGGGCAACTGATGAAAATACAACAACTCAATCTTAAATATGAATTTGAGCAAAAAGAAAGAGAAAGAATATTGGCAGAACAACGCGAAGATGTCTTGCAAGAGGAAGCCCTGCATAGGCAAAAACTCTACTTGGCAATGGCAATGGTAGCTTTATTGGCTGTTATTTTCATAGCTTTGTTGGTTTCGAGGTCTAATTGGCAGCGTAAAAAACACAATGAATTATTGTTGCAAAAAAATCAAGAAATCGAAACGCAAAAAACAGAAATCCAAACCCAACACGATGCCCTCGAACAACAAACGGCTTTGCTTGCCGAACAAACCAAAGCCTTGCAAGCAGCCAACAACGTAAAAACCAAAATGTTTTCTATCATTGGGCATGACCTCAAAAGCCCCTTTGCAACCTTGCAGGGTGCTTTGCCTCTCTTGGCAGATGGAGAATTTACACCCGCAGAAAAAGCAGCTATTTTGGGTAACGTAACCCGTATGGTGGACACTTCGGCAGATATGCTGGATAACTTGTTGCAATGGGCAAAAGCCGAAATGCAAAATAGCAAACCACAATCTGTTGTGATAGAGGTAAGAAAAACAGTGCAAAGCAAGGTAAATCTCTACACAGAAATAGCACGACAAAAAAATATCACCATAGCAAACGAAGTGCAAGCCGAGTTAAAAGTTTATGCAGACCAAAATCAAATGTTGCTGATTATCAGAAATTTACTTGGAAATGCTGTAAAATTTACTCCTGAAGGTGGCGAAATTAAAGTCAAAAGTAGGGAGTTAGACGACTTTGTAGAGATTGCTGTTGCCGATAATGGAATAGGTATGAATGAGGAAACAAGGCGTAAGATTTTTAGAAAAGATAGCACTTTCACCACACAAGGCACAGCAGGCGAAAAAGGCACAGGGCTGGGCTTAATGCTTTGCAAAGAATTTACAGAGGCAAACGGAGGTAAAATTTGGGTGGAAAGTACACAAGGCAAAGGAACTACTTTTTATTTTTCACTACCGAAACAGTTGCTAAATCCTCATTAATTCTAATTTTCTCTTTCTTTTCTCAAAAAAATTCTTAACTTTGCTGTTTATAAGGCACATTTTGCAATCAAAACAACAACTATTGCCACCACCTTACCAATCAACCGACTATTTTGTATGGCACAATTTAAGGATTTTTCGAGAAAACTGACCAATTTAAGGCTTGCAGACCTCAAAAAAGAGGTAAGCAAGGTAAAAGATTATACTTATTTGCAATGGATACGATTGGTATGGCTATTTTTTCTGAGTGGTTTGTTTACAATAAGTGTTTGGTTTTTTGCCGTACAAATCAATTTTCTTTCTCTTTTTGGCGATATGCCCGACCTCAAAGCCTTAGAAAACCCTCGTTCAGAAACCTCGTCAGAACTTTATTCTGCTGATGGCATCATGTTAGGCAAATATTTTAGAGAAAACCGCAGCCCTGTTACTTACGGAGAATTGTCTGAAAATCTAATTAATGCCCTTTTAGCAACGGAGGACATTCGTTTCGAAGAACACTCGGGGATAGATATGAAAGCCACCATTTCCATACCTTATTATATACTCAAAGGCGACAGCAAAGGGGCAAGCACCATTACCCAACAGTTGGCAAAAAACTTATTCAAAACTCGTGGTTCCAGTGGTACTTTACTCAATGTGCCTGTATTGAGTAAGGTGGTATCTAAAACAAAAGAATGGTTGTTGGCAATAGAGTTGGAAAGGTCATATACCAAACGTGAGATTATGACCATGTATTTCAATACAGTAGAGTTTGGTAGCAATTCGTTTGGTATCAAAGTAGCTGCCAAAACTTACTACAACACCACCCCTGACAAACTAACCATAGACCAAGCTGCCATGTTGGTTGGTATGCTCAAAGCACCTTCATTTTACAATCCATTTTACAATCCTGAAAATGCTCTGCCCCGACGAAACACTGTGTTAAGCCAAATGGCAAAGTACAATTATTTGAGTGAAGCCCAAGCAGAAATAGAAAAACAAAAACCTATTGATGTAAAAGAGTACCAAGTTGATGGGCATTTGGTAGGCAATGCCATGTATTTCCGTTCAGTAGTGGCGGAGTGGCTCAAAGTTTGGTGCAAACAAAACGGCTACGACTTGTATGCAGACGGTTTGCGAGTTTATACAACCATAGATTCCAGATTGCAAAAACACGCAGAAGATGCCGTAGAAGGTTATATGCCCGAAGTGCAAGCCAAATTTTTTAAACAATGGAAAAACAAAAAACCTTGGGTGGACGAAAACGGAAAAGAATTGCCTTATTTTTTGGAAACAGCAGCCAAAAAATCTGAAAGATACCGTTTGCTCAAAATTCAACATGGCGAAGATACCACCAAAATTTGGGAGGAAATGGCAAAACCTGTGAAAATGAGGGTTTTTACGTGGAACAAACCCGAAAAAGAATTGGATACTTTGCTTAGTCCAATGGATTCTATTGCCTACTACAAACACTTTTTGCGTACTGCCATGATGACCATGAACCCTCACAATGGCGAAGTATTGGCGTGGGTAGGCGGCATGAACTACAAATATTTTAAATACGACCAAGTATTGCAAGGCAAACGACAAGTAGGCTCTACGTTCAAGCCAATGGTATATGCTGCCGCCATTAAAGAATATGGTTTTTCGCCTTGCGACCAGGTGCTTGATGTGCCACAAACTTTTACTATGTATGACGGCACGACTTGGACAGCCAAAAACTCTACCAACCAATACACAGGCAAACCTTATACCTTGCGACAAGCCTTGTCTTTGTCTATCAATACAGCTTCGGCTTACCTCATGCGAAAAGTAAAACCGCAAACAGTGATTCGTTATGCTCGAAATTTGGGCTTTACAAGTCCTTTGGAAGAAGTATTTTCCTTGTGTTTGGGGTCAAATGAAGCCTCTTTATTCGAATTAACAGGAGCTTATGGTACTTTTGTCAATAAAGGGACTTGGATAGAACCAACTTTTATTACTAGAATAGAGGATAAAAACGGCAAAATCATTTACCAAAAAGTAGCCAAAACCAAAGAGGCTTTAGACGAACAAACGGCTTACCTTATGTTGTATATGCTCAAGGGTGTGGCAGAGGGAGGCACAGCAGGAGGTTTATGGCGTTATAAATTCAAACAAGGCAATGACGTAGCAGCCAAAACAGGCACTACACAAAATAATTCTGATGCGTGGTTTGTGGGCTGCACCAAAGACCTCATCACAGGCGTATGGGTGGGCGGCGAAGACCGCAGTATTCACTTCATAGGCAACGAAGGCACAGGTGGCAAATTAGCCATGCCCCAATATGCTCGTTACACCGAAAAGTTATTTGCAGACAGCACCCTTAACCTGAAAAAAGGTCAGTTCCCTGCACCCAAAAGCCTAAAAGTACAGTTAGATTGTTCAAAATACCAAACAGGTATGCTTGCCTTAGATTCTACTATCTACGTCATGCCGACAGGCAACCCGTTGAGTGAGGATTTGAATTAATAAGACTTGGAACCAGGCTTTCAATTCACAACTAAAAAATTTTTTAAATCTTCATCGATGTTCAAATTTTACTTTTTTTGTTGGTGTTGCTACTATCTGTTTTTTTTCGGGCAAGCACAAAATGTTGCACCAACTACTACAACTCATTACAATGTTTTGGAATATTTAACACCAAGTTTTGAGGGGGTTACTGAGCAAAAAATCCCTTATAAGGTGTATGCTTTTCGATGGAAAAGGTGTTTTGGGTTTTGTGATAGGTGGTTTTTGGTAGTAGCAGATAGTCTAACTGTCAAGGCTTTTGCTATAAATAAAGGCAAAATCCAAGAAACTTTACCTTTGTCCGAAGTATGGAAAGAAACCTTTTATTTGGCAGTCCAACAATATGCTGTCAAATTACACCATAAACATACGGCACAAGGAGATTTACAACTTACCTCTTACTATGTGGCAAAAAGAAACCTAAAAAAGTTATTGCGGAACTTGTGGGGGTTGAGTAAATAGTTATAAAAAAACACAAATGGGCAAATTACAAAATAGAGTTTATGGATAATTACCCAAAGATGTCATTTTTTTGAAAAATGACATCTTTTGCCAAGCCTCTTAACAAAAAATTATTCATAAACTCTAATTATTGCAGAGAAAAAACCAACTACTAAATTCTATCGACTAATTACTATCTATGCAAAAACAAATTAGTTTTACCAAGCAAGCCACTTATGAAACTTATGGCAATTTGCAACCAACTACCACAACAGTTTGGTTGGTTTGTCATGGCTATGGACAGTTGGCGAAATATTTTATCCGCCGTTTTGATTGTTTAGACCCTCATCAACATTATGTCATAGCTCCACAAGGTTTGTCTAAATTTTATCTCGATGAAAAGTACGAAAAAGTGGGGGCTTGCTGGCTTACCAAAGAAGACAGAACAATGGAGTTAGAAAACCAACTGCACTACATAGACCAAGTGTGGCAAACTGAAAAAGAGCAAGCTAATAAAATAGGAATTAATATTAATGAATTGACTATCAATATTTTAGGTTTTTCACAAGGCTGTGCGGCAGCCTGTCGTTGGTCGGTAAGTCGTCAAATTCCGTTTCGCAATTTACTGGTGTGGGCGGGTTTGCTGCCAAAGGAAATAACAGCCCTTGATTGGCAGTTTCTCACTCCAGATACTGCGGTGTATATGCTACTGGGCAGGCAAGACGAATTTTATCAACTCCTTAATTTTGAGGAAGAACTACGGAGAGTGCAAACCCTACTTCCTACTTTACGAGTCATTTATTTTGATGGTGGACATGAAGTTAAACGCGAAGTGCTGGCTAATTGGGTGGCAACACAAGGTTAAAGTTTGTCAAAAGATAGAATAATAAAACAGAAATATATGCCCAAAATTCTTATCTTGCGTTTTTCGTCTATTGGTGATATTGTATTGACCACGCCTGTCATTCGCAACGTGAAACAACAAGTACCAGATTGCCAACTACATTATTATACCCGCAACCAATATGCAGATTTGCTGCAAAACAATCCATACATAGACAAAGTCTGGGCTTGGACTGATAGTGTGTTTGCTCTTGCTGAGCAGTTGCGAGCAGAAAACTATGATTATGTGTTGGA
Organism: Cytophagales bacterium; assembly: GCA_013299115.1. Lineage (GTDB taxonomy): Bacteria > Bacteroidota > Bacteroidia > Cytophagales > Thermoflexibacteraceae > JAAFKA01. Next base: position 42,750 of record JAAFKA010000032.1, read on the forward strand.
TTTGCACCACAATTTTCGCACTTTGCGACTCAAAACTTTGTTGGGTTTGGGCAATCCATTAGCAAAAACGCAGTTTTTTAGTTTCAATAAATTGAATATAGAAAAGTGGTTGTATGTCAATTTTAAGGCTAAGACCATGCCCAACTTACACATTGTAGATAGATATATGGCTACTACCAAAACTTTGGGTGTAGTAAACGACCAGCAAGGGCTTGATTATTTTATTCCTACCAAAGACGAAGTTTCGTTGCAGATTTTGCCACCTACGCATTATACAGGCTATGTGGCGTATGCAATGGGGGCACAGCACAACACAAAAAAGTTACCTTTGCTCAAAATGATAGAGTTATGCGAAAAAATTAATGCACCCATTGTATTGTTAGGTGACAAGCATGACGCAAAAATGGCATTGGAAATTGAAAAGTATTTTGCTACTCCCCAAGCTCCCAATATTTCTATTTTCAATGCTTGTGGCAAGTTTACTCTCAATCAATCAGCCTCTTTAATTCGCCAAGCAAAGATGGTTTTTGCCCACGATACAGGGTTGATGCACATAGCTGCTGCCCTCAAAAAAAAGGTATATAGCATCTGGGGCAATACAACACCTGCTTTGGGTATGTATCCCTACCAAACTGCCTACGAAATTTTAGAAAACAAAACAGTTACTTGTCGTCCTTGTTCAAAAATTGGTTTTGATACTTGCCCCAAAAAACATTTTGCTTGTATGAATGAGATTCATTTTGACATACTTTCCGAGTTGATTATTGATTACTAAACTACCAAAAAAATTTAGGATTAATAGAGGTTATTACGATTTGTACCGTACCCTTTGCGGGGGTTGCCTCCAACTGCAGGGTCAATTAGTTGAAAATCAAGAAGTTATTTTTCTATACAAAAATTATCGTAATAACCTCTAATACAGTTAAAATATTATTGATGTGGTAAGTAAACAAGCAAAAAACAAATTATTAACAAATTTTTAAATTATTATATTTTTTTTACATAAATTAACCCCCAAAATTCTTATTCGTCATTTAAACTTTTTTATTACACAACCAAAATAAAATTTTATGTTCAAAAAACTAACTTCGTTAGGCAATTTGGTAGGTGCTTTTGCAAGCAAAACCACTACCAAATGTGCCTTTGGGTTGTTGGCACTGTCCCTGTTAGGCACAGCAGCCCAAGCCCAAAACGTAACGGTAGCAGGCAGCACAGGAGCAAATGGCAGCTATGCCACCCTCAAAGCAGCCTTTGATATTATCAATGCCAACGGCACACAAGCCACCAACAATATCACGATTGATATTGTGGGCAACACCACCGAAACTGCAAGTGCTGTTCTTAATCAACCAACCACCAGTTCGTGGGCAAGTTTGATAATTAGACCTTCGGGGGGAGCAGCAAGGGTGATTGATGGGTCAATCATCGGACACCTTGTCAGCCTAAATGGAGCAGATAATGTTACCATTGACGGTTTGAATACAGGGGGCAATAGTTTGACCATTTCAAACCCAAGTGGTGGAGGTAGCAGTGCTATCAATATTTTTGGTGATGCTGTAAATAATATGATTACTAACTGTTCGGTGCAAGCATCTTCTATCACAGCAAGTGGTGCTATTATTAATTTTGGTGGAGGTACGGTAACAGGCAACGACAACAACACCATCAGCAACTGTAAAATTAGTGGTATAGGTACGGCTGTACCCACACAGGGGATTATCTCTACTGGGTCAAATGCCACCATTACAAATGATAATATTTCTGTTTCGAATAACGAAATATTTGATATTTTTAATGTAGGCAGTGCTTCTACTATTATTAATGTCAATTCTTTTAACAGTGCTTGGACTATCACAGGGAATAAAATTTACCAGACAGCCACAAGAACTGCAACAACAGGTAGTTCGCACAATGGAATTTTTATTAGCAATTCGGGTATCAACTATGTTGTTACGAATAACACCATTGGTTTTGCCAATGCAGCAGGTACAGGCTTAACCACCTACGCAGGTACAGTAGCCACAAGGTATGTGGCTATAAATGTGGCAGGAACAGGCACTACAGGCAGTTCAAACATTCAAGGCAATACCATTGCAGGTTTTGTGCTGAACACAAGCAGTGGTAGTTCTGCCCCAGGCAACGGTATCTTTATGGGCATCACTTTCTCTGGTTCTGGTGCTGCAACCATAACAGGTAACACCATTGGTTCTACAACCACAACAGGGTCTATTACCACCACCACCACATCAACAGGTGGCTTAACAGGGGGTATGAACATTGGAAGTACAGGCACATACAGCATTACCAACAACAACATTGGCGGTATCACTGCCAACGGTTCGGCAGCTGCTATTGCAGCAAGCATTACAGGTATTCAAGCTACCGCAGGTACACCCACTATCACAGGCAATACCATTGGTAGTGCGACTGTTGCAAATAGTATCAATTCGCCAACTGCTGGAACTTCAAGTCAGTTCGTAATCGGTATTAATGCTTCAACTACTACGGGTGCTACTACTATTTCTAACAACACAATAAGTAATTTGAGCCAAGCAGGTACAGGTGCTGGCATTTGCAGAGGGATTTCTTATAATGGTACAGGTTTTGGCACCATCACCAACAATACTGTAAGTGCCTTAACAGGTGCAACTTCAAGTGGAAGTACATTTGGTGCTGTTCTTGGTATTGTGTATTCAGGCACGTCACCCACAGGTGCTTTGGTGGCACAAAATACTGTATTTAACTTAGCTTGTACCAACACTACAGCAGTTCAAAATAGAATAGTTGGTATTATGTATGGCAATGGTACAAATGGAAACGTATTACGCAATAGAGTATATGATTTGCGAAATGCCTCTACACAAACCACAGCCACAGCACCACCTATGACGATTGGGATTTCATTAACATCGTTTTCGCCAACTACTACAGTAGCCAACAATATGGTTTCGTTGGGAGATGGACAAACAAACAATATGGTTTTTGTAGGTATTCAAAATGTAACTAATACTTTTAATACAAATATTTACCATAATTCTGTAACTATTTCAGGAACTGCTACATCTGGTGCTTTGCCTTCTGCTTGTTATCACAGAGGAGATTTTACAGCAACAGCCATCAATACAGCTGTTGATATTAAAAACAACATTTTTGTCAATACCCGCAGTGGAGGCACAGGCAAACACTATGCAATAGCAAATGCTATTGGGGCAACAGCCTCAGCCACAGGTTGGGCTGCAAATGCCTCAAACTTTAATGTGTTGAATGCCAATGCTGCCACCATAGGTTTCTGGACAACAGACCGTGATATTGCAAATTGGCGTACTTCTTCGGCTGGTGATGGTGTTGCAAGTTCACAATCTGGCGTAACCATCAACTGGACAAACCCAGCCACCGCAGATTTACACATTGTTGCACCTTTCCCTACGCCTATTGAAGGGGCAGGTACTTTTAGTACAAGTGTAACAGATGATTATGATGGCGAGGTACGTGCAACTAACTCACCTGTTGATATAGGAGCTGACGCAGGTAATTTCCTTACCTATCCTGCCATTCATTACACACCACTGCCAAATATTTGTGGAACTGGGGCAAGGACTTTGACTGCCACCATTACAGACGTTGATGGCGTACCTACAACAGGTGCAGGTTTGCCTGTTTTGTATTGGAGAGTAAATGCAGGGGCATACACAGCAGCCACAGCTACACACGGAGGCGGAAGTACTTATAACTTCTCTTTTGGTGGAACAGCCTTGGCAAATGATGTAGTTTCATACTATATTGTAGCACAAGATAATTTGGGTACTGTCGGCTCAGCACCTTCTTTGGGTGCAACAGGCTTTACTGTTAGCCCGCCTGCTGCGGGAACTGCACCAACATCACCAAATACTTATACAGTATTGCCAACTTTGACAGCAGGTACTTATACAGTAGGGGCAGGTGGTAATTTCACTACCTTAACGGCTGCGGTCAATGCCTACAATACACAATGTTTAAATGGTGCTGTAATATTTAGTTTAACAGATGCTACCTATTCAGGTGCGGAAACATTCCCGATAACGATTAACAACACCCAAGCAAGTGTAATCAACACTTTGACTATTAGACCAGCTACAGGTGTTTCTCCGACAATTACAGGTAGTTCAGCCACAGCAGTTATTATTTTAAATGGTGCTGATTTTGTTACTATTGATGGTACAAATGGGACTACTGTAAACACTTTGTGTCCTGCGGTGGCTGCTACTCGCAATTTAACTATCCAAAACACCAATACCAGCACAAGTTCAGCAGTTGTGTCTATCCAAACCACCGCAGGCGGGGATGCAGCACTAAACAATAATATTCGCAACTGTAATATTACTGGTAACAGCAATACAACTACTTTACTTGGAATTAATTTGGGTGGGACAACTATTAACAGCGGAACAGGTGCCAATGGAAACCACAACAATACCATAGTAAATAACCGAATCATCAAAACTACTAATGGTATTTTTGCTGGCGGAGCTTCGGCTGCCTTGCGTAATAACAATTTAGTTATCAGCCAAAATGTAATGGATGGCACTGTTGCAAGTGGCGACAATATAGGCAAAGTAGGTATTACAATTACATTTGCAGATGCCCCAATTCTACAAGGTAATGTTATCAAGAATATCAATAATGCAGTAAGTGGTGATAACATAGCTATTGTTGTTGGAAATACTAGCAGTGCTAATTCCTTGGGATTAGGTGGCGAAGTTATCAATGCTATTATTACTAACAACTTGATAGACAATATTGTGAGTAGTAATAGCACAGGTTTTTCGGCAGTAGGCATTGCTGTTGGTGTTGCCAATTCAGGCACTACTTTGGTGGCAAACAATATGATAAGCAATATTTATGCAAATGGCACTTCTCCTGATTTTGGTGCAGGTATCTTTATTATGGGGGGCACAGGCACAACTAATGTGTTCCATAATTCTGTAACCATGAGTGCAGCAGCAGCATTGACAGGTGGCGACCATCCTAACGTAGCCCTTGCTATTGGAGGTATTACTCCAAACCCAATTGTCAATGTAAGAAATAACATCTTAATTGCCAATGGACCTGGTAATGGTTCGGCTACAAGAAGTAATGTGGCTATTGGCTTGCATTATGCAGCTCCATTTACAAATTTAGTTTCTAATAACAATGATTTGTTTGCAGGTGGCACAGGAGGGGCAGCAATAGGTATTACAGGTACAATAAGTACCACAGGAACTCTATCTGCTACCTTAGCAAATTGGCAGACCACAGCTACTCAAGATGCAACTTCTTTAAACTTTGCTCCTGTTTTCACTTCGGCAACAGATTTGCACATTGTAGCAGCTAACGTAACTAATACACCACTTTCTACAAGTGGTACAAATGCTGTTATAGGTACAGTGGCAAATGATATTGATTGTGAGCCAAGAAGTGGACTTACTCCCAATATAGGTGCAGACGAATTTATCCCTGCCCCAAGCATTACGGTTACTTCTGCAATGACAGCCTTTGCAGGTTGTTTTGGCACAGCTTCGGCTACCCAAACCTACACAGTGGCAGGTGCAAACTTAGGCGTAAACAATATTGTCATCACAGCCCCAGCAGGCTATGAAATCTCCTCAACAGGTGGGGCACCTTTCTTTGGTACGTTGAACTTAACGCCAATCGCAGGCACAGTGGGAACAACTACTATCACTGTTCGTTTGACCAATGGAGCAGGAGTAGGCACAGTAGCAGGCAACATTACGCACGCCAGCACAGGGGCTATCACACGCAACGCAGCCGTAACAGGTACGGTAACAGCACCAAACGCAGCCACAATTAGCTACGGAGGTACGCCATTCTGTCGCACAGTAACATCAGGTTTGGTAACATTCACAGGCACAGCAGGAGGTACATATTCTTCTACTGCGGGCTTGACTATCAACGCCACCACAGGAGAAATTAACCCTTCTACCAGTACAGCAGGTGCTTATACAGTAACCTACACAATGGCTGCAAATGGTGCTTGTCCTATGAACACAGCCACTACTACTGTAAACATTACAGCAGTACCCGTAGCCACCATCAGCTATGCAGGTTCTCCGTTCTGTCGTACAGTAACTTCTGGTTTGGTAACACAAACAGGTGCAGCAGGTGGAGCATATTCTGCACCCGCAGGTTTGAGTATAAACCCAACCACAGGAGAAATTAACCCTTCTACCAGCACAGCAGGTACTTATACTGTAACTTATACCATTGCACCAGCAGGAGGTTGTGCAGCAGTACCATTTACTACTTCGGTTACGATAACAGCACAGCCAGTAGCTACATTTAGTTATGCAGCTTCGCCTTATTGTAAAAATGCTGCCAATCCTTCGCCTACTTTGGGAATGGGTGCAACAGCAGGTACATTCTCGGCAACGCCAGCAGGTTTGGTTTTTGTCAATGCAGCCACAGGTGAAATTGACTTAACAGCCAGCACCGCAGGTACTTATACTGTAACAAACACCATTGCACCAGCAGGAGGTTGTGCAGCAGTAGCTACACCAACAGCAACCGTAACCATTACAGCAGTACCTGTAGCAACTATTGCATACGGTTCAGCTACTTATTGTGTAACAGGTGCAAACCCAACGCCTACTATCACAGGCACACTTGGAGGTACATTTAGCAGTTCGCCAGCAGGTTTGGTATTTGTAAACAATGCCACAGGAGAAATTAACTTGACAGGCTCAACAGTAGGTGGACCTTACACAATTACCTATACAATGGCAGCAGGAGGAGGTTGCTTACAACAAACTGCAACCACCACTGTTTCATTAACCAATGCACCAATAGCTACTTTTAGCTATGCAGGTACGCCTTATTGTAAAAATGCTACAAATCCTTCGCCTACATTTGGAATGGGAGCATCGGCAGGTACATTCTCGGCAACGCCAGCAGGTTTGGTTTTTGTCAATGTAAACACAGGTCAAATTGACTTAGCAGCCAGCACAGCAGGTACTTATGCCGTAACAAACACCATCACAGGTGGAGGTTGTGCTTTGACAGTTGCCACAAGCAATGTAGTCATCAAACCTGCTCCAGCTATCAGTGGTGTTACAGGGGCAAGTGTCTGTTCTAATACTCCTAATGCAACTTTGCAAGCTACAGGCAACGGTACAATACTTTGGTATCCAACTATAACCAGTAATCAAGTTGTAAACGTAGGAGCAAACTATACTGTTCCTGTTGCTGGTAATGCAACGTATTATGCACAAAATTTGATTGTTAATACTGTTGCTACCATGAATCCACCAGCACAGACCAGCACTTTTACAGGAAATACAAGAGGCTATTATTTTGTTGCCCCAACAGATTTTATTATTACTTCCTTAAAAGTACCTGGTCCTATCACAGGTTCACAAAACATTGCAGTAGTTAAATTTGATGGGGCAGTACCTCCACCTCTTTTCTCTGCAACCACTAATAGTTTCACTACCTTGTTCCTCACGCAAAATAATACTGCTGCTGATACCATTCCTGCGATGATAAGCATAGCAGCAGGTGATGTGATTGGCATTATGGGTACAAGAGGTGATGTGAATAGTTATGCTCCTGCACCTGCTACTGTCAATATTGCAGGTTTCAATGTAACCCTTACCAGAATGGGTATGCAATTTAACCTAAGAACAACTAACCCCACTAATTTGTGGAGTGAAAATGGTAGCAGTATTTCCAGAGTAGAATTTAACTACATAACTGGTTGCTCAAGTGCAAAAAGTCCAGTGAATTTAGTAGTAACGCCAGCCAATGTAGCCACCATTAGTTATGGGGCAGCTCCTTTGTGTTTGTCTGCAACTTCGGCTACAGTAACCCAAACAGGCACAGCAGGAGGTACGTATTCAGCTACGCCCGCAGGTTTGACTATCAACGCCACCACAGGGGAAATAAATCCTTCGACCAGCACAGCAAATACTTATACTGTAACCTACACAATGGCTGCAAATGGTGCTTGTCCTATGAACACAGCCACTACCAATGTTACCTTAGTAGCACCAAACAATGCACCGACAATGAATGTGATTAACAACGCATTCTTATCGACAGGTGCACCGTTGCAAACGGTTAATTTAACAGGTATTGGTTCTGGTGATGTAGGACAAGCTATTGATATGATAACTGTAACAAGTAGCAATGTAGCTCTTATACCTACGCCAACCATTACCTATACACCTTCAAACCCAACAGGCACATTGACTTATACGCCTGTTGCCAATCAAACAGGTGTATCGACAATTACTGTAACAGTGAGAGATATTGGTTCAGCTACTTGCGGTACGAATACTTTTGTGCGTACTTTTGTAGTCAATGTATCTACTGCATCAGCTACGCCGCCACCAGCCCCAGCTTCTCAAACCATCACCTTCGATGCCTTGCCCGACCGTATTTTCAGCACCGTACCATTTACTTTGGTGGCTACGGCAAGTTCAGGTTTGCCTGTTTCGTTTACAGTGGTGAGTGGCAATTTGGCTGTTGGTGGCAACACCGCAAGCATGACAGGTTTGGGTGAAGTAGTGGTTGAGGCTACACAAAGTGGCAATTTTGCTTTCTTAGCAGCTACGCCTGTTCGCCGAACTTTCCGCATTTTGCCTGCACCGCAAAGCATAGTTGGTTTCGACAGTATTCCTGATAGGGCTTGGAATAGTGGCAATTTCTTTGTCAATGCACGCAGCTCTTCGGGCTTGCCTGTGGTTTATACTGTAACAGCAGGACAAAATATTGCAAGTATTTTACCTGCTCAACCTAATTTGGTAGTTCTCAATACGACTACTCCTGCGGTTGGTCGTGTTACCATCACTGCAACAATTCCTGCGGGTGGCAACTTTGCTGCTGCAACTACCTTGACTCGTAGTTTCAATGTGGTGAAAGCAAACCAAAGCATTGGTAACATTGTTGCACCTTTTAATGGCGTGTTTGGACAATTAACTACTGCCACCGTTTCGGCATCGGCAACGTCCAATTTGCCTGTAACAACAACCGTAACTGGCAATGCAACAATAGTTGGCAATACCCTGACTATCAACGGGGCTGGCGTTATTACTTTGACTTTTGCCCAAGCTGGCAATGATTTGTGGAATGCAGCAACGAATGTAGTTCGTACTTTTGAGGTTGCAAAAGCAAACCAAACTATCAGGTTTACGCAGCCTATTAATCCGTTGCTCAACACAGCAATTAATTTGAGTGCAGTAGCAAGTTCCAATTTGCCTGTTTCCATACGCATTGTGAGTGGCACAGGAACTGTTAATCAAGCAGCAGGAACTGTAAATATGACCGCAGGCGGCGAAACAGTGTTGGAATTGACCCAAGCAGGTAACGACAACTTCAATGCAGCAGTGCCTGTTCAGGTTCGTTTCATAGCTGTTCCGAACATTATTTTGACAAGTTTGTCAGCAGCAAGGTTCTGCGGTGGGGCTAACATTA
>JAAFKA010000033.1 GCA_013299115.1 Cytophagales bacterium
TACCAGTGGTTCCAAACAAACCAATGCCTAAACGCCAAAAAAGTTTGGCGAAAAGGCGAAATTTGGTAGTACAAAATAATTACAGAAAAGCTATATGAAACGGTTTCTTAGCTTAATAGCATTGGAGTTAAGTTATTTGCTTACCATTTTTGCAAATATTTTGTTTTGCGTTTCTATTTTTTTAACTTCGGCTTTTCAAACCTCGAAAACCTTAGACTTAACAACCAACCAATGGATTTTGATAGTTTTTATGAGGAAAAATTGTTGCCTGTCTTGCAAGAATTGGAGCAGCAACGGCTTGGTGTCATCAAAAAAAGGGTGGCAATGGGCATTATTTTGACTTTACTCATCTTCGTACATAGCTTGTTGATAGTCATGGAGTTGTTGCACTCCTTGACCATCTTTGCCTCCTTGTTTGCCCTGCCTTTGTTTGCCTATTGGATTTATCACCAATTTTTTGATAAAACCAACGAAATTGAAGCTGCTTACAAAGAATTGTTGATAAAAGAAACCTTGTCGGCACACATCAGGGCTATGAATTACAAGGAGGATATGTGTATTCCTTACCTCGACTTGCAGCCCAGTATGCTCTACGAAATGATGCCCGAACATTATAGTGGAAGTCATTACCACAAAGGCGAAAACAAGTTTATGACTCTTGCAGCCTCGCACCTGCACATGGGCTATGACGATACGGATGGCGAATGGAAAGATACTTTTGAAGGTTTTTTCTTGATAGGCGAAAGCAAAACCAGCATCAGAAGCAATACCTTGCTGTTGCCTAATACTTTGCAAGAAACTTTTGGTGTATTGGGAAAAAAATTGCAAAATGTACCCTTGTTTAAAGTTGATTTTTTTGACAAAGAAAGAACCAAAACCTTTGACTATGTGGAGATGCACAACAAAGAATTTGCGAAAAATTTTGCAGTCTATAGCGACAATTACGTAGAAACTCACCAAATTTTGAATGAAACAGTTTGTGAAAACCTGTTGCGACTAAAAGACGAATGTGGGGTTACGTTGGCAATGACCATTACACCGCAAAAAATCTATGCGGGTATTCATTTTGCAGAAGACCAATTTGCTTTCAATCATTGGAAAACTTTGTTAGACAAAGACAAGTCCTTGCCCGCCTACGAGTCGTTGCGGACTACTCTCGAACTAATGAATGATATTGTGATGCGGTTTATCAAAAAAGATAAAATTATGATTTTGTAGCTACGTTGGCAATGGTCGAAGACCTTGACAAGCGTAGATTTTTGCCTAACCCATTTGCCTAAAGGCGAATATACAGCCCAAAGACGAATTACATTTATGAACAAAAAACAAGGTTTGTGGTTGCTCATTGGTTTGCAACTGTTGATATTGGCAGGAATGTTTGTCAAGGCACTCTATCCGTTGTGGGTAGGCAAGGAGATTTTGCTAAAAGTGGAGGCAAAAGACCCAAGAGATATTTTTAGGGGCAACTATGTAGAGTTGAACTATACTTTCAACCGTATTTGGCTGGATTCTGTCAAAACTGACATAGATTCTTTGCAGGCTACACAATTTACTTTTGGCGATAAATTGTATGTAGAACTCAAACCCAAAGACAATTTTCAGGAGGTCGTAGGACTTTGGAAAGAAAAACCAACCACCGACAATGTTTGTATGCAGGTAATTGTGCAGAGCAAACCTTATTATTCGCAGATAGAAGTGAAGGCTGGTGTAGAATCTTATTTTACAACCCAAACCAATGCAAAAGATTTGGAAAAATCTACTTCTTGGGTTTCAAAAGACTCAGTGGAGGTGAGTGTAGCTGTTTGCGTAGCTTCCAATGGGGCTGCCCGAATTAAGGAATTGTTTGTGAAAGAGCTAAAATAATTTTGAATATCGTGGTTTGGGTTGCTCACAACCCAAACATAACTTTTACATAATTTCGATTGTAAGCAACCGAAAGCACGTTAAAAAAACAGTATAAAAAAATATGAGCAACTTCTCTACGCTGCACCAAGACTTTTTGACTAACTCCAAAACCCAACTTTCGGCAGAGGAGTTTGAAACTTTGTTAGTTTTTTTTCCTGCTATTTTGGTGGTAGCTGCCGACGGGGACATAGACCACGAGGAGTGGCTGTATATCAACCAATTAACACGAGCCATGGCAAATTCCTTCGAAGACGACCAACAAGAAAGATTGGAGGAGGAATATGAAAAGGCTGTTAAGTTTTTGGTAAGAGAACTGCACACATGGGAGGAAGATGTTATTCCTGTTCTGCAAACTATTTTGAGCAAAAAACCAGATTTGCGAGAGGAAATTACCGAAGTCATCTACATCGTGGCAGATGCTTCTGATGGCATTTCAGCAAAAGAAAAAAAGGTATTGACCCAACTCAAACAAAAATTGGGCTTGGTAAATTTGGAGATTGAGTAACTTATTGGCAAGAGAGAAGGATAAGTGAATCTGCGTTGCTTAAGAATAGTGAATAGAAAGAGGCGTATCGAAAATAATGTAAGTTACACAGCCAAACAATAAGAAAAAATTAAAAATGAAACACATAGACGTAGCCTTACAAGGCGGAGGTTCTCACGGTGCCTTTACTTGGGGTGTATTAGAAAGTTTGCTCGAACACGAAGAACTGCACATTGCAGGCATCTGCGGCACCAGTGCAGGGGCTATGAATGCTGCCATGTTAGCCTACGGCTTAATGAAAGGGGGCAAACAAGGTGCAAAAGAACTGTTGCATAAGTTTTGGCGAAAAATAGCCGACATCAATGCTTTCACGCCTATTCAGCCCAGTTGGTACGACAAGCTAAGAAGCCCTGGCAACATGGATACTTCGTTTACGTTCAACTTTTTACACCAAGTGATGCAATTTGTTTCGCCTTATCAATTCAATCCGTTGAATCTCAATCCATTGAAAAATGTTTTGTTAGAATTTATCAACTTTGAGGAATTGCAACAGTGCCAGCAGACTAAGTTATTTGTTTGTGCTACCAACGTAAGGCGAGGCAGAGCAAAAGTGTTTCGCACCAAAGAAATTTCGGTAGATGCCATTTTAGCTTCGGCTTGCTTGCCGTTTTTGTTTCAGGCTGTTCGCATAGACGGCGAGGACTACTGGGACGGTGGCTATATGGGCAATCCGCCTATTTTTCCCCTCATCGATGGCACAGATTGCAACGATATTTTGATAGTGCAAATCAACCCCATAGAGATAGACCACACGCCAATGACTGCCTTAGAAATTCAGGACAGAATAAACGAATTGAGTTTTAATTCAAGCCTGATGTTAGAAATGCGGAGAGTCAATTTTGTGCAAAAAATGCTCGAAAATGGTATCAATATAGACAACCGTTTCAAAAACTTGTTGCTACACAATATCAATCCTGAAAAAGATTTAGCACAGTTCAACACATCGAGTAAACTCAACGCCAACTGGGATTTTTTGCTTTGGCTACACAGGTTAGGCAAAAAATACGGCAAGGAATGGCTCGACCAAAATTTTGATAAAATAGGCAAAGAGTCTACTTGTGATGTGCAGAAGGTGTTTTTGTAGGCAATTAGGGCAAAACAATTAGGGCAGAAAAGGTATTTTACAGCTTAAACTCGTAATTTTATGACCTATATCGAACAACTTTCAACGGCTTGCCAATTTATCAAGCAGCATTATCAGTATCCTATTGACACAGGAATTATCTTAGGCACAGGTTTGGGGGGGTTGGCAACAGAAATAGACCTTCAGTTGGCATTAGATTATGTCGATATTCCGCATTTTCCTGTTTCCACAGTAGAAAGTCATCGAGGTAAGTTGTTAATCGGCAAGTTGGCGGGCAAAACAGTGCTGGCTATGCAAGGTAGGTTTCACTATTACGAGGGCTACTCCATGCGACAAGTGGCTTTCCCCGTTTATGTCATGAAACAGTTAGGAATAGAGCAAGTTTTTATTTCCAATGCTTCGGGAGGGCTAAATCCAAATTTTCAGAAAGGAGATTTGATGCTCATCGCCGACCATATCAGCCTCTTTTTGCCTGACAATCCGCTAAGAGGCGAAGGGTTGCCGCAGTTGGGTGTTCGTTTTCCTGATATGTCGGTAGCTTATACGCCCCAATTGTTGGCAAAAGCAAAAAAGTTAGCAACCCAGCACCAATGGAAATTGCAAGAGGGAGTGTATGTGAGTGTTTCGGGACCCATGTTAGAAACCAAATCCGAATACAAACTCTTGCGAAACACAGGGGCAGATGCCGTAGGAATGTCCACAATACCCGAAGTGATAGCAGCTCACCACTGCGGGTTGAAAATTTTTGCTGTTTCGGTCATCACAGATTTATGCTATGAGCCTTATATTCAACCTATTACCTTAGAAGATTTTATAGCCGTAGCCCACCAAGCTGAACCGAAATTACAGGATTTATTTGTGGAAATGTTGAGGTAGTAAAATTTATTTGTATTTTACCTAAAGACAAAAACTACCGAAACCTACTCTTTCGTAAGGTCTATGGCATCTATCAAATACTCTCCACCATAATTTTTCATTTTAATTGTGATACGGTAGCAACCACTCGGAAAATCATACTTGCCTACGGCAAAGGTTTTTCCATCTTTTGAACTACCCTGATGCAAAAAATCAAAATTGGTGGCTACATATCTGGCAAAGAAGTTTTTCATAGCTTCCTCCGTTGCAGATTTTCCTGCTGCCACTTGTTCGTCGTCTTGCACCACAGCCACCTCGCTGTGCAGCAAATTAGAAACTAAACCTATGTTCCGAGCCTTAAAAGCTGTTTTGGCTGTTTGTATGGTTTTTTCCTGGGCAACAGCACCAAAAAAAGTGCCTAAACTAAGTAAGAAAACTAACAATGAAGTTCTCATCGAATTGAATTATTTTTTTTATTATAACGAAAATACTTAAAAGGAAGTTGTGTAGAACTGCAAATTTTAAAATCCTTAGCTTTTTTTATTTTACAAAACAAATGTAAATAAAAATAACTAAATCTTTGGCTATTAATGACTTAACTTTAATTTTAAATAAATGTATAAAAAATAATATTTTTTTTCTTTTGAGTTGGGTTACTTTCTATTGGTGCTTGTATTAAGTTTGTAATTAATAAAAAGAAACTTTAAACACTTTTAATAACAATGAAAAATTTTGCAAAATTCACTTTGGTAGCTTTGACTATCAGCGTATTAGGTTTGTCGGCTTGTGGTAAAAAAGAAGCAGCAACAGAAGGTACAACTACTGAAACTACTACAACTACTACAGAAGGTGCAGCAGTTGATACTACTAAAAAAGACACAACAGCAGTAGTAAAATAAGTAGGCTTTTTTGCTTACAATTATTGACCCATTGATAAACTTAACTTACTTTCAGTGTGGCTTGCTCGCAAAGTAACTACACAACATTTTGATTGGTTTCTGGTAAAAAAAGAAACCTAACATTTCGCAAAAGATGTTAGGTTTCTTTTTTGCTACTATAGAGAATCGGTAGTGCCACACAAGTAATGCTACAAGTACGTTAGAAATAACTTTTCTCAAAGAAATGTTGGTTCAGAGCATTACATCTGTGACACTACCAGAGAATCTATCTTTTCCTATACCAATCTAATAGTTTCCATACCATTTGCACGCCCAAGATTTTTGCTCCTATTTTTTTGATAGGATTAGAAGCAAAAAGTTGGGCTGTACCTCCTAATTTTTGCAAATAGTCCAAACATTCTTCTCCAATTTTTTGGTCATTGGCAAACAAAGTTTCGGCACATTGGCAAAAAACGGAGATTAAAGCCTGTTTTTTTTCTGGGTCGTGGTTGAGGTCTTGCTGCCAAAGGGCATAAATTTCTTTGGCGTTGATGTAGCAATCTTTTGTAAACTTAAAACTTCCCATGCGTTGCGAGAGGGAAGTCCCCGCAGCCACCCGATAAGCAGCCACCAACGAGGGCGTATAGACAAAGGTGGCTTGGTGCAGGGCTGCATCTAAAAAATAACGAGCATCTTGAATAATAGGCAAATCTTTGTTCCACTCCCCAATTTTATCTGCTATGCTTTTGGTGTAAAGCAAAGCTGCAGGTGGACACCAAAAGTTGGTAAACAAAGCTATTTCTGGTCTGCCGTTTAGCTGGCGGTTTATAGTTTCTATTTCCTCTCTTTTGCCATTTACTTCCCTGAATTTCAACCAGTTGCCATAAGCCACCTCTGCATTTTCCCTTTGCAAAGCCTCCACTTGCAAGGTTATTTTTTCGGGCATTAACAAATCATCACTGTCTAAATACTGCAAAAAATCTCCTGTGGCTGCTTGCCTGCCCGTTTCGCGTGCAGCACTTGCCCCTCTGTTGGGCGTATTTATCAAGTGAATTTGTTTGCCATAACTTTCGAGCAACTGCTGGGTATTGTCCGTAGAACCGTCATTGACTACAATAATTTCTACCTGTTCTTTTGGATAAGTTTGCTCAAAAACAGACTGCAAAGTGGCTGCTATAAAAGTTGCTGCATTGTAGGCAGGAATAATGACACTAACTTTTTTCATTTTAGCGTTTGCTTATTCTTTTGCCCCTTTAAACTTGTCTTTTTCTCTATCTCTGATGTCTTTTTCTCTTTCTCTGCTATCTTTTTCCACTCTGCTCCAATACCTATTTTTGACTACATCACAAGCCAAAAATAAGGCACTCCGCATAGAATTTTCATCGGCTATGCCCTTGCCTGCAATGTCGAAAGCCGTACCATGGTCGGGTGAGGTGCGTACAATAGACAACCCAGCCGTAAAATTTACGCCTGTTTCGAAAGACAACATTTTGAAAGGCACTAAACCTTGGTCGTGATACATGGCTAAAACGGCATCATATTTTTTGTATTGCCCCGCCCCAAAAAAACCATCAGAAGGAAATACACCTGCCACCAAATGCCCTTTTTCTTTGCAATAATTTACCGCAGGTTGAATGACGTTGATTTCTTCGCCCCCCAACAAGCCTCCTTCGCCTGCATGAGGATTCAGCCCTAAAACAGCAATTTTGGGTTTGCGAATACCAAAATCGTCTTTCAAAGATTTGAGCAAGAGGTTAATTTTTTTGATAATTTTTTCTTGGGTCAGTTGGTCAGCCACTTGGCTCAACGGAATGTGCGTGGTTACTGTACCCATGCGAATTTGCTCGCCAACCAACAACATCAAACTTTCGTCTTTTGCAAAGTGGTGGGCGTAATATTCGGTATGTCCAGGATACTGAAAATCAGGACTTTGTATATTTTGCTTGTTGATAGGAGCAGTAACAATGGCGTCTAAATGCTTGGCTTTCAGGTCTTCGGTAGATTTTGCCAATGCCAAATACGCTGCCCTGCCAGCTTCGGGTACTATTTTGCCCGGTTCTATTTCTAAGTTGTCTTCCCAGCAATTAATCAAATTGACTTTTTTGTCTTGCACCTGTTCGACAGCATTGATTTGTTGGAAGTTAAAAACCTCTAATTGCAACAGCTTTTTATACTTCAAAATGATTTTTGATGAGCCGTAAATAATTGGTTTACAGGCTTTTAGTATTCTGATATCAGACAAAGTTTTCATTACCACCTCTACCCCTATGCCGTTGAAATCTCCTATGGTAATGCCTATGACTGGTTTTATTTCTGTGTGTTCCATTGCTTATACTCAAAAAATTTTTGTAAGTTAAGCAATTTTTTTATCTTACAATCTCCTGTTCCACAAAAAAGTTTTCGCCTAATTTCATCAATACAGGAATATTGCTGAAGTTTAAATGATAGAGTTTATGAATAAATTTTTGTTATGAGGTTTGAAAAAAGATGTCATTTTTTTGAAAAATGACATCTTTCGAAAATTATTCATAAACTCTAATATTTTACGAATGACATAATTTCAGAGTTTGTTTGGGTTTTGATAATAAAAACAATACATTCGCCTGTACGTTGGCAATGGTCGTTGTGTACGATTGTCAAGGTCTGCGACCATTGCCAACGTACACAACGACCATTGCCAACGTACACAACGACCATTGTCAACGTACACAATTACCATTGCCAACGTAAAAAAATATACAAACCATGTGGCACTTTTTACATAATTCTCAACGGTTCAAAGAAGAGGTTTCTTTGTGGGTTTCCAATGGCTGGATAACAGCCGACCAAGCCGACCTTTTGGCAACGCAATACCAACTGAATGCCCCTGCACCTTGGTACAGGCGGACAAGTTTTATTTTGCAAGCTGTGGCGTTGTTGCTGGCTGCTATGGGCTTTTTGCTGTTGATAGCTATGAATTGGGAATCTTTGCCTATTGCGGTGCGTACTTTGGTGGGGATTGCACCTTTGTTTGCAACCTATTTTGTGGCTGTTTGGCAATACCAAAAAGACAATGAATCCGCAGCCGAGTTAGCCATGTTTTTCGGTTGTCTGTTGTTTGGGGCAAATATTGCTTTGCAAGCACAAATTTATCACATTTCAGCTTATTTTCCCGATGGAGTGCTATGGTGGATTTTGGGTTCTTTGCCTGTTGTGTTCTTTTTTAGGAGCAACTTTTTGGTTGTGGTCTTGCAAGGGTTGTTTTTCATCTGGTTGCTGATGCAGTGGCAATACGCCCAGTTTTCGTTTTGGGGAGTGATTTTGTTGGGGGCTTTTGGTGTGTTTTTATACCGCAATCCTAATCCATTTCACTTGGTTAGCTTTTTTACGACAGGTTTTGTTTTTATGCTCAACTTGTTGATAGTGAGCCAACAAGCCGTAGGAAGAGGTTGGCATACAGTAGAAGTAGCTATGCTTTTATTGCCTGCGGTTTATGGAATTTTGTTTTATGCAGCGTTGCAACTTATCAGAAAACAATACGATGAAAGTTTGCTACTTCGTTTCCAAAATTTCTTGAATACAGGCTTTTTGTTTATGTTGTATTGGCTCACGTTTGGCTTTTTTACCCAAGAAGTGTTGGCGGAACTTGTCAGCTATCCTTTGCCATTTTTGTTGCCTGTTTTATATTTGTTGGGTTTGGGCATTGGTTTGTGGCAACGCAGCCAAATGAATTTCTACTTTTGGTTCAATGCAGTGCTTACAGGCATTTGGCTTTCTGCGGCTTACACCAACAAAGACATGGCAGCAGGTTATACTGTTCTGTTCAATCTATTGCTGTTGGGCATCTTGGTACACAAAATTTATTCGGGTATTCAGCAGCAGAACAAAAGCCTCTTTATGTGGGGCGTGGGTTATATGGTGGTGCTTGCTCTAAGCAGATATATTAGCTTAATTGGTGGTGATTTTTTCTTGACAGGTGTGCTGTTTATCCTTTGCGGATTGGGCATTTTGGCTCTCAACCGTTTTTGGAACAAAAAATTTGACTAAATTTTTTATGTTATGTTGTTTTTCTCTAACTTTAAAGCCGCCCATTCGTTTTGTTGCTTTTGGTTAGTCAGTTGCAAATGGTGGGTATTTGCACTTTCTATGACCAATTGGTTATATGCCTCGTGAATACCACTCAACAGCAAGGTGCCTCCTTTTGGCAGCAAGGCTGCATAAATTGGCATTTCCTCTAATAATACATTGAGTTGAATATTGGCAATGACCACCTCAAAAGGCTCGGTAAGTGTGGCAGGTAGTTGCAATAAATTTTTTGCCGTACCTTGCAAGGCTGTAAGTTCTACCTGATTTTGAGTTGCATTTTCTAAGGTATTTTCCACTGCCCAGTCCTCTATGTCGCAACCTACGGCAGTTTTTGCCCCTAATTTCATTGCCATGATAGCCAAAATACCTGTTCCACAACCACAATCTGCTACTTTTTTGCCTTGCAGCGGTGTTTCCAATAAATGCTGCAACATCAGGGAAGTCGTTGCGTGATGCCCTGTTCCAAACGACATTTTAGGCGTAATGACCAATTCGTAAGGGTATTTTCCACTATATGGGTGAAAATCTGCTCGTATCAGGCATTGGTCTGCCACCACCACAGGCTCAAAATTACTTTCCCAGACCTCATTCCAATTTTGCTTGGCGGTTTCCTCCCACATATAGGTACAGGTTTCGTCAAAAGTTTGTTGCAGGTCTTGTAGCAAAACTTCGGTGGCTGTGGGAGCAAACAGTTCTTTGTCAATAGAGGTTTCAAAACCTGTTTCGGTCTCCAAAAAAATATCGAAACCCGAAGCTGCTAATTCAGCTTGTAAAACTTCTGCAAACCACTGGACAGCCTGCACTCGCAAAACCATGTAAGACATTATAGTTGTGATTTTTTTTATTGAGTAATTTTTTTAGGATAGTTGCCTGAAGGCAACTAATTTTTACAAAGTATAAACCACTCGCAACTGATAGCCGTCTAAATCTTTGAGCAAAAAATCTATATCAGGCGTAAAGCCTAAAATAAAACCACCACCACCAGCACCACAAAGTTTTAAGTAATAACGGTTGGTTTCTAAACCTTTTCGCCAAATTTCTCTGAATAAGGTGGGTATCATTGTTTCAAAATTGGCAAGTTGAAAAGCAGATAAAGCTCTTAAATTAGTAAATAAATTGGATACATCATTTTGCAAAAATGCCTGAATACAACTATCATTATAAACCATCAATTCATTTTTGCAAAGGTCTGCAAAAACATGGTTTTTGACCTTTTCTAAAAATAAATTGACCAAAGGCTCTGTTTTTCGAGGTCTGCCTGTATTGAGGAGGAAAACAGCTCCATTTTTCCCCTCAAATTTGGGCATGGCTGGCAATTCCATTTGTGTTTTAGACTTAATGAGTACAGGCGTATTGAGGTAGCAAATCAAGGGGTCAAGCCCAGAACTTGAACCATGAAAATGCGACTCCATTTGCCCAAATACTTTTTTGAGTTGCAACACATCTTCATTAGAGGGCGGAGACAAGTTGGGATTGTTTTTGGGTGAAGGTTGAATGGCTTTATTATAAACATACCTTTCGTACAAGCTGGCTGTTAAAGCCCCCGAACTACCCACACCGAAACCTTGCGGAATATTTGCCTGAAAAAACAAGCCTTGTGCAATATCAAACTCCAAAGATTTGACATCAAAATCAGCATCTAATTCGTTTTGCTTAATTTTAAATTTGATATATTGACAAAAAGCTCGCAACTCATTGTTAGACTGCTGAATACGGCGAGAACTGTCTGTAATATGTTTGATAAGCAACTTACCTTCAAACAATGGATAGGGAACAGCCAAACCCATGGCGTGCAAAATGATACTATACTCACCAAAAAGCAAAATTTTAGAGGAAAAAACAGCCATGTTATTAAAGAATTGTATGAAACTAAATAAATATTTAAGCATTTGCCATCTGAAAAATACTTTGCAAAATAAATTTTCCATCTGTATTGCCGAGCAAACTATTGGCTGCTCTTTCGGGGTGAGGCATCATACCAAATACGTTTTTGGTTGCATTGCAAACACCAGCTATGTTTTCCATTGAGCCGTTGGGATTAGCCTCTTCGGTTATTTGCCCCTCAGCATTGCAGTAGCTAAACAAAATTTGACCATTTTTTTTCAATTCTTTTATCACTTCGGGCTTGGCATAATACCTACCCTCGCCATGAGCAATAGGAATTTTGTAGGCTTTGTCGGTTTGCAAACCCTGCGTGAGCAAGGTATTGGTTTGGTAAGGTTTCAAATAAATATTTTTGCAAACGTATTTTTGGTTGGTGTTTCGCAACAGCACACCTGGCACCAAACCAGCCTCCGCCAAAATCTGAAAACCATTGCAAACTCCTATTACATACCCTCCTTGGGCTGCAAATTGGCTGACTGTTTCCATAATAGGCGAAAAACGTGCTATTGCCCCTGTACGGAGGTAGTCGCCATAAGAAAAGCCACCGGGCAACACCACGCAGTCGCAGTTTTGCAGCGAAGTATCTTTGTGCCACAATTTAATGGCTTCTTGCCCCAGCCCTTGCAAGGCATAGACCATATCGTCATCACAGTTGGAGCCAGGAAAAACTATTACGCCAAATTTCATGTGTCTGTTGGGTTTATTGTAGCTGTGGGCTTTAGCCCGCAGTATAAGTTCAATGTGTTTTCGGTTTCTCAAAACCGAAAATATTATGCAAACAAAGCAACTGTTTAATTTTTATACGATTGTCAAGGTCTGCGACCATTGCCAACGTATAAAAATTAAACGGCTACGTTTACCTTAAAAATCTTCGTTCAACGTAAAAGTATGCGAACTTGATTTTTCGGTCATTACGCCTGCTTTTTGGTACTCTGCCACTCTTTTCTCGAAGAAATTGGTTTTGCCTTGCAAAGAAATCATCTCCATAAAATCAAACGGATTGGTTGCATTGTAATATTTTTTGCAACCTAATTCGCCTAACAACCTGTCAGCAACAAATTCTATGTATTGGCTCATTAAGTTGGCATTCATACCAATTAGATTGACAGGCAAGGCATCTGTAACAAATTCTTGCTCTATTTTTACGGCATCGGTAATGATTTCCAAAATTCTTTCTTGACTTAGTTTGTTTTTGATGTGTTGGGTATAAAGCAAACAAGCAAAGTCGCAATGCAACCCTTCATCTCTGGAAATCAACTCGTTAGAGAAAGTAAGCCCTGGCATTAAGCCTCGTTTTTTGAGCCAAAAGATAGAGCAAAAACTTCCTGAAAAGAAAATTCCCTCTACGGCAGCAAAAGCCACCAATCTTTCGGCAAAGCTGGTGCTGTTTATCCAACGCAAAGCCCATTGCCCTTTTTTGCCTACACAGGGTACGGTTTCTAAGGCATTGAACAGTCTGTTTTTCTCGGCACCGTCTTTAATGTAGGTGTCTATCAACAACGAATAGGTTTCGGAGTGGATATTTTCCATCATGATTTGGTAGCCATAAAAACATTTTGCTTCTGGATACTGCACTTCTCTTAGAAAGTTGGCAGCCAAATTTTCATTTACTATCCCATCACTTGCAGCAAAGAAAGCCAAGATATGAGAAATAAAATGCTTTTCGCCTTCGCTGGTGTTCTCCCAATCTTTTTGGTCTTGCGAAAGGTCTATCTCTTCGGCAGTCCAAAAACTTGCCTCTGCTTTCTTATACATTTTCCAAATATCGTCATACTGTATGGGAAACAGGACAAAACGGTTTGGATTTTCCGTTAATAATGGTTCTGCGTGCAATAATGCGTTGGTCATTTTTTTTTATTAGCAATTACAATAAATTAACAAAAAACAAGTTGCCTTGTTTGGTTGGTGCTGCTTACTGAGAAGTATTTTAGTTTGCCTATACAAGTAGGCAAAATTATTCTTTGGTTTCGGTTTTTAACTCCTCTATTTGTTCGAGAGTTAAGCCTGTTCCTTTTGCTATTGTTGCATTGTCTAAACCCAATGCAATTAAATTTTTAGCAATTTCAACACTTTTGCGTTGTTCTGCTTCTATTTTTGCGGTGTATTCCACAGCAATTTCTATTCGTTTGTTTTCTTGATACCTTTGGTACATTTTTTTGTCTTCGGGTGTCAAATTTTCATACCGCATTTTTTCTTTTGCCTTGTCTAAACCTTTTGCCCTGAAACTGTCTTTGACTTCGCTGTTTTTCAAAAAGTAAATCCATTCGTCCAGTGTATCTTTGGCAATGTCATTGAAGTTATTGATTTTCAGGATATAATACTTAGGGAATATATCAGCTATCTTTGCTATGGCATAAGCTTTCTTTTGAAAAGGGGTGGCTTGCAAGACATCTTTTTTGTGCAAGCCTATAAAGTCGCCTTTGTATTCATAGACATAATCCTTACCTTGTCCCAGGCTAAAATAAACAATATGAATAGAATAGATTTTTTTGATTGTACCATACTGCTCTCCTTCTTTAATGTATTCAGTCACCAATTTGGAAACCCCATACAGCATACGTTGGAAGTAATCAACCTCCGAATCATTTTGCACCTCAATCAACATTAATTCATCTGATTGGCTTTTCACCAAAATATCAACCCGATTGTACTTATCATACTCAACTTGGGGATTGCCTTCACTCTCTAAAATTGCCACAATCGTAACATCGAAAAGCAATAACTCCGATAGAAGTCCCTCTAAAATTTCAAAATTTGCCTTGTGACGGAGCATTTTTTTCATTGCCCAATCAAAACGAATAAGTTTGTTGCTCATAGCTTTTTGTTGTATCTTGATTTTAACCCTCTGTGAGATTATGTAGTTGCAAAGTTGCAAAATCTACACCGAAAAACCAACCCTAAAAAAACATTTTGGTATAGATTAGGATAATTTGGCTTTTGTTTATATTTTTGCACCGTTTTTTTCAATAACCTATTGGCAATAGACCTAAGTAATTTGTTATCAAGGTTTTAGCTAATTTGTGTTGTAAAAAAATGTAAAAAAATGTTAAAATTAGAATTCATCATTTTATTAACTTTCCAAAAAACCATGCTAAAAAAATATATTGCACTCAGCTTTGTGTGCTTTACATTGGGCTTTTTTGCCTGCACTCCTACAACAAAAGAAACTGCTATCAACAATGATGGCAACGGCGAGGCAGATACCTTGACTAACTTTGCAAATGCCTTAGACGAAGGCAGCGTAATTACGGCAACGGTCAATGGCGTAGAAAAGGAGTTTAAATACCTCGATGTGGTTTTGAACCCCGACCCCAAATACAAAGCCTACTACAACCGCAAAAAAGACGGGTCGGCGGCTTCCATTTCTTTTGCTCGTGCAAGCCATGCGGACATGAGAGAGAAAATTGGTATTTTCTTGACAGGTTTAGACGTGGAAACTATGCAATTTCCAATGACTGTAACAGGTACAGACCCTGAAAGAAAAAAAGTTTGGCGTGTTACCTATGACGTGAAAAAATCGGCTGTTCCCATTCCTTATTACAGTGATGACCTCAACACCAAAATTACTTTTGAAAGCTACAAAGATGGGGTGTTGAAAGGCACATTTAGCTGCAAAGTATTCAACCAAGGCAGAAGAATGTTGGATATTCAAAACGGCAAGTTTGAAATGAAATTAGATAAAATAGAGTTGCCATAAATTGATAGTTTTAGGATTTTTATCTTACAGATGCAATAAAAGGTGTCTGAGAGGCAAAAATTTGGAATTTTACAAAATATAACTTATTGAAAATCAATTATTTATATTTTTTGTTTTTCATTTTTTTACTTTTCGGACATCCTCTGAGCATTACATCTATGGTACTATTAAACATTCAAAATTAACCTTACCTTACTTTAAGAAAACACTGGGCAAATGCCAACCCTTTTTTTTGCGTTTCTATGTAAGTTTGCAAATCTTCGTAAGAATCTTGGGCGTAACGCAAGAAAGCGGAGGCTTGTCCGTAAACGCAAGGTTTTTGCAATTTTTGCAGCAAATAATAGCCATCGAGGAAGTTTTTGATACCGCCAGAGATAATAATTTGTGGAGTTTGAACAGATTTAGGTGTATTGGCAATGATTTCGTTGGTAAAACCGACCATTTCTGTTGCCGTATGCCCAACAGTTGCCAATAAACCATAACTTTCTTGCTTGGTTGGCTCACTTCTCAATAGTTCTAATTGGGCAAAATTTGTACCTCCGTAGGCTGCAAAATCCACCGCAGCCAATGGCAAAGCCAACAAAGCCTGCAAACTTGCTTTGCCCATGCCCTGCCCCACTTCTTTGACGATGATAGGCACATCTAACAAACTCAACAATTCTTGAATGGTATTGATAGGTGGGCGGAGGATTTTGTCGCCTTCGGGTTGCAGCCATTCCTGCATGGGATTGACGTGAACTATTAGCCCATCTGCCTCCAATTTTTCTAACAACGCTGTTATCAAATAAACTTTGTTTTCGGCCAGCAACTTTTCTATTTGGGCTATGCCTAAGTTGGCAAAAAGAGGAACTTCGTAGCCCATCACGTGGCGTACTGCAAAATCTTTTAGGTAGTCATCACTATACAACAACGCCCTGCAAGAGCCTAAACCCATACCAAAACCAAATTCGCCTGCTGCTCTTGCCAAGTTGTGGTTGATTTTGTTGGCGAGTTGCGTGCCTCCTGTCATACTGCTTACCCAAAAAGGCAAACGAAAAGTTTTGCCCAAAAACCGAAAAGGTTGCAGTGTAGAGTCCGTTGGGTGGGCTGCCAGCAAAGGTTCGTAATAAAAACGGCTGTCTAAGGTGGCAGCTTGTAGCTGCGACTGAAAAGCTAAGGTAATGTGGTCTTGCTTGCGGGCAACTGCCGTAGGGTCTTGGTCTGAAGAAGAAGTTTGCACAGGATTGAATGGCTTGGAATGAATAGGAAATTATTTTTTGATAAGGTTAGGTTGCAAAGATGACATCTTTGCAACCTAACCTTATCAAAGATATTTAACAGCAATAAGAATAGAGTTGTTTGGGTTTTATAAAATTAATATTGTGTAGGCTTAAACTAACAAAGTAAACCCATAACCGTAACATCATCTACCTGTTCTTGTGTGCCTTTCCATTGGTAAAAAGTTGTTTCCAAAATTTGGAGTTGTTTATTAGTAGGTAAGTGGTGAATTTGGAGCAATAGCTCCCTTAGTTTTTTGGTCATAAATTTCTTGTTTTGTTCGCCGCCAAATTGGTCTTGGTAGCCATCACTACACAAATAAAACATAGTCGGCTGGTCTGATAGGACTAATGTATGGAGCATAAACTCCTTTTCTTTTAACGATTCACCACCGATGGGCAGTTTAGTTGCTTTGAGTTCTTTCATTTCTCCATTTTGTACGTAGTAGAGCGGATTCATTGCACCTGCATAATCTAATTGCCTGAATAGGTGTTGTGTGTCTGAACTTTCGGTTTCCTTTTGCAAGGTAATAATTGCCATTTCCATTCCTTCTATGCTTTCTCCTTTTTCCTGTTTGAGTGTTCTTCTTACTTCCTTATCAAGTAGTGCTAAAATACGATTAGGTTCTATGATTTTATTTTCTATGACCAAGTTGTTCAGAATATTACAGCCTACCATACTCAAAAAAGCTCCTGGCACTCCATGCCCTGTGCAGTCCGCAACAGACAAAACAACATAAGTCCTTCCATTCTTTTTGACCTTCGATGACCAGTAAAAATCCCCACTGACAATATCACGAGGTTTGTAGAATACAAAGGAATTGGCAATAGCAGATGAAATATCTGCCATGGTAGGTAAAATAGCTTGTTGAATACGTTTGGCCACGGCAATAGAAGCCAAAATATCTTGATTTTGTTCTTCGAGCAAAAGTTGTTGAGTTTTACTGATTTTAAGATTTGCTTCTAAGTCTTCTTTGGCTATTATTAATTCAGCAGTTCTTTCTTTGATTATTTTTTCTAATTTTTCGTTCTGTGCTAAAATACGTTGGGTGCGGAGATAATTTATCCCTACACCAGCACCGACTAAAATTACAGATACTAAGAGGTATGCCCAAAAAGTTTGATACCAATACGGCAAGACTTCAAAGGATATGGTAGCACCCTTTTCATTCCAGAGTCCATCATTGTTGCTGGCTTTAACTTTAAATGTATAAGTACCGTAAGACAAGTTTGTATATTCTGCAAACCTGTCTTTTGTATTACCTTCTCGCCATGTTTTATCAAATCCCTCTAATTGATATAAAAATTTGACTTTTGAAGGTGCTACAAAACTGAGTGCAGTAAAGTCAAATCTAAACCGTAAACTGCCTGCATGAAGGATAATATCTTTTTTATTAAGCCTGATGCTACTATCATTAACCGTAAATTTTGTAATCCAAACAGGAGGAATTTGTGTGTTTTTTAGTTCTCTGTGGGGCTGCACGATTGTAAATCCACTATTCATAGGAAACCAAAGCATACCTCTACTGTCTTTCATCACAAAACTTGCTCCTTTGCACTCTCCTAAAAGTCCGTCATTCTGTTCATAACTTACCCATCTGATTGTATGATTTCCCCCTTTTGTGTGTTGAATAAGGTCTTGTTTTGGAACTTTAATAATACAAGTAGGCGATGGCATCCATAAAAAGCCGTCTTTGTCTTCTATCACATCATAAATAGTTTCGTTAGGTATTTTTTTCTGTAAATTAAAAATAGTTAATTCTGTCCCTTTCTTGCAAACTAATCCCATACTCGACGCAATCCATAGAGTCTGTGCAGAGTCTACATAGGTTCTAAATGAAACAGCATTGTCTAAGCCTACTTCTTTGTTTATGTATTCAATTTGTCCATCTGTTTTTAGAATGGTAAGTCCTGTACGGTTGCTGGTAAAAAGCATATCGCCATTTGAGGTTTGATTTATATCCATCACAAAGTTTGAACTTAGTCCTTTTTGCTCATTAAAGACTTCATATTTGTTATCAGGTGTAATTTTTAAAGCCCCGTTGTTGCGAGAGCCGACCCAAATGTTGCCCTCTTTATCCTTAAACAACTTGCGTAACTGTTCATCATGCAGTAGTTTTTTGTCTATAATTACCTGCTTTTGATTTGGTAGATATTTTACTAAACTTCCATTATGAAAACTCATCCATAGTTGTTGTTTATTATCTTTTATCAATCCTTTTACTCTACTGGTTTTAAATTCTTTGTCAAGTTCTTTTTCATAGACATTGCCTTTATTAAATTCGTATAGACCTTTATCAGAGGCTATTAAATACTGCTCGGGTGCTATTTCTATGGCGAGATTCGTACTATTTTGTAGGTCATAATTGTCGAATAGAATATTTTTAATAATACTCACACCATTATTGTAAGTTCCTACCCAGAGATTTCCTTCCCTATCAAAAAAAAGAGTAATAGGAATAGAGCCTGCTAATCCATCTTTTTCTGTGAGTTGTTCCATCTGTTGTGTATAAGCATTAAACCGCCAAAGTCCTGCATCTGTAGCTGCCCACACAGAACCAAACTTATCTATGATAAGGTCAGAAACTTGCTTTCCGTCTAATTCAGAAATAACTTTGTATTCTTTACTGTCGGGGTTGAAACGCATAAGTCCTTTGTTAGTGCCTAACCACAAATTATTTTGGGCATCTTGTTTAACACTAAAAATAACATTGCTGATTAAGCCATGCTGAATATCATAAATTGTAAAGTTTTTATCTCTGCAACGCAATAATCCTTTTCCATTCGTAGCTATCCATAACTCTTTTGCTGGGGTTTTATAAACACTTGTAACAGTTGCTTTATCCAATAATGGATGTTGATAGGGTACAAAGTTTATTCCATTATACACATACAAACCCTGATTGCGTGTACCTACCCATAGCAACGTATCTTTCGAATCTACATAAAGGCATTGAATATCGGTAAGTTTTTTGTCATAATGACTTTTTAAAACACCATCTTTATAAGATAACACTCCTGAGCCATGTGTACCTATCCACATATCCCCTCTTTTGTCTTCTGTGATAGAGAAAAAATTATTAATTTTTATTTGCTCGACCTGTTGCGTATGATAATTTGTATAGCTTACACCATCAAATTTTGATATACCAATATAACTTACCAACCACATAAAACCTTGTTGGTCTTGTGTAATGGTATTGACAGCATTAGACGCTAAACCATCTTTTTGACTAATATTGGTAATATGATAGGCTTTGAGAGGTTTAGAAGGGTCTAAACCATAAGGATTTATTTGGGCTGTTGATTGCTGAGAAATCAACAACCCAAAAAAGGCAGATAATAATAGAAACGAAAATACCCTACACATAGCCTTTAAAGATTAATAAATTTAATATTACTATGCAAACACTTAAAAACCCAATTTTTCACGCACTATACTTAGTTTTTCTTTTGCCATTTTTCGAACCCTTGCTTCGCCTGCCTCCAATTTTTTGTCAATTTCTGTGGGATTGTTCATGTACTTGTGAAATAATTTGCGTTGGCTATCAAATTTTTCATTCAGCACAGCAAAAAGTTCTTGCTTGGCGTGTCCATAGCCAAAATTTCCTGCCAAATATTTTGCTCTCAATGTGGCTTGTTGTGTAGGTGTTGCCACTACGGAGTAAATTTTAAACACATGGCAAGTATCAGGATTTTTGGGTTCTTCCAATGGCGTACTGTCTGTAACAATGGTTTTTACTTGTTTGAGCAGTTCTTTTTCGGGCAAGAAAATGTCAATCGTATTGTGATAAGATTTACTCATTTTTCTGCCATCAGTGCCTACAATGGTTTTAATTTCATCGTCTATTTTGGCTTCGGGCAACACAAATACTTCGCCATAACGGGAGTTAAAAGCCGTTACAATATCTCTTGTAATTTCTAAATGTTGCTCTTGGTCTTTGCCCACAGGCACAAATTCGGCATCATAGAGGATAATGTCGGCTGCCATCAACACAGGATAGGTAAACAGCCCTGCATTGACATCTGCCAAATTGCTGGACTTGTCTTTAAACGAATGGGCATTTGCCAGCATAGGAAAAGGCGTAAAACAGCCTAAATACCACGCCAACTCTGCCACTTCGGGGATTTGCGATTGGCGGTAAAACAAATTTTTTTCAGTATCAAAACCAAAAGCCAACCAAGCAGCAGCTACTGCGTTGGTATTGTGGCGGCGTGTGGCTGCATCTTTTATGCTGGTCAAAGAGTGCATATCAGCAATAAACAGCAAAGACTGGTTTTGCGGATTTTTCGATAACTCTATGGCGGGCAACATAGCCCCCAAAATATTTCCTAAGTGCGGTACTCCCGAACTTTGTATGCCTGTAAGGATTTTTGCCATTTTAACTGTTTAGTTTTTCTATTAACGCCAAAATTTCTTCTCTCCCTGTTTTCTTTTCGGCAGAGGATATAAAATGTTGGGGCATCTCTGTCCAATATTGTTTCATAACGGCTTTGTAGTGGTTGATACTTTTTTGGAGTGCCGTAGCAGATAATTTATCACTTTTGGTAAATATAATGGCAAAAGGCAACCCATTTTCGCCGAGCCACCGCATAAAATCCATGTCGTTGGTTTGTGGTTCGTGGCGACTGTCTATCAATACAAAGATACACCGCAAGTTGGTTCTATTGGCAATATAGTTTTCTATCATACTCGAAAACTTTGCTTGCTGCACTTTGCTCACTTTTGCATAGCCATAACCGGGTAAATCTACCAAATACCAATTTTCATTGACAATAAAGTGGTTAATCAACTGTGTTTTGCCCGGTGTGGAGGAGGTTTTTGCCAAACCACCAAAACCAACTAACATATTGATTAAAGAGGATTTGCCCACATTCGACCTGCCTATAAAAGCATATTCGGGCAGCGTATCGGGTGGACATTGCTTGTAATCGGGACTACTAAGCAGAAATTTTGCTGTTTTAATCAACATAGTTATTTTTTTATTTTCTTGTAAATTGTTCCTTCATAAGAAATAGCCCCCGTTGTGCCTATTTTTTCTAAGAAATACAATGCTTTTTCAAATAACGGGTTGGGTTTTCCAAAAGAAATGGTTGCAATAGGTAGCAGTTCACTATCAGCAGCGTATGCTTGTAATTTGCTTGTTTCTCCTTTTTTTATTATCAGGTATTCGTAATCGTAAATTTCATTTTGCACTTTACAGTAGTCTTTTCGGGTGTAAGCAGGCAAAAATTGGTAATTTTTAGGCAATAAAC
Source organism: Cytophagales bacterium (assembly GCA_013299115.1). GTDB lineage: Bacteria > Bacteroidota > Bacteroidia > Cytophagales > Thermoflexibacteraceae > JAAFKA01. The sequence continues at coordinate 21,425 of JAAFKA010000033.1, forward strand.
AGTAGTAATATTCAGCATCTGCCACTACTTTTGCTTTTTCAGGAATATTTTGTTCTATGATTTGTTTCACTACTTTTGAATCTCTTTCTTTGTAACTGATTGCAAAGATAGCAATTCTGATGCTAACGGCTGCAAAATTAACGCAAAACAAGAGGGCAAGCAAACTATTTACCACTATTTTCAGTTTTTTATCGTCTGTTTTTTCGTGCCATTTGCTGATGATTGCCACAACGAATACATAAAGCAAAGGAATGAGCATGGCAAGATAAGGTTGCGGCGCGGCAACTAAAAAGAAATAACAAACTGCACAGCCTATTATGTAAGACAACAGTGGTAGATAAGCAACATAAATTGTTTGGCGGTGGCGAATAAACAAGACAAGACTTGTAAAAAATACGAGCAAAAAAGGTGTTAAAAGTAGGTAATAGCCAATACCAAATCTACTCAAACGGTGCAGGGCAAAAATATAATTTTTAGTTTCTATATTTTGATAAACAGCCAAAAATTCTTGAAAATTATTGAAGGTTGGGAATATCCAATAAATAGAATAGATAATTGCTGTCAAGACGACTATTAATAGGTTGCTTAACAAAGCAGTAGTTTTTTGCTTTTGGTTTGCAATTTCATAGAAAAACAAAATACCAAAGGGCAAAATCATTAATACAACTTCGGGTGTGGTAAGTAAAGCCAAAGCAACAAAAATTCCAGCCATTATTTTTAGCAAATACAATCGGACAAGATTATTTTTCTCTTGGGCTTTGAGGTAGCAAACTAAGGCAAGTAGAGCAAAAAAAGCAGCCATAAAATCCATACGACCTGTTTGCAGGTTTCTAAAAAAAACTTCTTGCAACATACACAAGCAGAGAAAAAATATCCAATATTTTTTATGCACTTGTAGGTATTGCAAAAACCAAAGGCAAATAGCTATAATTCCGCCAGCAGCCATAAAATTGGGCAGTCGCATGGTATGAATAGTAAATCCAAATTGCTTACCAATCGTACTAAGTATTTGGAAGTAGAGTTTGCCATAGGTAAAAATTTCAGGACTTATTTTTACATTATTAAGGAGTTCGTATCCTATCAGGTCATCTACTTTTAATTGGTTAGTTGTTGCATAATTTTTTGCTATACTTACCATAAAAACCTCATCATACCAAGGCAGACGAAAAACATCGAGCATAGCCAGTTGGAAGACGCAAAGCACCCCAAAGAGGAAAAAAAATAGCTTGTGATAGGCAATGAGTAGCTTATTCATATAAAAATTTTTGCTATTGCTTTTTACTAAATATACTTTCTAATGCCACATTTTTAGTGGCTACTCTTAATACAATTAGGCATAAGATGCCATAAAATAAAGCTGCAAAAACATTTTCTATGGGCATAGCTAATCCAAATAAGTTAAATGTAGACATAAAAACTACAGTAGTTCCTATTGTATAACCACCAAACCATCTTTCGCAAGCCAGTGAAAATACAGTGGATAACCAACCATAAATAAATCCACAGAGTAAAATAGTAAAAAAGCCACCCATCATATAACCATCGGCTACTAAGGAGGGTTTGGCAGAAGTGCCGCCCTCTGCTATAAAACTCTCTAATACACCTGCTGATAAAGCCCTTTCCATGGCTGTTTGGTCTATACTTTTTCCATCTGTACGCAAAAAACGCGGAATGATACCAAGTAAGCCTGTTTCTACAAGTTCTAAACCATAAAAATCTCTTTTAGCTGGTATATAGTCAATATACTTCCTAAGCATGGCTATCTCCGATAGTCGTGCATATAAAAAACTCCATTGACTATTTTGTACCATTTGTTTGCTCCTTTCATCTTCACTGATAGCTATTTTGTAGGTTTCTTGTAAGGCTTCTATCACTGTGCCACTTTGCCCATACCATGTCAATGCTCTTACTTGATTGGTATAAAGTGGCAAGTAAATAAGTAAGTTAGCAACAAGTACAAATCCTATAATCGTTGCTACTTTATATCTACTAAAAAAATTGATTGAAAGTAGGATAATTATACTCAAAATACTTTCTTTCATACCTGTAGTAAGGGCTAACCCCAAATTAATAACTAAGATAATCACATTGAGTAAAATATATTTTTTCATTTCGACAGATTTTAGAAGAGCTAATAAAGATAAAAAAAAAGAAAAATAGCTACAAATCAATGCAACAGCACTGAATAAACCTGTCAAACGCATCAAAATAGATAGAACATAGAAACCAATAGCATATTTAAGCACACGAAGTATGTATATGTCTTTAATTTCAACTTCCTTCTCTTGTGTTTCATATTTTGCAATATTGATAACTTGCCCATAAGCATACGCAGCATGATTAAGCAAACAACAAAATTGGGCAAAGGCTAAGGCTTGTAGCTCTTCCTGTCCCTCCGAAACATTTACTTTCTCAAAAAAAACATACCCTTGTAGGTGCAAAAAATAAAAAAAAGAAGTAAGACTTGTATAGGTCGCAAATAATAAGTGCATATACAGATAAGGGCGAAAAAATTGTTGAAAAAATCCCAAATCTTTTGGTAATTTTTGGGCTATGCCCAAAAAGACTGCCAATAAAATAAAAACAGAGCCTCCCCACGATAGTAAATAGCCTACTTGGGGGTCATCTAAATAGCTATAAGCCAAAATACAGGGTAAAAAAATTATAGAGGCTCGAATCATTTAAGGATTTGTTTTTCTTAGAAAATTGTACTTCCTTGTTTTTATATTAATTTTGGGCAAAGGTATAAAACTTATACGGGCTTTACAAAATCAAAGCTATAATAAAACAACCAATTACAAAACTAATTCATGTATCATCTACCTGTTTTACTGCCCGAATGTTTGGAAGGTTTGCAAATCAATCCACAAGGCACTTATATAGACCTCACTTTTGGCGGTGGCGGACACACCAAAGCTATTTTGCAACAACTGAAACAAGGCAAATTATTTGCCTTTGACCAAGACGAAGACGCCGAACTCAACGCCAAAGCCATTGCAGACCCACAATTTACGTTTATCAAAACCAATTTTAGGTATTTCCAAAAATATTTGAAACTGAAAGGTTGCACCCAAGTAGATGGCATTTTGGCAGATTTGGGAGTGTCTTCTCACCAAATAGACTCTGCCCACAGAGGTTTTTCCACTCGTTTCGATGGCGAGTTAGATATGCGAATGAGCAAAACCCAAGACCTCAGTGCAAAAGAAGTAATCAATGAATATAGCAAAGACGAATTACACAAAATTTTTGGGCTGTATGGCGAAATTCGCAATGCAAAAACCTTAGCAGAAGGAATCATACAGGCACGCAACAGCAAACAAATTCGCAGCACGCAAGAATTGAAAGCTATTTTAAACCGTTTTGCTCCCAAATACAGCGAATTTAAGTACCAAGCACAGGTTTTTCAAGCCCTGCGAATAGAAGTCAATGACGAACTCAAAGCCTTAGAGGAAATGCTTGTTCAAACAGCCGAAGTTCTGAAACCCAACGGCAGGCTGGTTGTGATGAGTTATCACTCCTTAGAAGATAGATTAGTAAAACATTTTATCCAAAAAGGCAAATTTCAGGGAGAAATAGAGAAAGACATTTACGGCAATTATTCTCTGCCCTTAGAAGCAGTCAATAAAAAACCAATAGAGGCTACTCCCGAAGAAATAGCCCAAAATAGTCGTGCCAGAAGTGCCAAATTGCGAATTGCAAGGAAAAATTAACAATTTACTTCTTGATAATCAACCTATTGCTCTTGTCATAAGAAAAATAACTACTCAACCAGTTGATAAAAACAAAAAATCTATTTTTGAAACCGACCAAAGACATCAGATGCACAAACAACCAAACTGCCCACGCCATAAATCCGCCAAATTTAAACCCAAAAATATCGGCTACGGCTTTGTTTCTACCTACGGTTGCCATACCTCCCATGTCAAAATATTTGAATGGGCGTAGATTAGTTTCTTTGCGTATCATTTTTTTGAGGTTGTTAGCCAAGTTTACGCCTTGCTGCATAGCAGGTTGTGCCACCATCGGGTGTCCGTTTGGCGTTTCAGCCGTTTGCATACAAGCCACATCACCAACGGCAAAAATATTGTCGTGTCCTGCCACTTTGTTGTATTCATCTACTTTTATTCGGTTGCCCCTTACAATAGACTCTGTTTTTAAGCCATTAAGCGGCGAGCCTTTCACGCCAGCCCCCCAAACTAAGGTTTTTGCTTTGATAGTTTCCCCTGTGGACAAAGTTACAGTTTCTCCGTCATAACTTTTTACGCCTGTATTGAGTTTTACCTCCACGCCCATCTGTTTGAGATACTTTAAAGCATTGTTGCCAGCCTCGTCTGACATACCATTGAGCAAACGCGGAGAGGCTTCTATGAGATGAATGTCCATGTGAAATAAATCCAATTCTTTGTAATCTTGTGGGAACACATGGCTGCGGAGTTCACTCAATGCACCCGCCACCTCTACGCCTGTGGGACCTCCACCAACGACCACAAAATCCATATAACTGTTCGTTTTTTCGTGGCTTTCCACTTGCAAAGCAGCCTCAAAACTTTCTAAAATATGATTGCGGAGCAAAATGGCATCATTCAGGCTTTTCATCGGCACTGCATATTTTTCTATATCTGCCATGCCATAATAGTTGGTAGTTGCCCCTGTTGCAATTATCAAATAATCGTAACGAATAGCACCAATGCTGGTTGTCAATTCATTTTTTTCGGGGTGTACTTGCTGCACTTCTGCCAAACGAAAGTAAAAATTTTTTTGGCTACCAAACAACTTGCGAAAAGGTGCAACAATAGAGCTTGATTCCAAGCCCGAAGTTGCCACCTGATACAACAAAGGCTGGAAAGTATGGTAGTTGATTTTGTCTAACAAAACAACTTGGGCAGCTACATTGTGTAGAGATTTGGCTAATTGCAACCCTCCAAAACCTCCACCTACGATGACAATACGAGGCAATGAACTATCGGGTATGCGAGCTAATGTGGTGTGTGTGGACATGAAAAAAGAGTGGTGTATAAAATGTAAGTAGTTATAAGCTCTAAGATTTTCTTTTTTTTTTGCAAAGGTACAAAAGTAAATCATAAATCACTACTTAGGTTATCAAAAAAAACATAGACTCATTTAAAAAAGTTGTATATTTGCCTACTTGATAGGCAAATAACCTATTATCAATTCGGAAATATCCTCCAAATATCAAGTCGTGTATGAAAAAATTTCCAATGAAAAAACAAATTTATTTCCTCCTTACCTTCTTGCTTTTCTTTTGCGGTTGCACGCAAAAAGCACAGGCACAAATAGAAAAACCAGCTACGTGGCAGGTGGTTTTGTCTGCCAAAGAAGCTAAAATTGGCGACCAAATAGAAGTCAGATTTACGGTTACCATAGAACCGAATTGGCACTTGTACGCCATGCAACTTCCACCCGACGTGGCAATGCCTACCAAATTTCAATTTGTACCGCACCCTTCTTACCAATTAGTGGGCAAAACAGAGGAAATTACTAAACCTATCAGCAAGTTTGACAAGGTGTGGGAGGCTACGGTCAGTTATTTTGATAAGAAAGCCGAATTTGTCCAAAAAATAAAAATCACAGGCAAAAACTTTACCCTCAAAGGCAACATTGACGGCTTAACGTGCAGCGACATAGACGGCAAATGTATTCCCTTAGACGAGGAATTTAGTTTGACTACCTTAACTGTCATGGGTGATGTCCCCTCCCCTACTCCACTCACGCAACAAACAACTACCACTACCACAAAAACCACCACAACCTCTGTTACAACAACAGAAGATACAAAAAATAAAATCAACCCCGATTCGCTAACTTTGTCTGATACGGCAAAGGTAATGAAAGACAGCCTCCCCTCCCCTATTCAACCTGCTGTTAATCAGGCAATTACAATACCTGTTCAGGCAATAGAAGACGAAACCATTTCGTTGTGGCAGTTTGCTTTGCTTGCTTTTTTGGGTGGCTTAACGGCTTTGTTTACGCCTTGCGTGTTTCCTATGATACCCATGACAGTTTCTTACTTCACCTCTAAGCAAAAAAACAGGGCAAAAGGCATCATAGAGGCTTGCGTTTATGGTTTGTCTATCATTGGCATTTATACGTTGGTTGGCTTTTTGGTTTCCCGATTATTTGGGGCAGAAGCAGCTAATTGGCTGGCTACCAACTGGTTGCCCAATGTACTGTTTTTCTTGGTCTTTGTTATTTTTGCAGCCTCATTTTTTGGTGCTTTCGAAATTGTATTGCCTCATACGTGGGTAAACAAAATAGATGCCCAAGCCGAAAAAGGTGGTTGGATTGGTATTTTCTTTATGGCTTTTACCTTAGTGTTGGTTTCTTTTTCCTGTACGGGACCTATTGTAGGTAGTATTTTAGTGCAATCTGCCGATGGGCAAGTGATAAAACCAGTGATTGGTATGTTGGGTTTTTCGGCTGCTTTTGCCATTCCGTTTACCTTGTTTGCCTTGTTTCCCTCGTGGCTGCAAAGTCTGCCCAAGTCGGGAGGTTGGCTCAACTCCGTAAAAGTAGTGTTGGGTTTTATAGAATTGGCTTTGGCACTCAAATTTTTGAGTACAGCCGACCAAGTGGAACATTGGGGTATTTTGCCTCGCCATATTTTTCTTTCCCTCTGGATTGCCATTAGTTTGGCTACTGCCTTGTATCTTTTTGGCAAAATCCAACTTCCTCACGATAGCAAAACCGAATCTATTGGAGTTTTTAGGTTGTTGTTGGCAATGGTTGCCCTGTCGTTTAGCATTTACCTTGTGCCTGGTCTTTTCGGCTCGCCATTGAAACCCTTAGCAGGTTATTTGCCACCGCAAACAACCAATGAATTTGATTTGCTCGATGCCTTGCGAACTCAACAAATTGGAACTAACCCCCAAAAAACAACTATTCCTGCAAATTTGCAACCCAAAAAATACATAGACAAATTTAAGTTGCCACATGGTTTGCAAGGATATTTTGACTACCAAGAAGCCTTAGCTGCTGCCAAAGCCCTGAACAAGCCTATTTTCATAGACTTCACAGGACATGGTTGCGTAAACTGCCGAAAAATGGAAGCTGCGGTTTGGGATAACCCCGAAGTGCTGAGAAGATTGCAAAACGACTTTATTGTGCTGGCTTTGTATGTAGATGACCCAACAGAAGTACCTGAAAATGAGTGGGTTGTGTCGAAAAAAGATGGCAGAACCAAAAAGACCATAGGCAAAATCAATGCAGATTTGCAAATAACACACCTCAACAACAATGCCCAGCCTTTTTATGTTTTGCTTGGCACTGCGGGTTTTGCAGGTGGTTTATTGGCTACGCCCCACCAATACGACGAAAATGTGCAGCATTTCATAGACTTTTTGGAAACAGGCAAAAAGAATTTTGGGAGGTAATACAAATTATTGTGGCAGCACCACCTGATAGGTAAGTGTCTGATTTTGTTGCAGTTGATTGGTAAAATCTAAGGTGGCATAATGGTCTGTAAATTGCAACTGTTCGCCATATTCTACTACCATTTCCACAAAAAGATTGAGCCGTTGCACCTCGTCAAAATTGGCAAATTGGGGCGAAAAGTCAAAATGCAACAAATAATCGAATAAATCTCGACTGTTGCGGGCAAACAAAGCAAACAACTCATCTTTGTCTATCTCAACCACCGAAGTTTTGCCCAGCGTGGTGTTCATAACAACTTTTGCAGGCGGCGTATAAGTGTAGGCAGTGTGCAGCTTTTCTCTCAACTTTTTGACAACTTTTATGCCTTCCTCCTCATACAAATAGTGCAGCGAAACGTAAGGTTTCGGTCTTTCATACTGCGTGAGGTGCAAGGCGTGGAGTTGGTGGGCTACTTGGCTAATATTCGATACATAATGCAAGCCCGCCGACTTGTCTTTCAGTTCTTTGAGGCGGTGAATGTGCTTATAAAACTCGTCTTGTTGGTAAATTTTGTGCAAATACTCTACAATTTGGTTCTGAATATCGAACAAATACGTGCTGTTTTGCAAAAAACTTTGTTTCAGGTTAATTACCAACTGATTCATTTCCTCGTCTATTGCCAAGAGAGTTTTGTAAGTCTCCAATAACTTTTTGCTTTCCTCTATGCCCTCGTTTAGCATAGCTATATCTTGTCTGCAATAGCCCAACTCCATTTTTTTGAGTTCATAACTCTGTGCAGATTTATAAGACTCGTCTATCTTGCCCCGCAACCTCACTATCAAAGCCAGCAAAGTATTGCGTAGCCGTTGCAACAATCTTTTGACCTGTTGCAAATAATCTCCTCTTAGACTTTCTGAGTAGTATGCCAAATTGCGTTTTATTCTCTCCAAAATATCGCCAACTGCCCCTGTGTTTATTTCGCCTGTGTGCAAAAAATCACTCAAAAAATCGACAACTCTTTCATCTAAAAAGTATTTGTGGTTTGTTTCCTGTATGATTTGGAAATTGAGCAACCGCCTAAACCTGTCTTCGGTTAGTTGGGAATCTGCCTCAAACAATTCATCTTTAAAACGAGGGTGGGGCTTGCTCGAAAAAAGCAACTCTACCACTTTTTGGTTGTGGTAGAGAGTGCCAATAAATTCTTGTAGGTTGGTTTTCATTTAAACAAATTATTGTTAATCAAATAGTTACAAAATTCCTTTTGTCGTTGGCAATATCATTTTATTTGCATCTCTTTTCACAGCCATTTGAATACTTTTGGCTAAGGCTTTAAAAATACCTTCAATTTTGTGGTGTTCGTTGTTGCCTGTTGCCTTGATGTTCAGGTTTGCTTTTGCCCCGTCTGCAAAAGATTTGAAAAAATGCTCGAACATTTCGGTTGGCATTTCGCCTATTTTTTCTCTCCAAAAAGCAGCCTCCCAAACCAACCAAGACCTACCACCAAAATCGAGGGCTACCTGTGCCAAACAGTCGTCCATCGGCAGACAAAAACCATAGCGTTGAATACCTTTTTTGTCGCCCAAAGCCTTTGCAAAAACTTCGCCTAAGGCTATGGCAGTATCCTCTATGGTGTGGTGTTCGTCTATGTGCAGGTCGCCGACTACGTGCAGGTGCAGGTCTATGCCCGAATGTTTGGCTAATTGGTCGAGCAAGTGGTCGAAAAAGCCAATGCCTGTGTGAATGGTGCTTTTGCCTGTGCCATCGAGGTTGAGAGCAACCGAAATTTGGGTTTCGTTGGTTTTTCGTTCTACGAAGGCTTGGCGAATGGGTAGCAATAAAAAGTTTACAATTTCTGCCCAGTTGTTAGCTTCCAAAGCTAAGTAAGGTTGCAAATCGGCAGGTACAGTTACGTGCTGGTTGTAGGGGTGGCGAATGAAAATGCCCTTTGCACCCAAATTTTTTGCCAACTGCACATCAGTCAATCTGTCGCCAATGGTGTAAGAATTTGCTAAGTCGTAAGCAGCCGAAAAATAGCCTTGCAATAGTCCTGTATTGGGTTTTCTATTAGGCGAATTTTCATGCTCAAAATGTTCGTCTATATGCACCGCAGCAAAAGTAATCCCTTGACTTTCAAATATTTGCATCATTTTGTTGTGTGTTTCCCAAAAACTTTCGGCAGGGAAAGCAGGAGTTCCCATGCCATCTTGGTTCGTAACCATGACGAAGGCGTAGGGACTTTGCTTGCTCAATCTATGTAATTGGTGGATAACATCAGGCAAAAAAGCCAACTTTTGCAGCGAATCTATCTGAAAATCTGTTTGTGGTTCTTCTATCAAAGTACCATCTCTGTCGATGAATAAAACTTTTTGCATCATAATTCTTTAGCTAAACCTTATAAGGTTTTTAAAACCTTATAAGGTTTCGGATAGGTTTTTAAAACCTTATAAGGTTTCGGATAGGTTTTTAAAACCTTATAAGGTTTTCTTATCATTTACTTTTGGCTAAAAATAACAGTGTTCCACGCCAGCCTGTTGATAAACGGCAGACTAAGCAGGAAATGGTCTAACAAAATCAAGATTTTGAACCAGCCTCCAATGCTTTTGTCGGTTTCTTTATACATTTTTTTCCAATACCTTTCTTGGTTGGGGTGTACGCCCTGAAACAGATAATAGTTGATAAACAACAAGAGGGTGCAGAGCCAAAACTCTTTGTGATAGACCTTGCTAAAATATTTTTTATAGACATCGAGCATCTCAAAACCTATGGGGGTTTCGTCTATGGTGCGGACTTCGGTAGCCATTTTTCGATAGACATTGATAACAGGATTGTATCTTAGGGGGTCGAAAGTGATGAGCCAACCACCTTTTTTGAGGTATTTGTGCATATTGGTCAGCCACAATTCGTGGTCAGACGTGGGTACATGGTGCATCACATTGGCACAATAAATAAAATCGAAAGTGCCTTCTGCAAATTCCAATTTCTCTACGGGGGCAACCACATAATCTAAGGTAACTTGGTAACGAGCAGCCAATTTTTGGGCTACTTCCAACATTTTGGGCGAAATATCGTTAGACACCACCGAAGCACCTTGCAAGGCAAAATACACCGAACTTTCGCCAAAGCCTGCCCCCACGTCTAAAATCCGTTTGCCTTTGAGGTTGCCCATCTGTGCCACAATAAACTTGTTTTCGGTAGCACAAATTCCCTCAAATTGGGCAATAACGTCTATTTCAGCTATGTTTTCGGCATCAGCCCAGTCGTTATGAAATGTGGCTTCTCTTTCGTGTAATTTTTGTATATCGGTAGTTGTTTCCATTTTTCGTGCAATAAAGTCGCAAAGTTAATAGAAAACATTGAAAATAGGAGTAAAAAAGTGTAATTGTTTTATTCCTTCTTATCACTTCATTTTTTACCCTTTTTGTTGCTTTTTTTATGGGCTGTTTCTGTTTTAATTTCGGCAACAGTTTGGTTGGCTTTGCCCACAGCCAACCTATAACGCAAGCCCAAAATAAAAGAAAGAGAAATCATAAAAAGCCAATAGCTGCTTTTGATTCCATACACCATAGATTGGTGAATACCGATAAGGAAAACGGCTATCGCAAAAGATAGCAAAACAACGTCTAAGAGTTTCATAATTCCATTTTTATAACTATTTAGGTACGTTGGCAATGGTCTGCGACCATTGCCAACGTACTTTTAAGGTCTGCGACCATTGCCAACGTACTTTTAGCATATTTTTACAAATGCAAATCGTGAATCAACTCTGCCACCAGACCTGTCCAGCCTGTTTGATGCGAAGCCCCCAAACCTAAGCCCGAATCACCGTGAAAATACTCGTAAAACTGCACGTAGTCCTTGAAATGCTGGTCGTGCTGGAGTTTTGAGGCTTTGCCGTAAGCAGGTCTTTCGCCTGCATTGTTTCGTTCAAAGAGTTTGATGAGTCGTTTCGACAACTCTAAGGCTACATCTCGCAAGTTATAAAAATTACCCGAATTGGTTGGGTACTCAAATTTTTCGTCATCACCATAATACTCATAAAATTTGAGCAAAGACTCAATTATCATATAATTGACAGGAAACCAGACAGGACCTCGCCAGTTGGAATTGCCCCCAAACATAGACGAATCGGACTCACCGGGCAGATACTTGACTGAAAAGACATGATTACCCAAAGGAAAATGATAAGGATTTTCTAAATGGTGTTTAGACAAGGCTCGAATACCAAAATCCGACAAAAATTCGGTTTCGTCTAACATTCTTCTTAGCGTACATTTCAAACGGTGAATCCTCAACAAAGACAACATTCGGGTTTCGCCTTTGCCGTATTGATACCAACGCGAAACTAAGGAGGCTAAGTCGGGTCTGTTTTTCAATATCCACTCCAAACGGCGTTTGAAGTCGGGCAGTTTTTCTAAGAGTTCAGGCGTAAGCACCTCTACGGCAAACAAGGGAGTCAAACCGACCATAGACCGTACTTTGAGTCTTTGGTATTTGCCATCAGAAGTGTGTAACAGGTCGTAATAAAACTCGTCTTCCTCGTCCCATAGATTTTTTTGCTCCTCGCCCAAATTGGACAAAGCACCTGCAATGGACAAAAAATGCTCGAAAAATTTCGATGCCATTTCTTGGTAGTAAGGCTTGGTAATGGACAATTCTAAGGCAATTCGCATCATGTTTAGCGAATACATAGCCATCCAACTGGTGCCGTCGGCTTGCTCCATAAAGGTATTTTCGGGCAGTTTCATATTGCGGTCAAATACACCAATGTTGTCAAGTCCCAAAAAGCCACCTTCAAACAAGTTGTTGCCCTCTTTGTCTTTTTGATTGACCCACCAAGTAAAATTCATTAACAATTTGTGGAAAATTTTTGCCAAAAAGTCAAAATCTCCTATGCCTTGATTTTGCTCTTTATCTATGCAATACACTTTCCACGCCCCATACGCATGGACGGGCGGATTTACGTCTGAAAAATTCCATTCATAAGCAGGAATTTGTCCGTTGGGGTGCATATAATACTCTCGCAACATAAGTTGCAGTTGGCGTTTTGCAAAATTGGAGTCTATCCTCGCCAACGGAATACAGTGAAAAGCCAAATCCCATGCGGCATACCAAGGATATTCCCACTTGTCGGGCATGGAAATCAAATTGGAATTATAGAGGTGTTTCCAATGCGAATTTCTACCCACTTTTCTTTCTTTATGCACAGGCTCTAAATCGGGATTAGGGTCGCCGTTGAGCCATTGGTTTATGTTGTAATAATAGTATTGTTTGCACCACATCATACCCGCCAAAGCTTGGCGTTGTATCTTTTTCATTTCTGCATCTTTCAGGTGCAGTTGGAGGTGGTCGTAAAAAGTATCAGCCTCTTTTAGTCTGGTTTCAAACAATTTGTCGAAGTGCAAAAACGGCGGTTCTGCCAATGTTTTACGCATTTCGGGCGTGGAGGGTGCATATTCTGCCTCCTGCATGGGTGCATACATCTCTTGCGGAGTCATCATGTACGGATTGGCGGAAGGCGGAATAAAAGATTTTGACAACCTCAACCGAATTTCGACCCTGCCAAACGGCGCCACATGAGAATGGTAATGCAAGGCTGCCTTTGTTCCTTTCAACGAAGGGTTAATGGCACTGCCTTTGTTATTGACCACAAATTCATTGATACCATCTTTCAAATAACGGCTGGTGTTGGGTTTGCCGTAGGCTTTTTGGCGGTTGGTTTCGTTTTCGCAAAACAACAATTCGGGCTTGCCCTCGTAGTGAAACCTGAAATTGCCCAGCGAAGCATGAGAAGCAAAAATTTGTTGCTCATCTTTGACATAAAGCAAAGGTTTGTCTTCCCAATAGCCCCAACTCCACGTATTTCTAAACCAAATGGTAGGCAACAGATGCAATTCGGCTTCTTTGCCACACCGATTGTAAGCCGTAATTTTGATTAAAATATCTTCGGCATCGGCTTTTGCGTACTCCACAAAAACATCAAAATATTCATCTTTATCAAAAATTCCTGTATCAATCAGCTCATATTCGGGGTCTAAACGGCTGCGTTGTTTGTTGATGACATACAACTCCTCATAAGGAAAACGGTTGTGCGGATATTTATACAACATTTTCATATACGAGTGCGTAGGCGTAGAGTCCAGATAATAATATAACTCCTTCACGTCTTCGCCATGATTGCCCTCTTGGTTGGTCAGCCCAAACAACCTTTCTTTGAGAAAAGGGTCTTTTCCATTCCACAAGCCTAACGAAAAACACAAAGTATTTTTGGTATCAGACAAACCTGCAATGCCGTCTTCGCCCCACCGATACGCCATACTCCTCGACAGGTCGAAGGTAAGGTAGCCCCAGGCGTTGCCATGTTTGCTATAATCTTCCCGCACAGTTCCCCATTGTCTTTCAGAAAGATAAGGTCCCCACTTTTTCCAGCCTGTATTGTTTACGGTCTTGCGTAGCCTTTCTTGCTCCTTGTTTGTATGCGTCATGATGTATGGTCGTTGTGGTTAAAGCCAAAATATTTGGTAATGAAAACTGAAATCTACAAAAATTATTAGCAATTTTGCAAAATATTAAAAAATAAAATATGATTAGAGTAAATTGCAAGCAACTTTTGTTTGCGTATATTTACTTAAATTCGTTTTAGCTATGTATTACTTTACCCTCACTTTGCACAAGAGTTTTCAAACACCTTTGATACAATATCTTTATGCTTTTAAGGAATATGTGGAGGTAGCAAAAGAAAAACAGTTTGATATGCAAATAAAGCAAGGGGCTACGGAGTTAATCATTATCACCAACGGCAAAAACGAGGTAAAACCCCATGAATTGGAGCTTTATTTTAAGGAATATGTAGAATTTGCTTTTTTGCAAGCCGAAGACCGAATCATAAACTACGAAGGCAAGGGAGAAATGTCGCCCAATGTAGCAGATTTTTTGCATCTCAAAATAGACAATGTAGTGGGCAATTTGAAAAATCAGTTGCGAATAGCCAAAATGGAATTACAATTTTTGAGAAAAGACCACCAAAGTTTACTCCAACTTCACGAACAAACAAAAATAGGCTACCAAGATGTTTTAAAGGAGAAAAATGAAGACATTGCTTTTTTGCGGTCTTTAAGTAAGTTTATCACTTAGTTGTCAATTTTTATGTAGTGCCACACAAATAATGCTGCAAACTTGAGAGCACTAACATTGCTCAAAGAAGTGTTAGCTCTATAACATTTTTTATATTAGGCTTCTTGCGAAAGTCTTTAAAACCGTATTTATCAAATACCTTAGAGGGGTCTGATAAGTATTTTTAAACTTTAGCAAGAAGTCTATTCTTTCCTTATAAAGACAACTAAAACAGCACTTTGGTATTTGGCAACATTTTTTTCAACTTGTCTTTTTCGGCATCTGCCAATGGATTTTCGAGCAAATTTAGGGTGTGCAGTTTAGCAAGTTGTGCAAGTTCGTTGGGCAGCGAAGTATATTTGTTAAACGACAAATCTAATTGGCGTAAGTTTTTTAGACTCACTATTTCGGTAGGCATCGAACTGAGTTGACATTCTCGAACATAGAGTTCTTGAATAGGCAAGGAACTTATCTGGCTGATTACTTGCTTTAAATCTACTTGCCCCGATATAATAAGCACCTGCAAATTAGGCAACTTAATAATATCGGCAGGTATGGCTCCTGTTATAGATAACTTGAATACATTTGCAGGGTCTTTTAGGGCATCAGCCAAATTGGTATATTCTTTGGCATCGATGAGTTCTTGTTCATTTAGCATTTTTTGTGCAGATGCTCTGTGCGTCAGGCAGCACACAGCAAACAAGAAGGCGAGCAACAGGATAGGCTGCTTCATGGTCGTATTTGTTTGGTTTTGATTGAAAAACTGATTCAGTTGCGTGTTTCACAAAAATATAAAACTCCGTTTAGATTTGCAAAGCAAAGGACTAATTTGTCCTCTTTTTTTCAAAGAATTGTTGTAAACTTTCCAATTTGTGATTTTATAACTACATTTGCTTGGTTTTTAGCAACATAAAGTTACACAAAAAACTCATTAAATAGGATTTTCTGACGTAAAAGCCTCTTACAATTAAAAACTTACAATTACTTATGCAAATCAGTACAGCAAAATTTTTACGCAATCTCCGTCCTGTGGAATTAGGACTATTGGCTAAAAAACTATTCAATACCCAACGCATTGATTATCAAGTCCCTACGCAACCACTAATTTTGTCTATTGATATGGTTTCTGACTTTGGCTTGAGGATTTTAGAAACAGGGCATTATGAGGAGTATGTGGAACAAGTTTTGCAAAAATTTCTGAGAGCAGGAGATAGTTTTATAGATTTGGGGGCAAATGAAGGTTATTTTTCTATTTTTGCCTCGCAATTAGTGGGCAAAACAGGTAAAGTTTTTGCCATAGAACCGCAAGAAAGGTTGTGGGGTGTTATCACACGCAACATGATGCTCAACAAATGTGACAACATACAACTGCTACCTTATGCGGTGGACACGAAAGAGCAACTGATTGAAATTATTTTGTATCCTTCTATCAATACAGGGGCAAGTTCATTGGTGGCTGCTTCTCGCAACAGGTTTTATGCTCGCCAGACTGTCAAAACTCGCAGTTTAGACGATATGATAGAGGCAAATCAGATAAAAAATGTAAAGTTGATAAAAATAGACATAGAAGGATTTGAATACTTTGCCTTGCAATCTGCAAAAGAAAGCCTGAAAAATAAGATTATCAAAAATATTTTGGTAGAAATTCACCCTATTCAACTCCAACAGTTGGGGCAGTCTGCCGAAGCTGTTGTGAATTATTTAGCACAGATGGGCTACCAACCTGTGCCCAATCAACCAGAATTGTTTACTTGTGAAACTGTATAAAAACCATGACTAACAACTCAAACACCAACCCTCTCATTTTTTTAGACGGTTTGCGAGGCATTGCAGCTTTTCAGGTGCTTGTCGGGCATATTCGTGCCTTTGTGTGGGAAGGTTACAGCGTGGGCTACCAACAACACCCCGAACTATACAGCACCTTAGACAAACTGATGATGTATTTTTTTAGCAGCTTTCGTTTTGGGCATCAAATGGTAGTTTTTTTCTTCATCTTGTCGGGTTTTGTTATCCACCTCCGCTATGCTCGCCAACTGAAAAATGAAAACCTCGCAAACGTGAAATTCAACTACCCCGATTATTTGGGCAAACGAATAAAACGAATTTATCCGCCTTGGCTGTTTATGATGTTGTTGGCTTTTGTGATAGACAGGTTGGGGCTTTGGTTGCAATTACCTGTTTACAAAGAAGTAGCCAATTATCCGCTGATAACTTCGATGGTGCATTATGACCATAGTTGGCAAACTTTTTTTAGCAATTTGTTCTTTTTAGAAACCATTTATTTTCCTATTTGGGCTACGCTGTTGCCTGTTTGGAGTTTGGTTTTAGAGTGGTGGATTTATATGCTCTATCCTTTGTTGTGGTTTACCTTGCGAAAATCTGTTTTACCTGCCACACTGTTGGTTGCCGTTTGCTATTTTGCTTGCCTTTATTCGCCTGCGGGTGCATTGGGGTTTTTAGACCCATTCAGAGGGGTGTTTTTGAATTTGCCTTTGTGGTGGTTGGGGGTTTTATTGGCAGAAATTTATGTGCAAAGGCTACGCATTTCGTTGGCTTGGCTTTCTCCACTTACCGTTTTCTTGTTTGTTGCAGTTTTACCAACTTCTATTTTACAAAAACTTGGCTTGGTTTCATGGGCAAGCACCTTGCAAGGAGATTTTATGTGGGCAGTTGGTTTTTCAGGCTTAGTTGCCTTGCTTTTGACTTTACAGGCAAAAGGGTTGAAGCTCACTTGGTTAGAAAAACTAAAACCTTTGGGAGATATGTCTTACACTTTGTATATTGCCCACTATCCGATGGCAATATTTCTGGGAGGTCTTGCTTTGTGGTGGGGCAAAGGGCAGTTGCCACAACATAGTTGGTTTATTGTGTTAAGTTTGGTACTTATTATGCCAATTTGCTATTTGATACATCTCTACATAGAAAAACCTTTTATGCAGCAAAAAAAGCACAAATAACGAATGTAACATAGGCTTTAGCCTGTGTGTTTCCTATAATAGCATTTTTAAATTTATAACTACTCATTTATATGACCAAAGAGCAAATGAAAGAGTTAAAAGCCAGAGTACAGGCTTTGAGGGGGTATCTTTGACTACGAAACCAAGTGTGTCGAAATCAAAGAAGCCGAACAACTGACCTTAGCACCCAACTTTTGGGATACGCCCAAACAAGCCCAAGAGGTGCTAAAGAATATACAATCGAAAAAAATATGGACTTCGAGCTTTGAAACCATAGCCAATGGATTTGGTGATTTGGAAACTCTGTTTGAATTTTACGAAAGTGGTGATGTAGCCGAAACCGAATTGGCAGCAGAGGAGCAAAAAGTGTTGAAACTGCTCGATGAATTGGAATTTAAAAAGATGTTGAGCAATGACGAAGACCAACTCAATGCCGTTTTAGAAATCAATTCGGGTGCTGGTGGCACAGAAAGCCAAGATTGGGCAGAAATGTTGCTCCGTATGTACCTCATGTGGGGCGAAGCCAATGGCTACAAAGTTTCTGAATTGAGCAAACAAGACGGCGACGGGGCAGGTATCAAGTCGGCAGCCTTAGAGTTTGAAGGGAGTTTTGCTTATGGCTACCTCAAAGCCGAAATCGGTGTGCATCGGTTGGTGCGTATTTCGCCTTTCGATGCCAATGCCAAAAGACATACTTCGTTTGCTTCGGTTTTTTCCTATCCTGTTGTAGATGATACCATAGACATAGAAATCAACCCTGCCGATATAGAATGGGACACATACAGGGCTGGAGGCAAAGGCGGGCAAAACGTAAACAAGGTGGAAACAGCAGTCCGACTCAAACACATTCCTTCGGGCATTGTGATTGAGTGCCAACAAGAAAGGTCGCAGATTCAGAACAAAGACAAAGCTGTAAAAATGCTAAAATCGAGGCTTTACCAACTCGAATTGGAAAAGCAAAATGAAGCAAAGGCAAAGATAGACAGCACCAAAAAGAAAATTGATTTTGGTTCTCAAATTCGCAACTACGTGCTACACCCCTATAAACTCATAAAAGATGCAAGGACAGGTGTAGAAAGAACAGACGTGCAAAATGTCTTAGACGGTGATTTGAACGAATACATCAAAGCTTTTTTGATGCAGCAATAAAATTTTGTATGCTTACCATAAAAAAACTACATACTCTCAAAGGACACAAAGAAGGAGTTTATGCCTTAGCTTACCACCAAAATAGCCTGTACTCAGCATCGGCAGATGGCTATGTGGTGCAGTGGAATTTGGCAACTTTTGCAGGTGCAGACGAGCCTTTGGGCAAAGTAATTGCCAATATTGCCAATAGTTGTTATGCTTTGTGTGTCTTGCCAACTACCAATGGTTTGGTTTTTGGGCATAATACAGACGGTATTCATTTGTTGGATTTAGGGCAACAAAAGGAAGTTTTTTCGGCTGGTTTTACCAATAGTGCTGTTTTTGATATACAGCAATACGCCCAATGGTTAGTCGTGGCTTGTGGCGATGGCAATGTGATGATAATAGATTGGCAGCAACAGAAATTACACACCAGCCTTCAATGCAGTGATAAAAGTGCAAGGTGCGTAGCCATAGCACCGAACAAGAAAGAAATAGCCGTAGGATACAGTGATGCCATGATTAGAGTGTTCGACTCCCAAACTTTTGCCCTCAAACAAGAGTGGGTAGCTCATCAAAATTCAATTTTTAGTTTGACTTATGCTCTCGATGAGACATATTTGCTAAGTGGCAGCCGCGATGCCCATCTCAAAGTTTGGAAAACAGAGTTTCCTGCCCTCCAACTGTCATCTTTTGAAAAGATGACAGTTAGAAAGTTGAAAAAATCATATTCTTTGCACCAAGACATTATTGCTCACTTATTTACGATTAACCATATTGCGTATAATCCCGACGGACAAACTTTTGCTACATGCAGCAAAGATAAAGCTATCAAACTCTGGAGTGCTGCCGATTTTAGATTGCTCAAAGTGATAGACAAAGGTAGGTATGCAGGACATGGCACTTCTATAAATAAACTTTGCTGGCTAAACAAACACCTACTTGCTTCTGCCTCCGACGATACAACTGTGGTAATTTGGGAAATAGAACTTTCCAAATCATAAAGACCTGGAAAGTTTGGGTTATGCACATACAAGAGCAAGAATTTGATAAATCAAATTCCTGCTTTTATGAATTTGATAAATCAGATTCCTACATATTTTTCACTATCTCCGCACCAAATTCAGAGCATTTGAGTAGCGTAGCCCCTTCCATAAGGCGGTGAAAATCGTAAGTAACTTTTTTATTGGCGATGGAAGTTTCCAAACCTTTGTAAATTAGTTTGGCAGCTTCGTTCCAGCCGAGATGTTCGAGGAGCAAAGCACCCGATAAAATCACAGAACCAGGGTTTACTTTGTCCATACCTGCATATTTTGGTGCAGTGCCATGCGTAGCCTCAAATATGGCGTGTCCTGTTACATAATTGATATTTGCACCAGGGGCAATACCAATACCGCCCACAATGGCAGCTAAGGCATCAGAAATATAATCACCATTGAGATTTGCCGTTGCAATGACCGAATAGTCGGCAGGACGAGTTAAGATTTGTTGCAAGAAAGCATCGGCAATAGAGTCTTTTATCAACAGTTTTTTGCCACTGGTGGCTTCTGCCATTAAAGCCTCTGCTTTAGCTTTGTCTGTTTTTTTGATTTCCTCGTATCTTTCCCAAGTCAAAACTTTGTCGCCAAATTCACGTTCAGCCAATTCGTAGCCCCATTTTTTGAAAAAACCAGAGGTATATTTCATAATGTTGCCTTTGTGAACAATAGTAACAGAGGGTTTTTTATGCTCCAAAGCATACAAAATAGCTGCTCTTACTAATCTTTCGGTACCATCTTTTGAAATAGGTTTGATACCAATAGAAGAAGTTTCAGGAAAACGTATGTTTTTTACGCCCATTTCGTTTAGCAAGAAATCTACTACTTTTTTACATTCAGGAGTTCCCATTGCCCACTCTACACCCGCATACACATCTTCGGTATTTTCTCTGAAAATGGTCATATTGGTCGTGCTGGGGTCTTTCACAGGCGAAGGCACACCTTTAAACCACTGCACAGGACGTACACAAGCATAAAGGTCTAACTGCTGCCTTAAAGCCACATTGAGAGAACGGATACCTCCGCCTACGGGTGTGGTCAAGGGTCCTTTTATGCCTACCAAATACTCTCTGAAGGCTGTCAAAGTTTCTTCGGGTAGCCAATTTCCATTCATTTTGAATGATTTTTCTCCCGCAAAAACTTCTTTCCACATCAGTTTGCGTTTGCCTCCGTAGGCTTTGGCTACGGCAGCATCGAATACGCTGACAGAAGCTGCCCAAATATCGGGTCCTGTTCCATCTCCTTCTATGAAAGGAATTACAGGTTGGTCTGGCACTTGAAGTTTGCCGTCTTTAATGGTGATAATTTGCTCACTCATGGCTTGGGTTTAGTCTATGATTTGATAGATAATAACAATAGATTGTATGAAAATTACTGTAGCATAGACTTTAGTCTGTGCATAACCAATGCAGCACAGGAAATTAGGTCTTTGCTGTTTTGAGTAGTGTCAAAAAAAGTGCCACAGCAAGCTATTCTATATTTTACTTTGTAACTCGCAATAATAAGGAGTTTATTTTATAAAAAAAATTTGTTTGGAAAAAATGTTTGTCTTTGTTTCGAACTTTGGCAGCAGCATTTTTCAAACTTTGGCAGTGGTGCTTTTCAAACCTCGGCAGTGGTGCTTTTTCGCACCCTGCCGATGGTTTCGTTGCTTGTCGTTCAACCATTGGCAGGGTTTCTCTAAACCTCGGCAGTGGTGCTTTTTCGCACCCTGCCGATGGTTTCGTTGCTTGTCGTTCAACCATTGGCAGGGTTTCTCTAAACCTCGGCAGTGGTGCTTTTTCGCACCCTGCCGATGGTTTCGTTGCTTGTCGTTCAACCATTGGCAGGGTTTCTCTAAACCTCGGCAGTGGTGCTTTTTCGCACCCTGCCGATGGTTTCGTTGCTTGTCGTTCAACCATTGGCAGGGTTTCTCTAAACCTCGGCAGTGGTGCTTTTTCGCACCCTGCCGATGGTTTTTGCACATTCCTCCGTTCAACCATTGGCAGGGTCTATCGACCACTGCCAAGGTTTCACTTGCAAGGTTTCACTTATAAGGTTTCACTTGCAAGGTTTCACTAAAATTTTTGCAATACATCAGACTCTAAGATATGCACACCTTCTTTTTTGCTTAGGCTGGAGGCTATCAAGGCTTTGGCTACTTGGGCGGCTGTAATATTTTTGTATTTGGCAGGAATTAGAAAGTCCAAAGTGTTGCCTATCCAAATACCAATTTCTTCGCCTATGCGGGTTTCTTTGCGGTTGCCCACCAAAAACGAAGGTCGGGCTATATACACCGCAGGGAAACCGTATTGGCAAACGGCTTGTTCTACTTCGCCTTTTGTGCGGTTATAAAACACCATACTTTTGGCATTTGCCCCCATTGCAGACACCATACCAAAACTTTTTACGCCATTTTGGTAAGCCAGTCGAGCAAAATTATTTGCATACTCAAAGTCCACCTTATAAAAAGCCTCTTTGCTCCCTGCTATTTTCATTGTTGTTCCCAAACAGCAAAAAGCCACATCTCCTTTGATAAGGGCAGCACTTCGGTTTAGGTTGTCAAAATCTGTGGGGTGTTGGGTGAGTTTGGGGTGGCGAAGGGGCAACTGGTTGCGGATAAAAACATGAACCGCAGTATATTGGTCGTTTGCCAATAATTGTTCGGTGAGGGCAGTGCCTACCAAACCAGAAGCACCAATGACAAGGGCAGTGAGCATAAAAAAATAAGTTTTATATTTGCTTAATAGTAGTTGTTTAGGAAAGTTGCGTAATAGGCAACTCACCAGTTTTCAGTTTTTTGCGAATTAGTTGCTCAAAAAACAACTTTCCTAAATAATGGCTACAAAACTACTAAATTTTTTGTCTAAGAAACTATATTTATTCTTATTTCTTGTATGAATAGAAAGCAGAATTGGATTAATTTTGTAGAAATTAACCCTTTCTATAAACTCACAAATAGACTTTTTTTATCTCAAACAGAAAAAACATTTATTTTTTTACATTTTGGAAATTTTTTTGCATACCTTAGTACAAATTTGCAAGTAATGAAATTTCCTTACACCATCAGGAGTTCTCAGTACCTCAGTAGCAAGCAACAAATGATTATCACGACGATACATCATGGTTCACTTATTTATCTGCAAACCTCAACTTCACAATATTTAATGATGAAAACGCAAATAGACCACCAAGAAGTAGCCAACTACGCCAAAAGGCTTGCTTCTATGCTTTGTAACCAATTTTATAGACAACATTCGGCTATTACAGGCAAGCAAGTAGTAGAGTTTACGCAAAATAAACAAGTGAATTTTTTTGCTGTCAAAGCTATTTTTATGAAGTGGCAAGATGAAATGACCAACTTGCGTAGTCCTTATTTTGACTACACCAACCCCGAAGTAGCTAAAAATTTGACGACTCTGATGAATTTGCTGTCGCAAAACATTTTGATTGCCCGCCCAGCTTTTGAGCCTGTGGTGGAGGTTGCCTTGGCAGATACTTTGCTGTTGCACCTCTCACCAAAAAGTTTTTTTGAAAAAATGCTTACAGAAATTGGCGAAAACATACACGTAGCCAATCAAGTAAAGCCGATGGCAAAATATATCAAGGCAAACAAAAATTTTTTTGATAGGCTGTTGGCTTATTTGGAAAGAGAGGCAAATCCTACTATTTCACAAAGCAGGGCTGTTAGTTTGGTGCAGACTGTAGCCCAAGAAAATTTGCCCGCAGACGACAGCCAAGACTTGTTCAATTTCTTGTCGCAATACATACCTGTTTCGGCTCAAAATTTTGTGGCGAAAAACGAAGACCATGACCAAGACCCATTGGCTTTTGATATTTCGACTATTTTACCAACACAACAGCCTGTTTATCAGCAAGTTGTGCAGTCACCAATAGAAAAACAAATAGAGAAACCTGTCGAAAAAGTAGTAGAAACTATCAAAACCAATTCTACTATTTATGCACCAGTTATTCAGCAAAACCACTACCAAGAACCTGTAAAAGTAGTGGCTGAAACTCCTGTGGAGGCAAACAAAGTGGCAGAAACCATAGAAACTACTTCGGTAAACCAACAATTTAACACTTCGCAAGAAACCTCAACAACTGTTCATCAGCATCTTGCCCTAGACCAAGATACCAATAACCACACAAGTTTGCACGACACAACAGATACGTTTAAGGGCTTGCCTTTGGGTTCTTTGATACCATTGAACAAAAGATTTTCCTATGTCAATGGTTTATTTGGTGGAAGTTCAGAGGAATTTGAGCAAGCTATTGCCATGATAGACCAATGCAGTGATTACCACAAAGCCATTATGCTTATCAAAGACAAATACTTCCGTCGTTTTGCGTGGGATTTGGAAAAAGATGAGGTAAAAGAGTTTTATGAAATGGTAAGCAAAAAGTTTTAATTTAACCTTTTCCTACTTTTGTATTACCAATAAACACACCTAAACAAATGAAAATAGTTGAATGTCCTCGTGATGCCATGCAAGGTATCAAGGACTTTATCCCGACTGACCTCAAAGCCACTTACATTAACCACCTGTTGCAAGCAGGTTTTGATACCATTGACTTCGGTAGCTTTGTTTCTCCAAAAGTTACACCACAAATGCGTGATACAGCCGAAGTATTAAGTAAATTGAATTTGAGCAATACCTATTCTAAATTGTTGGCAATCGTAGCAAGTCTGAGTGGGGCAAAAATAGCACTTCGACACGAAGAAATCCGCTACATAGGGTTTCCGTTTTCTGTTTCCGAAACTTTTCAGCAACGCAACACCAACAAAAGCATAGCAGAGGCTTTTGAGGTATTGCAAGCCCTACAAACTTTGTGTATTCAGTACAACCGAATTTTGGTGGTCTATCTTTCTATGGGCTTTGGCAATCCGTACAATGAACCTTACAATCCTGAAATTGTGGCAGAATTTACTCAAAAATTAGACAAAATGGGCGTAAAAATCATAGCTCTGTCTGATACCATTGGCGTTTCGCACCCCGATAACATTACACCTTTGTTTGCTACCTTGATTAAAAATTTTGGACATATAGAGTTTGGGGCTCATTTTCACTCCAATCCGCATACGGCTATGCAAAAAATTCAGGCAGCTTACGTGGCAGGTTGTCGGCGATTTGATGTAGCCATGGGAGGCTTTGGTGGTTGCCCTATGGCAAAAGACGAATTAACAGGTAACATTGCCACTGAAACTTTGTTAGTTTATTTAGCTCAAAATCAGGTAGCTACCAAACTTAACAGCAGATACATAGAAAAGGCACAAGCCTTGATTCCCAAAATTTTTGATTTGCATCACGTAAGAAATGGTACTACTAATTAGAAATATAGAAAATATTTTGTTGTTGGAGTTTATGAATAGTTGAGAAATAGTACTTCTAATAGCATTACAGTATTAGTTGTGTGGAACTACCATAAATTCTAATATTTACATCTGCTTTTTCAAGCACACAAAAAATTAGCAAATTTTTGTGCCAAGCCCACTGTTTGGTTTTTGTCGCAAAACAAGAAATAACCAGGGGAGTTGCACTCTATAAAATACGTGCCTTCGGAGGTTTCTATGAAATCAAAAGAGCCAAAATTAATTTGCATTGCTTGCATATAAGTCAGGCAAAGGTCTTGGTAAACAAAGTTTGGCACTGCCTCAAAAGTCACTGCCTTTAAATCTTTTCGCCAATCTAATTCATAGTTGCCCTCTATTTTGAAAGCATAAACTTCATTGCCAAAAACAACTACCCTGTATTCGCAAACAAAGGCTAATTTTTCTTGAAAGTGATAGACATGAAAATCTATTTCCTTGTTTTTTATGGCTTCATAAATAGGTTGGGTAATTAGTGTAGGATAGGTAAAAAACTGTTGCTTGTCTATGGCAATATAGGTAGAATTGTAAATAGGTTTGAACAAACAAGCTGGGTTTTGCTCATAAAATTGGCTAAAAGTGGCAATGGAATTGGTCAGCACTTGTTCGGCTACTTTCACTCCCACTTGTTTAGCTATTCTCTGTTGATAAATTTTATTCGTGGCTCGGCTGAGGGTATAAGGATTAGAAACTATCAATACGCCTTGTGCTTCTGCACAGGTAATGAGGGCATACAAAATAGAATGATATTCTGTCCGCAAAAAACTTTTCAGGGCTTGCTTCATCCGTTGTGTGCCGAGGTCTGCATACTCCACTCTGCCCCACCAAATTGTCTTTATTTCTTGCGAGGTAATAATTTCGTTGGTTTTGGTATTTTTTATGCTAAAAAAGTTGTCGTTTATCCAAACATCTATTGTATAATCTGAATGAATTCTGAAGTAGCTAACAAAGACAATTCAGACAAAGATTTTCTTTTAGTGTTTTTCATGACAACTTGATTTTTTATAGGTTTGAGATAGAACAAAATACCATGTAAGAAATGGTGTTGCAAGTTAGTTTTTCAGAATAAAAAATCAAATATTTTTGGATATTTTTTGTTTTTGTCTGACACTTCAAAAGTGTCGGATAAATAGAGTTTATTTGTTGTTTTTTTTTCAAAAAATTATTATTTTTGTTTATACCAAATTGGCTTGTTTAGTTAAAAGCTAATCCAATTAATTAAGCACACAGATAACACAGATTATGCTGATTCTTACGGATAAAAAAATTTAAAAATCTGTTTTTTATCTGTAAAATCAGCGTAATCTGTGTGCTAAAAAGCTTATTACATTCAACACCAATTACGTCATGCACCAAAGGTTTCTTTTTTTGCTTGTCTTGCTTTTATTGCGTTTTGCTACCATAGCACAAACAGGCACTTTTTTTATTCAAAACTATAACAAGCATCACTACAAAGGTGAATCCAAGGCGTGGAGCATAGCCCAAGCACCCAACAAAATTATTTATATGGGACAAAGTGGACTGTTTGAATACGACGGTGTGAAATGGGCTAATACCATAGAAAAAATTTTTGTCCGTGATATTAGTTTTGATGAGGAAAATAATATTTATATAGCTGCAAGTGATGATTTTGGTATGGTGCAAAAAGATGAAAAAGGCAAAAAATTTACCTCTTTTCTACCACTATTGCCTGACTCTATCAAGAAAGTAACTTTTGTGATTAATGTGGTTTGCAAGGCTGATTATGTCTATTTCTCAGGAGAAAATGAACTGTATATTTATCAACGTAGCAGCAATAAAATTATTGAGGTACTAAAATCTGACGAAAACTTTGCAAGACCTACCTTGCTAAACAATGTAGTCTATTTAGTGAGTGATAAAAATGGTTTGACAAAAGTAGAAGGCAAAAAAATTACACCTTTGCCTAACCTAACAAGTTTGGCAGAAAGTGGGATTATGGCAATTTGTTCACGTGGGGCTGACGAGTTAATAATTTTAAGTTATAACAAAGGTATCTCTGTTTATCATCTCAAAAACCAAACCCTTAGTCAATTACAGACTCCTATCAATGATTGGATTATTAAAAATAGGGCTTATGCTGCTACACAATTTGCAGATAAACAAGGCAGACAATATTATGTAATTGGCACAAACAAAGATGGTATCTACATCATAGACCAAACAGGCAAACCTATTCAACACCTCAACAAAACTGTTGGGCTACCCGATAATAATATAAATGCTTTGCTAACCGACCACAACAACAACATTTGGGCAGCTACGGACAAAGGCGTATCACAACTATTTACCAGCCTGCCTTTTACAGAATTTGGCATTGCCCAAAACATACAAAGCACCATTTATGATGTGTTGAAACACGAGGGCAGGCTCTATTTAGGGACAAGTACAGGCGTAATGGTGGCAAAGGGCAACCAATTTGAGTTCTTAGCCCAGATGCCCGCCACCCAAAGTTGGGATTTGCAGCCTTTTGGTAAAGATGTAATTGTGGCAGGTGGCAATTATGGTTTTTATTATTTGGTCGATGGCAAAATTCGCCAAAATATAGAGGCTGATTGGGCTACCATGGCTATTGGCAGGTCTGCAAAAGATAGCAATGTGGTTTTCAACGCCAAATATCAAGGTTTTGAGGTCTTGCGGTTCAGACAAGGAAAATTTGAAAAATTAGGACATATCAAAGAGTTTGAAAAGACTATCAACAGGTCTGTTTTTGAGGATACAAACGGGGCAGTTTGGGTGGGAGTTCCCAAAGAAGGTTTTTATCAAATCAAATTTGAGGGCAGTATCAACGAAAACAGCGTAAAAAATGCCAAAGTTACTCTCCACACCAAAGGTTTAGGCGAAGTGGTGGGCTGTTATGTGGTGCAAGATGCCAACAAACAACTGCTATTTTCCACCCGAAGTGGTTTGTATGTTTTCGATGAGCAAAGCCAAAGTTTTGCGTTGCATAATCCTTACCAAATAGATTATAAACAACGGCGATACAAAAGTTTTTATCCGAGTTTTGATAGCCAAAATAATGCGTGGCTGCCCAAAACTCTCACCATTTTACGCAAGCAAAACCAGCAATATGCCATAGACAGCACCACCTTGCAACCACTTTTAGAACCTGTACTTAGTTTTTTTGAGGACAAAGACAGTGTGTATTGGCTGGCAACAGGCGAAAAATTGTATCAATATGATGCCAAGTACAAAATTCCTACGCAGTCCTCTTTTCCTGCGGTGGTGCGTATGGTAAAAATTTCGTCTGTGGACTCTATTTTGTGCCAAAGCAACTGCCTGATGAACGAAAAAGAGAAAACTATTCTGCCTTATCAATACAATTCTCTGCTTTTTGAGTATGCTACTTTGAGTTATTATTCTGAAAAAGATAACCAATTTCAGTACAAATTGGAAGGTTACGAAAACAGTTGGTCGGTGTGGACAAAAGAAGCACGCAAAGAATACACCAACCTCCCCGAAGGCAACTACCGATTTGTGGTGAGGGCAAAAAATGCTTTGCAAGAAATGAGTACCGAAAGTAGCTATACTTTTGTAGTCAAACCACCATTTTACCGTACATGGTGGGCTTATTTGGCTTATGCGTTGGCTGCTGTTTTGGGGGTTTATTCTTTGGTTAAATTGAATACTCATCGTTTAATAGAGGCTAAAATTCGTTTGGAGAAAATAGTGCAGCAAAGAACCCAAGAAGTGCAGCTAAAAAATGTGGAATTGGAGCAACAAAAAGAGGAAATTTTGGCTCAATCTGAAAATCTGAAACAGATAAACGAGGAAATCAAAACCATAAACGAGGAGCTAAACAGCACCTTAGATTTGGCGAATTTCCAAAAAAGAGAAATAGAAAAACAACACGAAGACATCACAGCAAGCATCACCTACGCCCAACGGATACAGACTGCCATGTTGCCTTTTGAGGAGAGAATTAGCAAATCTCTACACGACTTTTTTGTGTTTTACCAACCTCGTGATATAGTAAGCGGAGATTTTTACTGGTTTCAAGACACCAGCATTGGTAGTTATTCTATCCAAGAAACTACGCAAATTGCCCAAGACAACAAGGTGATTATGGTGGTTGCCGACTGCACAGGACATGGCGTGCCTGGGGCTTTTATGAGCATGATAGGCAATGAATTGTTGAACCAAATTGTAAATATGCACCACATCACAAGTCCCGACAAGATTTTGGAGGCTCTGCACAAAGGCATTTTATATGCTCTC
Source organism: Cytophagales bacterium (assembly GCA_013299115.1). Lineage (GTDB taxonomy): Bacteria > Bacteroidota > Bacteroidia > Cytophagales > Thermoflexibacteraceae > JAAFKA01. The sequence goes on from JAAFKA010000033.1 coordinate 50,614, forward strand.
AAACAAGAGCAGAGCAACAACAAAGATGGAATGGACATTGCCATTATGGTTTTGACTAAACACCAAGAGGAAAATAAAGACCTATCCGACACCTTTGAGGCGTCGTATAAATTGGCTTTATCAGACACCTCAAAGGTGTCGGATAAATGGAGTTTGCTGGAATACGCAGGAGCAATGAACCCACTGTATTTGGTAACAGCCAAAAACAGCGAAATTCTGCCCGACTATTTGAAACAAAACCCAACCCTAAGCACCGAAAATGCAGATTTCTTTGACATAAAAGCCACCAAGCACCCCATTGGCGGACACTCCGAAGATAGCAAAAGCAGAGTTTTTGAAAAACATAGCTTTGATTTGACTAAAAAAGCAGCAGACGAAACCTTATGCTTTTACCTTTGCTCTGATGGCTATCAAGACCAATTTGGTGGCGAAAAAGAAAGCAAGTTTATGGTGCGTAAATTCAAAAAATTGCTTTTTGACATACACGAACAGCCTCTTGCTGAGCAAAAACAAGTCTTAGAACAGACTTTTATGGATTGGAAAGGCAAACAGAAGCAAATCGATGATGTGTTGGTGATGGGTGTACGGTTATGAGTGAGCTTGCAATTTTTTTCGTTTTTTCGCCCACCAAACCCAGAAAAACGCAACGCAAGCCCTCCAAAGCCACGCCCAAAAATCACGTTTTAAGCCGTATATTTTTTTAAGTGCCGTTAGGCACGAAATATTTATAGTAAACAAATGCACCCCCTCCCCCCTCTTTTTTGTGCCGTTAGGCACTTGCTATTGGTAGCAAATCCAATTTTTAATGTTGCGTTTTTTAAGTACTTTTTATCATTTTTCATCAAAATTTGCAAACAAAAATAACAATAATTATTTTTGTATTGCAATTTTGCACATAACAAAATAAAAACTACTACTATGGCACTCGAAAGCATAGGACTTTTAAGCCCAGACGACAAGCTGAAGCTTAAAACAGAGTTGGGAAAAAAGCAGAAATGATTAATTTTGGTATCTATTCTGCCCAAATTCGCAAAAACAAAGCCCTTAAAACGGCTACTAATTTGGAAACCGAAAGTACCACGCTTGATGCTGAAATTAAAGTCTTGGAATCAAGTTTGAAATGAAATTTGGGGAAAATTAAAAAAGGTTAAATACTGTCATATTTTATGTTTATTTTTGAATTGCGAAATAAAAAATCAAAATAAAACTATGGCACATTTAACCCTAAAACAAAGATATGAAATTTCTGCACTTTTTGCAAGGAATATATCACAAAAAGAAATTGCTTTGCAAGTTGGAACTAGCGAAAGTACGATT